>CAWCBM010000001.1:0-7846 GCA_963793775.1 uncultured Solirubrobacterales bacterium
CCGGTTGCCCTTCGGGTCGAAGAGCGGCTCGGGAGCGACCTGGCCGGCGATCCAGTCGCCGAAGATCTCGACCTGCACCGGGGTCTCGGGCTCCGTGAGGCCGGGCGGCAGGTACGCGTAGGCGATCGACTTCCCCACCGTGTAGCCGTAGCCCCCCGTGGTGACCCTGCCGCGGATCTCGCCGTCGATCCGCACCGGCTCGTTTCCGAGCGCGACCGAGCGCGGGTCCGAGAGCGTCAGGCAGCAGAGGCGCGTGCGTGGGCCCGCCTCGCGCGCCGCGACGAGCGCCTCGCGGCCGATGAAGCCGCCCTCCTTGTCGAGCTTGACGCAGAACCCGACCCCGCCCTCGTACGGGGTCTCGTCAGGGGTGATGTCGGCGCCCCAGACCCGGTAGCCCTTCTCGAGCCGCAGCGAGTCGATCGCCCGGTAGCCACCGGCGACGATCCTGTGCTCGGCGCCCGCCTGCCACAGCGTCCGCCAGAGGCCGAGGCCGTACTCGCTCGGACAGTAGATCTCCCAGCCGAGCTCGCCGACATAGGTGACGCGCAGCGCCCGCACCGGGACGTTGCCGACCGTCGTCTCGCGAATCGCCATGTATGGAAACGCCTCGTTGGAGAGGTCCTGCGGCGTCAGAGGCGCCAGCACCTCACGGGCGCGCGGGCCCCAGATCCCGAAGCACGCCCAGGCGGAGGTGACGTCGCGCACGGCGACGCTGCCGTCGCCCGGCAGGTGCTTCGGATCCACTCGCGATCGTGGTTTCCGAACGCCGTCCCGGTGACGATCTGAAACAGCTCCTCGCCGAGCCTCGCAACGGTGAAGTCACATTCGATCCCGCCCCGCTCGTTGAGCATCTGGGTGTACGTGATCTGGCCCACGTCGCGCGCGATGCGGTTGTCGCAGAGCCGCTCGAGCAGCGTGGCCGCGCCCGGCCCCTCGATCTCCATCTTCGCGAACGACGATTCGTCGAACAGCGCGACCGCCTCTCGGGTCGCCAGGTGCTCGGCGCCGATCGCCGGCGACCAGTGCCGGCCCGCCCAACCGCGCGGGCGCAGCGACTCGTCGCCGCCCGGGGCGTTCGACTCGTACCAGTTGACGCGCTCCCACCCCGACTTCTCGCCGAACGCGGCGCGGTTCGCGGCGTGCCAGGGGTTGGCCGGCGACATCCGCAGCGGCCGGCCGGCGCTGCGCTCGTGGCTCGGATAGCGGATGTCGTAGTAGGTCTCGTAGGTCTCGCGGATCCGGGCGTGCGTGTAGGCGGGCGAGCGGTACTGGGCGCCGAAGCGCCGCACGTCCATCTCCCAGAGGTCGAGGCTCGGCTCGCCCTCGGCGATCCACTCGGCGATCACCCGCCCGATCCCGCCGGCGCCCGCGAGGCCGTGGGCGCAGAAGCCGGCCGCGACGAAGAAGCCTCGCACCTCGGTCTCGCCGAGGCAGAACTCGTTGTCGGGGGTGAAGCCCTCGGGCCCGTTGATCAGGCGGGTGATCTTCACCCGGTCCATCTCGGGGACGCGGCGCTTGGAATTCTCGGTGATCTCCTCGAACCGGTCCCACTCGTCCTCGAGCAGCCGGCCGTTGAAGTCCGGCGGGATGCGATCGAAGCCCCCCGTCCCGTCTGGCAGGAATGCCGGCTTGGACTCACGCTCGTATCCGCCCATCACCAGGCCGCCGCCGTCCTCGCGGAAGTAGATCAGCAGGTCGGGGTCCCGCAGGGTCGGGAGCCGCTCGTCGGTGGCGTGGTCGCGAAACGGCTGGGTGACCAGGTATTGGTGCGACATGGGCACGATCGGCACCCGCACCCCCGCCATCCGGCCGATCTCGGCCGCGGACATGCCGGCGGCGTTGACGATCACCTCGGCCTCGATCTCGCCGCGGTCGGTCACCACCGACCGCACCCGGCCGCCGTTGCGCCGGATGCCGGTCACGCGCGTGGACTGGAACACCTGCAGCCCACCGTCCCGCCTCGCCACGTCGACCAGCGCGTAGGTGAGCTGCGCGGGGTCGATGTAGCCGTCGGTCGGAAGCCAGGCGGCGCCGAGGACGCCGTCGGTGGACATCAGCGGGAACATCTCCGCGGCCTCATCGGCCGAGACCAGCTCCAGCGGCAGCCCGAACGTCTTCGCCCAGCCCGCCTGCCGGCGCAGCTCCTCCATCCGCTCATCGCTCGAGGCGAGGCGCAGGCTCCCGCACTCGACCCAGCCGGGGTCGAGCTCCGACTCCGAGTCGAGGCCGCGGTAGACGTCGACCGAGTGCATCATCATCTTCGTCAGCGACACGGATCCGCGCAACTGTCCGACCAGTCCAGCCGAGTGGAAGGTCGAGCCGGAGGTGAGCTCGGCGCGCTCGAGCAGGACGACGTCGCGGTAGCCGAGCTTGGCGAGGTGGTAGGCGATCGACGCGCCGCCGACGCCGCCCCCGATGATCACGCAGCGGGCCGAGTCGGGAAGCTCAGCCCGCGGGCTCACCGGCCTCCCGCAGCCAGGTCTCGAAGTCCGGGTCGGCGGCCGTCGCGAGCATGCGCTCGAAATGCTTTGAGGCGTAGCCGGAGAAGTCGAAGTCGAGCTCTGAGACGACGGTCTGGACGACTCCCCACATCGCCTCGCGGAAGTCGGACATGAACTTCATCAGCCGCAGGGTCGCCACCCGCGCGGCGGTCGCCTCCTCGGCGAAGTAGTCCGAGAGCAGCGCCAGCTCGCCCGCTTCGCCGAGCTCGTTGTTGACCGCGAAGTTGGCGAGGTCGAAGTAGCGGTCGCCCATTCCCGCGTACTCCCAGTCGACGATCCAGACCTGCTTCGGGCCGCGGATGAAGTTGGCGGCGAGCAGGTCGTTGTGGCACGGCACCGAGTCGTGCTCTGGGCCCGTGAGCGCCGCCTCGATCCGGCCTGCCGGCTTCAGCGCCTCCGCGTAGGCGCCGGGGATCTCGGCGCCGCGCTCGCGCGCGGTCTCGGCGTAGGTCTCGACGATCCGGAACGAGTCGAACGCGGTCGGAAGCGGCTCGCCGAGCTCGTGGATCGCGCGCAGCGAGCGGGCGACGTCGGTGAGCGCCCCGGGCTCACGCAGGTCGGCCGAGTCCATGGTCTCGCCCTCGACGAACAGGGTGACGATCGCCTGTGGCTCGTCGAGCATCGCGGCGACCGGCGGCGCGATGCCGATTCGCGCCGCGCGCTCGTTCGCGATCTTCTCCGCGCCGCGGTCGATCTCGAGCAGCGAGGTGTCCTTGCCGGGAACCCGGATCACGTAGTCCCTGCCGTCGAAGCGAGCGCGGAAATTGCGGTTGGTGATTCCTCCTCCGAGCGGCTCCGGGGGCGCGTCGGACCGTCCAAGGGTCTTCGCAAGCTGCTGGACGATTCGTCCCAGTTCCGCGTCCCGGGGTTGACTCGAATCCGCCGGCGGGTTTAGGGTCGAATCGCTCATATAGGTCGGCAGGTCACACCTTTTACCTGAACGGCGCAAAGGGAGAGTGCACGAATGACCACCCAGCCCCCCGTTGACCGCGACGAGCAGCAGCGCCTCGCGGACCTCGACGAGCAGCGCCTCGCCGAGCTCGGCTACAAGCAGGAGCTCGACCGCGGCTGGACGAGGTTCACGAACTTCGCGATCTCGTTCTCGATCATCTCGGTCCTGGCCGGCTGCTTCACGGTGTTCTACGTGGGGTGGAACAACGGTGGCCCGATCGCGATCTCGATCGGCTGGCCGGTTCTCGCGCTGATCATCCTCACGGTCGCCGTCAGCATGTCCGAGCTCGCGTCGGCATTCCCGACCGCCGGCGGTCCGTACTGGTGGGCCCACAAACTAGGCGGCGCCGGCTGGTCGTGGTTCACCGGCTGGTTCAACGTGCTCGGCCTGGTCGGGATCGTCGCCTCGGTGGACTACGTGCTCGCGTTCTTCGCCACCCAGCTCTTCGGCCTCTGGGGATGGGATCTGGGCTTCATCAACTTCGCCGACGACCAGCACATCATCCAGGAGATCTTCTGGGTGTTCGCGGTGATCCTCGCGCTACACGCCTTGCTCAACATCTTCTCGCACCGGCTGCTCGCGGTGTTCAACGCCGTCTCGGTCTGGTGGCACGTGATCGGGGTGCTGATCATCATCGGGATCCTCATCATCGTCCCGGATAGCCACCAGAGCGCCAGCTTCGTCTTCGGCGAGCGGATCAACAACTCCGGTTTCGCCGACGGAGCCATCAGCGGCGGCACCTACTGGTTCCTCGTGCTTCCCGTGGGCTTCCTGCTGACGATGTACACGATCACCGGCTACGACGCCTCGGCGCACGTGGCCGAGGAGACGGTCGGCGCCGAGCAGGCGGCGGCCAAGGGCATCTGGCAGTCGGTGGCGCTCTCCGCTTTGATCGGCTGGTTCGTACTGCTCGCGTTCCTGTTCGCCGCCACCAACGTCGATGCCATCAACGAGGGCTTCGGCAGCTCGATCGCCGTCTTCACCTCCGCCGACATGAACCAGAACTGGGCCGAGGCCATCCTCGTGATCGCCTGCGTCGGCCAGTTCTTCTGCGGCATGGCATGCGTGACGAGCTGTTCGCGGACGTTCTTTGCGTTCTCGCGTGACCGAGCCACCCCGGGCCACCAGCTCTGGAGCCGGGTGAGCAGCAGGGGCGTGCCCGTGATGGCCGTCCTCGGCAGCTGCGGGCTCGCCTTCCTGATCGTGCTGCCTGCGCTGTTCGCGCCCGACACGTTTGTGCCGCCGGTCGCCTTCTTCGCGGTCACCGCGATTGGCACCATCGGCCTTTACATCGCCTACGTGACACCGGTGTATCTGCGCTGGCGTGCGGGCGACTCATTCGAGACGCGCTCGTGGACGCTGGGGGCGCGGTACAAGTGGATCAACGCGATCGCCGTGGTCTTCGTGATCTTGATGTTCATCATCCTGATGCTGCCCTTCTCCAGCCTCGGAGTGCCGTGGGAGGACGACTTCGACTGGAGCTTCTTCAACTACACGCCGCTCGTGGTCGGAGTGGTTCTGCTGGGCACAGGCCTCGCCTGGCTTCTGCGGCATGAGGGACCGCTACACGGGCCCGATCCGGCAGATCGAGTTCGACGAGGGCATGGGCATCGTCGAGGAGAAGCCGGTCGAGCCTCAGGCCGCCGCCGCCGCCGCCGGCGAGCTAGGCGCGGCCTAGGGCCCGTCGAGCGCCGCGGTCGCGGCGACGAACGCGCGCCAGCGGCCGTGCTCGGCCGCGCGCCAGCCGGCGTCGCGGCCGGGGTCGACCCGGCGCTGGACAGGCAGCAGCTCGGCAGCCTCGACGAGCGAGCCGATCGTGCCTGAGCCGACGGCCGCCAGCGCCGCGGCGCCCAGCACGGTGGCGTCGGCCGCGCCGGCCTCGACCGTTGCTCCGATCGCGTCGGCCTGGAGCTCGAGCATCAGCGGCTCGTTGGTGAGCCCGCCGTCGACGCGCAGGCTGCCGACCTCGACCGTCTCGCGGATCACCGCGACGATGTCGGCGACGCGCCAGGCAATGCCCTCGAGCGCCGCGCGGGCGATCTGCGCCCCGGTCGTCCCGCCGCCGATCCCGGCCAGCACCGCGCGAGCGTCCGGTCGCCACCACGGAGCCCCGAGACCGGCGAGGCCGGGCAGCACGCGGGCGCCGCCGGAGTCGGGAGCCGTGCGTGCGAGCACGCCGAGCGCCGCCGGGTCGCCGGCGACTCCCAACTCCCGGCACAGCCACTCGAGCATGGCGCCGGCGGCGAACACGCCGCCGTCGAGCGCGTACTCGAGCCGGCCGCCGATGCTCCAGGCGATGGTCGGCAGCAGGCCGCCCGCCGGGTTCGGCACCTGGTCGCCGACGTGGGCCAGGACGAAAACCCCCGTCCCGTAGGTCGCCTTGACGCGGCCGGGTGCCACCGCCCCCGAGCCGGCGAGGGCCGCCTGCTGGTCGACGGTCTGGCCGCACAGGGGCAGTTCGGCGGGCCAGCTGGGGTGGCTGAGGGTGCCGAGCTCGCCGACGGTGTCGCGGATCTCGGGTAGCACGTCGCGCGGGACACCGAAGGTCTCGCACAGCGCCGGGTCGAAGCCCGCGGCGTCGATGCGCTGCAGCTGGGTCCGCGAGGCCGTCGACGGGTCGGTGGCGAAGCCCGCGCCCAGTCGGTCGCAGAGGAACGAATCGACCGTCCCCATCCGCAGCGTCCCGGCCTCGCGGGCCCGCTGGACGTCCTCATCGTGCTCGAGCAGCCAGGCGAGCTTGGCTGCCGAGAAGTAGGGGTCGAAGGGCAGGCCGCTGGCGGCCTTGACCTCGTCCTCGCGGTCCACCAGCCGATCGAGCACCTCCTGCGAGCGCTTGTCCTGCCAGACGACGATCGGGCTCAGCGGCTCGCCGGTCTCCCCATCCCAGGCGAGCACCGACTCGCCCTGGTGGTCGAGCCCGCAGGCGACGACCTCGCCGGTGGCGGAGGAGAGCAGCTCGGCGACCGCCTCGACCACGGCGGCGAGCACCTCGTTGCCGTCCTGCTCGACCCAGCCGGGCTGCGGGTGGCGGTTGACCTTGTCGCGGCGGGCCACCGCGACCTCGTTGAGCTCGGTGTCGAAGAGCGCCGCCTTGACGCCGGTTGTCCCCTCGTCGACCCCGAGCAGCAGCCGCCGCGCCATCAGACGGTCGCTCCCCGCCGCGCGGCGCGCTGCCACCAGGGCTCGGCGGCATGAGGCGGCTCGATCGGCGCGAGCTCGCGCGGCTCGGACACCTCGAGCCCCCCGCCGCCAGCAGCTCGACGACGCGCTCCGCGATTCCCAGCGAGGCCGTGAGGCCGGTCGACCTGATCGCCGCCGCGTGGATCAGCCGCGGATTGGCGCGAGAGGGTTCGACCAGGTAGTTGCAGCCGCGGCCCGCGGGCCGGAGGCCCGCGTAGCTGCGATCGGCTCGGCTCCCTCGAGCGCCGGGAGCATCGCGACGGCCTTCGGCATCACCTCGTCGAAAGCGGCGTCACGCACCGACCAGTCGTCCTTGTCGTCCTGGTCGTGCGCGGTCGGGCCGGCGATCACCATCCCGTCGACCGTCGGGAACACCAGCACCCCCTTCGTCCGCTTGCTCGGAACCGGGAGCAGGATCCGCTCCAGCGGCCGGCCGCCGGGGGCCGCGAAGACGAAGAACTCGCCCTTGCGCGGATAGATCTCGAAGCTCTCGTCGCCGACCATGCGGGCGACCTCGTCGGCGCGCAGGCCGGCGCAGTTGATCGCCATCGGACAGCGCAGCGCCTCGCCGCCCGCGGTGTGCAGCACGAGCAGGTCCGCCGACGCCTCGATGGCCGCGACGCGGGAGGCGACCCGGAGCTCCGCCCCGCCCGCATGCGCGGCGGCCGCGAGCCCTCGCGTGTAGGCGACCGGATCGGTGACCGCCTCGCCCGGAACCGAGAGCGCGCCCTCGGCACCGAGAGCGGCCTCGACCCCGTTCGCCCGAGCGCCGGTCTCGATCTCGGCGACGACTCGGGCCTGCTGGTCGTCGCCGGGGCGAAGCACTGCGCCGCAGCGGATCACCGGCACGCCCAGGCGCTCCAGGACCGGGTTGCGAAGTGCCGCCGCCCGCAGGATCAGCTGGGTCTCGAGCTCGCCGGGCTCGGAGTCGAAGCCGGTGTGGAGGATGCCGGAGTTGGTTCCGCTGGCCGCGCGCGCGAGCTCCGGCTCGGCCTCGAGCACGACGGCCGCGACTCCCCGGGCGGCGAGCGCGTGCGCGACCGCCGCCCCGACGACTCCTCCGCCGATCACGGCAACCTGGGTCTCGGGCGGTCTTGACAAGGTTTGGGTGGAAGATAGGCTGGCGACAAAGGTTCGGTCGTCCAACCTTATTGCCAAGTTCGAGCGAGGAGAAGAGATGCCCGACTCAAGCCAACGGCCCGGCGGACCGGGC
>CAWCBM010000002.1:0-251182 GCA_963793775.1 uncultured Solirubrobacterales bacterium
CGGGCTCACCAACCCGGAGATCGGTGCCCGGCTCTTCCTCAGTCCGCGCACCGTCGAGTGGCATCTGCACAAGGTTTTCGCGAAGCTGGGGATCCACTCCCGCCGGGAGCTGGCGAACGCGCTGCCCGAATCCGGATCAGAGCTCGTCCCAATCTGACCTCAGGCCTCGTGCACCGCCTCGCCGACCCGCCGCCCGAGAGACCGCTCGAGGTCGCTGTCGGTGTTGAGCCCGAGCGCCTCGAGCCGCGCCCACTGCGCCTGCTGCGCGGGTCGCGCAAACAACTCGCGAGCGTCCGCCAACGGCGGCGGAAGCTCGCTGTCGGCGGGCAGCGTCACCTGGTCGACGTACGACTTCGTGCGCGCGATCGCGTCGTGGTCGAAGCCCGCGAGCCGTGAGGCGATCGCCCCGACCTCGTCGTCGAGCCGGTCGTCGGCGATCACCCGGTTGACGTATCCATACTGCTCCGCACGCGGCCCGTCGAGATCGTCCGCGACGAGGAGGATCTCGAGCGCCCGGCCGCGACCGACCAGTCTCGAGAGCCTGGCCATCGGACCGCCACCGGGGACGACGCCGATGCCGACCTCGAACTGGCCGAGCAGCGTGTTCTCACGAGAAGCGAACCGGAGGTCACAGGCGAGCGCGAACTCGCTGCCCGCCCCGCGGGCGCGTCCCCGGATCGCGGCGATGCTGACCGCCGGCGCGCGGGACAGGCGGACGAGGACGTCGATCCAGGCCGGCATTCCGGTCGGGCCCGACCCCAGCGCCGCGGTCCGCCCGGGTCGTTCTCCGACGTCGTAGTGCGCCAGGTAGAAATCGGGGTTGGCGCTGTCGAAGACGACGACGTTGAGGTCGGGATCCTGCTCGATCAGGTCGACGAGCTCGGCGAGCTCCGCGACGGTCGTGGCGGTGATCGTGTTGATGGGAGGGTGGTCGAAGGTGACTCGGCAGTAAGTGGCGCTGCGGCGGTCGACGCTTAGATGCGTCCACGGCCGAGACCACGCGTCGGAGCCCGAGCCATTGCTCGAAGGGCTGGCGTGGACCGTGCTCATCGCGACGCCACCACGCCCTTGACCTCGGCCATGTAGCGGTCCGCGGCCGCCTCGGCGTCCCCGGAATCACTGCCGCCCTGGCGGGCGTCCATATACGCGGCGTACCAGTCCCACCAGTCGTGCGGCGGAGCGGCCTTCTCGAACGCGTCGTGGTGTTCGGCCGCCTCGTGCAGCAGGTCGGCGAGCTCCGCGACGTCCATCGTCACTCCTCCCACACCCGGCCCGGGAGCCGATCCGTGACCTCCTGCAGGAGGTACCCGTTGCCATCGGGATCGCTGAACGTGGCGTAGCTGTTGTACGACGTGCGCTCCGGGTCCAGGCCGGGCTCGAATCCGGACTCGCCGCGGTGGAAGAAGTCGCTGACCTCGACGCCGCGGCCGGTGAGGAATTCACGCGCCGCCTCGATGTCGGAGACGACCATCTCCAAGCGCTCGATGGAACCCGGCTCGCCCTTGATGAAGCCGTTGCCGAAGGCGATGGAGCATCCGAGTGGGGGGGCGTGAACTGCACGACCCGCACGCCGCCCCCGAGTTCGAAGTCGGCGTCGAGTCGCCATCCCAGGTTCTCGTAGAAGCTCTTGGCGCGATCGACGTCGGAGACCGGGATCGCTACGACCTCGAGCTTCATGTCGATCGTCCCGGTCGCGGGGCTGTCAGCCGATGTTTCCGCGGTCATGTCAGTGGTGCTCATGCTGACCTCCGTCGGTGGATTGCCGGCTCCAGCCTCCCGCTCGCGCGGCCCCGTTCGCGCCCGTGAAGTCCCTGGTCGGTGCCCTGGTGAGAGGATGCGACCAGGGGCGTGACCAGGGATCACACGGGCGCGACCTGCCCACCCGCGCGCGAGCCTGTTCCACCACTGACCGACGGAGGCACGGATGGGCAATAGCGACTACGACGTCATCATCTCGGCGGCGGTTCGCCCGGTGAGCACTGCGCAGGCGCCCTGGCGGAAGGCGGGCTTCGCGGTCGCCCTCGTCGAGCGCGAGCTCGTCGGCGGCGAGTGCTCGTACTACGCCTGCATCCCGTCCAAGACCTTGCTGCGACCGGGCGAGGCCGTCCACGAGGCGCGTGAGGCCGCGGCGACCGCGGAGGTGGACGTCGCCGAGGCGCTCGCCTGGCGTGACTTCATGGTCTCGAACTACTCCGACGCCGGCCAGGAGCGCTGGCTGGCCGAAAACGGCATCGACCTGCTGCGCGGCACGGGCAAGCTGGCGGGCCCGGGACCGTCGAGGTCGACGGCGCTCGCCACACCGCCGATCACATCGTGCTCGCCAACGGCGCCGACCCGATCATCCCGCCGGTCCCAGGCCTGCGCGAGCTCGACGGCGTCTGGACAAATCGCGAGGTCACCGGCATGAAGGCCGTGCCGAGCCGCCTGCTCATCCTTGGCGGCGGCCCGGTCGGCGTCGAGATGGCCCAGGCCGTCCGTCGCCTCGGCGGCGAAACGGTGCTGATCGAGGGCGCCGAGCATCTGCTGCCGCGCGAGCCGGCGCCGCTGGGCGAAGCCCTCGCCGAGGCCCTGAGCCGCGACGGCATCGAGCTCGTCCTCGGCGTTCACGCGGCCGCGGCCCGCCGCGATGCAGACGACTACGTCCTCGAGCTCGACGACGGTCGCGAGCTGCGCGGCGACCGCGTCCTGGTCGCGACCGGCCGGCGCCCGCGGGTCGATTCGATCGGTCTGGAGACCATCGGCGTCGAGGCGAACCCGCGAGGTATCCCGGTCGACGCGAGCTGTCGCGTCGCCGAGGGCGTCTGGGCGATCGGGGACGTCAACGGCATCTGGCCGCTGACCCACGTCGGCAAGTACGAGGGCGAGGTCGTCGCCGTCGAACATCCTCGGCGAGCCGCGGCAAGCGAACTACGAGGCGGTCCCCCGGACCGTCTTCACCGATCCCCAGGCCGCCTCGGTCGGCGAGCCGGAGGCAGCGTTCAGCGCCACCGCCGCGATCTCGGAGGTGCCCAAGATGGAGACCTACACCCGCGCCTACGCGGAGAGCAACGGGTTCCTGACCCTGCTCAGCGACGGCGAGCGGCTGACCGGCGCCTACGCGCTCGGTCCGGAGGCGGGCGAATGGCTGCAGCAGGCGACGCTGGCGATCCGTGCCCGCGTTTCGCTCGAGGTGGTCACCGACACGATCCAGCCGTTCCCGACCTTCTCGGAGATCTACATCGCGGCCCTCCACGCGCTCCGGGGCACGGTGCGTGAACCGGTCCGGCCGTGACTCGGGAGCCTCAAGTCGACGGGTAGACGGTCAGGAGACCAGGGGGCAGACCGGGGCATTCACGGGCGCGACGGGCAGGCCGGGCGATCAGGCTTCATGCCGTCAGAGAAACCAAGGAGGAGCCACAGATGCCCGCCACGACCAAAAAGTCAGGGGACGCCACAGCGATCCGGCCGCTCACGGGGGAGACCCCCCAGAAGGATCTCGATGACCTGCGTGCGCGCATCCTGGCCACGCGCTGGCCCGAGAAGGAGACCGTCGACGATCTCTCGCAGGGCCCGCGGCTCGCGACGATGCAGGCGCTCGCACGCTACTGGGCGGAGGAGTACGACTGGAGCAAGTGCGAGGAGAAACTGGACGCCCTGCCGCACTTCATCACCGAGATCGATGGACTGGACATCCATTTCATCCACGTTCGCTCGGAGCATGAAGACGCGCTGCCGCTCATCGTCACGCACGGATGGCCGGGCTCGATCGTCGAGCAGCTGAAGATCATCGATCCACTGACCAATCCGACCGCAGACGGCGCAAGCGCAGCGGACGCGTTTCATCTGGTGATTCCGTCGCTGCCGGGCTATGGCTTCTCCGGCAAGCCGACAACCACTGGCTGGGACGCCGTGCGCATCGCAAGTGCCTGGACAGAGCTGATGAAGCGCCTTGGATACACGCGCTTCGCGGCGCAGGGGGGCGATTGGGGTGGGATTGTCGTTGACCAGATGGGCGTCCAGGCTCCTCCGGAGCTGATCGGCATCCACACCAACATGCCCGGCGCGGTTCCAGCCGACGTTCATGCGGCGGTCCTGTCAGGCGGCCCGGCGCCAGCCGGTCTCACCGACGAGGAAACCCGCGTCTTCGAGAACATGAAGGTCTTCTTCGCGACAGACATCGGCTACGCACAGGAGTTGGGGACCCACCCACAGACGCTGTACGGAATTGCGGATTCACCCGTCGGCCTGGCCGCCTGGATGATCGACCACGACGCGGCCAGCATGGAAGGCATCTCGCGCGTGTTCGACGGGGATGACGACGGCTGGGGCCTCACACGAGACGACGTGCTCGACAACATCACCCTGTATTGGTTGACGAACACGGGGATTTCGTCGGGACGCATCTATCGGGAGAACAAGCTCGCCTTCTTCGACGTGAAGGGCGTGTCCGTCCCGGTGGCCGTGAGCATCTTCCCTGACGAAATCGACGCGGCTCCACGGCGTTGGGTGGAGCAGGCCTATCCCAAGCTCATCCATTACAACCAGCTCGAGAAGGGCGGACATTTCGCCGCCTGGCAGGTCCCCGAGTTGTTCGTCCCCGAGGTCCGCACGGGGTTGCGGTCGCTTCGGTAGCGAGCCGAGCCGCGTCGTGGGCGTGTTGAGCCGTCTATTCAGCGGCGGGACGGCTTCGTTGCCCGTCGAGAGTCGCCTGCCCGGCTTCGAGGGCGCGGCGGGCTGGCTCAACTCGAAGCCGCTCACGGAGGCGGACCTGCGCGGCAAGGTGGTCCTCGTCGACTTCTGGACCTACACCTGCATCAACTGGCTGCGAACGCTCGGCTACGTCCGCGCCTGGGCCGACAAGTACGACGATCAGGGATTGGTCGTCGTCGGCGTCCACACGCCCGAGTTCCCGTTCGAACGAGATGCCGACAACGTCCGCTGGGCCGCGCGCGACATGGACGTCCGGTATCCGATCGCGCTCGACCCCGACTACGCGGTCTGGGACGCCTTCGCCAACCGGTACTGGCCCGCCGTCTACATCGCCGACGCAGAGGGGCGGATACGGCATCACCAGTTCGGCGAGGGCGGATACGAGGAGTGCGAACTGGTCATCCAGCAGCTGCTGCGCCAGGCCGGACGCGACGATGTCGCCGCCGACCTGGTCGCCGTCACCCCTGATGGTTTGGAGGCGCAAGCCGACTGGGCCAGTCTCCGGACTCCGGAGACCTATCTCAACGTGCCCCGCAGGCATGTCGCGGCGGACCGGCTGAAGCTCAACGACTGGTCTCTATCGGGCGACTGGACGGTCGAGAGTCGCGCGAGCGTGCTGAATCAAGCGGGCGGGAGCATCGCCTTTCGCTTCCACGCACGCGACGTGCACCTGGTCATGGGACCTCGTCCACGCGATGCGTCCGTGCCGTTTCGGGTGCTCATCGACGGAGAGCCTCCCGGCGACGCTCACGGGCTCGACGTCGATGAGCAGGGCCGCGGAGCGGTGGCGGAACAGCGGCTCTACCAGCTCGTTCGGCAACCGGGATCGATCAGCGACCGCACCTTCGAGATCACGTTCGATGCCCGCGGCGTCGAGGCCTACGTATTCACTTTCGGCTAGCCGCGGGCGTCGACCAGCTGCGGGAGCACCTCGGTGACCATCGCCAGCAGCGTCCGCTGCATGAGCACCTCGGTCTGGCCGCGGGTGGCCCGTCCGTGCACCGCCCACTCGGCCAGCGCCGCCTCGGCGGCGCCGAGGTAGACGCGCAGCAACAGCCGCAGCTCTTCCGAATCGCCCACCGCGGCACCCTGGTTGACGAGCATCTTGTCGATCGTCCGATCGCGGGCTCCGTCGAGGATCCGCTCGACGTCCGGGTCGGAGCCGGTGGCGCCGAGGAGGGCGACCCAGGCGTCGCGGTCGCGCTCGACGGCGTCGAGCAGCGCGGTCGAGTTGATCCGGACGACCTCCTCGAGCGGCACGCCCTCGAGGTCGGTCCTGATCGCCGCCGGCAGGCGCTCGGCCAGCTCCTCGAGGACGCCGAGGAAGAGCTCGCGCCGCGAGCCGAAGTAGTGGTGCACCAGGGTCCTGGTCACGCCCGCCTCGCGGGCGACCGCGGCCGCCGAGGCGCCGGTGAATCCGTCGCGGGCGAACACGACACGGGCCGCGTCGAGCACCTGCGCCCGGCGCTCGTCGGGGGGGAGGCGGGTGGCTTGTTGTTGACGCACCGTCAATAAGATGCTAGCGTGCCGCGGGCACCGGCACGGAAGTCGAAAGGGGAGTTCGCGTGAAGAGGAAGCCGCTCATCGTCGTCGCCGCCGCGCTGCTCGCCTGCGTGCTGTTCTCGCCGGCCGCGCAGGGCGCCGAGAAGCCCGCGAGCTCGCCGCCGAACGTGATCACGATCATGACCGACGACCAGGACTTCCGCTCGATGTGGGCGATGCCGAAGACCCGCAAGCTGCTCGTTCGCCAGGGCACCACCTTCACCAACAACGTCGTCAACTTCCCGCTCTGCTGCCCCTCCCGGGCGACCTACTACACCGGCGAGTACGCCCACAACCACGGGATCCTCTGGAACAACTTCCCGGAGGGCGGCTACTACCGCTTCGACGGTTCCCAGACCCTGCCCGTCTGGCTCCAGCGCGCCGGCTACGAGACCATCCACATCGGCAAGTACCTGAACGAGTACGGCACCCGCGACCCGTACGAGGTTCCCCAGGGCTGGTCCGAGTGGTGGGGCGGGGTGGACCCGAGCACCTACGGCTACTACGACTACACGCTCAACCACAACGGCAAGCTGCGCACCTACGGGAGCTCGCCCGACGACTACTCGACCGACGTCTACTCGGAGATCGCCGAGCGCGAGATCGCCCACGCGGCCCGCGGCAACAAGCCCTTCTTCCTCAACCTGGCCCCGCTCGCGCCGCACACGGTCGCCGTCGAAAGCCAGGCGACGCGGGAGGGGACGCCCGCGGTGCCCGCGCCGCGCGACGCGGCCGCCGCCGCCGAGCTCGAGATGCCGATCTACCCGAACTACAACGAGGCCGACCTGTCGGACAAGCCGGCGCTGCTGACCTTCTTCCCGCAGCCCTTCGGTGAGGACGTCGCCGCCTCGCTCGAGCGCCACTATCAGGGCCGAATGGCCTCGCTGCTCGCCGTCGACGACATGGTCGCCGGCGTCCACCGGGCGCTGGAGCGGGCCGGGGTCGCCGAGAACACGGTGATCATCTTCACCTCCGACAACGGCTGGATCCTCGGCGAGCATCGCCTGTATGACTGGGTCACCCAGGACGGCAACGCGTCCGGCGTCAAGTACGTCCCCTTCGAGGGCTCGTCGCGGGTGCCGCTGATCATCGCCGGGCCCGGCTTCCCGGAGCGCGAGAAGGTCGAGGGCGTCACCGTCAACGCGGACCTGGCGCCGACGATCCTGCGCCTCGCGGGCGCGAAGAGCACGCTGCCCCAGCGACGGGGTCTCGCTGCTTCGCGCCGCGCGCGACGCGGGCTCGCTCGACGGCCGCGGCGTGCTGATCGAGACGGCGCCGAACCCGCGCGGCGTGCCGCCGTACAAGTCGATCCGCACCGAGCGCTACCGGCTCGACGTCACCGCGGGCGGCGCCTTCGAGGCTCTCTTCGACCTCAAGCGCGACCCCTGGGAGCTCCAGAGCGTCCACGACGACCCGCGCTACGCCGAGATCCACGACATCCTCCGGGCGGGGCTCGACCAGCTCGCCACCTGCTCCGGAAAGTCGTGCAAGATCGACCTCGGGAAGCTGCCCAAGCCCGCGCCGTAGGTAGATACCTCGAGTGATCGTCTACGGGGCGAAGATCTCGTACTTCACGGGCAAGTTCGAGGCCTACCTCCGCTACCGCGAGATCCCCTACGAGTACCGTCCGCTCGACGCCCGCCTCTACCGCTCGGTCGTGCCCAAGCGCCTCGGCGCCACCCAGTACCCGACCGTCGAGCTCGACGACGGCCGCTGGATGAGCGACACGACGCCGATGATCGCCTGGCTGGAGCAGACCCAGCCCGGCACGGCGGTGATCCCCGACGACCCGGTGCAGCGCTACGTCTCGCTGCTGGTCGAGGACTACGCCGACGAGTGGCTGTGGCGCCCGGCGATGCAGTACCGGTGGTTGAACGGGCCGGACCGCCGCCTGGCCGGCACCCGTTTGGCGGAGGAGATCGTCCGCATCCCGGGGGTGCCGATGGGCAGGCGCCGGCGCTGGGTGTCGAAGCGCCAGACCAAGCTGTTCGTGCGCGGCGACGGGGTCGTCGACGACCGCACCCGCGCCCACGCCGAGGGCAGCTACCTGAAGCTGCTCGGCTGGCTCGAGCCGATCTTCAGCGAGCGCCCGTTCATGCTGGGCGACCGCCCGACGATCGCCGACTTCGGCCTCATGGGCCCGTTCTGGCGCCACTTCGTGCACGACCCGACTCCGGCGCGGCTGATGCAGGAGCGCGCCCCAGCCACCTACGAGTGGGCGGCGCGGACCTGGAACGCGCGGGCGAGCCGGATCGGGTCCGAGCCGATCGCCGACGGCATCCCGGACGACTGGGGGCCGATCCTGCACGAGGTCGGCGAGACGCACCTCGAGGCCCTGGCGACCAACGCGCTCGCGTACACCGCCGGCGCGGAGACGCACGACCTCACCGTGCAGGGCACGACCTACCGGCGGATACCGACCAGCGCCTACCGGCCGTGGTGCCTGCGCGAATTGCAAGGCGCCTACGGGTCGCTCGAACCGCGGGGTGCCGAGCGCGTGCGCGAGCTTCTCGAGCGCCACGGCTGCTGGGAGCCGCTCTGGCGAGTCACCGAGTTCGCCTGCGACCACGACCCGGACGGCACCGCGCCCTTCTGCAGGGCGACCCGGATGGTGCGGGACTAGATGAGTGATCCCACGTCGCCTCGGACCCCGATCGCGACGATCCAAGTCCAACCCGACCGCATGGTCTGCTTTGAACCTCCACGGTTCAAAGCAGGCCGCTCTCCGAGGGCGACCCGGATGGTGCGTGATTAGCTAGCGACTGCGGATCAGGCGACCGACCGCGTCCATCATCTCCTCGGTCATCGCCTCGCGGTTCTCGTCGGTGGCGCCGATCACGCAGTGGCGCGTGTGATCGTCGAGCAGCTTCAGCGACACCCGGTCGAGCGCCGCCTGGATCGCCGAGACCTGCGTGAGGATGTCGATGCAGTAGCGCTCCTCCTCGACCATCCGCTCCAGGCCGCCGACCTGGCCGGAGATGCGTCGCAGCCGGTTGACGAGCTGTTCCTTGTCGTCGATGTAGCCCGGGTTCGTCGTCTTCGTCATGGTCTCTGGAACTATACCCCTAGGGGGTAGTCCGGTGGAAACGACGTGAGCGCTCGCTAATATGCCCGCGCTCGATAACCGGTAAAGCCGAATCCCGCGTTGCCCAGTCGGGCCGGCGGGAGCGGGGGACCCGAACGTTGGGGCTAACTCGCCGCCTGGCGAGGGCGCAGGCTCTTTCAGCGCCAGCCCGTCAGCTAACCCCGCAGGCCGACGAAAGGGAATGATCGGATGAGTCGACGTACCTACGGGCGGACCGCCGCGATCGTGGCCGCCATGACAGCGCTCGGCGGGGCCACCACCGCCACGGCGATCGGCGCGGGAAGCGGAGGCGTCGCCCCGGGCGGCACCGGCGGCACCACCTCCGCCGCCGCCTCGAGCTCCGGCACCTTCCCCATCCGCGGCCACCACACCTACGGCGACGGCCTCGGCGCCGGGCGCGGCCACCAGGGCCAGGATCTGCTCGCCAAGTGCGGAAAGCCCGTCGTCGCCGCCCTGTCCGGGCGGGTCAGCTACGTGGCCTACCAGTCCGCCGCCGGCAACTACGTCGTCATCCACGGCTCGGCCGGGAACCCGGACACGGTCTACATGCACCTCAGCGAGCGCGCGAGGGTGCGCCGGGGCGAGAAGGTGGCCGCCGGCGATTCGCTCGGGCGCGTGGGGCGGACGGGCGACGCGAGCGCCTGTCACCTGCACTTCGAGATGTGGTCCTCCCCCGGCTGGGAGAAGGGCGGCAGCCTGATCGACCCGTTCCCCTACCTGAAGCGCTGGGACCGCCGCTGAGCGACTGAGGCTCGGGAACTCAGGGGCCGTCGCCGAGAGCGGCGAGGATCGGCGCGGCGTCGTAGTAGCCCCGAAACCGCGACGGAACGCCGTCGGTGAGCGACCAGACGTGCGCGAACGGGACCTCGAAGGCCTGGCCGGTCGAGCGCGCGCGGCCCATCACACGGCCGAGCACGACGAGCTCGTCGCCGGCCTCGATGAGCTCGTCGGGCTCAGCCCAGAGGCCGTCGACGTGCTCCTCGAAGATCTCGACCACGGCCATCACCCCGAGGTGGCCGTGATGGGTGCCGCCCCACGGAACGGTCTCGGGCAGCGTCCACTCGATGTCGTGGGCCAGAGCCTCGGTGAGCCGCTCGGAATCGTGGTGCTGGATGGCCGAGTAGATGTCCCTCAGCGTTTCGAGCGAAGTGTCGGGCACAGACGCAACCTAATCGACCGCCGCCCGCCCCGAGCGCCGATGAGTTCCCGATCGGGTTCGGGTCCTTACTTGCGAGATGGCAAAGCGGTTCCACACCAGGGGTGTCCGGGGGCTCGGCGATCGGCGCGGAAGCCACGGAGGCCGCACCCACGTCGCCGCGATCCGCCGGCGGCCGGAGGCCTACGACGCGGTGATCGTCGGCGGCGGGCCGGCCGGGCTGAGCGCCGCGCTGGTCCTCGGCAGGGCGCGCCGCCGCGTCCTGGTGCTCGACACCGAGCGGCCCGCGAACGCGATGGTCGACTCGGTGGGCGGCCTGCTGGCGCAGGTCGGCGCCTCGCCGTGGGACCTGCGTCGCAGCGCGCGCGTGCAGCTGCAGGAGTTTCCGACGGTCGCCGTTCGCAGCGACGCCGTCGTCGACGCCGCGCGCACCGCCGCGGGGTTCCGGATCGCCCTCCAGTACGGCGCGCCGATCACCGCGCGAACGTTGGTGCTGGCCCACGGGCTGCGCTACGACCCGCCGGCGCTTCCGGGGATCACCGAGCTCTGGGGCCGGTCTGCGTTTCACTGCCCGTTCTGCGACGGCTGGGAGGTCCGGGACCTGCCGCTCGCCGTACACGGAAACGGGTCGGCCGCAGCCCGCTCGGCGATCATGCTCTCCGGCTGGAGCCGCGACGTCCTGCTGGTGACGGACGGCCCCGCGAACCTCGACCGCGAGCGCGCCGAACTGGACCGCCTCGGGGTCCGCATCCGCGAGGAGAGGGTCCGTCGGCTGATCGGCCACGGCGGGCAGCTCGACCGGATCGAGTTCGAGTCCGGGAAGCCGGAGTCGCGAGCGGCGCTGTTCGTCCGCACCCGGCGCGAGCAGCCGAACGGCCTCGCCGCGGCGCTGGGCTGCGAGCTGGGCGACGGCGGCACGATCGAGACTGACGTCGACGGGCGCACCGGCGCGGCGGGCGTCTACGCCGCCGGCGACGCCGCCACCGACCACTCGCGCTCGGCCGCGAACGCGATCGGCACCGGCTCGCGCGTCGCCTACGCCCTCACGCTGGACCTCGTGGCCAGCCCGATCGCCGCCTGATAGCTTCCCCCGCGATGGGGGTCAGCGAGCGCGAGACGAAACAGATCGAAGCGGCCAACGCCTCGGCGCGCACGCCGGTCGTCTTCGTCCACGGTCTCTGGCTGCTGCCGAGCAGCTGGGACAACTGGGTCGGGTTCTTCGAGGAGGCCGGCTACGCGGGCGTCACCCCGGACTGGCCCGGGGATCCCGAGACGGTCGAGCAGGCGCGCGCCAACCCCGATGCGCTGGCCAAGAACACGCTCGGCGGGATCGCCGACCACACCGCCGAGGTGATCGGCCATCTCGACCGCAAACCGGCGGTGATGGGCCACTCGACCGGCGGGCTGCTGGCGCAGCTGCTCGCCGACCGCGGCTTGTCGGCAGCAACGGTGGCGATCGACCCGGGGCCGTTTCGCGGCGTGCTGCCGCTGCCTATTTCCGCGCTGCGCTCGGCGCTTCCGGTGCTGAAGAACCCGCTCAACCGCAACCGCGCCGTGACGCTCACCTTCGACCAGTTCAAGTACGGCTGGGCGAACGCGCTCGGCGAGGAAGAGGCGAAGCAGCTGTATGAGACCTACCACGTCGCGGCGCCAGGCGGCACCCTGATGCAGATGGCGAACGCCAACCTCAACCCGCGCTCCGAGGCGAAGCTCGACCCGAAGAACCCCGCGCGCGGGCCGCTGCTGATCATCGACGGGGAGAAGGACCACACGGTTCCGTGGGCGATCGCCAACGCGTCCTACAAACGGCAGAGCCACAACCCTGCGGTGACCGAGATCAAGCAGATGCCTAACCGCGGCCACTCGCTGACCATCGACGGCGGCTGGCGCGAGGTCGCCGAGACGGCGCTCGAGTTCGTCAAGCGGTTCGTCTAGCGCTCTTCGACGCCGATGGGGCGGCCGCAGCAGCTACCGCTCGGCTGACGCGGGGAGGACGTCGGGCAGCCCGAAGTAGGGCAGCACGTCGTTGTCCCAGAAGCGGGTCAGCCCCACCACCAGGTTGCCGGCGAGCGTGATCGCCAGCAGCCCGCGGGCTCGCGCGACCGGCTCGTGCGGGTCGGCGACGTAGCAGCCGAAGGCGGGCTGGCCGTTGGCTCGGGTGGGGACGAGCGAGAGGCGCTCGTCGGTCATCCGGTCGCAGAGGATGGCCGCCACCCGCTCACGGCCCCGGAACACCGCCCAGCGCCGGGTGCATCCGAGGCTGACGTTTTCGGCGAGCAGTTCGCCGACGGCCGCCGCGTCGACCCGCTCGAGCGCCGCCGCCAGGCGCGCGATGAGGCGACGCTCCGCCTCCGAGCCCGACCCAGGCGGCCGGCCCGGCACGGGCCCCGCCGTGGCCCTGACTGCGGCGCGGGCCCTGCGCACGGTCCGCTCGACCCACGCCTCGGTCGTCTCGAGCATCTCGGCGACCTCGCGCCGCTCGAATCCCGAGACGTCGGTGAGCGTGATCGCGGCCCGCTCGCGGGCCGGCAGGCGGTGAAGGGCCGCGACCAACCCCAGCCCGAGCGAGCGACCGTCTGCGTGGAGCGCGTCGGGATACGGGTCGATCGGCTTGACCGCATTCGGGGCCATCACCGGTAAAGACCGGCGACGGCCGAGAAACTCATCGGCGGCGCTCTAGCGCGTGTCGGCGACGGGCACCGGCTCCTCGATGCCCGCCTCGGGCGTGACCAGGATCGCGCCCTCGCCGCTGGCGTAGGCCTCCTCGCCGTGGTAGGTGACGTCGAGGCCGAGCGCCTCTTCGTCCTCGCTCGCGCGCAGCGGCGTCAGCGTGCCGATCAGCTTCAGCAGCACGAAGGTGACGCCGAAGGCGTAGGCCGGCGTCGCCACCGCGGCCAGGAACTGGTCGACGAACTGGTCGAAGTTGCCGAAGATCCAGCCGTCGGAGATCCCGTTCCACGACGCCTGGGCGAAGAAGCCGATGAACAGGATCCCCGTCAGCCCGGCCACGCCGTGGGCGGCGAGCACGTCGAGCGTCTCGTCGACCCGCGTTCGCGGCCGGTAGGTGATCACCAGCCAGCAGGGGATCGCGACCAGGGCGCCGAGCAGCATCGCGAACCCGGGGCTGACGTAGCCGCCCGCGGGCGTGATCCCGACGCAGCCGACGATGATCGCGGTCGCCGCCCCGATCGCGGTGATCCGCCGGCCGCGCCAGGCGTCGAGCGCGAACCAGGCCAGCAGGGTGCAGGCAGGGGTCAGCAGCGTGTTGGTGAACGCGAGCACCGAGTTCTGGCCGGTGTTGAAGCCGCTGCCGCCGTTGAACCCGAACCAGCCGAACCACAGCAGGCCGGCGCCGAGCAGGACGTAGACCGCGTTGTGGGGCAGCAGCGCCTGGCGCCCGTAGTCCTTGCGGGCGCCGACGACCAGGGCCGCCGCCAGGGCCGAGAAACCGGACGCCATCTCGACCGCGATCCCGCCCGCGAAGTCGAGTGTGCCGCCGTTCAGCAGCCAGCCGGGGCCGAAGCCCCAGTGGGCCAGAACCGAATAGACCAGGATCGACCAGAGGAAGGCGAAGAGCAGGAACGGCCCGAACCGCATCCGCTCGACCACCGCGCCGGAGACCAGGGCGGTGGTGATGACGCAGAACACCGCCTGGAACGCGAAGAAGACCAGGTGCGGGATCGTCTGGCCCTCGCGCGGCTCGAAGCCGACGTCCTTGAGGAACGCGTAGTCGAAGCCGCCGATGATCTCGTTGCCCTCGGAAAACGCAAACGAGTAGCCGACCGCCGCCCAGGTGACCACGGCGACCGCGATCGCCGCGATGCACATCATGAACGTGTTCAGGGGGTTCTTCGAACGCACGAGGCCGGCGTAGAACAGGCCGAGGGCGGGGGTCATCATCAGCACCAGCGCGGTGGCGACCAGCATCCAGGCGGTGTCGCCCGTGTCGACCTTGGCGATCAGCACCTCCATCACGAACCCACCGGGGTGACGGCGCTCTGGTCGGTCTCACCGGTGCGGATCCGAACGGCCCGCTCGAGCGGGACGACGAAGATCTTGCCGTCACCGACCCCGCCGGTCCGCGCCCCGTCGCAGAGCGCGTCGATGGTGGCTTGGACGAAGTCGTCCGAGACCGCGATCTCGAACCGCACCTTGTCCGACAGGCCCACCTGGACGGTGGTCCCGCGATAGGTCTCTACGCGGTCGAGCTCTCCACCGTGGCCCTGGACGCGGCTCATCGACAGCCCGCGAACCTCGGCACGGTAAAGCGCCTCGAGCACCTCGTTCGCCTTCTCGGGGCGAACGATCCCGATCACCAGCTTCACTTTTCCTCCTTTGACACCCCGGGCCCGGCGCGCTCTCCTCGCCGGGCGGATGCGGCACCCTAGCCGCGCGGCAGGCGGCAAGAACCACATGGTTAAATAACCATCTGGTTCATGACGACGAAGACCGAACAGCTCGACGCGACCTTCGCCGCGCTCTCCGACCCGACGCGCAGGTCGATCCTCGCCCGGCTGGCCGACGGCGAGGCGACGGTGAGCGAGCTGGCGAAGCCGTTCGCGATCAGCCAGCCGGCGATTTCCAAGCACCTGAAGGTGCTCGAGCGCGCCGGGCTGATCACCCGGACGCCGCGGGCGCAATGGCGACTCTGCCGCCTCGACCCCGCGCCGCTGGAAGCGGCGGTGGACTGGCTCGATCGCTACCGCCGGTTCTGGGACGGTAGCTTCGACCGCCTGGCCGAGCACCTCGAGACGATCCAGCGATCGCGGAGCCCGAAGGGCGAAGCGGAGCCCGGCCGCCGTTGAGGCCGCTTGCATGACCGAGCCCGAGGGCGCGATCTGGCGGGAGCGGACGATGGCGCGGACCTTCAACGCCCCGCGCGAGGTCGTCTGGAGAGCCTGGACCGAGCCGGAGCAGCTCGCCCGCTGGTGGGGCCCTCGCGGGATGACCGTGCCGCTGGAGACCGTCGAGCTCGACCTGCGGCCCGACGGCGCGTTCCGGCTGATCATGGTCGCCGACGGGTCCGGCGCCGAGTTTCCCTCCGACATGCGGTTTCGCGAGGTCGTCGAGCCCGAGCGGCTGGTCTTCGGCTGGGAGGCCCAGCGAGGGCTCGGCTCGGGGACGGTGACGGTGACCTTCATCGATCTCGGCGACAGAACCGAGGTCACCACATACTTCGCCGGCTTTGCGACCGACGAGATCTTCGCCGGCTCGAAGATCGGCTGGGAGGGGCAGCTCGACAAGTTGTCCGCGCTGCTGGCAGGTGCGGAATGAGAAAACGAGAGGAGAACGCATGGGAGAGATCCACGTACACGAGTTCATCAGCGCCGACGGGATCATCGACGCGCCGACCTGGACCTTCGACTACGAGTGGGTGCCCGAGATGTTCGAGACCCTCGGCAAGCTCACGGAGCGCAGCGAGGCGATCCTGCTCGGACGGGTGACGTACCAGGGATTCGAGCCGGCTTGGTCGACGCGCACCGTCGAGGACGATCCGGGGGCGCCGTTCTTCAACGACACCACCAAGTACGTGGTCTCGGGGACGCTGACCGAGGCGACCTGGCGAAACTCGGAGATCCTCGGCCCGTATGACCCCGGCCGGATTCGGAAGCTGAAGGACGAGGTCGAGGGCGACATCTACGTCTCGGGCAGCGGGACGCTGGTCCGCGGGATGCTCGCCGACGACCTCGTCGACAGCCTTCATTTGCTCGTCTACCCGGTGACGCGGGGGACGGGCCCGCGGCTGTTCGCCGAAGGGGCCCCGCCGCGCACGCTGACGCTTGCCTCAGGCGACGTCTACGAGAACGGCGTCGCGTACCTGAACTACCGGACCGGGGCGGGTTAGGCGGCCTCGGACGCGGGCTCCAGGTCCACGCCGCCCTCGCCCTCGGCCTGCTCGCCGTGGGCGGGGGCCTTGACCGCCTCGATCACCGCCAGCGCGATGGCGATCGAGACCACCACCAGTCCGGCGCCGATCCAGAACGCGAGGTGATAGCCGCCGGTCAGGGCGGAGGCGGTGGACTCCCCGTCGGCGATCAGGTTGTCGCTGCGGGTCGTCGACAGGGTCGCGAGCACCGCCAGCCCGATGGCACCGCCGACCTGGGCCGAGGTGTTGACCAGCCCCGAGGCGAGCCCGGCGTCGGCCTGGGTGGCGCCGGACATCGCGATGCTCATCAGCGCCGGGAAGCAGATCCCGATTCCGAGCCCGAGCAGGATCATCACCGGCAGCAGGTGCTCGACGTAGTCGCCGCCCACCGGCGCCCTGGTGAACAGCGCCAGCGAGGCCGCCACCAGGACCATCCCGGTGACCAGCGCGCGGCGAGCGCCGAAGCGCATGATCAGCGGCTCCGCGTAGCGGACCGAGAGGGTTCCCATGATCAGCGTCGCGGGCAGGAATGCGAGGCCGATCTCGAGCGGGTCGTAGCCGAGCACCCGCTCCATGTAGAGCGAGCCCATGAAGAAGGTCCCGAACATCCCGGCGACCAGCAGCGCCTCGACCACGTTGGCGCCCGAGACGTTGCGGGACTTGAAGATCCGCAGCGGCATGATCGGGTGCGCCGCCTTCGACTCGCGCACGATGAAGGCCCCGAGCAGCGCGAGCGAGACCGCGCCGAGTCCCAGCGTCTGTGGGTCGCCCCAGCCCTGCTCGGCCGCCGGCTTGACGATCGTGTAGACGCCGAGCATCAGCGAGCCGGTGATCAGCAGCGCCCCCGGCGTGTCGGCGCCCTTGTCGAGGCCGATCCCCTGGTCGCGCTCGATCAGCCGGATCGCGAGGAACGCGGTGGCGATCGCGATCGGGACGTTGATGAAGAAGATCCAGTGCCAGTTGATCGCCTCGGTGAGCACGCCGCCCGCGAGCAAGCCGATCGTGCCTCCCGCCGAGGCGACGAAGGCGTAGACGCCGATGGCCTTCGCCTGCTCCCGCGGCTGGGGGAACATGGTCACGATCATCCCCAGGATCACGGCCGAGGTCATCGCGCCGCCGATCCCCTGGACGAGGCGGCCGCCGACCAGCATGCCCTGCGTCTGGGCCGCGCCGCAGACGATCGAGGCGATGGTGAACAGCGCCAGGCCGGCGAGGAAGATGTTCTTTCGCCCGATCAGGTCGCCGAAGCGCCCGGCGAGCAGCAGCAGCCCACCGAAGGTGATCAGGTAGCCGTTGACGACCCAGGCGAGGCTCGACTGCGAGAAACCGAGGTCGTCCTGGATCGACGGCAGAGCGACGTTCACCACGGTGACGTCGAGCACGATCATCAGCATCCCCGCGCAGAGGACGTACAGGGCGATCCAACGATTCCTGTTTTCAGTCTCAGCCATTCCCGCTTTCTCCCGGTTTGATTCCGCGTTCAGGAGATACGACCGGAGCCGCAGGCGGGAATCATCGCTCTCGGCCCAATTGGTTCCAAGCCGGGCTGCACCCGGGAGCGGGTGCGGTTACCCGTATAGGCGCCCACGGGGCCCTTGACTAGTCTCTGAATCGGATGGCGACCGCATCGTCGGCAAGCGAGATCGCTCAGGAGCGCCAGCTTCTCGACCGCGCCCGCCGCGGCGACGAGGTCGCCTTCCAGGGCCTGGTCGAGCGCTACCGCGGCGAGCTTCACGCGCACTGCTACCGGATGCTCGGCTCTGTCCACGACGCCGAGGACGCGATGCAGGAGACGCTGCTGCGCTCCTGGCGGGGGATCGCGAAGTTCGAGGGGCGCAGCTCGCTGCGGTCGTGGCTGTACACGATCGCCACGAACACGTCGCTGAACCTGATCGAAAAGCGCCCGAAGCGCGCGCTCCCCGTCGACCTCGGCCCGGCGGCCGACCCGGCCGAGGGACCGCGGGACCCGCTGGTCGAATCGGTCTGGGTCGAGCCCTACCCGGACGAGCAGATCGGCGTCGAGGACGGCCTCGCCGGCCCGGAGGCGACCTACGAGCAGCGTGAGAGCGTCGAGCTGGCGTTCGTCGCTGCCCTCCAGCACCTCCCCGCCAATCAGCGCGCGGTGCTGATCCTGCGGGAGGTGCTCGGCTATTCCGCCAAGGAGGCCGCCGAGGCGCTGGAGACGACGACCGCCTCGGTGAACAGCGCCCTGCAGCGCGCCCGGGCGACGGTCGAGGAGCGGCTGCCCGACCAGAGCCAGCAGCAGACGCTGCGCGAGCTCGGCGACGAGCGAGTGCGCGAGATCGTCGACGACTACGTCGACGCCTGGCAGCGCGCCGACGTCGACGCCGTGGTCGGGATGCTGACCGAGGACGCGGCGTTCACGATGCCGCCGATGCGGACCTGGTTCGGCGGCCGCGACCAGATCGCGACGTTCCTGCGCGCCTATCCGCTCAACGGCCAGTGGCGGTGGAAGCCGCTGCTGACCCAGGCCAACGGCCAGCCGGCGCTCGCCTACTACAGCTGGGACGACGACGAGGGCGCCTACCTGCCGTTCGCGCTCAACGTTCTGACCTTTGAGGGCGAGGAGATCAGCGAGGTCGACGCCTTCATCACCCGCTCTGCCGAGGACCCCGATCCCGAGGTGCTGGCGCGGATGCCCGAGCAGGACTTCGAGCAGAGCCGGCTCTCGGCCGCATTCATCAACCTCAACCTGCCGGAGCGACTCGACGCCTGATCAGCGCTCGACGGCGCGAAGCACGGAGTCGATCAGGCCCGGATAGCTGCGCTCGAGCTCGTCTCGCCGCAGGCGGATGTACTTGCGCGTGCCCTGCTCGCGCTCGGCGGTCACGCCGGCGCCGGCGAGCGTCTTCAAGTGGTGGCTGCAGGTCGACTTCGAGACCGGGACCTCCAGCTGCCCGCAGGAAAGCTCCCCGTCCTCGCCCTGAGCCGCGACCTGACGCACGATCTCGAGCCGGACCGGATCGGACAGTGCGTGCAGGACGGAAACGACGTCCGCCGGCTGCTGCTCGGCGGCGAGAGCGGTGGGGGATGGCTGTTGGCTCCCGAACATTGTTTGACAATGATCGAACAATGACGTACGATGCACATCGAACAATACTCGTTCCACGCCCGTACGTAAAGGAGCCGCACCTTGTCCAACGCCACCGCCCAGCCGCTAGACGACGGCACGGGACGCCTGACCAGGGCCGCCTGGGGAGCACTGCTCGTCCTCTGCGGCGCGATATTCCTCGACGCGATGGACGTCTCGAGCACCGGCGTCGCGCTGCCTTCGATCGACGCCGACCTCGGGATGTCGACCAGCTCGCTGCAGTGGGTGGTGAGCGCCTACGTGCTCGGCTACGGCGGCTTCCTGCTGCTCGGCGGCCGCGCCGCCGACCTGCTCGGCCGCCGACGCATGTTCCTGATCTCGCTCGGCGTCTTCGTCGCCGCCTCGGGGCTCGGCGCGCTGACCAATGACGGCACGCTGCTGATCGTCACCAGATTCATCAAGGGCGTCAGCGCCGGCTTCACCGCCCCCGCCGGGCTCTCGATCATCACCACCCAGTTCTCGGAGGGGCCGGCGCGCAACAAGGCGCTCTCCATCTACACCGCCACGGCGGCTACCGGGTTCTCGCTCGGGCTCGTGCTCAGCGGCCTGCTGACCGAGATCGGCTGGCGCTGGGTGTTCTTGTTCCCGGTGCCGGTGGCGCTGCTGGTGCTGCTGGCGGCGATCCGGCTGGTCCCGAATGACGGCCGCCCGGAGCGCTCGTCGAGCCGCTTCGACCTCGCCGGAGCGATCGGCGTCACCGCAGGGATGCTGGCGCTGGTCTTCACCCTCGTCGAGGCGCCCGACCAGGGCTGGGCCTCGGTCCGGACCCTCGGCGGACTCGCGGTCGCGGCGGCGATCCTCGCTGCCTTCGTGGTCCACGAGCAGCGCACGACGGCGCCGCTGGTCCGGCTTGGGATCCTGCGCTCCGCGTCACTGGTGCGCGCCAACGTGGGCGCGATGGCCCTGATCGGCGCCTGGTTCGGATTCCAGTTCATCGTCACGCTCTACCTCCAGCAGCTGCGGGGTTGGTCTGCGCTCGAGACCGGGCTGGCGATCTTCCCCGGCGGCCTGCTGGTCGCGCTGCTCTCGCCTCGGGTTGCCCCGCTGATCGAGCGCTTCGGCGCCATCCGCCTAGCGGGCTTCGGGCTTGCCTTGACCGCAATCGGCTACGGGCTGTTCCTGCCGATCGGGCTCGACTCCAACTACGCCGCGGCGATGCTGCCGACGTTCATCTTCGCCGGGCTCGGCTTCGCACTCGCCTACGGGCCCCTGAACGTCGCGGCCACAGACGGCGTCGCGCCCCACGAGCAGGGGCTCGCGGGTGGTCTCGTCAACACTTCGTTCCAGTTCGGAGGAGCGCTGGTGCTGGCGATCGCCACCGCGGTCAGCGCCGCCAACGCCGGATCCGACGGCTCCGCCCAGGCGGTGCTCGACGGCTTCCACGCCGCGATCATCGTCTCGATCATCGTCGCCGTGATCGGCGCCGCGGCCATCGGCCTGCAGCGTCGGGCCCCGGATGTCGCCGCCGAGGGCGCATAGCCGGTCCCTCCCGCCGAACGCGAAGTTAACCCCGCCATATCGGGGACAACTTCGCGTTCGGCGCGTCCGGTGGGCGTGGAAGGCTTCGCCCCGATGGCGAGCGGGGCGCGGTGGCTGGCGGCGGTCGGGCTCGCGGCGGCGTCCGTGATCGCGGGCTGCGGCGGGTGCGGGGGAGACGACGAGCCCGCTCCGCAGATCTCGGTCGACCTCTACTTCACCTCCGGCGAGCAGTTCCACAAGGTCGCCCGACAGGTATCCGCCGAGGATGTGGAGCGGGCGGCCGCCGAGGCGTTGCTCGCCGGGCCGACCGAGGCCGAACGAGGGGCGGACCTGCCGGCGCAGACGACGATCCCCGAGGACACGGAGCTCGTGCAGGTCTCGCTCGAGGAGGGCCTGGCCCGGGTCGCGCTCACCGACCGCTTCCTGGCCGGCGTCCCGGGCGACCCCGCGGCACGCGGCCGCGAGCAGCAGGCAACGCTGGACGCCCGCGTCGGCCAGCTCACCTACACCCTCGATCAGTTCGAGGGCGTCCGCGCGGTCGCGATCCAGGCCGGCGACGAGACGGTCGTCAGCGACGAGCGCCCGGCCGACTACGCGAAGCCGAGCCAGGGGCCGCCGCTGTTTCGCCCAAGCCAAGGCCACAAGCCGAGGAAGGGGCCCAAGACCCCGGGCACGCGCGAGATCCAGCAACGGCTCGCGGAGCTCCACTTCCTGCCGAAGTCGGCGGTCGACGGCGTCAACGGCTACCGGACTCAGCAGGCGGTGATCGCGTTCCAGGCCTGGAGCGGCCTCGGGCGTGACGGCGTCGTCGGGCCGCAGACGACCGCGGCCCTGGCGAGCGCAGCGCCGTCCGAAGCCGCGCGCCAACGGCCCGTCCCGCCGGATCGAGGTCTACCGCGAGCAGGGCGTCGCGCTGCTGGTCGAGCACAACAAGACCAAGCGGGCGATCCACGTCTCGGCCGGCGCGTCGGCCACGCCGACCCCGACCGGAAGCTACGAGGTCTTCCGCAAGGAGCTGCGGTCCTGGTCGGTGCCGTTTCAGGTCTGGCTTCCGTACGCCTCCTACTTCAACCAGGGGATCGCCTTCCACGAGTACCCGGACGTGCCGCCGTACCCCGCCTCCCACGGCTGCGTCCGGGTGCCGGCGCCCGAGGCCAAGGGCGTCTACGAGTTCGCCTCCCTCGGGACGACGGTGATCGTCTACTGACCTCGCGCCCTCACCGAAACCCGCTAGCCGCCCAGGAACGGATCCAGGAACGCCCTCGAGTACTGGGTGTCGGCGCGCTGGTAGCTGCCGGTCGCGTTACAGCTCAGTGAGTTGACATAGGAGGCGTCGCCAAGCACGTAGGGACCGAGGAAGACCGGGCCGCCGGAGTCGCCGAAGCACGATCCGCCACCCGCCTTCGAGTCGTTGTCATTGATCTGGAAGGTGATCACCTCACTACCGACGTTCTTCAGGTGGGAGGTCGTCGAACGACGCTCCTGGACGACCTCCTGCGACTTCTTCTCGCCGATGTCGACTCCATAACCGACCAGGGTGAAGGTCTCGTTCTTGAGCGCTCCTTGATTGCCGTCGAGGAACCCGACCGGCGGCAGCGGGGCCGGCGAGATCGACGGCCACTTGCTCGTTGCCGGCGCGTCGAGGACGACGACGCCCTGATCGTGTTGCTTGGAGAAGCTCAGCTTGCCGGTCCAACCCGGATCCGGGTGAGCGGTCCCGGTGATGTAGTGGGCGGCGCGGGCGGCTCGCTCCTCGGCGCTGATACCGGGTGCCAGCGGGTCGGGCTGGAGGGCGAAGTCGAAGGAAACGTAGACGTCCGTCGCCGGTCCCTCGGTGCAGTGGCCAGCCGTCAGCACGACGGTGGGTGAGATCAGGGTGCCAGAGCAGCGAAAGCGGCCGTCGGGCGTCGTGAACCGGACCAGGCCGACGTTGGTGTGGACCGCGTCGGGCGTGCCGCCGGTGATCGCGCCCGCCGGCGACGGCAACAGTGCAACGACCGCGGTGAGCCCGAGCGCCGACACAAGCAACCTGCGAAAAGTCATCTCTCCTCCACGAAAGTCGTCGGACCCCCGGCGCGGAGATTAGACGCCGCGGCGAGGGCATTGTCGGGTGACGTCGTTCACAGATGGGCAGAAGGTGCGCCGATCCCGCCTTTGATTGCGGATAATGCCGTCCGTGCCTGCGCAGGAGACAGGGTGCGCTGAGCGAGAGCTGCGGATCGAGTTCCCCGCGGACGCCGCGAGCATCGCCGAGGCTCGAGGCGCGGTCGGCGGCTTCGCCCGCCGGCTCGGCCTCGACGACGCCGACATCCGCCTCGCGGTCAGCGAGGCGGTCTCGAACTCGGTCGTCCACGCGTTTCGCGGCCGGCGGATCGGCACCGTGATCCTGATCTGCCGCGAGGAGCGCGAGGCGATGAGGGTGACCGTCACCGACGACGGGGGCGGCATGCGGCCGAACCTCGAGAGCCCGGGCCTCGGGCTCGGGATCCCGCTGATCACCAAGCTCGCCTCACAGGTCAACTTCGACTCCTCCGAGCGCGGCACGACGGTCTCGATGACCTTCGCCCGCTGACGGCCAGAGGGCCCGACCTGTCGCCGGGTAGCGTCAGGGCATGCAGCTGATTCCCGGCCCGCTGGCGAAGTCGGCGTCCCGCCTCGGAGCGGCCGCCCAGAACGCCGTCGAGGTCGCCCGCTTCGGCGGCCTGGAGACCGGTGAGGAGGCCTCGCCGTTCGAGGTCGTCGCCGAGCGCCCCGTCTACCGCCTGCGCCACTACTACCCCGAGCGCGCAACCGGGGCGCCGGTGGTCTTGGTGCCGCCGATGATGCTGGCGGCGGATGTCTACGACGTCTCGCCCGCCTCGAGCGCCGTGACGATCCTCTCCGAGCAGGGCGCCGATCCCTGGGTGGTCGACTTCGGCTCTCCGGAGCACGAGGAGGGGGGACTGGAGCGAAACCTCGCCGACCACGTCGTCGCGGTCTCGGACGCGGTCGAGCGGGTGCGCGACGCGACCGGCCGCGACGCCCACCTCGGCGGCTACTCGCAGGGCGGGATGTTCTGTTACCAGGCCGCCGCCTTTCGCCGCGGAGACGGGATCGACAGCGTGATCGCCTTCGGCAGCCCGGTCGACACCCGGGTCGCGCTGCCGCTCGGGATCCCGGAGGAGCTCGCCGAGGCGGGAGCGGGGGTGCTCGCCGACGTCTTCGGCCGGACCGCGGTCCCGGCCTGGATGAGTCGCACGGGCTTTCGCATGCTCGACCCGGTGAAGTCGGTGCGCCAGCGGGTGGACTTCCTGCGCCAGCTCCACGACCGTGAGGCCCTGCTCCCACGCGAGCGCCAGCGCCGGTTCCTGATGGGCGAGGGCTGGGTGGCGTGGCCGGGGCCGGCCGTGGCGGACTTCATGCGCCAGTTCATCGCTCACAACCGGATGCTGCAGGGCGGGTTCGTGATCGAGGACCGGACCGTGACGCTCGCCGACATCGAGTGCCCGATCCTCACCGTGGTCGGCACCGTGGACGAGATCGCGCCCGCCCCGGCCGTGCGCGCGGTCTCGCGCGCGGCTCCTCGGGCTGAGGTCTACGAGCTCGCGCTGCCCGCCGGCCACTTCGGGCTGGTGGTGGGCTCGAACGCCTCGCGGACCACCTGGCCGGTGGTCGCCGCGTGGACGAAGTGGCGCGCGGGCGAAGGCGAGCTCCCCGCCGGCGTCCGCCACGTCTCAGAGGACGAGCCCGAGCCCGAGTCACCCGGGGTCGGCAGCCGGCTGAGCCTCGGCCTCGAGCTCGCCGCGGGCGTCGGCGGCGGGCTGGCGCGGTCGCTCGCCGGCGCCGCGTCGCGGACCGTCGGCGGCGTCAGGGTGCTCGCCGAGGAGGCCACGGGCCAGCTGCCGCGGCTGGCGAGGATGGGTCGCCTCGGCCCCGGCACCACGGTGTCCCTCGGCCTGCTGCTGGACGAGCAGGCGCGAAAGTCGCCGGAGGCCGAGTTCTTCCTCTTCGAGGATCGCGCCTACGCGCACGAGGCGGTCAGGCGCCGCGTCGACAGCGTCGTTCGCGGCCTGGTCTCGCTCGGCGTCCGCCAGGGTGAGCACGTCGGCGTCCTCATGAGCACGCGCCCGAGCGGTCTCTCGGTGGTCGCCGCCCTCAACCGCCTCGGCGCGGTGGCGGTGCTGATGCGCCCCGACGGGCCGGTCGACCGCGAGGCCGAGCTCGGCGGCGTCGGGCGGATCGTCGCCGACCCCGAGCTCGCCGGGCGCGCTCGTGAGGCGGGTGCCGCCGAGGTGCTGGTGCTCGGCGGCGGGGCGGAGGAGCGCGACCTCGGGCCGGGCGTGGTCGACATGGAGCGAATCGACCCCGACGAGGTCCGGCTGCCGGCCTGGTACCGGCCCAACCCGGGGCGCGCCAGCGAGCTCGCGTTCATCCTCTTCACCGGCGAGGGACAGCGCACGCGGGCAAACCGGGTCACCAACGGGCGCTGGGCGCTGTCGGCCTTCGCCACCGCGTCGGCGGCGGCGCTCACCGACGACGACACGATCTACGCGGTGACGCCGATCTACCACCCCTCGGGCCTGCTGATGAGCGTGGGGGGAGCAATCGCCGGCGGATCGCGACTGGCGATCGCCCGCGACTTCAACCCGAAGACCTTCTGGGCCGAGGTCCGCCGCTATGGGATCACGGTGGCCTCCTACACCTGGACGATGCTGCGCGAGATCGCCGACGCGCCCGACGACCCGGCGGAGCGCCACCACCCGGTGCGGCTGTTCATCGGCGCCGGCATGCCTCGCGGGCTCTGGAAGCGGGTCGCCAAGCGCTTCTTTCCCGCCGGGGTGGTCGAGTTCTACGCCTCGACCGAGGGCGAGGCGATCCTCGTCAACCTCAGCGGCTCCAAGCCCGGCTCCAAGGGCCGGCCGCTCCCCGGGAGCGCCGAGGTGAGGCTCGCCGCCTACGACGTCGCCGCCGGCCGACTGCGCGAGCGGGAGGACGGCTTCGCGGTCGAGTGCGAGATCGGCGAGGTCGGGATGCTGCTGACCCGCGTCCGCGGGGTCGTCTCCACCAGCGAGAGTCCGCTGCGCGGCCTGTTCGAGCCCGACGACGCCTGGCTCGCAACCGGCGACCTCTTCCGCGCCGACGACGACGGCGACCTCTGGCTGGTCGACCATGTCGCCGCGCTCATCCGCACCGCCCACGGGCACGTCGGCGGGTTTCCGATCATCGACGCGCTCGGCGACCTCGACGCGGTCGACCTCGCGGTCGTCTACGGGGTCCCCGATGCCGATGCCGATGCCGATGGCGAGGCGTCGCTCGCCGTGGCTGCGGTCACGGTCCGTGACGGCCACGGCCTGGACGGCGACTCGGTCAGCGAGGCGCTGGGGGTGCTGCCCGCCGCGGAGCGCCCCGACATCGTCCACGTGGTGGACGAGATCCCGGTGACCACGTGGTACCGCCCCAGCGCCGCCGAGCTCCGCGCCGCCGGGGCGCCCAAGCCGGGCCCCGCCGTCTGGCGCCGCGACGGCGAGCGCTACGTCGGGGCTTCGGCATAGGATCACCGCGCACCAACCTCGTTGACGGCGCCCGAAAGGGGACCACACGTGCTGATCGCTGACTTCGGCCTCGGGGAGGCCCTGCTGACAGTCCTGTCGGTGTTCTTCTTCGTGATCTGGATCTGGATCCTGATCACGATCCTCAGCGACCTCTTCCGCGACCACGAGGTCTCCGGCGTCGCGAAGGCCGTCTGGGTCTTCTTCCTCGTCTTCGTCCCGTTCGTCACCGCGCTCATCTACCTGATCGTTCGCGGCCAGGGCATGCGCGACCGGGCGCTCAAGGCGCAGGCGGAGGCCAGGGCGCAGTTCGAGGGCTACATCCGAGACACCGCGACCGGAGCGCCGGTGGAGGAGCTCGGCCGTCTGCACGACCTGCGCGAGAAGGGTGCGATCACCGACGAGGAGTACGACCGGCTGAAGGCGAAGCTGATCTCCGACCAGGGCGCCCAGGCGTAGTCACCAGGACCCGCCGCCACCGCCGCCGCTGAAGCCGCCGCCCCCACCGCCGCCGGAAAAGCCGCCGCCGCCCCCGGTGGACGAGCTCTGCGGCGCCACCTGCGAGGCGAAGCCGGAGGAGAACGATCCCCCGTCGAAGCCGTCGTGGTTGAAGCTGCCCGCAAAGGCGTACGAGCTCCAGCCGCCCGCGCTCGCCGACGCCTCCATGACCGGCTCGGGGATGCGGCCGGACTTGATCATCCGCTCGGCCGTGCCGAAGGCGACGCCGTAGACCATGATCCGCTTCCAGAGCTCGAGCGTCTGCGGCGGGTCGTCGTCGAGTCGCGGGAAGTCCTCGGTCCAATGTGCGAATGCGCCCCACTGCGCGGTGCGCTCACGATGCTTCGCGTCGATCCGGCGAAGCAGCCGCCCCGGCACGGAGCCGATCCCGATCAGGGTCACGATGCCGAGCAGCACCGGCAGCAGCCACTTCTCCTCGACGTCCGCGTAGCAGACGGTCACCAGCAGGAATGCGCCGGCGACTGCGAGCGCGAGCACGCCCTTGGCCCAGCGGAGGTCGAGGTCCCAGGCGATCTCGTCCTCGTCGGCGGCGTCGAGCTTCTCCTTCATGCGCTGCCAGCGCCCTCGCCAGGCGTCGGAGTGCTTCGGGATCCGATCGCGAAGCTCCGAGATCGCGACGGTGTTCGAGTCGAGCAGCTCGTCGAAGAACTCGAGCACCTCCTGCTCATACGGCGCCAGCACGAGGTCCGAGGGCCGGTCGGCGTCGGGCCGCGCCTTCAGCGCCAGGTCGAGCTTCTCGTCGTCGGTGGTGGTCGACGTGGCTTCGTAGTAGCCGCGGTCGACGAGGTCGAGCAGGGTGGCGAGCACGGTGTTGGACGATTCGCCGCCCTCCGTCGCCAGCGCGTACGCCAGCGCGGGGCCGGCGTCGTCGGGTGGCTCCGGGACGTACTCGGGCGTCGAGGTGCGCCGCTCACGGGTGAGGAGCGCCAGCAGCGCGATCACCAGCGCCGCGAAGGCGGCGATCCCGAGGCTGACCAGCCAGACGTGGTGGGCGATGAAGCGTTTGGTCCTGTTCCAGGGCGAGTTGAAGTCCTCGTCGAGGTCCTGCTCGAAGGCGAGGATCTCGGGCAGCCCCTCGCCCGGCTCAACCCGCATCCCGGCCGTGTTGATCGCCTCCGTGCGCGGAACCGTGACCCGGAACTCGACCGCGGTGCCGCTGTCGACGTCGCTCGCGTCGAGGGTCGCGATCCCGTCGCCGCGCTCGGTCGCTCCCTCGACGTCGCGGGGGTGGCCCCAGACCCGGTAGAGAGGGTCGGCCGGGTCGAGCGCGGGATTGGCGAGGTCCGCCGAGAGGTGATCGAGGTCGAAGTCCCACTGCTCGCCCCACACCGTCCAGCCGACGTCGATCACGTCGTCGTAGGCGACCGCGCCGCCACGGACCCGGTAGCTGATCGTGTAGGTGCGCACCTCATCGGTCGCGCGGTAGTGCCAGACGATCCGCTCGCCGAGGACGGTCTGCTCGGCGCCGAACACGCCGGGACGGTCCTGGCTGCCGAGGATCGTGTTGCCACCGGGCTCGTAGGCGCGGTCGCCCTCGCTGACCCGGACGTCGGAGATCGTCTCGCCGCGGTTGAGCTCGATGTCGCGGTACGAGCCCTCGAAGTGGCCCTGGTAGTCGAAGGTCAGCTGCTCGGTGACCAGCAGGTCGCCGTTCTGGGCCAGCCGCAGGCTGACGTTCGCGTCGACCACGTCGGCGCTTCGCGCCAGCGCCGGCTCAGCGACCGCCAGGGTCGCGGCGATCGCGACCAGCGCTGCGAGTGTCGCCCGCCTCATCCGGAAGGCGCCAGGTCGACCTCCGGGGCCGCCTCGGCTGCGGTCGGGGCGTCGAAGAACTCGCGCGGGGTGAAGCCGAAGATCCGGGCGACGATCACCGCCGGAAAGATCTGGACCAGGGTGTTGTAGGTCTCGACCGTGTCGTTGTAGACCCGGCGGGCGATGGCGATCTGGTCCTCGACCTCGCGCAGCTGGGTCTGGAGGCTGGAGAAGTTCGTGCTCGCCTCGAGGTCCGGGTAGTTCTCGGCCACTCCGAGCAGGGCGCCCGTGGCGCGGCCGAGCGCGCCCTCCGCAGCCGCCCGGTCCGGCACCCGCGTCGCCTGCATCGCCGCGCCGCGGGTCTCCGAGACGCGCTCGAAGGTGGTCCGCTCGTGCGCGGCGTAGCCCTTGACCGCCTCGACGAGCGGCGGGATCAGGTCGTGGCGCTTTCGCAGCTGGACGTCGATCTGCGCCCAGCTCGAGTCGACCGCGTTGCGCCGGGCCACCATCCGGTTATAGGTGAGCCCGATGGCCAGGCCGAGCGCAAGGCCGAGACCGATGATGATCAGCAGGATGGGGCCCACGGGGCGGTCAACCTACCTTCGGAGCCTCCGACGTGATCCGCTGGGTGAGGCCGAAGAACCGTGGCAGCTCCGGGTAGATCGTCGGCTTGCCGCTGGTGAGCACCGCCGCGGAGGTGCCCCGTTCCGGGTCGGCCCAGGCGAGGATGTTGGTGAAGCCGAGGTGCCCGAACGCCTGCTGGGTGTCGCGCCCGTAGAGGCTCAGCACCCGAGCGCCGAGCATCAGCCCGTACGAGAAGCGGGTCGGGAACCCGAGCGAGAAGTCGAACTCGAGGTGCGACTGCTCGGCGAGCGCGGTCCGGATCGTCTCCGGCTTCATCACCCTGACCCCGTCGAGCTCCCCGCCGCGCCGGAAGATCTCGTAGAAGCGCGAGAGCTCGTTTGCGGTCGTCACCGTGCTCGCGGCCGGGACGACGCCGGTGAGGAAGCGCGGGTCGTTGCTCGTCTCGACCAGCTGGTCGAACGGCAGGCCGAGGGCCCTGGTCAGCAGGGTCGAGAGCGGCGGCGTCGCGCGCGGCCCGGTGACGTAGTTGAGCGCCACCTCGCCGACCCGCTCTGGGGCGACGCCGTAGTTGGTCCATTGGAAGCCGAGCGGGTCGAGGATCTCGTCGGCGAGCAGCTCGTTGATCGGCTCGCCGGTGACGCGCTCGGCGATCTCGGCGAGGATGAAGCCGCCCGAGACCGCGTGGTAGGCGAGGAGGCGGCCGGGTCTTGCGAACGGCTTCGCGTCGCAGAGTGCCTCGCGAAGCAACTCGCGGTTGCCGATGTTGTCGAGCTCGAGGACCTCGCGCGGGAGGTTCGGGACGCCGGCGCGGTGGGCGAGCACGTGGCCGACGGTGATCTCGCCCTTGCCGTGGCGGGCGTACTCGGGGATATAGGAGGCGATCGGCGCCGCGAGCTCGACCAACCCACGCTCGATCAGCATGTGGATCACGAAGGCGGTGATCGCCTTCGAGCCCGAGTAGATGAGGAAGGGCGTCTCCGGCGTCGCCCGGACCTTGTCGGCGTCCTCGGCGTCCTGCGGCCCGTTGCCGCGCGCGTGGCCGATCGCCCGGTCGAGAACGACGGCGCCGTTGCGCCGCACGCACACCTGCACCGCCGGGTGGACGCCGCTGCGGTAGAGCGACACCGCCGCCTTCCACATCGACTCCACGTTGGCTGGCTCGAGCCCGGCCGCTTCCGGGTCGGCCTCGTCGCCGATCGTGGTGGCCGCCTCGAGGTCACCGGGCACCCGGATCCGGCGCAGCGGGTCGCCGACGAACGGCAGGCGGGGAATCGTGGGCATCGTGTCGATCCAATCATGGCCCCCGAGGCTCAGAGGCTGGTGGAAGATCTAGACTCGCCGGCTTCGTCGGCCAAGGGACCCAACGGAGGTATGGAATGAAGGCAGGAATCAAGGCGGCGCTCGTGCTGGCGACGGCGGCTACGCTGGTCGCGGTCGGCGGGGCGACGGCGGGCGCGAGCGCGGGGCCGGCGAAGGCGAAGTGCGACGAGGACGCCGTCAAGGGCGCCGACTACGTCTACAAGCTCACCGCCCAGAACCTGAGCTGCGGCAAGGCGGCGAAGCTGGCGACCGAGTTCAACAAGTGCCGGCACGAAAACGGGGGCGCCACCGGGAAGTGCAACGGCGTCTCGGGCTACGACTGCAGCCAGAAGAAGCTCGATTCCTCACCGTCCCTGCTGCAGGCCAAGGGAACGTGCACCAAGGGCTCGAAGAAGTTCGTGGAGACCTTCGGCGAGTTCACCTAGAGTCGCTCGGGTGCCCGGTCGGCGAACGTTGCGGGCGCGGACCGGTGAGGTGATACTGGCGGTGTGTCGCAGGAGGAGTATCTGCTGGCCGACCAGCCCTCGGAGTTGCAGCGCCTCCAGCTGCAATCACGAGTCTGGGAACCCGCGGGGCGGCACCTGCTTTCGAGGCTCGGCCGCGGATCGGGCGCGCGCGTGCTGGATGTCGGGTGCGGAGCGCTGGGCTGGCTCCGGATCCTCAGCGAATGGGTCGGCCCGTCCGGTGAGGTCGTAGGCGCGGACATAGACGAGAGCCTGCTCGACGCCGCTCGTCTATTTCTGCAGGCAGAAGAAGTCTCCAATGTCGAGCTGCTCGTCGATGATCTGTTCGACAGCAAGCTGGCGCCGCAATCCTTCGACCTCGTCCATGCCCGCTACCTGATCGCGCCGCTCGGACGTGGCCCGGAGCAGTTGGCCTCGCACCGCCGTTTGGTCACGCCCGGTGGATCACTGGTTCTGGAGGAGTGGGACCTGGGCTCGTGGCACTTCAATCCCCCCGCTCGTGCCGCAGAGCGATTGATTGAATTGCTCTCCGAGATCTTTGCCGCCCTGGGCGGCGAGGCGGGCCGCGGGCTTCCGGAGCTGCTCCGCGAAATCGACATCGAGCAGCCAGAGATCGACGCGCACGTGATCGCGCTCAAGCCGGGCCACCCCTACTTGCGTCTACCGCTTCAGTTCAGTCTCGCGTTGGAAGCGCGGCTGCTCGAGGCAGTGAGCGAGGATGAGCTCGCGTCGCTGCGGCGCGAGGCCGAGACCGAGCTGACCGAGCCGGACAGATGGGGCACGACCTTCACCCTGGTCCAGAGCTGGGGGACGGTCGGAGCCTGAGAGGGTTCGCTAGCGCGTGAAGTCCTGATCGACGCGGTCGAGGACGGCGTCGGCGGCGATCTCCGAGCCCGCCTCGTTCAGGTGGATCCCGTCGGACTCGCGGACGATGGTCTCCTCGACGTCGACGTCGATCGCGTCGCTGTACTCGTAGCCGGGCGTGAATATCGGGACCGTGTCGATCACCCGCACCTGGCTGCGCCACGGCTCGGCGGCGACCTCGATCGCCGCGTTGACCATCCGCATCACCTGCTGCGAGTCGGGGTCGCGCGGCGTCATCACCGTCAGCCAGTAGACCTTCGCCTCGCCGTTCTGCCGGAAGGTGTTCATCACCTGGCGGACGCGGTTGGCGTAGGCGGCGGCGTAGTCGGGGCCGCAGCACTGGATCTCGCCGTTGGGGCCCGGGAGTACGAATCCCTCGGTGGCGCCGATGAACGCGACGACCGCGTCCGGGTGGTATCTCCCCACCTGGGAGGTCGAGAGCCGGCCCCAGTCGACCAGGGACGAGTTCGAGATCCCGGTGCCCAGGTGCGGGTCGCGGATCACCTCGACGCCGTCGGGTGCCAGGCGACGGGCGAGGATCGTGTCGAGCGGAGTTGCGAGCGAGTCGCCGGTCACGAGCAGCGTGCCGAGCTCCTGCTTCGGCGGCGGCTGCGCCCCGATCTGCGCGGGGTCGAACGCCTCCGGGGTCACCGGCGGGACCTGCGACAGTTAGGCCTAGAGGGTCCAGAACAGCTGCGGTCAGTCGCGCCGGCTGGCGCTCCTATGCCTCAGCGGCTACTCCGACAGCCCGGCGGCTTCGAGGGCTTCCTCGCGGTCGAAGAAGATTTGAACGCGCCTGATCTTGCCCTCCTCGAACTCATAGACGTTCCCGTTCTCAGCCGGGATGGACAGGCCACTGGCGCGCCCGTGAAAAGTCAGACGCACGAAAGCAAGGACTCGTTCGCCGCCCACGGCCTCCAAGCGTTCGGGGTCAAGCCGGAAGTCGGGACCCGCGTCCTCGATGTCGGCGAAGAACCGCCTGATGCCATCCGCTCCTTCGTACACGCCCGCGACCGGCGACACTGGCGTTTTCAACTGGATGTCCTCAGTGCAGCAAGCGAGGTAGCCATCGATGTCCCGCTCATTGATCGCCGCAATCGCCCTCTCGACTACCTCGACGTTCTCCTCCGACATCGCCCACGCAGTATCCGCTCTGGCCGTGGCCTAGCCGAGTAGGAGTTATGGAATGGCCAGAACGCCGTCGACTGGCCTACTCTGCGAGCCCGGCGGTTTCGAGGGCTTCCTGCCACGCAGGAAGGCGCCTAAATGAGGGGAAACGCCAGCCAGATTGAGTCTGGACTGGGACAACCTTGCCGCCGCTCGTCAAGAGGTTGGCCGCCAACCTCGCCACGTTCGGTCCGAGGCGACCAACGACCATCGCACCGCGCCCGACTATGAATAGGGTCCGCCGATGTCCTTGGGAGCGACTGATCGAGAGAGGCCGGATGCCTGTCACATTGTGCGCTCCTTCCGCGCTTGCCTACGTCAACTGGCTCGCCGGCGCTCGAGGCAGTGAATGAGCCTGGTCGGGCAGACCGCGATCGTGATCGCCGTCCCAGCGGCGTCCGTCGCCCTGCTGTGGGCGGCGCGGCGCAGCCCCTTGAACGAGCGCTTCGCGGAAGAGATGGCGGTGCACGACCGGGCGTTCGAGTTCCTCGGCACCGCGTTCGCCGTCCTGCTCGCGTTCGTGGTCATCCAGGCGTACACGAGCTACAACGACGCGAAGTCGGGCGCGGAGGCCGAGGCAGAAGTCATCCTCGAACTGTCCCGCACGGCGGAGGCATTCGACCCGGACGCGCACGAGCGCCTCGAGGGCTTGCTCGTGTGCTACGGCCGCGCAGTGATCCACCACGGCTGGCCCGCGATGCAGGAGACCCAGGAGGGGAGCCCCGTCGTAAACGACTGGGGTACCCGGTTCAGGAAGGAGGTGCTGCGCCTGGAGGCCCAGTCGTTCATCCAGCGGGCCGCGTTCAGGCAGCTACTCCAGGAACAGGACAGGCGGATCGAGGGTCGCCGCACGCGGCTTGCCGAGGCCATCCGCGTCGTGCCGCTCCCGCTGTGGCTCGTCTTGCTGTTGGGGGCCGTGCTGACGATCGGCTGGGTGATCCTGAGCGCGAGCCGGCGCGGGAGCTTCCTCGTCCAAGCCGTGATCGTCGCATCAGTCGCGGCGATGGTGACATCCGGGCTGCTGCTGGTGTGGTTCCTGGATCACCCGTTCGCGGACGAGAGCGGAAGCATCACACCGATCGAGATGGAGCACACGCTCGAGACCATCGTGGAGGAGGAGGAAGACCAAGCCGTCAAGGTGACTCCTCCCTGCACCCCGGCGGGCGATCCGGTGCAAGTCTCCTCGTCACTACCGAGACGCGGGAGCGCGTGGACGACATCTCCCTACTCCGGGAGCGCCGCGGCTTCGAGGGCCCTCGCGCGGTCCCAATAGAGGGCCCGCCGCACGATCTCCACGTTCTCCTGCGACATCGCCTACTCCCGCAGCCCGGCGGCTTCGAGGGCTTCGCTGTGCTCCTCGAAGGCACGCATCTCGGTGACCATGCCATCTCGCAACTTGTAGACGTGGAACGTCTCAAGCCTCACCTCGACACCGCTCCCTCGACCTCGCGCCACCTGGATGCCGGTCACGAGCACGTGATCGCCGTGGCCGCGCATCTCGGTCGGCTCGAAGCGGTGTGTCTCCCAGGAATCGAGCCAGAGGGCAAACCCTCTCTGGACCTCCTCGCGGCCGCGAAACACCTCTTCCCCGATAGTTATTCCGGGAGGCGCGTGCCACTCGACGTCGGGCGCGAGCGCCGATAGGGCCGTGTCGTAATCGCCCCGGTCGAATGCCTCATGCAACGCTCGGACCCTCTCCACGTTCTCCTGCGACATCGCCCGCCCAGTATCTCGCTCTGGCCGTGGCCTAGCTGAGTAGGGCCCGTAGCCCCATTGCGGGAGGCTCACGGAGCTGCGATGGCCCAGAAGCGCAACTCATGGCACGGGCATCGAGTGTCGTCGTCTCGTCCCAACTCGCCGTCGATGGCGCCTTTGTCTCACCTGTCGGGACAAAGTCGCCAACGCCCCATTTATCATCGGGGCATGCGGTCGGGCGTGCGATCCGAGCGGTCGACGACCGCCGAATCGATTCGGCGGCTGACGGGCGATGCCGACGAGCCGCATGTGCACCAGCCGGGCGCGCGGGTGCCGGCGGCGCCGTTCTTCCTGCCGCTGCACAAGTGCTTCGGGCGCTCGAAGCGCAGCGCCTAGGCAGACTGTGAGGCCGGCGCCTGAGGCGTCGGCTCGCCGCGCTCGATCCGCCGCCGCTCGGTGCGGGCGACGAGGTCGTAGGAATCGGCGTTGCGGCCTCGCCGGACCCGGTCCGGGGTCACCGGCCGGGCGGCTCTGACTGCGGCGACCGTGCCGCGGAAGGCGAGCTCCCGGGCGTGGCTCCAGCCGAGGCCGTAGAGCTCCCTGACCCGCGGGGGCAGGCTGCCGAGCATGATCAGGTCGTGAACCCGCTTGGCGGGCTGGCGGATGGTGGGGAGGGGGATCTCGAACGCGGTGGCGTAGCCGATCTCGCGCGCGTCCGGGGTGAGGTGCATGGCGCCGCTCAAGAGCGTCTCGTTCCACCAGGCGCGAAACTCGCGGTGGCTTTCGGGGGCGGCGTCACGCGCCATCCCGAACAGCTCGCCGAAGCGGACGTAGTCGCGCCACAGAGCCTCGCGCTCGCGCTCGGACAGCCCGCGGACGAAGAGCTCGTAGAAGCACTGGCCGGAGTCCGCGATCACCGCGAGGGTCCAGAGCATCAGCTCGGGGTCGAAGGCCGAGTAGCGGGTGCCCCGGTCGTAGATGCCCGCGCGCGTCGGTAGCTCCCCGTCGACCCGCTCGTGCAGCCGATGCACGAAGGCGAGCGCCTCGTCGGCCTCCTCACGGGTGCCGAAGAAGATCTCCTCGAAGACCTTGCCCGTGTGGGCGAGACGCCGGAACGGCCGCAGCCGCCCGGCGGTGTTCTCGAGCGTGCCGGTGAACGCCAGCGGGTTGAGCGCCCCGATCATCAGCGCCCGCTGGCCGAAGAGCAGCCCCACCGCGCGCTGCTCGTGAACCCGCCGCAGCATCGATCCCCGGGGGAAGTAGCCATCTGACAACATCGGAAGTCAGATCCTACAGGCCGCGACGGAGCGTCAACACGCGCGCCACCGAGTCCTCGAACCGCTGCCTCGCGTTCGCGCCGGCCGAGCGGAGGTCGGCGCGCAGCGCGTCGGCGGCGTCGGCAGCGGTCCCGAGATCGGCGAACAGCAGCAGGTCCGCCCCGGCTGCGGCGGCGCCCCGCGCGGCGCCGACCGGGCCGCCGAAGGCCGCCGTCGAGGCGGTCTCCAGCGCGTCGGTGATCGAGACGCCGTCGAAGCCGAGACGCCGGCGGAGCTCTCGGGTGGCGAGCGCCCGCGTGAGCGCCGCGGGACGGTCGGAGAACGCGGTGTAGATCGCGCTCGAGAGCATCACCAGGCGGTCCGCGGCGCCGCCCCGGACGAACCGCGAGAACGGGCGCTCGTCGAAGCGGCGGAGCTTCTCCGCCGAGAGGCCGATCCGCTGCACCGCGTCGTCGGTGTTGATCCGTGCCGCCCCGAGCCCCGGGAAGTGCTTGGCGGTCGGCGCAACCCCGGCGCGGTCGAGTGCCCCGGCGAACGCGTTCCCGCAGCGTGCGACGAGCCCGGGGTGCCGGCCGAAGGCGCGCTGCTCCTCGTCGATCGCGCCGCCGGGCCGGGCGACGTCGAGGACCGGCGCGAGATCGACGGTGACCCCTGTGCGGTGAAGCATCCGCCCGGTCGCCGCTCCCTGGCGCCGGCAGGTCGACACGCCGGCGGCGCCCATCTCCTCGGCCGACAGGCTCGGCGGCCCCGGCAGGCGCTTCACCAGGCCGCCCTCCTGGTCGATCATCACCAGCAGGGGGCTGCGCAGACCGCGCGGACGCGGGACCGACTGCAGCTGCGCGATCAGGCGTCTGGCATCGGCGCGTGAGTCGAAGTTGTCGGCGAACAGGATCACACCGGCGAGCCTGCCGGCGCGGATTCGCTTCACCAGCGCCGATGGTGGCGTCTGGCCCTCGAATCCGGTGATCAGGCGCTGCCCGACCAGCTGCGCGTCGCCGAGTTGCGCGTCGGCCGGCGGGGCCGCTGCCGAGAGCGCGATCGAGGCCGCCGCCAGCGCCGCCGCGATCACTCCGACGAGACCTCGGCCGCGGCGACGAACAGCCCGACGCAGTGCTCGACCAGGCGCTCCTTGCTGACCTCGAGCCGCCCGTCGAGCCAGGCGACCAGCAGCTCCGAGAGCGCACCGACGAGCGCCAGCGAGGTCAACTCGGCGTCGCGCTGGGAGAGGGACTCGGCGCCGTAGAAGCGCTGAGCCTGCTCGGCGAGCAGGCCGGCGAAGTTGCGGATCGACTCCTCACGATGGCGCTCGAGCACCGGGTTTCCGATGGACTCGATCAGCATCGCCCTCGCCCGGCGGGGGTCGCCGGTGAGCAGCTCGACGAAGGATCCGATCGCGGCGCGCGCCTTGGCGCCGGCGTCGTGCGGCGCCGACTCCACGGCCGCGAGCACGGCGGTCGCCGCCTCCGACGCGACGCGGTCGAAAATCGCCTCGAGGAGCTCGTCGCGGCCGGCGAAGCTCTCGTAGAAGTAGCGCTCGGTCAGGCCCGCCTCGGTGCAGACGGCCCGCACGGTGGTCGCGTTCCAGCCGTCGCGTCCGAGCAGCTCCAGTCCGGCCTCGAGCAGCCGCTCACGCCGTCCGGCCTGCCGCTCGGCGCCGCTGACGCCGCCGTACGTTCGAGGTTCAGCCATTCAAGCCGCGCTCGGCGATCTCGGCACGCGCGGCGTCGGTCTTCTCAAGCCCCTCGATCCCGAGCTTGCGCCTGACGCCCGGGGTGCGCTCGAACTGGATCGCGCGGTAGTCGACGACCTGAAACCGGTTGCCCCACGGGTCGATGAAGTCGAGCCCGCGCGAGCCGAGGACCTCCAGGCCCTCGCGCTCGACCGCCGCCCGGGCGGCGTCGAGGTCGTCGACGACGAGGCCGAAGTGGCGGGAGTCGTCCGCGGGCTGAGCGCGCCCTGCGCTCAACGCCAGGAATTGGTCCCCGATGTCGATGAACGCCATCCGGTCGCCGTGGCGGCCGCGAAGCTCGAACTCGAACAGCCGCCCGTAGAGGTCGAGCGCCGCGTCGATGTCTCCGACCTCGAGCGCGACGTGGTTGATGCCGATCAGCCGGGCGCGGTCAGCCACCGCGTCATTGTCGCCGATGGAAAGGGCCGGCACCGGACGCCTCTCCGCGGAGCGGTTGGTCGCTAGCCCCCGCAGGAACCGGGCGCGCCGATGAAAGCTGCGAGGGTTCCGATACCGGCCCGGGGGGAACGGTACCCCGGCCCCGGTGGGCGAATCAACCCTTCGGGATCGTGAACAGGGAGGCGGCGTTGGCGGCGAACAGCATGTCGCCCTCGATCTTCAGCTTGCCGCTCATGAAGAGCATCGGACCGGCGGCGTTGCCGGTCACCAGGCGCAGGAAGTCGGCGCCGCCGATCTTGAAGGTCACCCGCGGCGAATCGCTTTGAAGGCCCTCGTGGACGTCGCAGGAGCCGTTTCGGATCGTGGTCTCGTAGTCGGAGGTGCCTCCGTCGGGAGCGCCTCCGATCCGCCAGTGGATGACCGCGTCGGTGTCGCCGGCGGCGTCGGCGCGGAAGTGCTCCGACATCCGCCTGAAGATCTCGCCGAGGATCTGCTCGCGCATCGGCCCCGCCATCAGCTCGGCGAGCTGCTCGTCGGTCGCCTGCGCCATGTTCTTGGCGAGCTCGTTGGCGTCGACCTGGCTCGGATTGATGTCGCTCATTCGACGTGGACGCCGGAGATCGCCCGCGAGATCACCAGCCGCTGGATCTCGGCCGTGCCCTCGAAGATGTCGTAGATCTTCGCGTCGCGGTGCATGCGCTCGACCGGGAACTCGCGGGTGTACCCGTTGCCCCCGAGGATCTGAATCGCCCGCTCGGTGACCCAGACGGCGACCTCGCCGGCCTTCACCTTCGACATCGAGCCCTCCGCGTTGGTGAACGGGATCTGGTTGCGCCCCATCCAGGCGGCGCGCCAGACGAGCAGCCGGGCGGCGTCGATCTCCGTCTTCATGTCGGCGAGGGTGAAGGCGATCGCCTGGTTCTCGATGATCGCCTTGCCGAACTGTCGGCGCTCCTTGGCGTAGTCGAGCGCGTACTCGTAGGCGGCGCGGGCGATGCCGATCGCCTGCGCCCCGACCGTCGGCCGGCTGGCCTCGAAGGTCTGCATCGCCGCCTGGGACTGGCTGCGCTTGCCCTCGCGCGCGCGGGCGACGCGCTCGTCGAGCTTCTCCTTGCCGCCGAGCAGGCACGAGCCGGGAACCCGGCAGTCGTCGAGGTGGACGTCGGCCGTGTGCGAGGCGCGCGCGCCGTGCTTCTTCACCTTCGCACCCTGCTCGAGTCCCTTGGTTCCGGGCGGGACGATGAATGCGGCGTGGCCTCGGGAGCCGAGCTCGCGGTCGACGCTGGCGATCACCACGTGGACGTCGGCGATCCCGCCGTTGGTGGCCCAGGCCTTTTGGCCGTTGATCACCCACTCGTCGGCCGCCTCGTCGTACTTGGCGCTGGTGCGGATCGCCGAGACGTCCGAGCCTGCGTCGGGCTCCGACGAGCAGAAGGCCGCCACCTTCGGGTCATCGGCGGTGCCGAAGCACTGCTGGATCCACTCGGCCATCTGCTCCGGGGTGCCGTTGGCGAAGATCGCGGCGACCGCGAGCGAGGTGCCCATGATCGACAGGCCGATGCCCGCGTCGCCCCAGAAGAGCTCCTCGTTGACGATCGGCAGCATGAGGCCGGACTGGTCGAACCAGAACTGCGCCAGGCCCTCGTAGCCGTAGAGGCCGATCTTGGCCGCCTCTCCGATCACTGGCCACGGCGTCTCCTCACGCTCGTCCCATTCGTGCGCGGCGGGGCGGACGACGTCGGCGGCGAAGCCGTGCACCCACTCGCGGATGTCCTTCTGGTCTTGTGTCAGCTCGAGCGAGAAGGCGGGGACCTCGTCCTCGGACGACTGCCCGACCGCCTGCTCGACGAGCTCTTCTGCAGTGCTCATCGTCCGGATTCTACATTCGGATATGTAACATCGCCTTAGGTAAGGGTTAGGTCCGGTCCGAATGCAGGAGATCGAACTTCACGGCCATCGCGTCGCCTTCCGCTATGACGGCGAGGGCCCGCTCGTGGTCCTGATCCACGGGATCACCGGCCGCTCGGCCCAATGGCAGCCCGTGGTCGAGAATCTCGCCGCGCACCGCACCGTGCTGGCGCCGGACCTGCTCGGCCACGGAGAGTCGGCCAAGCCTCGCGGCGACTACTCGCTCGGCGCCTACGCGAGCGGAGTCCGCGACATTGTCGTCGCCCTGGGACACGACCGGGCGACGGTCGTCGGGCACTCGCTCGGCGGCGGGATCGCGATGCAGTTCGCCTACCAGTTCCCGGAGCTCTGCGAGCGGCTGGTGCTGGTCTCCAGCGGAGGCCTCGGGCGCGAGGTACACCCCCTGCTGCGCGCCTCGACCCTGCCGGGGTCGGAGGTGGTGCTGCCGCTGCTCACACACGCCCGCGTGCTCGCCGCCGGTGAGGCGATCAGCCGGGCGATCGGCCTGCTCAAGCTCCGCGCCGGCACCGACCTGGCCGAGTTCGCCAGCGGCTACGCCTCGCTCGGCGACGCCGAGGCCAGGGCGGCGTTCATCGCCACCATGCGCGCCGTGCTCGACGCGGGCGGCCAGCGCGTGAGCGCGCTCGACCGCCTCTACCTGGCCGAGGTGATGCCGACCCTGATCGTCTGGGGCAGTCGCGATCCGATCATCCCGCCGGAGCACGGTCGTGCCGCCCACGAGGCGATGCCCGGCAGCCGCTTCGAGCTCCTCGAGGGCCTCGGACACTTCCCGCACCTGGAGCGCCCGCTCGAATTCTCGCGTTTGCTGGCCGACTTCCTGCGCACCACCGAGCCGGCCCGGGTCACGACCGCCTCGATGCGCGAGACGCTCCGCGAGCGCTCGGCGCAGTCCGAAGCCGCCTAGTCCCTCGGCTACTTCCGCCGGTCGAGCCGCTCGAGCTCGCGGCCGACGCGCTGCTCGACCGCGTCGCTCATCGCCAGCTGGAAGACGGCGAGCAGGGCGTCGGTGGCGAGCGGGCGCAGGCGCTCGACCGCCTCGCGGACCTTCGGCAGGTCCTGGTCGGGCCGGCCCTGGTCCTCGAACGGCTTCCACACCTCGCGCACGAACAGCTCGACGAAGGTCTTCGCCACCGAGTCGGCCTGCTTGCGGATCTCGCGGGCCACGTCGAGCGCGGTCTCGCTGGAGACGCCGAACGCGGCGAGCTCCGAGGCGGCGCGGCCGAGGCGCGGGCTGAGCTCCTCGAAGTTGCCGTCGGCGAGCGGGCGCAGGATCCCGAGCTTCTCGGCGCGCCGCAGGAGCTCCGGCGCCTTGTCGCCGGCGTCGCCGTAGCGCTCGGCGAGCTCCTCGGGGGTGATGATCTGCGGCTCCTCGTCCTCGAACGGCGCCTTCACTGCCCGCGTGAACCGCAGCACCTCCTCGCTCGAGCCGCCGGCGCTGTCGAGCAGCCTGCTGATGGCCTCCAGCTTGAAGCCGTCCGCCTGGAGCTCGCGGATGAGCTCGATCCTGGCCACGTGCTGCGCGCCGTAGTAGCCGGTTCGCCCGCGGACGTCCGGTGGCGGCAGCAGTCCTCGCGACTGGTGGGCGCGAATGTTGCGCACGGTCATCCCGGTCCGCCGGGCGAGCTCGTCGATCGTCAGCTGGGTGGCGCCGTTTGCCTCCACCCGGCCCAGTCTACGGCGAGCTATGTCTCATCCGCGGATGTGACATTGCGGTCGGGCGAGCCGCTGCGCGGCCCGCCGGGCAGCCGGTCGAGCGCCCGGCCGAGCCGCTCGACGGTGCCCTCGAGCGGGGTCGCGATCGAGACCGCGCGCTCGAGCATCGGCAGCGCCGCCGCGACCTCAGCGCCGCGGTCGGCGACCTCCTTGGCGCGGTCGGAGATCACCACCGAGCGCTCGAGCACGGTGTCGCCGAGCACGATCATCCGCTCTCCGAGCTCGACCATCGACTCGCCTCGAGCCTCGATCCTCTGCCCGAGCTCGACCATTGCGGCGCTGTTCGAGGCGATCGTCTCGCCGATCGCCAGCGCCCGGTCGAGCTGCTCCTGGACCTTCTCCGCCCGCGCCTCGAGCGTGTCGAGCCGCTCGGGAAGCTCGCGCGCGACGCGCGCGATCGCGCCGACGTCCTCGAGCGCCCGTCCGATCAGGTCGATCGGGAGCGTGATCAGACTCACGGCTTCAAATCTATCCCGGCGAGCTCTTCGCGGCTGAGCCCGTCGAGCGAGTGCACGAGCTCCGGCGGACCCTCGTCGCCGACGATCGCGATCGTCCCGGGCCAGTAGGGGCTCTCGGCCGCCGTGTCGCCAAGGAGCGTCGGCGTGTGGACCCAGCTGCCCGTGTTCCAGAGGCTGGTCCCGTGCACTGTCCAGCCGGCGTCCGAGCTCAGCGGCCCGCGACGGTGGGTGTGGCCGAAGATCACGTGCTCGGCCGAGATCCCGAGTCGCTCGACCACGGCGCCCATCGCCGCGATCCCCGCCCTGGCGATCGCGCGAGGCGAGAGGTCCGAGCCGACGGGCCCGAGCCCGAGGCGGTTGGCGACCCCGATCGCCCCCGGCAGCGCCACCGAGCCGAGCAGCCAGCTGCGCATCCGTGCCGACCGCGTCTCGCCCCCGGAGAGCAGCCGCCAGATCCGCAAAGAGGGCTCGGCCCCGCCCGGTCGCTCTGCGACGGTCGCCTGGGCGAGCCCGTATAGGAACGAGTAGACGGGGAGCGCGACGCGCTCGTACTCGTCCGCGCTCACCGGCTCGGCCGCCTCCGAGGGCGGCTCGAGCGGGTCGGGCCCGCCGGGCTGGATGCCGAGCAGGCGCTCGACCATCGCCACCCCGAGGCGCTCGAGGGTCGGGACCGTCAGGTGGCGGTCGAGGTAGTGGCCGTGGGTCGCGTAGACGTCTTCACGAAGCCAGAGCCCCGGGTAGGCGAACCTGACCCGGCCCGGTGCCATCGCCTCGGCGACCGCGCCCAGCGGCCCCGAGTCCGGATCGCCGAGCTGTTCGAGCCCGAGTGGCGGCGCGGCCTCGAGCGCCCGGGCCTCAAGCCAGGGCTCGACCAGGTGGTGGTCGTGGTTGCCGGCGACGATCACCACCTCGGCACCCGCGCGGGCGGCGATCGCGCCCAGTGCCTCCAGCGTCGGGCGCGAGCGCTCGAGCGCCTCGGCCAGCGGCCGGTCGCGGAGCTCGATCACGTCGCCGAGCAGCACCAGCCGATCGACCTCGCCCAGCCCCTCGGCGAGCAGCTCGCGGATCTCCTCGCGGCGCAGGAGCTCCCGCCGCCCGAGCCCAGGTGGAGGTCCGAGATCACCGCGGTCGTCACGCCGCGCATCCTCGCAAGGGACGACCGAGGGCGTTCCTATGGTTTGCGCATGCCGGACGATCCGCCGCGCGCGAGAACCCGCTCCCCGGGCGGCTTCTCGACGCCGGCGCTCGCGGCGCGCGAGCCGTCGCCGGCGCCACCGGCCTCGACCAGGTGGCCGAGCGGACCACCGAGGAGGCGATCGTCCGCGCGCTCGAGAGCCCGGCGGTCGAGCGGGCGATAATCCGTGTGCTCGAGAGCGACGAGGCCCAGGAGGCGCTCACCCGGGCGCTCGCAAGCCCCGGGGTCGAGCGCGCCGCCGTCCAGGTGCTCGACTCCGAGCTCGTCGACGAGGTCTGGGAGCGCCTGCTCGCCTCGGACGAGGCGCAGAAGCTGATCGAACGGATCGCCGAGGCCCCCGAGCTGCGCGCGGCGATCGCCTCGCAGGGCATCGGCTTCATCGGCGACATCGGCCGTGAGATCCGCGACGATCGTCGGCCGCCTCGACGACGCGCTGGAGCGCATCGTCCGCGGCATCATCGGGCGTCCGCGGACCGAGCCGACCCGCAACGTCGGCCTCGTCACCCGAGGCCTCGCGTTCCTGCTCGACCTGGCGATTCTGGACGGGATCTTCCTGATTACCGCGGCCGTGCTCTCGGCGCTCTTCGGAAGCGACGGCGTCTCGACCACGGCACTCGTCTTCGGCCTCGGATCCTGGATCATCGTGGGCTCGGCCTACCTGCTGACCTTCTGGTCGCTCGCCGGCCAGACGCCGGGGATGCGATTCCTCTCGATCAGGATCGTCGCGGACGGCTCGCCGCGCCTCGGATTCAGGCGGGCGCGGCGCCGGCTGGTCGGGTTGGTGCTGGCGCTGATCCCGTTCGGGCTCGGCCTGCTCGGGGTGCTCACCCGCGACGATCGCCGCGGTTTCCCCGACCGGCGCGCCGGCACCGACGTGATCCCCGTCGATCCAGCGGCGCCCTGGTCGTCGGCTGAGGAATAGAAATAGACTCACGTCGATGCCCGACGCGGGTACGGCGGAGGCTACGCAGCCCGGGATCCCGGTCGAGAATCCCGCGACCGGCGAGACGATCGCGACCGTGCCCGAGCTCGACGCCGAGGCGGTGGCCGCGACGGTCGCCGCGGCCCGCGCCGCGCAGCCGGCCTGGCAGGCGCTCGGCTATGAGGGGCGTGCCGACGTGCTGCTGGCCGCCAGGCAGTGGATGGTCGCCAACGCCGAGCGCGTCGTGACCACGATCTGCGCCGAGACCGGCCGGCCGGTCGACGAGACCCAGTTGCTCGAGCTTCCCTACGGGCTGTCGGCGCTCGAGTTCTGGGCCAAGCGGGCGCCCGCCTACCTCGCCGATGAGCGAATCGAATCCGCCTCGCCGTTTGTCGCCGGCCGCAAGCTCTCGGTCCGCTACGCGCCACTGGGGGTCGTTGGCGTGATCGGGCCCTGGAACTTCCCGCTCAACAACTCGTTCGGCGACTGCATCCCGGCGCTGGCTGCGGGGAACGCGGTCGTCCTCAAGCCCTCGGAGATCACGCCGCTCACCTCGTTGCTGATGGCCGAGATGCTGGCGGCATGCGGCCTGCCCGACGGCGTCTTCCAGGTCGCCACCGGGCGCGGCGAGACCGGCTCTGCGCTGGTCGACGAGGTCGACTTCGTGATGTTCACGGGGTCGGTGGCGACCGGCAAGAAGGTGATGGCACGGGCCGCCGAGACGCTCACCCCGGTCTCGCTCGAGCTCGGCGGCAAGGACCCGATGATCGTGCTCGCGGACGCCGACCTCGAGCGCGCCGCGAATTCGGCCGCCGTGTACGGCCTCAACAACTCGGGGCAGGTGTGCATCTCGGTCGAGCGGATCTACGTCGAGGAGGAGGTCCACGACGAGTTCCTCGACCTGCTCACCGAGAAGGTCTCGGCCCTGCGCCAGGGCCCGCCCGGCGAGGCCGGCTCGGTCGACGTCGGCGCGATCATCTTCGGCCCTCAGCTCGAGCTGATCGAGGCCCACGTCGCCGACGCCGTCGCCAAGGGGGCCCGGGTGGTGACCGGCGGCGAGCGCGGGTCGGGCCCCGGACGCTTCTTCCCGCCGACCATCCTCGCCGACGTCGATCACTCGATGGCATGCATGCGGGAGGAGACCTTCGGCCCGACGCTCCCGGTGATGCGCGTCCGCGACGCGGAGGAGGCGGTGGAGCTCGCCAACGAGGGCCCGTACGGCCTTCAGGGATCCGTGTGGACCCGCGACCACGAGCGCGGCGAGCGGATCGCGCGCCGGATCGAGACCGGCGTCGCGTGCGTCAACGACGCGCAGCTCAACTACGCCGCGTTGGAGCTCCCGATGGGTGGCTGGAAGGCCTCCGGGCTCGGGTCGCGCCACGGTCCGGATGGGATCCGCAAGTACACCAAGCGCCAGTCGATCCTGGTCACGCCGGGGTACGCGCCATCGCGGGAGGCGCATCACTACCCGTACAGCGCCCAGGCCAGCCAGGCGATGGGCGAGGCGTTCGCCGCGCTGGCCACCAGCGACCTGTTCGACGACGCCCAGCGCGGGACCCTGCGGGCGCTCTGCGACACGTTCATCCCCTCACTCGACCCGCCCGAGGGCGACGCCGATCCACACGGTTTCTGGGCTCGCTCGGCGACCGACGCGACGGTCCCCGAGGGCGTCGAGGTCGCGCTGCTACAGGCGGCGCTGCCGGACGAGCAGATCGAGGGGCTGCGGGCGCTGCTCGACTCGCTGGCCGCCGACGGGATGGCTACGGCGACGCCGCAGGAGGCGCGCGAGGAGATCGTCCACGGCTACGAGCAGGACCCCGACGCTCTGGCCGGGATCGCGGCCCTGCGCGGGGTCGCGAAGGCCCTGTTCTACGCGCTGCCCGACCTCGGCACGGGCCGCAACCCGACCTGGGACGCGATCGGCTATCCCGGTCCCACCTTCACCCCGCCGGTCGACCGCGAGCGCCCGCTGGTGATCCGGCGCCCGGAGGCGTCGAGCGAGTTGATCGAGACCGACGTCTGCGTGATCGGCTCCGGCGCGGGCGGCGGGGTGATCGCCGCCGAGCTCGCCGGCTCCGGCAGATCCGTGGTCGTGCTCGAGGCGGGGGAGTACCACGACGACGCCGACTTCGACGGCCTGGAGCTCTCCGCGTACCAGCGCATGTATTTGAACGGCGGGCCGTTTCCGACCGCCGAGGGACAGGTGTCGCTGGTCGCCGGCACGGGCGTCGGCGGCGGCACGGTGGTCAACTGGACGAACTGCCTGCGCCCCTTCGACCACGTGCGCGCCGAGTGGGCCGGCGAGCACGGGCTCTCAGACCTCGCCGAGTCGGGGTTCGACGCGCACCTCGACGCTGTCTTCGAGCGCCTGGGAGTGAACGCCGGCTGCAGCGACTTGAACGGCCCCCACCAGCGGCTGCGCGACGCCTGCGAGAAGCTCGGCTGGGACTTCCGGCCGATCACCCGCAACGCCGACCGGGCCGCCTACACGCCCGAGACCGCCGCCTACATGGGCTTCGGCGATCCGTCGGGGTCGAAGCAGTCGACGGCGAAGACCTACCTCGTCGACGCGCAGCGCCACGGCGCCGAGATTCTCGCCGGCTGCCGGGCCGAGCGGATCGTCGTCTCCGACGGCCGCGCGGCGGGCGTCGAGGCGGCGTGGTCGGATCCCGACGCGGTGGACGCCAACGGCGCCGGCGCGACCCGGCTCGAGGTCCGGGCCCCGATCGTGGTCGTCGCCGGCGGCTCGGTCGAGTCGCCGGCGCTGCTGCTGCGCTCGGGGATCGGCGGCCCGGCGGTGGGGGAGTACCTGCGGCTGCATCCGACGGTCGCCGTGACCGGCTACTACGACGAGCCGCAGAACTGGATGTGGGGGCCGCCGCAGGCGGCGCTCTCGCACCAGTTCGCCGACCTCGGCGACGGCTACGGCTTCTTGATCGAGTCGGCCCAGGCGACCACCGGCCTGTTCGCGGGCGCGGTCCCGTGGCGCTCGGGCGCCGACCACAAGCGCCGGATGCGCGAGTGGGCGCACGCGGCGCCGTTGATCGCGCTGGTCCGCGAACGCGGTCACGGCCGGGTCGGGATCGACGCCGCCGGCAACCCGGTGGTCCACTACCCGATCGACGACGAGCTCGACCGCTCGCACCTGCGCGTCGGGATCGAGCAGCTGGTGCGAATTCACGAGGCGGCGGGCGCGCGAGAGATCGTCGGCAGTCACCTGCGGGCGCCCGACTGGACCCGCGGCGAGGACCTCGAGGCGTTCATCTCGAGGCTGAACGAGCTGCCGATCGCGCCGCGCGAGTTCGTCACCTTCTCGGCCCACCAGATGGGCAGCTGCCGGATGGGGCGCGACGCGGCGACCTCGGTCGCCAACCCCTGGGGCGAGCTCCACGACACGCCGGGGGTCTGGATCGGCGACGCCTCGGCCTTCCCGAGCGCCTCAGGCACGAATCCGATGGCGACGATCATGGCGCTCGCGCGCCGCACGGCGCACACGATTCTGGCTCAGGGTCAGCCCGCGCTCTAGCCTCCCGAGGGTGCGAATCGGCGACGAGCAGCGCGCCTCGGTGAACGGCATCGAGCTCGCCTACCAGGAGCTCGGCGATCCCGACGGCGAGCCGATGATGATGGTCATGGGCCTCGGGACGCAGATGATCCACTGGCCCGAGGGCTTTTGCGAGCTGTTGGTCGAGCGGGGCTTTCGGCTGATCCTGTTCGACAACCGCGACATCGGCCACTCGACCTGGATCGACGCGCCGGTTCCGGGGCGGACGGCGATGCTGTTCGGGCTGCGCCGCCGGCTCGCCTACACGCTCGACGACATGGCCGACGACCTCGCGGGCCTGATCGAGTATCTCGACGTGGCGCCGGCCCATGTGGTCGGCGTCTCGCAGGGCGGGATGATCGCCCAGGTGCTCGGCTACCGCCGGCCCGAGCTGGTCCGCTCGCTCGGCCTGATCATGACCGGCAGCGGCAAGCGGGTGGCCTCGGTGCCGCGGCTGCGGGCGCTCGGGACGCTGATGCGCGAGCTGCCCGACGACCGCGAGGCACACGTCGAGGCGCTGGTCAGGGTGTTCAAGGTGATCGGCTCGCCCGCCTACCCGGAGGACGAGCAGTGGCTGCGCGAGCAGATCGCCGCCGGCTATGACCGCGGCAACAACCCAGGCGGCGCCGCCCGCCAGCTGCACGCGATCACCGCCTCGGGTGATCGCACGCGTCGCCTGCGTGGCGTCAAGGCGCCGACCGTCGTCATCCACGGGACGAGGGACCCGCTGGTCCGCCCGGCCGCCGGCCGCGCGCTCGCTCGGGCGATCCCCGGAGCGCGCCTCGAGCTGATCGAGGGCATGGGCCACGACCTGCCGCCGGGCCTCTGGGAGCGAATCGCCGACCTGCTGGCCGACAACGCCCGCCGTGCCGCCACCGGCCCGCTCAGCGTCGAACCCGAAGTTGTCCGCCATATACGGGGATAACTTCGCGTTCGGCAGTCAACGCGTGCGGCGGGCGACGAACGCCGACCAGATGTCGCTGAGGGTGTCGACCGCGAGTTCGGTCGAGATCCGCGGCTCGCGGCCGAAGGCCTCGAGCAGGTAGGCCTCGACGAGGCGGTTCAGGGCGCGCGCCGACTCCGCCGGGTCGGGGGGTGGGCTGGCGCCGTCGGAGATCCCGCGGTGGATCATCCCCTCGACCAGCTCGTCGAAGCGGCCGCGAAGCTCCGCCTGGCGGGCGTCGAGCACCGGGTCGACGGCGGCGCCCTCGGCGAGCGCCCGCAGCAGCGGCCCGTGGCGGCTGTAGATCGCGACGGTGGCCGCGATCGACTCACGCACGGACTCGGGATCGGCGCCGACCCGCGCGTCGGCCATCGCCACCTGCGCCTCGTAGAGCTCCGTGATCGCCTCGCGCGCCACCGTGATCAGCAGGTCGCCGAGGTCGTCGAAGTGGCGGTAGAAGATCGTCCGCTCGAGTCCGGCCCGGCCCATGATCTCGCGCACGTTGAGCTCGCCGTAGGAGCGCTCGCGAACGAGCTCGGCGGTGGCCTCGACGATCCGCCCACGGCTCTGTTCGCGCGTCAGTCGTGTTCTTGCCTGTTGACTGGCGGTCGCCATAGTTGACACAGTGTGACACAGCGTGTATGGTCGGCGCAAGTGCCGGGAAGGACACGCATGCAGGCGAGAGTCACGGCCCTCGTGGGAGTGGTGGCGTTTCTGGGGATCGCCGCCGGCGCCGAGGCCCGGCCCGCGAGCGCCGACCGCGACGGGCGCCCGAACATCCTCGTCGTCATGACCGACGACATGGCCGCCTCCGACGTGGCGCTGATGCCGAACGTCCAGCGCCTGCTGGCCGACAAGGGGACCACCTTCGCCGACGCGATCGACTCGTTCCCGCTCTGCTGTCCCGCCCGGGCCACCTTCATCACCGGCCAGTACGCCCACAACCACGACGTCAACGGCAACTTCTACCCGTACGGCTGGTACGGGATGAAGAACCGCGGCAATACGCTTCCGAGCTGGCTCCAGGACGCCGGCTACCGGACCGCGCTGATCGGCAAGTGGCTGAACGGCTACGGGGCGGTCGACGCCCACGGCGAGGTGCCGAAGGGCTTCGACATCTGGCGAGGCCTGCTCGACGTCTCCGCCTACGACTACTTCAACTTCGTCATGAACCGCGACGGCCAGCTGCGCAGCTGGGGCGACGCCGACTTCGCCCGCAAGCTGGTCGAGTTCGCGAAGATCGAGGTGATCCCCAACCCGACCGGCATCGCAGCGGTGTTCGCGAAGCTGACGGAGCTCTTCGGACCGGCGCCGTATGACTATTGGGGCACCGAGAACGAGGCCGACTACTCGCCGGACGTGACCGGGAAGATCACCGAGAACCTGGTCCGGCGCGAGGGCGAGCGACGCAAGCCGTTCTTCATCTGGTGGACGCCCGCGGCGCCGCACCGCGAGGACGTCTCGACGACGCTGATGGGGCGCCCCGGGCCCGACCCACGGCCCGCGCCCCGTTACGCGGAGCGCAGCAAGTCCTACACGCTCCCGCGCCCACCGAGCTTCAACGAGGATGACCTCTCAGACAAGGCCTCGAACATGCAGAGCGCCGCGCGGCCGATGAGCGAGGAGCAGGTCGCCCAGCTGCAGCTCGACTACGAGGGCCGCGCCGGGTCGCTGCTCGCGGTGGACGATCACGTCGCGAAGCTGGTCAAGGTCCTGCGCCAGACCCACCAGCTGAAGAACACGATGATCGTCTTCCTCTCCGACAACGGCTGGCTCCAGGGCGAGCACCGGATCACAGGCGACAAGTTCCTGCCGTACGAGGAGTCGATCCGGATCCCCCTGATCGTCCGCGGGCCGGGCGTGCCCGCCGGAGAGACGATCAAGGGTCAGGTCTCCAACGTCGACTTCGCGCCGACCCTGGTCGACGCCGCCGACGCGAGGGCCGGCCGGACGATGGACGGGGTCTCGCTGTTGCCGACGATCGCCAACCCGAAGGAGCGGCCGAAGCGCGTGCTCGAGATCGAGGCGCTGGCGCCGCTGTTCGAGGACCCGGTCCCGGTCAACGCCTGGGATCGCCCCTACACCGGCGTGCGCACCGACCGCTACACGTACGTCGTCTGGACCGAGACCGGCGAGAAGGAGCTCTACGACCGCAAGGCCGATCCCTACCAGCTCTCGAACGTCGCCGGCGATCCGGCCTACGCCGAGGTCGAGGCGGAGCTGGCGGCGAAGCTCGCAAAGCTCGCCGACTGCCGCGGCAAGGCGTGCAACGTAAAGCCATGAGCCGCCCGGTCCTGGGCTTCGCCCTCGCCCTGCTCGCGCTGGCGGCAGGCCCGCCCGCGGCGGCCGCCGCCGGTCCCGAGTCGAGCTCGCAGAGCCTGCACAACGCCCGCTACTGCGAGATCCTCGAGGTCAGGGGCAGCCTGCCGAACGTCGTCGTCACCGTCTGGAACACGATCGGGCTCAACCGCTGCCCGGCCGCGAAGTGGGAGGCGATCGACGCCGCGGCGCTGGCCGCCGAGCGCGGCGCCACGCTGGTGGTCAAGAACGGGCCGCGCCACTTCCTGATGGACTCGGCGACGGCGGCGATTGGGCGCACCCACACCTTCGGCGGGATCGCGATGCGCAAGGTGGCGACGATCCCGATCCACACCGCGGCCGAGCTCACCCAGACGCCCTACACGGAGCGGACGATCGAGCGCCGCAACACCTGGACCTGGAACGCCGGCCGCCGCGTCTACGAGCTTCTCGCCCCGGACGGCTCCAACTACGTGATGCAGAGCTACGCCCAGATCCGCGATCCGGACCAGACGATCGCCGATCTGCGCTCGCTCGGGGACCGGCTCGCGCTGCCGCCCGGCTGGAGCTATCGCGTCCGGCAGCTGAAGCACGACATCAACCTGCGCGCCCGCGGCCAGGCGACGGTGATCCAGGACGACCTGCAGAACACCTACCAGCGGATCCCGCGCAAGCCCGCCCAGACCGAGCAGCGGACGGTCGACCTCACCGGGACAACCCGCTCGGTTGGCTTTCCGGCACCGAGCACGATCCGGGACCAGGGGACGGTCACCGGCCGGCCGTTCGGCGACGGCACGGTCGACCTGCTCATCCGCTTCGAGGGCTCGTCGGCCAGCGGCAGCTTCCGGATCGACGCCGCCAAGGGCTCCGTCTTCGGCACCGTCGACATGGATTTCGTGATCAGCGGCTCGGAGATCACCTTCAACGGCACCGCGGACTTCACCGGCGGCACCGGCCGCTACCGCGGCATCCGGGCCGAGGGGCTGACGGCGTTCGACCACAACACGCTCGACGGCCAGAACGGCACCTTCACTCTCGACGGGGTGGCGGAGTACTGATCCCGTGGACGCGTTCCGGACACCCGACGAGCGCTTCGCGAACCTGCCCGAATTCGGATTCGAGCCGCGCTACCGCGAGGTCGACGGCCTCCGGCTCGCGCACATAGACGAGGGCGATGGCGAGCCGGTGGTGTTCGTCCACGGCGAGCCGACCTGGTCCTTTCTCTGGCGCAAGGTGATGCCACCGCTGCTCGACGCGGGCTTTCGCTGCATCGCGCCCGACCACGCCGGCTTCGGCCGCTCGGACAAGCCGACCGATCTCGGCTGGTACTCCTACGACCGCCACTCGGAGCTGTTCGCCGAGCTGCTCGAGCGCCTCGACCTGCGCGACGCGACCGTCGTCGTGCACGACTGGGGCGGGCCGATCGGGCTCCGGGCCGCGGTCGAGCACCCGGACCGGATCGCGCGCATGGTGGTCATGGACACGGGCCTCTTCACCGGAGAGCAGCCGATGTCGGACGCGTGGAAGACGTTCCGCGACTTCGTCGAGCGCACCGAGGATCTGCCCGTCGGCTTCCTGGTCAAGGGCGCGGTCGCTCGGGGGCTTGCCGAGGAGGTCCAAGCCGCCTACGAGGCGCCGTTTCCGACGCCCGAGTCGAAGGCCGGCGCCCGCGCCTTCCCATTGATGCTTCCGACTACCCCAGAGATGCCGGGTGCCGCGGCCGGCAAGCGCGTGCTCGAGGCGCTGCGCACGGACGAACGGCCCGAAGCTCCACCTGTGGGCCGACTCGGACCCGATCATCCCGTTCAAGGTCGGCGAGCGCTTCGCCGATGCCATCAACGGGAGCCCGCCGGAGAAGATCGCCGACGCCTCACACTTCCTGCAGGAGGACGCGGGCGAACTGATCGGCCGGAGGGTGGCGGAATGGTTGAGCGCATGAGAAGGTCGGCCAAACCCAGATGAGCGCCGCGCTGTACCGACTCGGGCATTTCTGCGTCCGCCACCGCGGGCCGGTGCTGGCGGTGTGGGTCGTCCTCCTGGTCGGGCTGGTGGTGGTCACCCGGGTCGTCGGCGAGCCGACGAGCAACGACCTGACCCTGCCGGGGACCGGGTCGACGCAGGCGACCGATCTGCTCGCCGACAAGCTCCCGAAGCAGCAGAACGGCACGGTGCCGATCGTCCTGGTGGCCGATTCCGGGACCCTCGACGCCGGCGCCAACCAGAAGGCGGTCGACCAGACGGTCAATTCGCTGGCCGCCGCCGACGGGGTCGAGAAGGCGGTCAGCCCGCTCTCGAACAAAGGCGCCGACGCGCTCTCCAAGGACAAGAAGACCGGCTACATCTCGCTCACCCTCACCGAGGGCCCCGGGGATCTGGACGAGGATGAGGCGAACGAGATCATCGACGCCGCCCAGCCGGCGGTGGACGCGGGCCTCGAGGTCTCGGCGGGCGGCTACCTCGGCCAGGAGGTCTCCAAGCCCGCCACCGACTCGAGCACGGCGATCGGGCTGGCGGCGGCAGTAATCATCCTCCTGTTCACATTCGGCACCGTGGTCGCGATGGCGCTGCCGATCGCGACGGCGATCTTCACGGTCGCGATCGGGCTCTCGGTGATCGGCCTGCTCGGTCACGTGATGGAGGTCTCGACCACCGCCGCGACCCTGGGCACGATGATCGGCCTCGGCGTCGGCATCGACTACTCGCTGTTCATCGTCAAGCGCTACCGGGAGCGGCTCGCCGACGGGCTCGAGGTCGATGAGGCAATCGCCCGCTCGGTGGCCACCTCCGGCAGCGCGGTGGTGTTCGCCGGGGGCACGGTGGTGATCGCGCTCTGCTCGCTGGTGCTCGCCAACATCCCGCTGGTCACGGCGCTCGGGCTCTCGGCGGCGAGTGTGGTGCTGGTGGCGGTGCTCGCCGCCACCACCTTCCTGCCGGCGCTGCTCGGCGTGATCGCGCGCCGCATCGACTCGGGGAAGGTGCCGTTCGGCGGCGACAAGCCCGACGACGATCGCCCGCACGGCTGGGCGCGCTGGGCGCACGGCGTCGCCGACCACGCCTGGCCGGCGCTGGGGCTCGCGGTTGCGATCCTGGTGGTGCTGTCGCTGCCGATCTTCGACCTCAAGCTGGGACAGGAGGACGTCGGCGTGCTGCCGCACGACACCACCTCCCGACAGTCCTACGACGCGCTGCGAGACGGCTTCGGCGACGGGGCCAACGGGCCGCTCCTGGTCGCGGTGAAGCTCAACCCGCCGGCGAAGAACGACCAGAAGAAGCTCAACCAGCTCAACCAGCAGCAGCAACAACAACAGCAGCAGGAGCAGCAGCAGGTCAACGCCCAGGCGAACCAGATCTACGAGCAGCTGATCGCCGAGGGTGTGCCGCCCGACCAGGCACAGCAGCAGGCCCAGCAGGAGGCCGAGGCCCAGGCACCGCAGCCGAGCCAGGCCCAGCAGCAGAAGACGGCGCAGCAGAAGAAGTTCCTGCAATCGCCGGCCAGCGACACACGCCTGGTCAAGCTCGAGAACAAGATCTCCAAGACCCAGGGGATCGATTCGACCTCAGAGGCGAAGGTGAGCTCGGACGGAACAGGCGCCGTGTTCACCGCAACCCCGACCACCGCCCCCTCCTCGTACACCACCCAGGACACGATCCGTGACCTCCGCGACAACGTGATCCCGCAGGCGACCGAGGGCACCGGGCTGACCGCCTACGTGGGCGGCACCACCGCCGCCTACATCGACCTCGCCGACCGGATCTCCGACAAGCTGGTCTCGGTGATCGCGATCGTCGTCGCGCTCGCCTTCGTCCTGCTGATGCTCGCCTTCCGCTCGATCCTGGTGCCGATCACCGCGGCACTGATGAACCTGCTTTCGGTCTGCGCCGCATACGGGGTCCTGACCGCCGTGTTCGAGAAGGGGTGGGGCTCGGACGTCATCGGGCTCGGCCACTCGATTCCGGTCGAGAGCTTCGTGCCGCTGCTGATGTTCGCGATCCTGTTCGGGCTCTCGATGGACTACCAGGTGTTCCTGCTCAGCCGGATTCACGAGCATTACACCGAGTCGCATGACAACCGCGAGGCGGTGGTCGACGGGCTCGCCTCGAGCGCCCGGGTGATCACCTCGGCGGCGCTGATCATGGTCAGCGTCTTCGCCAGCTTCATCCTCAACGGCGACCCGACCGTGAAGCAGTTCGGGGTCGGGCTCGCGGTCGCGATCGCCGTCGACGCGACCATCGTCCGCTGCCTGCTGGTGCCGGCGACGATGATCATCGTCGGGCGCCGGAACTGGTGGTTCCCGTCCTGGCTTGACCAGGTCCTGCCGCGGGTCGGCCTCGAGTCCGAGGACGCGCTCCCGCCGCTGGCGCCGTCGCGCGAGGAGCTCGCGCCCGCGCGCACCGGCGAGGCATAGTGATCTAGATCGAGTTCACGATCGCCGAGGTGATCATCGCGCCGACGGGGCCGGCCGGGATCCCGGCGACGGACGAGTCGCCCGAGACCACCCGGACCACGCCCGAGTCGCTCGCCAGCTGCATGTCCAGGCTGACCGGAACCGAATCGTTCGAGGGCCCGAAGAGCACCTCGCTGAGGCTCTCGAGGATGCCCGTCCCCGGCAGCCCGATCCCGTCGATGCCGTAGTCGACCAGCTCGGCGGCCGTGGTCTGGCCGCTGGTGACCATGTGGTAGAGGCCCGAGCCGTCGCGGGTGAGCGAGAACGACGTCAGCTCGAATGGGCCCGCGTGCGAGTTGGCGATCGCGACGTCGACGATCCCGAACCCGTCGAGCTCGTCGAAGACGTCCTGGTCGCGGTCCAGGGGCAGATCCAGGTCGTGGGCGCGCACCTCGAGCCGCTCGCCGTCGCCGAACAGCAGCCGCACCGCCGGGACGGCGCCGAGCTTCACCTCCGCGGTGCCGCCCCGGCCTCGAGCCGGTCCTCGACTCGGCTCTCTCCGAGCGGCGGAATCAGCACCTGACTCGCGACCAGCGCGAAGACGACGACCCCGGCGACCGCGATCCCCCAGCGGGACATGCCGCAAAGCTTGGCACGCCGCTGTCCGTGGAATAGGTTGACCGTAATCGGTGGCGGCTGAACGGACGGCTGGAAGGACGACTGCGAGCGTCGCGCTCGCGGTCATCGGCGCCGTGCTGGTCGTGCTCGGAACGGTTCTGTTCTACGCGCGAAGCGAGATCATCGACGAGCAGGCGTTCGCCGACAACGCCGTCGAGGCGCTCGACGACGACGAGCTGCAGGCCGTCGTCTCCACGGAGATCACCGTCCAGCTGATCGAGCGCGGCTCCGCCGACCTGGTCGCCGCCCGGCCGCTCATCGAGCAGGTGGTTTCGACGCTCGTCGACACCCGCCCGTTCAAGCAGGTCTTCAGGGAGGCGGCGAGGCAGGCGAACCGATTGCTGTTCGTGCGCAACCGCGACAACGTCGCCTTCAACGTCTCCGACGCGGTCGAGATCATCCGCTTCGCCGTCAAGTCGATCGACCCGAAGCTCGCGGCCGAGCTGCCGAAGCGCGACCTCGACCTCGCCCTGCTGACGCTGCGAGAGCGCGAGTTCGCTCGCCAGAGCCTGGTCGTCGCCGACAACGTCCGCGTCCTCGGGCTGGTCGTGCCCGTGCTCGCGCTGCTGGCGCTGATCGGCGCCGTGGTCGCCGCGCCCGACCGCCGGGTCGGCGTCCTGCGGGCGGCGCTCGCGCTCGCCGCCGGCGGCCTGCTGGTGGCGGTCGTCTACCTGATCCTTCGCGCGCGCATTCTCGCCGGGGTGATCGGGGAGGACGAGCTCACCGACGAGGACGTCCGCAACGCCGTCAGCGCCATCCTTGACGCCTTCCTCGGCGGGCTCTTCGCCTGGGCGCTAGGGCTGGCCGCCGTCGGCGCGCTCGTCGCCGGCGCCGCGGCGGCCCTCGACCCGGAGCGCGCCGAGGATCCCGTCGTGCGCTTCAGGCGGCGGTTGTCCGAGCGCCCGCGGAGCACCGGCGGCCGGATTGCGCGGGGACTCGCCGCGATCGGCGCGGGCCTGCTGTTCGTCTTCGATTGGCAGTTCGCCTTCAGTGTCGTGGGCCTGCTGGTCGGTGCCTACCTCGTCTACTTCGGTAGCGGCGAGCTGCTGCTGTTGCTGCAGGCCCCGGAGGAGGGCGCCGCGCGCGCGGACGTGCGCAGGCGCAGCCTGATCCGGACGGCCGCGATCGCCGTGGCCGGGATCGCCGCCGTGGCGATCGCGGTGCTGATCATCACCTCGGGCCCCGGCCCGCGAGAAGGCGCGCGCGCCAGCCTCGCCGACGGCTGCAACGGCTCGCCCGACCTCTGCGACCTACGGCTCAACCAGGTCGTCTTCGCCGGCACTCACAACTCGTTCTCCGCGGCCGACTCGCGGGGCTGGTTCATCACCAACCAGCGCCACGACATCGCCCGCCAGCTCGACGACGGCGTCCGCCTGCTGCTCCTCGACCCGCATTGGGGGGTCGCCGATCCGCAGGGCCGCGTGCGGACCGACTTCGAGGCCGAGGGACGCGAGCGCAACCGGGTGGCGAAGGGCCTGCCGCCGGCCGTGCTCGCGGCGGCCGAGCGGCTCGCCGGCAACCTCGGGGTGCGCACGGAGGGCGGTGGAGAGCGCGAGATCTTCCTCTGTCACACCGTCTGCGAGCTCGGGGCGACGAAGATGGCCGACGCGCTCGCCGACGTTCGGGAGTTCCTCGACCAGAACCCGAACGAGGTCGTGATCCTGTTCCTCGAGCCGTACGTCCCACCGGCGGACATCGCGAAGGTCTTCGACGAGGCCGGGCTTGCCGACCGGACCGCCGTCCTCGATCGCTCGGCTCCGCTCCCGACCCTCGGCGAGCTGATCCGACGCGACGAGCGCCTCATCGTGTTCACCGAGCGAGACGCCGACGGCACCGTGCCCTGGTACCTGGACGGGTTCTCCTACATCCAGGACACGCCGTTGGGGGCGACCGAGGTCGATCAGCTGACGTGCAAGCTGAACCGCGGCAGCGCCAGCAGCCCGCTGCTGATGCTCAACCACTGGGCCGACGTGTTCCCGCCTCGGCGCGCGGCCAACGAGGACTTCCAGACCCGCAAGGAGCTGCTCGGCCGCGCCCACGAGTGCGCGCGCAAGCGCGGCCTGCCGGTGAACCTGATCGCCGTCGACCATTACGACATCGGCGAGCTCGTCCCCAGCATCGAGCGGCTCAACCGTGAGAGGATCGCGGCGGCCCAGCGCGCGGCGAGGAGATGAGCGGGTGCGGGTGCTCTATGGAGTCAACGGAGAGGGGATGGGGCACGCGACCCGGTCGCGAGTGGTGATCGACGCCCTGCTCGCCCGCCACGAGGTGAGGGTGGTCGCCTCGGGCGCCGCCTTCACGTATCTGCGCGAGCGGCTGCCGAGCGTCGACGAGATCTTCGGCCCCAGCTTCGCGATGGAGGAGGGCCAGATCCGCCGCTGGGCGAACGGTCGTCCAGAACCTTCGCAACGCCGGGCGCGAGCTGCCCGAGACCGTGCGCGAGTGGATCGCCCGCGTGCACGAGTGGCGTCCCGAGGTCGTGATCACGGACTTCGAGCCGCTGGCGGCGGTCTACGCCCGCGCGAGCCGCGCGCCCCTGGTGGCGGTCGACAACATCAACATGCTCGACCGCTGCGAGCACGACGAGGAGATCGTCGGCGCCGAGCGGGAGGACTTCCGGCTCGCGCGGGCGGTGACCCGGAACATGGTGTACGGCGCGGTCGAGTACGTGGTCACCACCTTCTTCCGGCCCCCGATCGTCCGCGGGCGGACCACGCTGGTGCCGCCGATCGTCCGCCCGGAGATCGTCGAGGCCTCCAGCGAGCGCGGGGAGCACCTGGTCGTCTACTCGAGCGGCGAGCCGCGGCTGCTCGAGGCGCTGAAGGCGAGCGGCGTGCCCTGCCGGATCTACGGGATGCGTGGCGGACCCGAGGCCGACGAGACGGAGGGCAACATGACCTTCCGCCCGCGCTCCAACGAGGGCTTCGTCGAGGACCTGCGCACTTCTCGCGGCGTGATCGCCGGCGGCGGGTTCTCGCTGCTTTCCGAGGCGGTCTACCTCGGAAAGCCGATGCTCGCGATCCCGCTGCGCGGCCAGTTCGAGCAACTGATGAACGCCCGTTACCTCGAGCGCGAGGGCTATGGCGTCTGCGCCGAGGAAGCCGACGCGGATGCGGTTGCGGGCTTCCTCGACGGCCTCGAGGGCTTCGAAGCCGCGCTCGCCGGCTACCGGCAGGACGGAAACAAGGTCACCCTGCGGACGATCGAGGAGCGCGCCACCGCCGCGGCCGCCGCCGAGCCTCGCGAGCTGCGGCGCGAGCGCCGGCTGGCGAGGAGGGCGCGGTGAGGCGGGCGCTTGTGGCGGGTGCTCTTGGCGCCGCCGGGTTCGCGGTCTACTGCGGCCAATGGCCGACCGCTCAGGTCTTCGGTCGGACGATCTGCCGGGGTCGGTCGGGCGACCGTCGCATCGCCCTCACCTACGACGACGGCCCCAACCCCGAGCAGACTCCGCGGCTGATGGAGATCCTCGACCGCCACGACGCCCACGCGACCTTCTTTCTGATCGGCAGGTGGGCGGAGCGCGAGCCGGGACTGATACGTGAGCTGGAGGCCGCGGGCCACGCGCTCGGCAACCACACCTATAACCACCCGAGGATGCCGTTCGTCAGCGACAAGACCGCCACCGAGGAGCTGCGGCGCTGCCGGGAGGCGGTCGAGGCCGCCGGCGTTCGTTTCGCGGAGGTTGACGGCGAGATGCTCATGCGCCCCCCATACGGCAGCCGGCGGCCGGGGACTCTGCGAACGGCGCGAGCCGAGGGCTACGTCCCGGTCACCTGGTCGGTGACCTGCTACGACTGGCGCCGTAGCGCGACCAAGGACAAGATCGCCCGTCGAGCCGGCCGCGCGATCGAGGGCGACGTGATCCTGCTCCACGACGGCTCCGACGAAGAGCCGGCCGCCAACCGCTCGGACTCTGTCGCCGCCACCGAGGAGTCGCTCCGGAAGCTCCGCGCCGAGGGCTACGAGTTCGTCAGCATCCCCGAGCTGGTGGCATGACCCTCGCCTCGTTCATCACCGACTTCTGGGACGACCAGCTCGTCGCCCACGACCGCCAGTGGCTGTTCCTGGTCCTGCTCGGCCTCGTGCTCTCGTTCGGCTTCATCCGCCTATCGACCCGGCTGATGCGAAGCCCGCGCGTGCCATGGTGGCCGGGCAGCGTCGTCAGCGACGGCGGTGTCCACGTCCATCACCTGGTGTTCGGGATCGTGCTCATGATCCTTGCAGGAGCGATCAGCTTCGCCGGCTTCGCGGTCTCGCCGATCTACGAGATCTGCGCATTCTTCTTCGGGGTCGGGATCGGGCTGACGATCGACGAGTTCGCGCTTTGGCTCTACCTCGACGACGTCTACTGGTCCGAGCGGGGGCGCAGCTCGGTGGACGCCACGGTCGTGGCGGTGTGCTTCCTGGGCCTGGTGCTGGTCGGCGCGCGGCCGGTGGACCTCTCCGACAGCAGCGTCGCAGCCGTGATCGGGAGCGTGATCACGATCGTCCTCATCCTCGCCGTGGTCGCGATCTCCCTCGGCAAGGAGCGCCGCTGGCACGCGTTCTTCGGGTTCTTCTTGGCGCCCCTCGCCCTGTACGCCGCTTGCCGGATCGGCAAGCCCGGCTCGCCGTGGGCCAAGCGCTTCTACGGCGAGCGCAACCCGAAGAAGCAGGCGAAGTCCGAGCAGCGCTTTCGTCCGGATCGACGAACCGAGCGGGTCAAGGAGCGGATTCGCGACGCGATCGGCGGCTCGACCGAGGACGAATACCTGGCGAAGATCGAGCGGCGCGGCTAGCCGGCCACCGCGAACCGGAAGTTATGCCCCCTATAGCGAGGATAACTTCGTGTTCGGCGCGCGGAGCTCGAAGAACATGACCGTGACCGCGACCGCGTAGAACGGCGAGGTCACGAGGTTGCCGAGCACGGCGCCGAGCCAGTCGCCGCCGAAGCCGTGGCCAAGGCCCCAGAATGACACCGACTGGGCGGCTTCGGAGATCGCCGCCTCGGCGATCAGCAGGGGCAGCACGAGGCCGAGCACGAACCAGACGTGTCCCCGGACGAGATCCCGGCTGCGGCGAAAGGCTGCGCTGACGCCGAGCTTCTCGACCTCGACGGCCGGAGCGACGAGCGCAAACCAGGCCAGGAACAGGAAGCCCGGGCACGATCAGGGCGACGAAGCCGGCTGCGATCATCAGCGCGGCGAGCACGTCGACGGCCAGCAAACGGCGGAGCGGGAGCCCGCCCAGCAACTCGCGGATCGATGGGTCGCGGCCCTGGCGCTCGGCGACCACGAGGCCCGCGACGACCCCGGCATAGAGCGCCTCGCCGACCAGCGCCGCGATCACGCCGAGGCCGAGGCCGAGCAGGCCGGTGATCACCGTTCCCACGTCGGCGTCCTCCTCGAGCTCGAGCTCGTCGTAGCCGAAGACGTCGACCAGGCCGAGCGGGATGAAGATCAGCAGCCCGGTGAGCAGCAGGGCCGGCCATCGGCGGCGGCAGATGCCGAGCACCTGGGTGGCGACGGCTCGAAATCCACGCTCGGGGCTGGCTTCTGGCTCGGCCACCGCGCGATCCTAGATCTAGTCTCCCCACTGGACCCGGCCCAGATAGGCTCGTGCCGGAGGTGAGGGTTGGCTGAGCGAGACCCCCGGGTGCTGGCGATCGACGCCGGCGGGACGATGACCGACACCTTCATCGTCGACGCCGCCGGCTCGTTCGTCGTCGGCAAGGCACAGACGACCCCCGAGGACGAGTCGGTCGGCTTCATGGAGTCGGCCCGCGACGCCCTCGGGCAGTGGGACTCGGCCCCCGAGGAGGCGTTCGGCAAGATCGCGTCCGGCATCTACTCGGGCACCGCGATGCTCAACCGGCTGCTGTCGCGCACCGGGCGCAACATCGGCGCCATCGTCACCGCCGGCAACGAGGACTACCTGAGGATCGAACGAGGGATTCAGACCTACCTCGGGTTCTCGTACTCCGATCGCCTGCATCTCGCCACCCACTTCCACAACGAGCCGATCGTCCCGCGCCACCAGATGAAGGGTGTTCGCGGGCGGATCGACGTGATGGGGACCGAGGTGCTGCCGCTGCGCGAGGCCGATGTCCACGAGGCCGCCAACGAGCTGCTGGACGCGGGGGTGGAGGGGATCTGCATCTGCCTGCTGTTCGGCTACCGCAACGCGGAGCACGAGATCCGGGCCGCCGAGATCGTCGAGCAGGTGAAGGCCGAGCGGGGGGTGGACGGGGAGGTGCCGGTGTTCGTAGCCTCCGAGCTCTACCCGCTGCGCCGCGATCTGCCACGCCTCAACTCGACCCTGATCGAGGCGTACGCGGCCGAGCCCTCGCGCGGCTCGATGCAGAAGGTCCGGGACGAGACCAGAGCCGCCGGCGCCGGGTTCGAGCTGCGGGTGATGGCCTCGCACGGCGGCACGATCTCGATCGAGGCCAAGGAGCTGGCGACGACCCTGGCCTCCGGCCCGATCGGCGGCGTCGTCGGCGGCCAGGCGCTGAGCCGGGCGCTCGAGCTGCCGAACGTGCTCTGCACCGACATCGGCGGCACCTCGTTCGACATCGCGCTGATCACCGACGGCCGGTTCGAGATCACCCCGACGCCCGACATCGCCCGCTTCATGCTCAACATGCCGCTGGTGCGGATCGACTCGCTTGGCGCCGGCACCGGCTCGTTCGTGCGGGTCAACCCGAACTCGAACCGGCCGGAGCTGGGGCCGGACTCGGCGGGCTCGCGGATCGGCGTCTCCTGGCCGGAGGGCGGGCTCGAGACGGTCTCGATCACCGACCTGAACGTCGTCCTCGGCCGGGTCAACCCCGACTACTTCCTCGGCGGCGACGTCGAGCTCGACCCCGAGCGCGCCCGCGCGGAGGTAAAGCGCCAGGTCGCCGACCCGCTCGGGCTCGGGGTCGAGGACGCCGCCGCCGGGGTGATCGAGCTGTTCGAGCAGACGCTGCGAAACGAGGCGGTCGGCCGCATCCTCGGCAAGGGCTACTCACCGGCCGACTACGCGCTGCTCTGCTACGGCGGCGGCGGTCCGCTGCACGTCGCCGGCTACACCGAGGGGGTCGCCTACCGCGATGTCCTCGTCCCCGCCTGGGCCGCCGGCTTCTCCGCCTACGGTTGCGCCTGCGCGGACTTCGAGTACCGCTACGACCAGACGGTCGACATGCCGATCCTGCCGACGGCCGACGAGATGGAGAAGGCAGGGATCGGGTTCATGGTCACCGGCGCCTGGCAGGGCCTCGAGGAGCGGGTCGCGGCCGAGTTCGGCAAGTCCGGGATCGAGCGCGACCGGATCGCCTTCAGCCATTCGGTGCGGATGCAGTACTACGGCCAGCTCAACGACATCGAGATCGTCTCGCCGCACGCCGAGATGGAGGAGGGCGAGCACGTCGACGACCTGATCGCCGCCTTCGAGGACGCCTACTCGAAGGTCTACGCGCGCTCGGCCCGCTCGCCCGAGCTCGGTTACCTGATCACCCAGGCGATCGTCCACGGCTCGGTCGACGTGGAGAAGCCGGCGCTGCCCGGAGCTCGCCGAGGCCACCGGCGAGCCGCCGGTGGCGGCGACCCGCACCGGTCCGCTGGCAGGGAGGCGACGCCGAGACCAGCATCGTCCGGCTCGAGGAGGTCGAGGCCGGCCACGAGATCCCGGGCCCGGCGATCGTCGAGCACTCCGCGACCACGTTCGCGATTCCGCCCGGGCGCAGCGCCCGCCTCGACCGCCACCAGATCTTCCACCTGAGCGCCTCCGATGCCTGACTGGTCCGAGGAGAGGTTCGCCGACGTCGGCCGCGGAGATCACCCTCTGCTGCCAGACGGCCGGCGATCCCGAGGCTTCTCCACTGCTGCTGATCCAGGGGATCGGCTCGCAGATGATCGGATGGCCGGACGGGTTCTGTGAGCTGCTCGTGGAGCGCGGCTTCTTCGTGATCCGATTCGACAACCGCGACAGCGGCCGCTCCACCTGGCTGCCGGAGCTCGGCGTTCCGTCGGTGACCAAGGCCTGGAGCGAGGAGCTCTCCGAGCCGCCGTACCTGTTCACGGACATGGCCGCCGACGGCGCGGGGCTGCTCGATGCGCTCGGGATCCCCGCCGCGCACGTGGTCGGCGCCTCGCTGGGAGGATTCGTCGCCCAGACGCTCGCGATCGAGCACCCCGAGCGAGTGCTCTCGCTCGCCTCGGTGATGTCGTCGACCGGCTCGGGCCGGGTAGGGCAGCCGACTCCGGCCGCGATGGAGGCGCTGATGACCAGGCCCCCGGACGATCGCGAGGGCTACGTCGAGACCATCGTCGCGGCGCGGAGGGTGATCGGCTCGACCGGGTTCGAGCAGGACGAGGAGTGGATCCGCCAGACCGCCGGACGGGCCTATGACCGCGGCCTCAACCCCGACGGCGTCCAGCGCCAGCTGGTCGCCTCGATCTGCTCCGGCAGCCGCCACGATCGGTTGCCGGAGATCGAGGCGCCGACCGTCGTCCTGCACGGGGCCGCGGACCCGCTGATCGACAAGTCCGGCGGGATCGCGACCGCCGAGGCGATCCCCGGCGCCGAGCTGGCGATCATCGAAGGCTGGGGCCATGACTTGCCGGCCGGGGTGTGGGAGCAGGTGGTCGATGCGATCACTGAAAACGCCGCGCGAGCGCAGGAGGTACGGGCGTGACGATCGCCGACGCGGTCACCCTGCCTCGCCCTACGCCGAGCGCTGGGCCAGGCGCGGGGTGGGACGCCTGCGTCGGATCAGCGCGAGTGCGGCCGAGCCGAGCAGGATCAGGGCGCAGGCGCTCACCGCACCGATCAACGCGTCGCCCCAGTGAAAGCCCTCGTGCGCGGGCGCTGCCGGCGGACCGACCTCAAACGGCACCGCGCTCGAGCCGTCGCGCCTGAGCACGAGCTGGTCGCGGGCGCCGATCACCGGATCGAAGCGCACCGCGCGATCGCCGTCGCGGCGCAACACCGCCTGGTCGCGACCCGCCGCCGGCGCCTCGTGGCCGGAGCGACTCTGAGTCGCCGCGGCGCCGTCCTGTGCCACCGCGGACGTGACCGGGACCATCGCCGCTCCGATCAGCATCGCCGCCCCGGTCCTCAGGATTGCCTTGCGCATCACGTTCCCCTTTCCATTTACCGTCTACCGGGCGGAGGATGCGCGCGGGCGCTGAAATCTCGCTGAAGCCCGCTGTCGATCCACGCCTCGCCCTAGCAGCGCTGAAGCTCGACTGACCGCTTGATCCCCGGTCCGCCCTTGCGTGTCACGTTCACATTGAGCTCGTAGAAGCGAGCCTGCTCGAGCTGGTCGGCATCGAGCGTGAACCTGAGCTTGTCGCCGGCGGCTCGTCCGAGCCGCTCGCGGACGTCGCGGCCGATCAGCTTCGCCTTGATCTCCTTCGCCTTGCTGATCCTGGCCCTCGCCGTGATCTGTGTGTCGGCGGCCAGGCATCCGTCGGGAAGGCCCTTGAGCCTGACCTTCGGCGATCCGGCGATCTTCGGCGGAACGATCACCGTCGTCCGCTCCTGTGCCTCGTCGTTGGACGGATCCTGGTCAGCGTTGAGCAGCGCCGCCACGTGGTCCATCGAGACGTTCGCCTGGACCACGTTGACGATCTCGGCGCTGGCTCCCGGCGCGAGCGGGCCGAGGCTGCAGATCTGCTCCTGGTAGGTAACGGCGGAGCCCTCGGCGCAGGTGCCCTGCGAGGGCGTCACCGACAGGTTCGGGTTCGGCACGCCGTGCGCCCCGCCGATCTCGAGCGAGTAGATGTCGACATCGACCGGATCGAAGGTCTCGGTGCCCTGGTTGGTGACCGTGATCCTGTAGGTGACGCGCTCGCCCGGAAGCACCGGGTCGGGCGAATCGGTCCCACGGAAGGAGACGTCGAGGGACGCGAGGGCCGTCGCGGGGATCAGGAGGAACGCGAGCACCATGGCCGCCAACGCCACGCGCTCCCTCGTTACAACACGCGAAGTCATTCGACAGCCGCGAGGTAGGGCCACTCGAACGCGGCACCCACGAGGCCCGCTCGCGTGCCGAACTTGCCGACCCCTCTCGTTACGACCGCTTTGAGCATCTCATTCTCCGATTCCATCATCCCCTACGAGACGGAGGGTGCGCGCGGGCGCTGAAATCTCGCTGAAGCTTGGAGTGACGCGGTGCCGGTGGTAGCGTCGCCGGCAGGAGAGGCGGAATGGAGTTCCAGGTCCTCGGCCCGCTCGAGGTCCACCGTGAGGGGGGCCTTGTCGCGCTGGGCCCGGCGAAACAGAGGGCCGTGCTCGCAATCCTGTTGGTGCGCGCGAACGAGCTCGTCTCCAGCGATCGCCTGATCGAGGAGTTGTGGCCGGAGCCGCCCAAGACCGCCGCCAACACGCTCCAGGTCTACGTCGGCAGGCTCCGCAAGGCGCTCGAGCCAGGGCGGACACAAAGGGCTCCCGGCGAGCTCCTGGCGACAATGCCCCCGGGATACCTCCTTCGTATCGCGCCGGACGAGCTCGATGCCGACCGGTTCGAGCGTCTGGTGGGCGAGGGGAGGGATGCGGCCGCGGCTCGAGACCCGGCGGCCGCGGCGGCACGGCTCAGGCAAGCGCTCGCCTTGTGGCGAGGGCCCGCGCTCGCGGATTTCGCCTACGACCCGTTCGCCCAGGCGGAGATCGCCCGGCTGGAGGAGCTGCGGCTGGACGCGATCGAGGACCGCATCGAAGCCGAGCTCGCCGTCGGTCGAGCGGCGGACCTGGTCGGCGAGCTCGAAAGCCTGATCGACGAGCATCCGCTCCGCGAGCGCCTGCGTGGGCAGCTGATGTTGGTGCTCTACCGGGCCGGCCGCCAGGCCGACGCCCTAGAGGTCTATGACGAGACGCGCCGGACACTCGACGAAGAGCTCGGCCTGGCGCCGAGCCCACCGCTGCAACGCCTGCAGACGGCGATCCTCCGCCAGGAGCCGGCGCTCGAGCTCGCGACCGAGGCCCGGGTGTCGCCCGAGCGACAGGCGCCCGCTCCGGACACGGCCGGCTCCGAGCTGCGTAAGACGGTCACCGTGCTGATCGCCGGCCTCCCGAGCGCGCGCGGTCTTGACCCGGAGGCCCTCAGCCACGAGAACAAGCTCTATCGCGACCATCTCGCCCGGACCGTGAAGCGCTTCGGCGGAGCGGTTGCAGCCAGCCTCGGCGACGAGGTGATGTCCGTCTTCGGCGTCCCGTACGCGCACGAGGACGATGCGTCCCGTGCGGTCGCGGCGGCGTTCGAGATTCGCGAGGTCCCGGTGAGGGATGCCACGATCTCCGGGACGCCGCCGCGACTCGGGGTCGCCACCGGGGAGGTCCTGGTCAGCGGCTCGGGCGACGGAGCGCTCCCGGTCATCGGCGAGGCCGTGACCACGGCGCGCGAGCTCGAGCAGGCAGCGGCGTCGGGGGAGATTCTCGTCGGCGCGGAGACCAAGCGCCTGATTCGGGAGACCGCAACGGGGGAGCCGGTTGTCACGGAGGCCGGCCCGGCCTGGCGCGTCGTCGCGCTCAAGCCGGGACGCCCCGGCGTCGGCTCGCTGGACGCGCCGCTGGTCGGCCGCGGGGCCGAGCTCGGCGGGCTGCGGGAGGCGTTCGAACGGGTCAGGGGCGAGCAGTTGCCCCGCTTGTTCACGATCCTGGGGACGGCGGGGATCGGCAAGTCGCGGCTGGCGCAGGAGTTCGCCGCGGAGGCCGCCGATAAGGCCACGGTCGTCGTCGGTCGCTGCGTGCCGTACGGGGAAGGCATCACCTTCTGGTCGCTGCGCGAGATCGTCGACCAGCTCACCGCCGGCCACCAGGAGCCGCTCGCCGAGGACCTGCTGGAGGCGATCGGCGGCTCTGGCGCCTCGGTCGAGCGCGAGGAGATCTTCTGGGCGACGCGGAAGCTCTTTGCGACGCTGGCCGCGCGGCGGCCACTGGTCGTCTTCTTCGAGGACGTTCACTGGGCCGAGCCCACCTTCCTGGACCTGGTCGAGTACCTGGCGGAGACGACGGGCGGTTCGCCGATCTTCCTCGTCTGCATCGCCCGTCCGGAGCTGCTCGAGCAGCGACCGGACTGGAGCCGTGAAGCGGCGGATGCGATTTCGCTGCGACTCGAGCCGCTCCCGGACGCTGACTGCGAGACGCTGGTCGGCAATCTCGGGCGAGACCTCGCATCCGAGACGATGGCCCGAGTGCTCGAGACCGCCGAGGGTAATCCGCTGTTCATCGAACAGCTCGTCGCCATGCTCGCGGAAAGCCGCGGCGACGATGCCGAGCGCTCGATCCCGCCGACGATCGACGCCCTGCTGTCGGCACGGCTGGATCGGCTCGGCCCCGGCGAGCGCGCGCTGATCTCCCGGGCCGCGGTCGTCGGCAAGGAGTTCTCGGCCGAGGCCGCGATCGACCTGCTGCCCGCGGATGCTCGCGCGTTCGGCGCCCGTCACCTCGACGCGCTGGTTCGCAAGGAGCTCATCGCCTCCGCTCGGCCGGGAGGGCCCGACGACGGCTACCGTTTCCGTCACATCCTCATCCAGCAGGCCGCCTACCGGGCGACCCGCAAGCTGCTGCGGGCGGAGCTTCATGAGCGCTTCGCGACCTGGGTCGAGGACCCCGCCCGAAACGGAATCGCCGAGCACTCCGAGGTCGCCGGCTATCACCTCGAGCAGGCCTTCCGCTACCGCGCCGAGCTCGGCGCGGTCGGGCCGCGGGAGCTGGAGCTCGCCCATCGGGCAGGCGGCCATCTCGCCTCGGCGGGCCAGCAGGCGTTCCAGCGCGGCGACATGCCGGCGACGGTCAACCTGCTCGGCCGGGCCGCGGCACTTCCCACCTCGAGGGGCGGAGCCGGCCTCGCCGCGCTGCCGGAACTGGGATACGCGCTGTTCGAGATCGGCGAGGTTGAGGAAGCGAGCTCCGTGCTCGCCGGTGCTCGCGAGCGCGCCCGCGCCGACGGCGATCGCGGCGTCGAGTGGCGAGTCGCGATCACGCGGCCGCGAATCGAGATGTACAGGAATCCCGAGGGCATCGACCCCGATGCCCTCTCGCTGGAGACGGAGACGGCGATCGAGGTGCTCGGCGAGCTCGGCGACGACGCCGGGCTGGCTCGCGCGTACATGGTCCTCTCCGACCTCCTCTGGAGCCAGGGCCAGCTGAGCGAGACGAGCGAAACGGCGACCCTGGCGGCCGAACATGCTCGCCGGGCAGGAAATCGCCGCGAGGTCGGATGGGCGCTCGGCCAGATTGCTCTGTGCGCGATCCACGGGCCCATGCCGGTCGCCGAGGGCCTGGATCAGCTCGAACGCCTGCTTCGAGCGGAGCCCGAGAATCGCACCCTCGACGCGAACCTCTCCGGCTTCGTCACCCTGCTGGAGGCGATGAGCGGCCGGTTCGACGAGGCCCGGCGACACATCAAGGAGAGCCGCGCCCTCGCGCACGACCTGGGGCTGATCTGGCAGGCCGGCGTTCAGGAGCTGCTCAGCGGCTACGTCGAGTTGCTCGCGGGCGACCCGGCCGCGGCCGAGCGCGACATGCGGGCCGCCGAGGAGGTGTTTCGCAGGATCGGAGAGGGCTGGTTCCTGTCGACCGTCGCGGTCGACCTGCCGCGCGCGGTCTACGAGCAGGGCCGCTACGACGACGCCTTCGCGCTGCTCGGCGCGATCGACGAACTGCCCGCACCGACCGATCGCGAGTGGCAGATCAAGCGAACCGGCATTCCGGCGTGCCTGGTCGCCAGGCGTGGACGACTGGACGAGGCCGAGCGCCTGGCGCGCGAGGGCGTGGCGCTCGCCGCCGACAGCGAGTACGTCGGCCTACACGCGGACGTCCTGCTCGACTTGGCCGAGGTGCTGCGCCTGGGCGGCCAATCGGACGAGGCCGCCGCCACCGCAGCCGACGCCGTGACGCTGTATGAGCGCAAGGGCAACGTCGCCGGAGCGGCCAGGGCACGGAGCGCGCTCGACTCGCTCTAGTTAGCGTTCGCACCGATGACGATCGTCGAGGCAGCCCGTGAGCTCGAGCCGCGTGGCGAGCGCCCGATCGGGTGGGACGGAAAGCGGCTCGACGAGATGCTCGCCGAGTCGGAGCGCCTGTTCGCCGAGACGGGGGCCTACGCCGGCCTCAGCGACGAGCTCGAGCTCAAGGACACCGAGCCGATCGAGTACGAGAAGCTCTTCTCGCGCCTGCGCGGCGGCCTCGTCTCCGCGCGCGAGACGGCGCTCAACATCTCCGCCTCGCCGATCGTCCGCGAGCTCGGCGAGCTCTGCTTCGCCCTCTACACGCCCGAGGGCGACTCGATCGCGCTCTCGACCGGGATCATCGTCCACGTCCACACGATGTCGGACGCGATCAAGTGGATGGTCCGCCAGGGATACGAGGACAACCCGCGGGTCCGGCCCGGAGACATCTTCGCCAATAACGACCCGACGATCGGCGACGTCCACAACGCCGACGTGCAGACCTTCGTCCCGATCTTCTTCGAGGACGAGCTGGTCGCCTGGGCGGGCGGGGTCACCCACGTGCTCGACATCGGCGCCTCGACCCCGGGCGGGGTGCCGGTCGGCCCGACGCACCGGCTCGACGACGGCATCGACCTGCCCTGCATGAAGATCGGCGAGGGCGACGAGATCGCGCGCTGGCACCTCGAGCGCTGCGCGAAGCAGACCCGAGCGCCGATGTACTACCTGCTCGACGAACGCACCCGTCTCGCCGGCTGCCACATGATCCGCGAGGCGGTCGAGCGGGTGATCCTCTCCGAGGGCGTCGACCGCTTCAAGCAGTTTCAGCGCGAGGTGATCGAGGAGGGGCGGCGCTCGTTCAAGAGCCGGATCGTGGAGATGACCGTCCCGGGCCGCTACCGGACTGCGTCGTTCATGGACAACACCTACGCCGACAAGGTGCAGCTGCCGGCCCGGGCGCGCCGCGACTTCGTCATGCACGCGCCGTTCGAGGTCCGGATCGGCGGCGACGGCGACTACGCGCTCGACCTCGACGGCGCCTCCGCCTGGGGCTGGCACTCGATGAACTGCACCCCGTCGGGGATGCAGGGGGCGATCTGGGTGATGTTCACTCAGACGCTGATCTGCAACGACAAGGTCAACGACGGCGCCTACTTCGCGGTCGAGACGAACTTCCCCGAGGGGTCGATCGCCAACCTGGGCGACGCCGAGGGCTCGACCGGGATCGCGTGGGCGTTCCTGCAGCCCGCGTTCACCGGCTATCCGCGGACGCTGTCGCGGGCGCTGCAGGCGCGCGGCTTCATCGAGGAGGTGATCGGCGCCTACTCGGTCTCGGGCAACGTGATCCAGGGCGGCGGGATCGACCAGTACGGAAACTCCTCGGCGATCATGAACTTCGAGATCGCGGCCCAGGGCATGGGGGCGAAGTACGTGCTCGACGGCACGGACACCTGCGCGGCGATGTTCAACCCCGAGGGTGACGCCGGCGACATCGAGATGTGGGAGCTGATCTGCCCGATGATCTACCTCTCGCGCCGGATCAAGCCCAACACCGGCGGCCCGGGGCGCCACCGCGGCGGCTCCTCCTTCGAGTCGCTCCACATGATCTGGAACACGCCGTTCTGGGAGCTTCAGAACCTCGGCACCTCGCGACTGTTCACCTCGCAGGGGATCTTCGGCGGCTATCCCGGATCCGTCGCCTACATCCACAACATCCGGCAGAACAACCTGCACGAGCTCGCCGAGGCCGGGGAGGCCTACCCGGTCGCCGACGGGCCGTTCTCCGAGCCGGCGCTGAAGGCGATCGACGGCGAGCGCGAGCTCAAGCTCGACAACTTCACGCTGCTCGAGCCGTTCGCCGAGGGCGACCTCTACCACTCGGTGATGAAGGGCGCCGCCGGCCTCGGCGACCCGCTCGAGCGCGCGGCCGAGGCCGTCGAGCGCGACGTCGCCGAGGGCCACATCGAGGCCGAGTTCGCCGAGCGCGTCTACGCGGTCGCGGATCGCGACGCGGCCCGGGCCCGGCGGCTCGAGCGCGCCCGGCCGGTGGCCGACTGGTGGGCCGAGCAGCGCGAGCGGGTGCTCGCAGGCGACCTGATCGAGCCGGTCAAGGTCGGCTATGAGGAGTCGATCAAGCTCTCGCCCGGCTGGGCGGCGGAGTTCCGCGGCTTCTGGGACCTGCCCGAGGACTTCTCGTTCGGCGTCGCCACGCCGACCCTGCCGCTCGACCTCACGCCACAGCCGGGCAAGGTCACGCCGGAGGAGTCGGCACGCGAGTTCCTCGCCTCGTCGAACGTGGAGCGGGTCGAGCAGCCGAAGGCCGTCGGCCGTGCGCTCGAGCGCGAGACGCTCGAGGCGATGCTCGACGAGCGCCTCTCGCGTCGAGAGATCAAGGCGATCCAGTCCGGCTACAAGGACCCGGACCGGTTCGACAAATGGCTCGCGGTCCTGTCCGACCGCGTCGGGTGGGAGGACCCGATCGTGCTCCCGCTCGGCGAGGCGCTCTACGTCGTTCGTCGGCGGTCAGACGGCGAGCTGATCGTCCGCAGCGAGGCCGGCCACGACTTCTGCCGGTTCGACGAGAACTGGAAGCTGCACGCGGTCGTCTTCGTCCGCGACTCGGACGAGCTGCTCGGCGAGGTCTACCCGAAGCTGGCCCACTGCGATCCCGACTGGATGGAGCTGCGCGAGTTCTACTGCCCGCGCTCGGGCCGGCTGCTCGAGGCGGAGGCGGTCACCCCGGGATACCCGGTTGTCCACGACTTCCTTCCGGACCTCGAGGGCTTCTACCGCGGCTGGCTCGGACGCCAGCTTCCCTAGGCGGCATCCCTCCCCGGCTCTCGGCATATGTATCTACGTTGGCAACCTCCGATCGGATTCCATGGGCTACCTGATTCGCGGTGAGCCGGCGCCGTCTCGGCCCGAGGGGGCGATCGAGCCCGACGAGTCGCTGCCGCGCGCGTGCGTGATCGGCGCCGGGTCGTGCGGGATCGCGGCGGCGAAGGCGCTCTATGAGGCGCGGATCCCGTTCGACTGCTTCGAGGCCGGGCCGGTGGTCGGGGGGCTGTGGAGGTTCGAGAACCCGAACGGGCTCTCCGGCGCCTACTCCACCCTGGAGATGAACACCTCGGGGCCGAGGATGTCGTACTCCGACTTCCCGATCGGCGACGAGGACTATCCGCCTCACGAGGCCGTCGGCGCCTACTTCGATCGCTACGTCGACCACTTCGGGATCCGCCGGACGATCACCTTCAACACCCGGGTCGAGCACGTCGAGCCGCTCGCCCAGGGCGGTCTCGAGGTCACGACCTCGGACGACCGCCCGCGCCCCGCCTACGACGCGATCCTGGTCGCCAATGGCCACCACTGGAAGCCGCGCTGGCCCGAGCCGCCGTTTCCGGGTCACTTCGACGGGGTCCAGATGCACGCGCACGACTACCGCGCGCCCGGAGCAGCTGGCCGGCAAGCGGGTGGTGGTGGTCGGCGGTGGCAACAGCGGCATGGACATCGCCCGCGACGCGGCCGATCACGGGGAGGTGGCGTTCCTCTCGTTGCGCCGGGGCGTGCACGTGATCCGCAAGCGGCTCGGCCGCAGGCGAAAGCCCGTCGACCAGACGCTGGCCCCGCCCTGGCTTCCGTGGCCGATCAAGCAGAAGGGGTTCGAGGTCATGCGCATGCGCTCCGGCGACATCTCCGACTACGGCTTCGCCGAGCCCGACCACAGGGTCGGCCACGCGCACCCGACCGTCTCCGACGAGATCCACGACCGGCTCGAGCGCGGGACCGTGACCCCGAAGCCGAACATCCGCGAGCTTGCGCGGCCGCACGGTGGCCTTCGAGGACGGCTCCGAGGAGGAGGTGGACGTGATCGTCTACTGCACCGGCTACAAGGTCAGCTTTCCGTTCTTCGACGAGGGCTTCATCTCGGCGCCGGGCAACGACCTGCCGCTCTACATGCGCACCTTCCACCCGGAGGTCGAGGGCGTCTACTTCCTCGGCCTCGCACAACCGCTGGGGGCGATCATGCCGATGGCCGAGCAGCAGGCGAAGTGGATTGGGGCGCTGCTGAAGGGCGAGTACGCGTTGCCGCCCGCAGAGGAGATGCGCGCCGAGATCGCCCGCGCGCGCGAGCGCCACTCGAAGCGCTTCTACAGGTCGAAGCGCCACACGATGGAGGTCGACTTCGACGAGTGGATGCGCGACGCCGAGCGCGAGCTGGCGGGCCGGCCGCGTCCGGGCGCGGCGATGAGGCGCCGCGCGGGGCTCGTTCCCGAGCCCGCGGCGGGGCGGGTGTTCGAGGAGGCGCTTCTGCCCGGGATCGTCGATGCGGACGGCGGCGGCAGGGTACGGCTCGACGCGATCGCCCGCTGGCTTCAGGAGGTTGCCTACCACGACCTGCTCGACGCGGGCTACGACGAGGACGGCGCCTGGGTGGTGCGGCGGACCAGGTTGGTGGTGGAGTCGTTCCCTCGCTTCGGCGAGCGGGTGAGGCTGCGGACCTTCTGCAGCGGCATCGGTCGCTTCGCGGCCGAGCGACGGACGTCGATTCGCGGTGCGGCGGCCGACCGTGGAGGCGGTCGCGCTCTGGGTCTGGCTCAACGAGATGCTGCGGCCGCGACGATTCTCCGACCGGTTTGTCGAGCTGTACGCCGCGAGCGCCGAAGGTCGCGGTGCCAACGTCCGCCTGCGCCATCCCGAGCCGCCGGCCGATTGCGAGCCCAGGCCGTTCGCGTTCCGGGCCACTGACATCGACGTCGCCGGCCACGTCAACAACTCGCACTATTGGGCGCCGCTCGAGGAGGAGCTGGCCGGCGCGTCAGCCGAGCGCAATCGACGCCGAGATCGAGTACCGCGAGCCGGCCGAGCCGGGCCGCTCGCTCGTCCTGCGCGACGGAGGCCGCCGCTGGGTGACCACGGCGGCCGGCGAGGTCCAGGCCTCGATCGTTCAGCTCGACTGAAGCTCGGCCAGCGGCGGCCATTCGGCCGGCGGGGCGTCGGGGCGGCGGACCTTCTCGGGGCGCCCAGGCGGCAGGGCAGCGAGCAGGTCGGCGTGCTCGGACGAGCGCAGCTGGGCGGCGACGGTGTCGCGGGCGACGGCGATCACCCCGTTGCGGTTGCGGGTGCTCATCAGGTTGCGGCTCATCGCCTTCAGGTCGTCGCCGGTCGGCTGCACGAGGATCACCGGGATGCCGCGCTCGCGCAGCTTCTTCGCCTCGCTGCCGAGGCGGCGGCCGGAGGCCCGGCGGAAGACCAGCGAGCTCCACTCGCGCGGATCCACGACCCGGATCGGGTGCAGCGTGGAGGTCGGGTTGAGGCAGATGACCAGCTCGAGGTCCTCGTCGCGCAGCAGGTCGAGGTTCGAGGTCGAGTACGATGCCGCCGTCGACGTAGCGGCGACCGCCGATCTCGACCGGGCGGTAGAAGCCCGGGATCGCGCACGAGGCCGCGACCGCGTCGGCGAGCTCGGCGGGCGGAGCGCCCTGGCGGCCGAAGGCGACGCGCCGCCCGGTGGCGTAGTCGCAGGCGACGACCCACAGCCCGGGGTGCTCGACCCAGCCGCTGGGCACCACCCGCCGGACCTGCTCGCGCAGCGGCTCGTTGGAGATGAAGCCGCTGCGGCAGCCAGCCGCTGACCGCGCTCGCCGGCGTGTGGCGCGCGGGGCTGAAGCAGCGTGCGGAACGCCAGCGACCACGAGCCGGGGCCGATGGGCGGCCAGCCTGGGTCGAGCTTGAACACGGCTCCGCCGGCGCGATCCGCCTCGGCCGCGGGCCGGCCCTCGGCGTCGGTGACGCCCTCGAAGGTCTCGCCGGCCGAGTGGGCGACCATGAACCAGGGCGGCACGCCGCGCGCAGAGCAGGCCGCCGAGCATCGACCCTGCCGAGGTGCCGACGACGATCGTCGGCGCGTCGGCGGGGTCCCATCCGGTCTCGGCGGCGAGCGCGTCAAGCCCGCCGGTGAGCCAGGCGCCCCCCTGCACGCCTCCCGCTCCGAGGACGAGGCCGACCTTCATCTGCGCGAGACGCTAGCGGGCGGTCCGGCGGGCGTGCGACAGGCGTAGACCGCGGGGCGGTAGCGCAGCACCGGGTCGTTCGAGGGCTCGATCCCGTCCGTGACCCGTATCGGGTCGAAGACGACGCCGTCGTCGGCGTCGGGGTCGATCGCGGTCACCTCGAGCGTGCCGACGATCACTCGCTCGGCGTCGTCGGGCCAGCTCGTCGGAGGGGTCGTCGGGATCGTCGCCCTCGCCTGCGATCTTCACCTCGAGCTCCATCCGAACCGCCCCGCCCTCGAGGCGCTCGGCGAGGTCGTCGAAGAGCCAGTTCGCGCCGCGGCGCTTGGCCTCGCCCTTCGAGATCTCGGGCTCGTCGACGGTGGGCAGCCAGCGATAGCGGACGAAGCGCTCGCCGCCGTCCGCGTCGATCCACTTGTAGGCGTGGAAGGCGTAGTAGGGGCGGGCGGCGAAGCTCGCGCTGCTGCCCAGGATCCGCTGGGTCTCGGGAGCTTGGCGATCGCCCTCGGGTAGCGCAGCGCGAATCCCGGCAGCTTCAGCAGCGCGCCGAGCGACGGCCTCGAGACCTCGAGCGTGGCGAGGAAGCCCTCCTGATCGGGGAAGGGGTAGCTGGGGAGGGTCTGGGAAGCGATGTCGGTCCGCGAGCCGTCGGGGAGCTGGAAGCGACCGCGAGGCCGCGGACGTCGGGCGACGTAGTCGGGGACCGTCGGATCGCCGCCGCCGTTGGAGAAGCGGACGCTGGCGGGCGTCGGCGCGCCGCCCATGTGCGCCGCGCGCGTGAGCTCCCTGGCCCCGGGGTCGCGGTGAAGGTCGCGGCGCAGATCACGCCCTTGGCATGGAGTGCCCGGTGGCCATCGTGGGCGCCGAAGCGCCGGTGGATCGTCTCCATCGCCTGCTCGGGACTGGTGGCCACGGCGCCAGCCTATGCGTGCGCGCTCGCGCTCGGCCTCGCGCAACTCGATGCGGCGGATCTTGCCCGTCAGCGTCTTCGGCAGCTCGGCGACGAACTCGACCCGCCGCGGATACGCGTAGGCCGAGAGGCGCTCGCGGACGAAGCGCTTGATCTCGTCGGCCAGCTCGTAGGAGGGCTCGTGGCCCTCGGCGAGGACGATGAACGCCTTGACGACGTTGCCCTTGACCTCGTCGGGCGAGGCGACCGCGGCGGCCTCGCGCACCGCCGGGTGCTCGATGCACGCGGACTCGACCTCGAACGGGCCGATCCGGTAGCCGGCGGCGATGATCACGTCGTCGGCGCGGCCGGAGTACCAGTAGTAGCCGTCTTCGTCCATGGTCGCCGCGTCCTTGGTGTGGAACCAGTCGCCGCCGAACGTTTCCTCGCTCGCCTCGGGCAGGTTCCAGTAGCCGAGCGGGTAGTGCGGGTTGGAGCGGGCGCGCAGGCAGATCTCGCCGCGCTCGCCCTGGGCGACGGGGTTCTCGTCCTCGTCGAGGATCTGGATGTCCCAGCCGGGCATCGGCCGGCCCATCGAGCCCTCGCGCACCTCCATGAACGGGTAGTTCGCGCACAGCGGGTAGGACTCGGTCAGCCCGTAGTAGTCGAGCACCGTGACTCCGTACTGCTCGCGAAACCAGCGGATCGCCTCGGGGTTGAGGGGCTCGCCGGCCGAGCAGACGACGTGGAAGCCCTGGGGATAGCGCTCGCCGGCGTCGTCGACCGCCATCATCGCCCGCATCGCGGTGGGGGTGGTGAACACGTGCGAGACCCGGTGGCGGGAGAGGAAGTCGAGCTGCTTGTGGGGGTCGAAGCCGCCCTCGCGCTGGTAGACGTACTGGACGGCGCCCAGCCGCCAGGGTCCGAGCAGGGGCGCGATCCCGGCCGCCCAGGCCCACTCGCCCATGCCGTGGAAGCGGTCTTGCGTCGGAGACGTCGTGGCAGTAGACGAACTCCTCGTGGGCGAGGATGTAGCGGTGGGCGTGGACGATGCCCTTCGCCATTCCCGTGGTGCCGGAGGTGTAGTAGAGCTGAGCGGGGTCGTCGGCCGAGGTGTCCTCGGCGATCGGGTCGGTGGGCCGGCCCGAGAGCAGGCCCTCGCCCTCGTCGAGGACGAGCAGCTCGTCGATCGGTGAGGCATCGAAGCGCGGCGCGTTGGCGGCGTCGGTGACCAGCAGCTTCGGCGTCGAGTCGCGCAGGCGGTGGGCGATGCCCTCGTCGCCGTAGAGGACCGACATCGAGAGCAGGATCGCGCCGAGCTTCCAGGTGCCGAAGAAGATCGCGGCGGTCTCGGGGGTGGGAGGGAGGACGACCGCGACCCGGTCGCCCTTGCCGACGCCGTGCTCGCGCAGCAGGTGGGCAGCCTGGTTGGAGAGGTCCTGGAGCTCACCCCAGTCGAGCTCGCGGGTGGCGCCGTCGAAGCGCTCCCAGACCATCGCCGGCTTGGAGCGCGGATGCTTGTCGCAGACGTCGGCGGCGATGTTGTAACGCTCGGGGACCTTCCACTCGTGCTCCGCGCACGCCTGCTCATACGAGCTGATCCCGGCCGCGATCGTCGTCGTCATTGCTCTCCTCCTTGACGCTACGCCGACGATACCCCCTGGTAGGAGACCGAATGCCACCTAACTTCCGGATTCCGGTAGTCAAGGTGACACTCGATGATCTCGCGCTAGATTTGGGGGCGCCAGGCGGCTGTGGCGGAACGGTAGACGCGATAGCTTCAGGAGCTATTGTCCGAAAGGGCGTGGAGGTTCGACTCCTCTCAGCCGCATCCTCGCTCCGCTGACCGGCGGCTATCGTGCCGCCGGTGCAAGCGGCTCCGCAAGCCGGTGGCCGGCGGCTCAACTGGCGCGTTCTGACCGCTCTCTGGCTCTTCTTGGCCGCCGGGCTGGCCGCGGGGATCGCGCTTCGCAACAGCACCGAGCACGAGCCGGGACGTCCGACGCCGAGCGAGGCGTCTGCCAAGCCCAACGTCGTCGTGATCATGACCGACGACCAGACCGCCGCCCAGATGCGCGCGCTGCCCAACACCCGGCGGCTGATCGGCCGTACGGGGGTCGACTTCAAGAGCTTCTACGTCACCAACCCGCTCTGCTGCCCCTCGCGCGCCACCTTCCTCACCGGCCAGTACTCGCACAACACCGGCGTGATCTCGAACACCGGCCCGAACGCGCTGGCGGCGCTGCGCGAGTCCGAGACGCTCGGCCCGTGGCTGCAGGACGCCGGGTACCGGACCGCCTTCGTCGGCAAGTACCTGGACGGCTACGGGCTCGACGAGCCCGAGGACCTGCCACCGGGATGGACGGAGTGGCACACGCTGACCGACCCGACCGCCGAGCGCTACTACGACTACGAGATCAATGACAACGGCGAGATCCGCCACTACGGCGGGGAGCCCGACGACTACAAGACCCGCGTCCTCGGCCACCTCGCCGTCGACGCGATCCGCCACGCCGCACGCGGCGACCGGCCACTGTTCCTCTACGTCGGTTTCAACGCCCCGCACGTGCCGAGCACACCGGTTGGACGCGACGCCGGCACCTACGCCGACGCCGAGGTACCCCGCACGCCGGCCTTCAACGAGGAGGATGTCTCCGACAAGCCCAGCTTCATCCGCAACCGCCCGCGGCTCGCCTCCGCTGCAATCGGACGAATCGAGGCGCGAAACCAGCGCGCCCTGGAGTCGCTGACCGAGGTCGACCGGCAGGTGGCGAAGATCGTCGCCGCGCTGCGCGACCACGAGGAGCTCGGGAACACCTACCTCGTCTTCACCTCCGACAACGGCTACCTCGACGGCGAGCACCGGATCGAGTTCGGCAAACAGCTCGCGTATGACCCCTCGAGCCGGGTCCCGCTGCTGATCCGCGGCCCCGGGATCCCGAATACGTCCAACTCGGGGGCACTGGTCGGCAACATCGACCTGGCGCCGACGATCGCCGCGATCGCCGGCGCCAAACCCGACCTCGAGATCGACGGCCGCTCGCTGCTGCCGTACGCCACCTCGCCCGGCCGCCTCGACGATCGGCCGCTGCTGATCGAGTCGCCGGTCTCGGACCGCTCGACCGACGACGGCTACCCATACGCCGCGATCCGCACCGATCGCTACCTCTACGTCGACTACGAAACCGGGGAGGAGGAGCTCTACGACCTGCGCGAGGACCCGTTCCAGCTCGAAAACCGCGCCTCCGACCCGGCCTTCGAGGCCACGAAGCGGACGCTGGCCCGACGCCTCGACCAGCTGCGCGACTGCGCCGGAACCGAGTGCGACCAACCGATCGGACACATACCCGCCCCCCAATAGCCGTTTTCGAGCCCATGAGCTGTCGCTAGACTGGCCCGCTCACGCCGCTATCGTCTAGGGGACTAGGACGCCGCCCTCTCACGGCGGAAACCCGGGTTCGAATCCCGGTAGCGGTGCCTCAGCGAAACCCCCGCAAATCGGGGGTTTTTCGCTGTCTGGAGAGGACCCGGGTCAGTCAACGCCTGGGTCAACAGGCTGCGTGGCGCGCGCGGTAAGGCGGGCACCGATCAGCGGGGATGCGGGAGCCGCTTAACAAGCTCAGCGAGGACCCACGGCAGCAGCTTGCAGGCCCGCGACGACCACGGCGCTGCGATGGGTGCCCTGCGTGGGCGAGGAAGCGCAGCGCCGGACTCTCGCTCGCACGCGAGGGTGTCGCACAAAGGGCATCCGCGGACCAGCGAGGCGGAGGCGGTCCGGGCGGTTAAAGAACGCGCCTCTGCATGGCAGACGCAGGGCAGCCGGAGTGCCTGTTCGAATCGAGCAGCCATTCGGCTCTACCGGCGCAACCCCGACCGCTTCGCGAATATGCTGCGGGCGGTGGAGGAGCGAAGGGGAGGCACAACGCGGGTTCTGATCTTGGTGGCCCTGGTTCTCGGCGTCGCTGGAGTTGCGCTCGGGATCGTGAGCATCCTCGACGAGGGCGAGCAGGGATCCGAGGGGCTCGCGCTGACCCTGACCGTGCAGGAAGGCGAGTTCAAGGTGAATGACGTCGCTCCGCCGGCCACCTCGGAGGAGGACATCTCCTCCGGTGACTCATTTGTCTTTACCGGGGCGGTCTCCGGCGACCGGGAGGGCAAGCTCCTCGGAGCCTGCGAGGTCGCGGACGTTGGCGAGCCAACCTGTCAGGTCACGTACACGTTCGATGATGGACACGTCACCGGCGCCGGCGTCCCGGACTTCAGCCAGCAGGCCGAGTCGTTCGAGATCGCGGTGACCGGTGGCACGGCTGCGTACGACGGCGCGAGTGGTCAGGTCGACGTGCACGAGAACGGGGAGGCCACCCACGAAATGACGCTGGTGCTTCCCGAGGACGACTGACGCCCGCAGGCGGGCGCTCCTCGTGTCCGATGAGTGGGTGGGCGCTCGGTGCGGTCCGCTCCCCGGGGGCGACGAGCGGGAGCGCACGGCCCGCCGATATTGCTTCCGCCTGCGCGACGGGGTCACACGAAGTCGCCGGCAGAACGCATCCGGGTGGTCAAGCGCAGCGACTTGGGCGACCATCCCGCCCACGCCGATGCCCGCCAGGTGCGCCGGCCGGTCGTCGAGCTCGCGGGCGAGCGCCGCGGCGTCGGCTGCGAGATCGCGCAGCGTGTACGCCGGCGCCTTGGATCGACGGTGGTCGACGCGCCGGAATCGCGCAGGTCGTACCGCACGACGTGGCGCCCGCCGCGCGCGAACGCCTCGCAGAGCGCGTCGGGCCAGGAGAGCATGGTCGTGGCGCCCGCGAGCAGGACGAGCGGCGCCGCCGCGTCGCCGAAGTGCTCGACCCCGAGCGTGACGCCGTTTGCATCAACCGTCGTCATCGCGCTCACTCGACGAACTGGTAGTCGGTCGCGATCCGGCCGTCGGCGGCGAGGACCACGAACTCGAGGCCGGCGCCGAGCACCTCGCCATCCGGTGAGACCCCCTCCCATCGCCAGGTCACCACATCCCCGAGGCGCTTCGCGCCGTCCCGCGTCCGAAAGGCCATCTGCCCGGTCGCCACGAAATCCTCGTAGGCCGAGGTCACCCTGGCTTCGAGCTCGGCGTGGCCGCGCACCTGCCAGGTCGGGTTGACGGCCCGCTCAGCGGCGGCCTCGTAGACCTCCTGCGTGGGCTGGAGGATGTGGATCGCATCATCGCTCCAGACATCGGCGATCGCCTCGCGGCGGCGATCGCCATCCGGCTCCATCCAGACCGCCGTATAGCGCTCGGCGAGCTCGTTCGGATCATTGACGTTCATTCGAACCTCCATTGGGTTGCTTCGCCGTGAACGGTCCCCGAAGAACGGCCGCGCGTCCATTACCTCGCGTGTAACGCCGGCCGGCTTTACACGCCGGGTAATGGAACCTGAGCGGACGCCCCGCTAACGTCGATCGGGTGGTCGCCCAGACCGAGCAGGAGCCCCAGACCGCTGGCGAGTTGATCCGCTTTTGGCGCAGTCGACGTGGCCTCAGCCAACTCGAGCTGTCCCTGGACGCCAACGTTTCGACCAAGCACCTGAGCTTCGTCGAGACCGGCCGGTCCAGCCCGAGTCGCCAGCTCCTCGTCCACCTGGCCCAGCACCTCGACCTACCGATCGCCGAGCGCAACCGCCTGCTGCTCGCTGGGGGCTTCGCTCCGCCCTATCTGGAGCAGGCGTACGACGGCGAGATGATGCGGCCGCTGCGCGAGTCACTCAGCCGGCTGCTGGAAGCCCACGAGCCGAACCCGGCGTTGATCGTCGACGGTCTCTGGAACCTGATCGAGGCCAATCGGGCAGCGTCGCTCCTCTGGGACGGGGTCGATCCGGAGCTCCTCGAGCCCCCGATCAACATGCTCCGCCTCGGCGTTCACCCCGGCGGCCTGCCGAAGATCTCGTCGATGACCGCGGCCTGCAACGCGCCCCTGATCACGAAGCTGAGGCGAAAGAGCCGCGAGGACGCCGACCCGGCGCTCGGCGAGCTGATCGAGGATGTGGAGGCCTATCTCCCGGACGATCCACCGACCAGCCCGGCGACTCAGCCCGTCGTGTCGCTGGACCTGCGCACACCGGTCGGCGAGGTCAGCCTCTTCACCGTGATCGCCACCCTCGGGGCGCCGCTGGAGGTCTCGGCGGCAAACCTCGCGATCGAGACCTTCGTGCCAATGGACGCCAGAAGCGCGGCGCGGCTTGGCGAGCTCAGTGCCGAGGCGCAAGGAGAATGACCGCGCTCCACCGATGTGACCGGGTCATCCGATCGTACTTCTCGCAGTCCTCGAGCGGACCCCATCGCCTGGGGCGGCGTCCCGGCGGCCCGGCACTCCTGCGCCGCGCGAACACGAGCAGCCGATGGCTAGAGGAGCAGCCCAGCACTCGCGGGCATCGTCGGCGCTCGGCGCGAGTGGACCGCGCTGATGACCTCGGTGCGTTCTAAGGTGGTGCCGGGCCCTCACGGAGGACCCCGCGCACTCTGTCGACCGAGGTTCCCTCGGCTGGGAACGCGACCAGGCCCCAGGTGGCACCGGCCGCCGCGTAGGGCGCCGGGTCACTGCCGGGGTCGAGCTCGACGGCAATGTCGAAGGGTTCCGCTGCGCCATCCCTCGCCTCCCGGCCGAGCCGCCTGAGCTCGGCGGAGATCTCGGCGAGCTGGTCCGGGTGCTCGATGCCCACGGGGAAGAAGCCCTGGTACCGGATCGCGCGGCGAAGGGGCTTGGACTTGCCGTAGAAACCCGCGACCCAGATCGGCACACCTGGGCGCTGCACGGGCCGCGGCAGGAACCGCATTGAGTCGACCGTGTAGTGCGCGCCGCGGTGCTCCACGAGCTCTCCAGACCAGGCGGCCTGGAGGATCTCGAGCGCCTCGTCGAGCATCCGTGCGCGCTTGCGTTCGTCGAGCTCCTCCCCCGTGATCGAGTATTCGCCGCCGAACCGGTCGCTGCCGAGACCGACGCCGAGCGTCAGCCGGCCATCGCTGAGCCGATCGAGGGTCGCGGTCTCGCGCGCCACCTTGACCGGCCGGCGCCGGGCGAGCGGGGTGACCATGGGGCCGAGCCGGATGCGCTCGGTTGTACTGGCGATCGCGGCCAGGGTGATCTGCGTGTCGGCCACCTCGACGACGGGCTCGTGCCAGCGCACGTGGTCCCACACGAACACTCCGTGCCACCCGGCCTCCTCGGCCTCGGCGCATAGGCGGGCGACGAGCGCGGGATCGGCGAGCTCGTCGAACAGCGGGATGTAGAGCGCGGAGCGCACGCCGCAACGGTACGAAAAGGCCGAGCTCCGGTCATCGGCGGCTGGCCGTGATCAACCAGTAGGCCACGCGAGTGCTCGTGGTGGGCGCGCAACTCGCCGTCGTAGAAGTCCAGGCTGTCCTGCGAGGACACCGACGCGATGCTGATTAATCAGGGCAGCGTGCCGCGAGTCGCTCCGCCGGCGCCTCGAAATGGCGGCGCTCCGTCGACCGCCGGTCTTGCCGCCGACGGTAGAGCACGATGCGAGACACTGGGAACGCGGTGTCACAGGAGAACGTCGAACTGGTCCGCCGACTCTACGCGGAGCTTGCGAGCGAGGGCTCCACACAAGAGTTCGAGCAGCGCATGTCCGATCACGCTCTCGGCCGTTTCTTGGATCCGGAGATCGAGTGGGTCCCGGTGACTGAGTCATTGCTTGCCGTCGACAGTTACCACGGTTTTGACGGCGTGCGGCGCTTCTGGGGTGAGTTCCTCTCGGCTTGGGAGGGGTACCGGGTTGAGACCCTGCGGTTCGACGACGCCGGTGATCAGGTAGCGGTCGTCGTGCACATCGTCGGCCGGACGCACGAGCTCGAAGTCGATGAGACCCGATCCTCGCTCTTGACCGTCCGCGATGGGCGGGTCGTCCGCGTCGAATCCTTTGCCGACCCCGACGGGGCGCGCCAGGCCGCCGGGTTGCCGCCCTAGGCGGAGCCGCCAGTGCTGCTTCGCGCGAGACGAGCAGCCGATCGCCTCGACCGACTCGGTGGAGCTTCGGTAGCGGTCCGCTTGCGACACGAGGTCGCGAGCCGGGCGAGCCTTGGGAACTCCGCAGCGCCGGGCAGGGCTGCCGGCGATCTGCGTTCGATCAGGCGTCCTGCGGGTCCTGAAAGGCGCGCACCTCGATGCGGCCACCCAGTGCCTTCGACGCCTGCGTCGCCCACTGGACCGCGGCATCTTGGTCTGCGGCCTCGATCACCCAGAAGCCGCCGACGTACTCCGGCGCCTCAACGAACGGTCCGTCGACCACCACGGGCTCGCCGCTCGTGGCGTCGACGGTCTTGGCCGATGAAGGCGGGTGCAGGCCCCCGGCGAAGCGAAACGCCCCGGACTTGTGTAGATCGTCGTTGAACTCCTCCACGGCGGCCAGCGCGGCCTCTAGTTCGGCTGGGTCCATCGACGCCATGGTCGGCTCCTCGGCCGAGTCGTGGGGCACGGTCAAGAAGAACTGCATCACTTGTCGCTCCTTCTGGCGGGTGGTACGGGCCGCTATCAGCGGCCCCCTGATCACTTGGGCTTGTGGACCTCCACTCGCCCGATGCCCTACTTGACCGCCGCGCTGGGCGAAACTCATCGGTCACGCTGCACGACCGGCGACGACGCGATGGCAGCATCCCAGTACTTCCGCTTGCGGGGTCCAGGCGGACGGGATGATCACGCTCGCGACTCCATTCAGCGAGGGACTGCCGTGATTGCGAAGTCCGGGCCAGGAGTCAGTCGCCAGATTCCTCCATTCTCAGCTTGGGCGACCAGCTCATCGCCTTCCCGGGTGACCTCGGTGATCTTTATGAAGGGGACTCCCGAGAAATCGACGTTGTTCGCCGCCATGACAAGTTCGAGCACCCCGGGGCACTTCGAAAAAGGCGGAGCGGGGACACCGCTCCGCCCGGTGACGATGTTGGTGAGGCCTTCGGGGTCTAACTCGTCGCACGCGGCTTCCCACTCTTGGTCCGTGAGGGCATCCATCAGGTCATTGATGTGCAGCTCAGCGCCTTCCTCCTCGATGCTCAGCGGGGCGAACTCGTCCGCCGCCTCGCATCCGGTTAGGGCGAGCACGGCCGCCACGATCCCACCGACGAGGTACAGGCGGCTTGTCACACGCCGCAGATTAGAGCTGGCCGTTCGAGTGACCCGTCGGGTCTTGAAGTCGGGTCCCGCTCGCGGCGAGGGCGCCCGGCTCAGGCGCCCTCGGACTGCCTCCATCGCAGCACGGTGCGCCCGCGCGGTGAGAGCCTGTAGCCCACCCGCAGGCTCTCGGTCAGCCCGAGCTCCTTGAGTTTGCGCACGTCGCGCTTGAACGGAGCCCGCTCGCGGCCGAGGTCGGTTGCGAGCTCGCCCGCCGCCACGCCTGGACGCCGCCCGATCAGCTCGAGCACGGCCCGTGTCCAGGGACCCGATCGACTCGCGCGGTCGAGGCGTTGGAGACGGCCGGCCACTTCGAGCATCTCCACCGAGTCGAGGCAGTCGCGCCTGCCCAGCGCGTTCCGTGGATCCTCTCCTACGTATCTGAACTCGATCCTGTGCAGCTCTCCCTCGTGGCGGGCGAGCTCGGCGAGCAGCTCGGCTCGGGTCGCGTAACCGGCCCGGCGGGCGTCGTCCTCGCGGATATCGGTCTCCTCGACCCCGGTCACCGAGACGATCTCGATAACCCCTGGGGCGACGCGGTGACGTGCGCCCGGTCGGGCGGACGTCCGCTTCCAGCGGCGATACCCGAGCGTGATCGAACCGTCCGCAATCCCATCCCAAAATCGCCTGCCGAAGAGCACCGCCGGACGGTAACCGTTCGAGGCGCGCGCACCCCGAGCTCGCGTCCTAGTGCGACGTGACCGGGCGCCCGAGGTACGCGATCCGCAGCACCGCGGCGTCTACAGCGCCGCGGCTACTGCCGGCGGAACGGCCCCTGGATCGCGAAACTGGTCCCGGGCGTCTGGATGTTCGCGAACAGGATCTTCCGGTCGCGCGAGAAGTCGGGACCGGTGAACTCCGAGTTCTCCACCGTCTCCTCGTTGCGGGCGAAGAAGAACGCCTCGCCGATCCTCGGTCGTGCCGACCAGGTGTTGCACGCCCTCGCCGTCCTCGGCGATGATCACGCCGCCGTAGGCCGAGACCGTGATGTTGTCGGGCCCATCCGGGTCGTTGTCCTGGTCGCTCGGCGTATAGGCGAAGCGCAGCTTGAGCTCGATCGTGTCGTGCGTCGCGGGTCGAGGAACCACACCTGGCCGTCATGCTGGGCGGCGCTGCCGTCCTAGGTGCGGGCGAACGAGGCGACGAAGTACGCGCCGCCGTCGCCCCACCACATGCCCTCGAGCTTGCGGCTGCGGGTGATCTCCCTCGGCGAACTGCATCCGCACCGGGATGCGTGGTCGCGTCGCGGTCGGGCACGGTGACCCAGTCGACGCGGTACTCGTGCCCGGCTCGGTGGCGACCCAGAGGTCCGGGACGAACTGCCCGCCATTTCGTGAGGGCCTTCACCGCCTCCAGCGTGCCGGCGTCGTCGGGCAGCTTCGCGCAGCACGCCCTTGCCGCAGCGGCAGCGCCGACGCGGCGGGGTCCAGCGAAAGAGGAGGCCGTTCGGGTTGCCGGCGTCCTCGGTCTGGTAGATGACGCCGGTGTCCGGGATCGACGACGACGGACTCGTGCGCGAAGCGGCCGAGCGCCTTGATCGGCTTCGGGTCGCGATTCGCGTCCCGGCCGTAGGGGTCGACCTCGAAGACGAAACCGTGACGGCTTGCCGAGGCACGGCTCTCGGTCTCCTCGCAGGTCAGCCAGGTCTCCCACGGCGTCCGCCCGCCGGCGCAGTTGTTGTCGGTGCCGGCGAGGCTGACGTACTCGCGGATCCGGTTGCCGTAGCGGTCCACCTCGACGTTCGTCGTACCGCCGTTCGCCTGGTCGGGTCGTAGACGAGGCCGGCGAGGTGCGGGACGCCGAACGGCTCACCGCCGCCGATCTCGTGGTTCATCACCAGCACGCTCCCTTTGCCGCCCCGGCGCACATAGCTCGCCGTGCCGTCGGCGTCGGAGGGGGTTGGCTCGCCGCTGTCAAGCGTCGTCACGCCCGCCTGGGCGATGATCTTGTAGTTGAAGTCCTCGGGCAGCGAGAGGATGCCGGCCGGGTCCGGCACCAGCGGCCCGTAACCCACCTCGTGCGGCCCATGGCCGTGACCGTGAGCGAGCGCGGCCTCCGGGCCGAAGAGCGCGCTGAGGCTCCCGCTGAGCGCGAGGCCCACACCGCCTGCCGCCGAGCCCTGCAAGAGAGCTCGCCGAGACATTCCCTCGTCTGTGACGGTCTGCGGACGTGCGGTGGGTGTGCTCATTGCCTCTCCTCGCTCGGGACCGGGGCGAACCCTTACGAACGGTTCGGGCGAGGTGGTGACCAAGTCGTGAAAAGTCCGGCGCCTACAGAGGCCAGGCGAGCGCGATCAGGTAGCGTGACCCGAGGTCGCAAGGAGGTGGGCCATGACGATCAGGATGGATCAGCCGAAGCGGTTTGACCTCGTCGGTAACCGGGTGATGATCGCCGGGATCGGCACCGGGTTCGAGGCGACGATCAACTACCGCGTCCACGAGGGCCACGACGAGGTAACCGGCTCGATCAACGTGGGCGGCGGCACGGGCGAGCACGCGCAGTTCCAGGTCAAGGCGAACGTCAGCAACGCGGCCTTCCAGCTGGACCGTCTCTTCGTCGAGGTGTTCGAGGTCAGTGCGCAGGACGGCAGCGAGATCCACAAGGTCTCAAAGCCGGTACTGCTCGGCCCGCGGATGGTCGACGGGGACTACATCGGCTACCGCGAGCACGTCGTCCAGGCGGGTGACACCCTCTCGGCGATCGCGCAGGAGCACTACGGCACGCCCGACGTCCAGCCCCTGGTGCGGGCGAACGCGCACCAGATCGACGACCCGGACCTGATCTTCCCCGGCCAGGTGATCCGGGTTCCGATCGGCACCGGGTAAGCAGACATCGCCGGTCGGCCAATCGACCCCGCGCCGGCACCGCCCGATCGGGGGGTTTCGCAACCCGAGGCGTAACCTCGCCGGGCGGGCGGGGCTAGCACCTCTGATGCGCAGCGATCCCGAGTCGCTATCCAGCGACGCGCTCGACGTCGTCGTCCGGCTTCTGTTCGAGCTCGGCGACGCGGCCGCGGACTCGGACCCGTTCCACGACCGCATCTGCGAGGCGATCTGCCGGCTCACCTCCCTCGAGCGCGCGGTGCTGTTCCTCTACGACCCGAGCCGCCGGCTCGTGGTCCCGGCCGGAAGCCACGGGGTCGAGCCCGAGATCCTCGCGCACACCTACGGGAGCATCGAGGAGACGCCGATCGCCCAGCGCGCCCTGGTCAGCGACGAGGTCGTGGTGGTCGACGAGCTCCGCGGCCACGTGCCCGAGCGCTACGCCGAGCTGCCCGGGGTGGCCGGGATCTCCTGCACGCCGGTCGCCGCCGGCGGCCGCTGGCTCGGCGTCATCTTCGCCGAGGCCGACGGCGCGCCGCTCGACCTCGACCCCGACCAGCGCCAGACGATGCGCGCGCTCGGGCGCACCGCCGCGCTGGCCACCACCGTCCGCCAGGCCGCGGCCCAGCGCGAGCGCGACGCGCTGCTGTTGGAGCGGATCGAGCTCGCCCGCGAGGTCCACGAGAGCGTCATGCAGCGCCTCTTCGGCGTCTCGATGGTCCTCGGCTCCGGGCGCGAGCTCTCGGCGGCCGACGCAGAGCGCTCCGCCGCCGAGGTCGAAGCCGCGCTCGGGGAGCTGCGCGACGCGCTCGACCGCTCGCTCGAGCCGACCGCCGAGCCGTCGCGCACCACCCTGCGCGCCGAGCTCGAGCGCCTCGGGCGCCAGTACAAGGCGCTGCCGCTCAGCGTCAAGTGGGAGGAGGGGGTGGAGGTGCCCGACGGCCTCGAGCCGCTCGCGGTCTCGGTGCTCTCCGAGGCGCTGCGAAACGCGGAAAAGCACGCCCGGCCGACCCAGGTTCGGGTGGCGGTGACCCGGGTGGACGGCGCCTTCGGGCTCGAGGTCAGAAACGACGGCGTCGGCAAGGGCGCCGACTCCGACGCTCCGGGCTCGGGCTGCGGCTGGCTGCGTATGAGTCCCTCCAGCGGGGCGGCATGCTCGAGTTCGGCCCCGAGGGCGACGACTGGCGCGTCCGACTGGTGCTGCCCGCAAGCGACGTCGCGAGCGTGGTCGGCGGCCGATGAGCGAGCGGCCCCTGCGAGTCCTCATCGTGGACGACCACGCGGTCGTCCAGTGGGGGTTCAAGGTCCTGCTGGGGCGCCAGCGCTGGGTCGAGCGCTGCGTCGTCGCGTCGGACCCCGAGGAGGCGCTGACAGCCGCCGAGAAGCTGAAGCCCCACGTCGCCCTCGTGGACCTGTTTCTCGGTGAGCGCTCCGGCGCCGAGCTGTGCGAGGCGATCCGCAAGGTCTCGCCGTCTACCCGGGTGCTGCTGATCTCGGGCGTCGGCTGGATCTCGCCCCAGGCCGCTCGCACGGCCGGCGCGTCGGGCTTCGTCTCCAAGGACTGGAGCGCGGACGAGGTCGCGATGGCGGTGCGGATGGTCGGCAAGGGCATGACCGTCTTCGGCCGCCAGGAGGAGGCGCCCTCGCTGCCGCTGAGCGCTCGCGAGCGCGAGGTCCTGACCCTGATCGCCTCCGGCGCCACCAACCGGGAGATCGCCGAGCGGCTCTACCTCTCCCCGCACACGGTCAAGGAGCACGCGAGCTCGCTCTATCGCAAGCTCGGCGTGAAGAACCGGGCGGAGGCCGCGAGGCGCGCCGAGCGCCTCGGCCTCACCCGCTGACCCCCCCGACGCTTCGTCCATGCACCCCCCGGTCGGGGGGTTGAGGGGTCCGCGCGGTCACCATCGGCGGTGGCCTCGGTAGTTCTGGGTCATGACCACGCGCCAACCCAGCCTCGCGCTCCTGTTCCCGGGCCAGGGAGTCGGCGACGCCGGCTCCCGCGACCTGGTGGCCGAGCAGCGACCCGACCTGCTCGAGCTCGCCTGCGAGCTGGTGGGCGACGACCCGTTCGCGCGCATCGACGACGGCACCCGATTCGCGCAGCCGGTCGTCTACTGCGCGGCGCTCGCCGGTCTCGAGCGCCTCGGCCGTCCGCCGGCCCAGTTCTACGCCGGACACTCGCTGGGCGAGATCTCGGCGCTCGCCGCCGCCGGGTCCGTCGACGACCTCGACGGGTTGCGGATCGTCGTCGCACGCGGACGGCTGATGGACGAGACCGCGTCGGCGGGGCCGCCGGGCGGCATGCTGGCGATCGGAGGCGACCGCGACCAGGCCGAGGCGTTGGCCCAGGGCGCCGGGCTCGAGATCGCCAACGAGAACTCGGCGAGCCAGTTCGTGCTCACCGGCACGCTCGCCGGGATCGACGCGGCGCTCGGCTCGGCGCGCGAGCTGGGCCTGCGGGCGAAGCGGCTGGCGGTCGCCGGCGCGTTTCACTCGGCCGCGATCGCGCCCGCGATCGAACCGTTCCGCGAGCGCCTGGCGGAGATCGACTTTCGGTCGTCCCGCGCGCCGGTCATCTCGTGCGTGACCGCGGCTCCCTTCGGCCCCGATCCGCGCGATCTGCTGGCCGCCGCGCTCACCAGTCCGGTGCGGTGGGTGGAGGTGATGAACCGCCTGCGCGCGGACGGCGCCGGGCGCTTCTGTGACGTCGGGCCGGGAAAGGTCCTCGCGGGACTGGTTCGCAAGACGGTCGAGGGCGCCGAGGTGATCGTGGGTGCCGCCGCGCCGGAGCCGGCCCATGCGTAGCGCGCCGGTGGTCACCGAGACCGCGCGCGTGTGGGACGGGGCTCGCCGGGAGCCGTCGGGCGCGGCGATCGCGTCGGTCGCCTCCGCGGTGCCGGCGCGGGCCGTGAGTAACGGCGAGATCGCGGCGCGGCTCGGGGTCGAGCCGGACTGGATCAGCTCGCGAACCGGCGTGCGCGAGCGGCGGGTGGCGGCGCCCGGCGAATCGCTCGTCGATCTCGCCGCGAAGGCCGGCGCGGCGGCGCTCGAGCGCGCCGGCGCCGAGGCGGGGGACCTCGACCTGATCCTGGTCGCCACCTGCAGCCAGGACGACCTGCTGCCGAACGCCGGCCCGCTGGTCGCTGCCAGGCTCGGCGCCGAACGCGCCGGGGCGATGGACGTCGGTGCGGCCTGCACCGGGTTTCTCTCGGCGCTCGAGCTCGCCTGCGGCGCGGTCGAGTCTGGCCGCGCTCGCAGCGTGCTCGTGATCGGCGCCGAGGTCGTCAGCCGGGTGACCGATTACGACGATCGGCGCACCGCGGGGCTCTTCGGCGACGGCGCCGGCGCGGTGGTGGTGGCGCCCTCGGCGCAGGCATCGATCGGGCCGATCCGCCTCTACGCCGACGGCGCCGGGGCCGAGTTCGTCACCGCCAGCCACAGCGACCGCATCCTGCGGATGGACGGACGGTCGACCTTCGGGCCGCGGTCGCACGCCTGTCCGAGGTCACGCTCGAGGTCTCTCGCAGGCCGGCCTGACGCTCGAAGAGATCGATCTGTTCGTCTACCACCAGGCGAACAGCCGCATCCTGGCCTCGGTCGGCGAACGCCTCGACCTGCCCGCCGAGCGGGTGGTGGACTCGCTCGCCCGCTACGGCAACACCTCGGCGGCCAGCATCCCGCTGGCCCTCGATCAAGCGCTCGCCGACGGCCGCCTCGCCGACGGCTCGACCGTGCTGCTCGGCCGCCTTCGGCGCCGGTCTCACCTGGGGTGCCGGGATCGTGGAGTGGGGCGGAGGCGCGGACCGATGAGCGTCGCCCCGCCCCGCGAGCGCACTGCCGTTGCACCCGCCGCCGAGCCGCGAACGCTCGCGGGCTGCGCCCTCGTCACCGGAGCCTCCCGGGGGATCGGCGAGGCGATCGCCGACCAGCTCGCGAGCGCGGGCTGGCCCGTGGCGGTCAACTACCGCGCCGACGCCGAGGGCGCCGAGCGGGTCACCGCGCGCCTGCGAGGCGGCGGCGCCACGGCGGCGGCCATCCGGGCCGACATCAGCGACCCCGACGCGGCGGCGCGACTGATCTCGGAGGCCGAGGACGAGCTCGGCCCGGTGCTGGTGCTGGTCAACAACGCCGGCGTCACCGCCGACGGCCTCTCGCTGCGTCTCGCCGACGAGGACTGGCAGCGGGTGATCGACACCAACCTCTCGGCCGCCTTCCGGCTGACCCGGCGGGCGCTGCCGGCGATGCTGCGCGCCCGCTTCGGGCGCATCGTCAACGTCGCCTCGGTGGTCGGCCTGCGGGCCAACGCCGGCCAGGCCAACTACGCCGCGTCGAAGGCAGGCCTGATCGCCCTCACCAAAACGGTCGCGGTCGAGGTGGCGCGCAAGGGAGTGACGGTGAACGCCGTCGCCCCCGGCCTGATCGAGACCGAGCTGACCGAGGGGATCGACACGCGGCTCGCCGACGCCATCCCGGCCCGGCGGGCCGGGACCCCGGCCGAGGTCGCCGCATGCGTCGGCTTCCTCGCTTCGCCGGAGGCCGGCTACGTCACCGGGGCAACCCTCGCCGTTGACGGCGGGATGGCCGCTTGAGCGAAACCACGAACACGAAGGAGCAATCGAACGTGCCAGAGACCAAGACGAAGGACCAGATCGAGACCCGGGTGATCGACGCCCTGGTCGAATTCGGCGAGGAGCGCGAGAACGTCAGCCTCGACGCGCGCCTCGAGGACCTCGAGGTCGACTCGCTCGACCTGGTCGAGCTCGCCCAGATCGTCGAGGACGAGTACGGGATCGAGATCAAGGACTCCGACCTCGACAAGGTCGAGACCGTCCGCGACGTCGTCGACCTGATCGCCGCCAGGGGGTCATGACCCGCGAGGTCGTCATCACCGGCGTCGGCGCCGTGACCCCGCTCGGGGTCGGCGCGCGCACCCTCTTCGAGAGCTGGGCCGCGGGCGAGTCCGGGATCGAAGAGGGCCGGGGCGCTGCCGCGGCTTTGACCCGACCGAGCACATGAGCCGGCGCGAGGCGCGCAGGGCCGACCGCTTCACCCAGTTCGCGGTCGCCGCCTCCGACGAGGCGCTCGCCGAGGCGGGCTGGGACGGCGACGGGGCCTACGAGGGCGCGGAGGTCGGCTGTGTGATCGGCACCGGGATCGGCGGGATCGCGACGATCGAGGAGCAGCACACCGTCCTCGGCGAGCAGGGCCAGTCGGCGATGTCGCCGCTGTGCGTGCCGCAGATGATGCCCAACGCCGCCGCGGGCGCGGTGGCGATGCGCCACGGGCTGAAGGGCGAGTGCTACGGCACCGTCTCGGCCTGCGCGGCGGGCGCGCAGGCGATCGGCGCCGGCATGCGAATGGTCGAGCGGGGCGACGTGCGCGCCTGCGTCGTCGGCGGCACCGAGGCCGGCGTCACCCCGCTGGCGGTGGCGGCGTTCGACAAGATGGGCGCGACCTCGAAGCTCGGGGTCTCGCGACCGTTCGACCGCCGTCGCGACGGCTTCGTGATCGCCGAGGGCGCCGGGATCCTGGTGCTCGAGGACGCCGAGTCCGCCGCCGAGCGCGAGGCGCCGGTGATCGCCCGGCTGACCGGCTACGGCGCGACCGCCGACGCCCACCACCTGACCGCCCCCGACCCCGAGGGCGACGGCGCGGCGCGGGCGATGGCGGCGGCGATGCGCGACGCCGGCGTCGAGCCCGGCGAGGTCGCCTACGTCAACGCCCACGGCACCTCGACTCCGCTCAACGATCGCTCCGAGACGATGGCGATCAAGCGCGTATTCGGCGAGCGCGCCGGCTCGATCCCGGTGTCCTCGCTCAAATCGTCCATCGGCCACCTGCTCGGCGCCGCCGGCGCCGTCGAGGCGGTCGCGACCGCATTGGCGCTGGCGCGCGAGACGGCGCCCCCGACGCTCAACTACTCAGAGCCCGACGACGGGCCTCGACCTCGACTACGTCCCCGACGGATCGCGGCCGATCGAGCGCAACGGCCGCGCCCCGATCGCGATCTCGAACTCGTTCGGGTTCGGCGGCCACAACGTCGTCCTCTGCCTGGAGGGTCCTGCATGAACGCCGTCGTCGCCGACAGGCGCGAGGCCGAGCTCGGCCGGCTGGAGCCGATCGACCGGCTCGAGGTCCTCTGCGACCCGGGCTCCTTCCGGCCGCTGAGGACCGCGGTCGTCTCGCGGCGGGCCGGCGACCGCGCGCTCCCCGGCGACGGGGTGCTCGCGGGTGCGGGCCGTGTGGGCGGCCGGCCGGTGTTCTGCTACTCGGAGGATCCGACGTTCATGGGCGGCTCGCTGGGCGAGGAGCACGCCGAGACGATCGTCTCCGTGCTCCGGCTCGCCGCGCGCGCCGGCGCGCCCGTGGTCGGGTTCGTCGAGTCCGGCGGCGCGCGGCTGCAGGAGGGTCACGCGGCGCTCAACGGCTACGGCCGCATCTTCCGCGAGACGGTGGCGCTGTCCAACGCCGTCCCGCAGATCACGGTCGTCACCGGGGTCTCGGCCGGGGGCGGGGCCTACTCTCCGGCCCTCACCGACTTCGTCGTCATGACCGAGCGGGCGTGCATGTTCCTCACCGGACCGCGGGTGGTCCGCGAGGCGCTCGGCGAGGAGGTCTCGATGGCCGATCTGGGCGGGCCGGCCGTCCACGGCCGCAACGGCGTCTGCACGCTGGTTGCGGCCGACGAGCTCGAGGCAGCCCGCACGGCCCGGGCGCTGCTCGGCTATCTGCCATCGCCGCTCGGCAGCCGGGCGCCGTTCACCGAGCCGTCGCCTGCCGCCGCGGACCCGGCGGCGCCGGTACCCGAGGAAGCCCGGCGTGTCTACGACGTCCGCGATGTGATCGCGGCGGTCGTCGACGGCGGCGAGTCGCTCGAGCTCTCGCCGGACTGGGCGCGGAGCATGGTCACCGCGCTGGCCAGGATCGACGGTCGGCCGGTGGGGCTGATCGCCAACCAGCCACGCCGCCTCGGTGGGGTGATCGACGCCGCCGCGGCCGAGAAGGGCGCGCTCTTCGTCTCGGACTGCGATCGCTTCGGGCTGCCGCTGGTCGTGCTCGTCGACACCCCTGGGTTCATGCCCGGGACCCGGCAGGAGGCGGCCGGGGTGATCCGCCATGGTGCCGCGCTGCTGCGGGCTTTCGCGGCAGCGAGCGTGCCACGGGTGACGGTCGTCCTGCGCAAAGCCTACGGCGGCGCCGTGATCACGATGAACTCGAAGGGGCTCGGCGCCGACATGGTCTTCGCGTGGCCGCAGGCCGAGATCGGCATCATGGCCGCCGGCCAGGCCGTCGGCATCGTGCACCGCCGCCGGCTCACCGAGGCCGACGGCGAGGAGCTGCTCGCCGACCTCGCCGCCGCCTACGCCGCCGAGCACCTGACCGCCGAGGCGGCCGCCGCGAGCGGCTTCGTCGACGAGGTGATCGAGCCCGCCGAGACCCATGACCGGCTCGCGTGGGCCCTGGCGTCGTTGGAGGGCCGGTGAGCGTCGTGGACCCCTACGCGCGGATCGCCCGCGCGCTTCGCGGCCTCGATGCGCCGGCGCGGCCGATCCGCTCGTACGCGGCGCTCGGCGACAGCTTCACCGCCGGCACCGGGTGCGCCGAGGGAGAGACGTGGGCCGATCGCCTGGCGTCGCGGCTCGGGGCGACCGCGACCGGCTTCGTCTACACCAACCTCGCTGTCGAGGGCGCGACGAGCGCCCACGTCCTCGAGCAGGTAGGTCCGGCGCTGCAGGCCGAGCCCGACCTGGTGACGGTCGTCTGCGGCGCCAACGACGTCCTCTTCTCCGTTCGTCCCGACCCGCAGCTCTACGCCCGCCGCCTGGCGGCGATCTTCCGCCGCCTGCGAAGCCCGCTGCCGGGGGTGCGGATCGTCACCGCCACGGCCCCGGAACGCTGGGACTTCATCGACCTCGGCCCCCGGACCAGGGCCCGGCTCGAGCGCGGGACCGTGCGCGTCAACGCCGCCACCCGGCTGGTCGCGCGCACCTATGACGTGCCCTGCCTCGAGGTCGCCGGCCATCCGGGGCTCTCGGACGCGCAGAACTTCATCGCCGACGGCCTGCACCCGTCGCCGCTCGGACACCGCCACGCGGCAGCCGCCTTTGCCCGGCTGCTCGGACTCGAGGAGGAACAGGCATGACCGCGAGCAACTTCGATCTCGACTTCGACCGCCTGCAGCCAGGCTCGAAGCTGGTCTCCCGCGGGCGCACGATCACCGAGTCGGACCTGGTCTCGTTCTCGGCGCTCACCGGCGACTGGCACCCGCAGCACGCCGACGCCGTCTGGGCGGCTGACGGGCCCTTCGGTGAGCGCATCGCCCACGGGATGCTGGTGCTCTCGTACGCGATCGGGCTGCTCCCGCTCGATCCCGAGCGAGTCGCCGCCCTGCGCGGAATCCGCTCCGTGGTCTTCAAGCGTCCCGTGCCGATCGGAGCCACGATCCACGCCGAGGCCGAGATCGCCGCCACCCGGCCGCTCGACGCCGGCCATGGGCTGGTCGAGCTCGGGTTGCGGATCCGCGACGCGAACGGGCGGCTCGTGGCACGGGCGACCATCGACGCCCTCTGGCGCCGCGATCCGCAGCCCGCCCTGAACGGCGCCGCTCCCGCAGGCCCCGAGACCGCTCCTCTCGATGACGGCCGGGTGCTGATCTGATGAGCGACCTGCTCGAAGGCAAGCGCCTCCTGGTCACCGGCGTGATCACCCGGCGCAGCATCGCCTTCGCGGTCGCCCGCGAGGCCCAGCTCGCCGGCGCGGAGGTCGTCCTCACCGGCTTCGGGCGCTCGCGCCGGCTCACCGAGCGCGCGGCCGGCCGCCTGCCCGAGCGCCCCGAAGTGCTCGAGCTCGACGTCAACAGCGAGGCCGATCTGCTCTCGGTCGCGGAGGATCTCGATTCCCGCTGGGGGTCGCTCGACGGCGTCCTGCACGCGATCGCCTACGCGCCGGCCGAGGCGCTCGGCGGCCGCTTCCTCGAGGCCGGCTTCGACAGCGCCGCCGAGGCGTTTCGGACCAGCGCCTACTCCCTGCAGGCGCTCGGGCGCCATCTCGCTCCACTGCTCCAACGCGAGGAGGGGGGCGCGATCGTCGGACTCGACTTCGATGCCTCGGTCGCCTGGCCGGCGTACGACTGGATGGGCGTCGCCAAGGCGGCCCTCGAGTCCACCTCCCGCTACCTGGCGCGCGACCTCGGGCCGCTCGGCGTCCGCGTGAACCTGGTCTCCGCGGGGCCGATCGAGACCGCCGCGGCGGGCGGAATTCCGGGGTTCGAAGACCTCTCCGGCGCCTGGGAGCGAGCGGCGCCGCTCGGCTGGGACCCGTCCGACCCGACCCCGGTGGCCCGCGCGGTCTGCTTCCTGCTCTCGGACTGGTCGACCGCGATCAGCGGCGAGATCCTCCACGCCGACGGCGGCTTTCACGCCGTCGCCCCGGTCGCTGCGGGCGTCGCCGTGGACCGGGCCGAGCCGTCGCTCGCCGGTGGTCAGAACCGAACGGCCCGCTTGGGCACCCACCAGGTCTCGAGCTCCACCTGACCGCGGTTGCCGCGCTGAGGGCTGCGACTGGTCCGCAGCTCGGCGCCGCCGCCGGCCTCGCGGAGGGCGTCGAGCGCGAGCTCGCGTGCCTCGGCCTTGCCCGCGCCCTGCTCCCGGAGGGCCTTCAGGACCCGGTTGGAGTTGACCTCGAACCGCTCCTCGGGGCCGGCCGCCGCCATCCGCGAGACGTTCGCGGAGTCCGTGACCAACTCGAGCGCGGTGGGCATGCTGAGCAGGCTAACGCCGTCGCCTGGCGTTGACATTAATTAACCGATCAGGTAATAATTCTGGCTCGAACGGTTTACCCGACCCATGGAGGACCCGATGAGCTCAGGCGAGAACGGCGGCAGGACGATGACGAGCGAGGAGGAGACCGCGCTGGACGTCCTCCTCGACGGCGACATCGACAAGGTCATGGCGAACCTCGACCGGATCGTCGAGGCCGCGCCCTCGTACCGCAAGCTGATCTCGCGCTGGGAGCGCCAGGGATGGAACTCCGAGGTCTTCGACCTCACGGTCGACGCCGAGCAGTGGAACGACGACTCGATCTTCACTCCGGAGCAGAAGCGCTTCATGCTGTTCTCGCTCTCGGAGTTCTTCCTCGGCGAGGAGCGGGTCACCACCGAGCTGCTGCCGTTCGCGATCGCGGCGCCGACGGACGACCAGCGCATCTTCCTCGCGTCGCAGATCGCCGACGAGGCGCGCCACTGCGTCTTCTTCGACCGCTTCTACCGCGAGGTGATCGGCTCCGACGCGAAGACGATCGCCGACAACCTGAACATCCAGCGCGCGAACGTCAACGACGACTTCAAGCAGCTCTTCGACGGCATCCTCCATGACGTCGCCGACGAGCTGCGGCGTGATCCCTCGAACATGGACGCGCTCGTCCGGGGAGTGACCGTCTACATGATCGTGATCGAGGGGACCCTGGCGCTGACCGGGGCGCGCTTCATCCTCCGCAGCCTCAAGGAGACGGATCGGCTGCCCGGCTTCCGCGACGGCTTCACGCACGTCAACCGCGACGAGTCCCGTCACGTCGGGTTCGGCGTCAAGTTCCTCGCCGACGCGATCAAGGAGGACGATCGCTACAAGGAGATCGTCCGCGAGACCCTTCAGGAGACGTTGCCGGTCGGCGTGCTCGCGTTTTCGCCGCCGTGGGTGGAGGACCGCTACAACTTCGAGGTCCCGTTCGGCTACCACTCCTCGGAGATGTTCGAGTACGCGATGCGCTCGCTGCAGAAGAAGCTGGCGGCGATGGGGATGGAGCCGAGCGCCGCGGGTGTCGCCGCCTGATGGGGAGCGCGGAGGCGAAGCCCGCTCGCGGGCCGGGGCGGCCCGCGTCCGACGCGCCGGACCGCATCCTCGATGCGGCCTTCGAGGTGCTGAAGCGCGACGGCTACGCGGGCCTCACCACCACCAAGGTCGCCGCCGCCTCGGGTCAGAACAAGGCGCTGATCGCCTACTACTACGGCTCCAAGCAGGGGCTGGTAGCGGCGGTCGCGCGCCGGGTCTCGGAGCGGATCACCGAGGAGGTGCTCGGCGACCTCGGCGAGCCCGAGACCCTGGACGAGCTGGTCTCGGCGCTTGCCGGCGGGGTCTGGAGCGCGATGGATCGCGACGAGGGCCTGCAGCGCGTCTACTTCGACCTCGCCTCGCAGTCGATCGTCGACCCCGAGGTCGGCCGGATCATGAGCGAGATGAAGGAGGGCCACCGCGCCGTGCTGCGCGAGCTGCTGCGAGGAATCGACGACGGGCCCGCCGATCGCGACCTCGACGCGGTCGCGATCTACCTCGTCGCCGGACTCGAAGGCCTGTCGCTCGAGCGCCTCGAACGGGGCGAGACGCCGGAGCTTCGCCGGGCGCGCGAGCTGTTCGTGCGATCGGTTAGGTTCTCGCTTTCAACCGAGAGCTGAGGGAGATCCGTGGACGTAAGCGAGCTGAAGAACATCCCCCTGTTCGCCGACGTGCCCGACGACGCGCTGCTCAAGGTGGCGACCTTCGCCAGCCTCGAGTCCGCGGTCGAGGGCAAGGTGATCATCCGCGAGGGCGGCCAGGCCAACGCGTTCTACGCGATCGAGGCGGGCACCGTGAAGGTCGAGCGCGACGGCCAGCACATCGCCGACCTCGGCCCCGGTGACGTCTTCGGCGAGCAGGCGCTGCTCGAGAAGTCGGAGCGCTCGGCGACGGTGACCGCGGCCGCGCCGGTCCGGTTGATCAGGATCGACCACTGGGAGATCCCCCGCATGCGCAAGGCGATGCCCGAGGTGCTCGAGGAGCTCCAGCGCAAGGTCGAAGAGCGCTCGCAGTCCTGAAGCGGCGGTAGACTGCCGCCTGCAACACGGGCCGGTGGTCAAGGGAAGTCCGGTGCGATTCCGGCGCGGTCCCGCCACTGTGACCGGGTAGAAGGGCGTCGCGAGACGCGAGTCAGCCACTGGGGACGGCCATGTCCTCGGGAAGGTGCGACGGCCAGCCCGCAAGCCAGGAGACCTGCCCCGGCCCAGCCGAACGTCCCTCGAGGAAAGGGTGGCTCTCAGATGACCACACGCACGCATCCTGCGCGACGGGCGTCGTTCGCCTTCGCGCTCATCCTGCTGCTGCCGGCGGCGGCGCTGCCGGCGGCCGCTCCCGCCGCGACCACGACCGCCGAGGTGCGGGTGCTGACTCCGACCGAGGTGCTCGACGCGGGCACCACCTACATCGTCGACAGCAGGGTCACGGTGCCGACGACCCCTGACGCCGACTGCTTCGGTCCTCCGGGTGGCTCGGGCGCGCAGTTCACCTACGACCAGCCGAACGCGCTCAGCCTGCTGGCCAGCGCGGCCCGTACGAGCGGCAAGCTGCGCCCGCTGGGGCTGACGGACCAGTTCGGTTTCGGCCTCGGGATCTGCGGGATCGGTGGCCGGGAGGCCGTCTCGGGCCAGAGCTTCTGGTACCTGAAGGCGAACCACGCCGAATCGACGCTCGGCGCCGACCAGCTGCAGGTGAAGGACGGCGACGAGGTGCTGTTCTACCTCGCGCCGGACAACTTCCCGAACCCGAACCCGGCCGAGCTCGAGCTCGAGGCTCCGCCGCGGGTCGTGGCCGGCTCGGCGTTCTCGGTCAGCGTGGTCGAGCACGCGTGCGTCACGGACCAGCAGACGTTCGAGGTCACCTGCGCGAGCAAGCCGGCGGCCGGGGCACACGTTGGCGATGCCACGACCGCGCCCGACGGCACCGTGCAGGTGACCGCGAGCTCGCCCGGGACGCTCAAGCTCGGGGCGACCCGCGGCTCGGACATCCCCAGCGAGGTGCTGAAGGTCTGCGTCGGTGAGGCGCTCGACGACTGCCCGCGAGCGCGCGGCGAGCGGATCGTCGGCAGCCCGAACGGTGACCGGATCAAGGCCACCGCCGGGTCGGATGCGATCCGGGCGCGCGGCGGCGACGACAGGATCGACCTGCGCAAGGGCGGCGCCGACAAGCTCGATTGCGGCCCGGGTGACGACACCGCGCTGGTCAAGCGCTCCGACGACGACCGGCTCGCCGGCGATTGCGAGCGGATCAGGAGGAGATGACGGGTGGTCGCATCCGGACGGCGGCGGCGGCGATCGTCGCCGTCACCGCCGCGGGCTGCGGCCTCGGGCCGGGGGAGTCAAGTGAAGGCGAGGCGACGCTGACCGTCACGCGGAACTACGGCGCCGAGCCGGTGCTGGAGGCGTCGGTGACCGACCCGTCCGAGTCCGAGACCGTGCTGCGCATGCTCGACGGCGAGGCCGAGGTCGCGACGCGCTACGGCGGCGGCTTCGTGCAGTCGATCGACGGCGTCGCAGGCGGCCTCGAGGACGGCCGCACGAGCGACTGGTTCTTCTTCGTCAACGGCATCGAGTCCGACCGCGGCGCGGCCGAGGTCCCTCTGCGCGGGGGAGACCGGGTCTGGTGGGACTACCGGGATTGGACCGACGCCCTGCGCACCCCGGCGGTCGTCGGCTCCTGGCCCGAGCCGTTCCTGCAGGCGTCCGCAGGCGCAGACGCGATTCCCGTGCGCGTCGTCTGCGAAGCCGAGCGCCCGACCTGCGAGCGGGTCGCCGAGCGGCTCGCGGAAGAGGGGGTCGACGCGAGCATCGAGGCGCCCGAGTCCGCCGCCCGGGCCGACCGCGAGGCGCCGGCCCTGCGGCTGCTGGTCGGCCCGTGGCAGTCGATCGAGGACGATCCGGCCGCGGCGCAGCTCGACCGCGGGCCGGCCACCAGCGGCGTCTTCGCGCGCTTCGAGCCGAGCCTGGACGGCTGGCGGCTGGAGGCACTCGACCAGGCGGCGGAGCCGGCGGCGCGCCTCGGCCCCGGTGCCGGCCTGGTCGCCGCGGTGCGGGACGGCGACGATCCGGCGACCTGGCTGGTCACCGGCACCGACGCGGCCGGCGTGAAAGAGGCAGCCTCGATGCTCGCTTCGGACACGCTGGAGCGGCATTACGCGCTGGCCGGCGTCCGGGGGCACGTGGTCCCGGTGCCGGTGGAGGCCGGATGAGGTCGGCGCTCGCCTACGCGCCCTCCGACAGCGCCGTCAGCCGGGCGAGCGCCGCGTCGGCGACCCTGTATTTCGGCTCGCTGGCGCTGGTCTGCTTCGTGTTCTCGAACCCGATCGTGCTCGCCGGCGCGGGCGCCGCGACCGTCCTCGCGGGCCTTGCCGCCGGTGCCGGCCGGGCGCTGCGGGCCGCCGCGCGCTGGGGCCTGGCGCTCGCGCTGCTGATCGTGGTCGTCAACGCGGTCACCTCGCAGCGGGGGGAGACGATCGTGCTGCGCGGCTTCGACATCTGGCCGTTCGGTCAGATCGACGTCAGCGCGGAGGCGATCGTCGAGGGCGCGGTCCTCGGTCTCCGCGTCGCGGTGGTGATCGCGATCTTCGCGGTCCACAGCGCCTGCGTCGATCCCGACAGGCTGTTGCGCCTGGTGCGCCCGCTCGCCCGCCACTCGGCGCTGACGGCCACGCTGATCGCGCGCATGGTCCCGTTGGCGGCGGCCGATCACGCCCGGCTCGCCGAAGCGGCGGCGCTGCGGGGACCGGCCGCGGCGCCAGTCGGCCGCGCCGCGCTCGCGCGCCGCCTGGTGGCCGGCTCCCTCGACCGTGCCGTGGACGTCGCAGCGGCGCTCGAGTTGCGCGGGTACGGGCGCGGCGCGCCCCGCGCTCGCCGCGGCACCGATCCGCGCCGCTCGCGCCACGGCTGGAGGTTCGTGACTGCGGGGCTGGCGATCGCCGCGCTGGCGATCGCCGGCCGGCTGGCCGGAGTCGGCGATTTCGATGCCTACCCGTCGGTGACCATCGACGCCGACACGCCCACCCTCGCGCTGGCCGCCGCCCTGCCGCTGCTCGCCTGGCTGCCGTTCGCCGGCACCGGAGGCCCGCGCCGTGGCTGAGCCCCTGGTCGCGGCCGGTGCGCTCTGCTACCGGTATCCCGGGGCCGAGCGGCCCGCGCTCCGGGCGATCGAGCTCGAGCTCGAGCCGGGCGAGTTCGTCGTCTGCGCCGGGCGCTCGGGTTCGGGGAAGTCGACTCTCCTGCGCGCGCTCTGCGGCCTGGTGCCGCACTACCACGGCGGCGAGGCGTCGGGCTCGCTGGCGGTCTGCGGCCTCGACGTGCGCGAGCACGGGCCGGCGGAGCTCGGTGGCCTGGTCGGGCTGGTGGCCCAGGACCCCGAGTCCCAGGTCGTCTCGACCACCGTCCGCGGCGAGCTCGAGCTGCCGCTCGAGCTCCGCAATGAGCGGCCGGCGGCGCGGGCCCGGGCGGTCGAGGAGGTCGCGCTGGCGCTCGGGATCGCCGACCTGCTCGAGCGCCCAACCGACACGCTCTCCGGCGGCGAGCTGCAACGGGTTGCGCTCGGGGCCGCGCTCGTCCTGCGCCCGCGACTGGTGCTGCTCGACGAGCCGACCTCGCAGCTCGATCCGGTCGCAGGCGACGAACTGATCGGGCTGCTGCGGCGGCTCAACGAGGAGTGGGGGATGGCGGTGATCTGCGCGGAGCACCGGCTGGAGCGGTGCCTCGCCGCCGCCGACCGGGTGCTGGCGATGGCCGACGGGGCGATCGCGTACGACGGGGGGCCGGCGGGCTTCACCGACTGGGCGATCGGAGTCGATCCGGCGCTGGCGACCCCCGGCGCGCGGCTGTTCTCGCTCGCTGGCCTGCGGCCGCTGCCCACCTCGGTCAAGGACGCCCGCCGAACGATCGAGCGGCGAGGGCTCGAGCTGGAGGCGGCCGAGGCGGCGCCGCCGCGGTCTCGGCGGCGGCGGTCAACCGTCGCCCTTGCGGCTCGGGACCTCTGGGTCGAGCTCGATCGGCGCGAGGTGCTGCGGGGGATCGATCTGGCAATTGAGCCGGGCGAGCGGGTCGTGCTGATGGGCCGCAACGGCGCCGGCAAGACGACGCTTCTGAGGGCCGCGGCGGAGCTGGTCGAGCCGGTGAGCGGCCGCGTCGCGACGTCCGGCCGCTGCGCGCTGCTGCCGCAGACGCCGGGTGACCTGTTCGTGCGCGAGCGCGTCGCCGACGAGCTTCCGGGTGACGCGGGCACCGACGCGCTGCGCGCCGTAGGGCTCGAGTGGGCGCTCGACGCCGACCCGCGTGACCTCTCGGGCGGTGAGCGCCAGCGGCTCGCGCTCGCGATCGTGAGCGCGGGCCGCGATGCCATGCCGGCCCTGGTCTGCCTCGACGAGCCGACCCGCGGCATGGACACCGCCCGCAAGGCGGGGCTGGCCGACTGGACCCGCGAGCTGGCCGCCGGCGGGGCGGCGGTGATCGTCGCCACCCACGACGTCGAATTCGCGGCTCGGTTCGCCGAGCGGGTGGTGCTGCTCGGCGACGGCGTCGTGATCGCCGACGGCGCCGCCGACGAGGTGCTGTCCGGCGGCTGGTACTTCGCGACCGAGGTCGCCCGGATTCTCGGCGGCGGCGGGGCGATCACCCCGGAGCAGGGAGCGGCGCGATTGCGCGAGCCCGCCCGCGCGGCGGAGGAGGCGCAGAGGTGAGCTGGCAGGCGGCGACCTTCGTGCTCCTTGGGCTGGTGCTGGTCGGCGGCTTTGCCTGGTACGAGCGCTCCCGGCCGCCCGCGAGGCTGGTCGCCCTGGTGGCGGCGCTGGCGGCGCTCGCGGTCGCCGGGCGGCTGGTGCTGACGCCGCTGCCGAACGTGGTCGCGACCACCGACATCGCGCTGATCACCGGCTACGCGCTCGGGGCGGCGCCCGGGTTCGCGGTCGGCGCCCTGGCGGCGCCGATCTCGAACATCTGGCTCGGGCAGGGGCCGTGGACCGCCTGGGAGGCGGCGGGGTGGGGCCTGGTCGGGCTCGGCGGCGCGTGGGTGGCCGCGGTCACCGGCCGGCGACTCAACCGGCTTGGGCTCGCGGCGGTCTGCGGCCTGGCCGGGTTGGCCTACGGGGCGCTCCTCGACTACTCGGTGATGGCGACCTACGGCGGCGAGCAGTCGCTCGACCGCTATCTGGCGCTGTCGGCCCGGGGGATCCCGTTCAACGTCGCCCACGCCGCCGGAAACGTGGCCATCGCGCTCGCGGCCGGGCCGGCGCTGGTGCGGATGATCTCGCGCTTCAAGTCTCGGCAGGAATTCGAATGGCGGCCGGCGAGCGCGGCGCCGCTCGCCGCGCTGGCCGTCTGCGTCGCGTTCGCCTTTGCTCCCGCCGACGCGCGCGCCGAGCCGCCCTCCGCGTGGCTGGCCGCGTCCCAGAACGAGGACGGCGGTTTCGGCGCGGTCCGCGAGCAGCCGTCGAGCCCGCCGATGACCGGCTGGGCGATGCTCGGGCTCGAGGCTGCCGGGCGCAGCCCGCTTGACCTCGAGCGCAACCCGGTCTCCTACCTGCGCGACCGCGTCGACCGGCTGCGCTCAGTTGGCGATCTCGAGCGGACGATCCTCGCGCTCGAGGGGGCCGGGATCGACCCGCGGCGCTTCGCCGGGCAGAACCTGGTCGCCGACCTGCGGGGGCGCCGCTCGCCCGACGGCTCGGTCGACGGCCAGGTCAACCTGACCGCCTTCTACGTTTTGGCCCTGCGCTCGGCCGGCGTCGAGCCGGGCAAGCTGGGCCGACCGCTGCGTTGGCTGCGCCGGGCGCGGAACCGCAACGGCGGCTGGGGCATCCAGCCGAGCGCGCCGAGCGAGGCTGACTCCACGGGCGCCGTCCTGCAGGCGCTGGTTGCCGGCGGCGGCAGCGACGACGCGATCGCCGACGGCGCCCACTTCCTGCGGCGCTCCCAGGCGAACGGCGGTGGGTTCGCCCTCGCCGGCACCGGCGTCGTCAACGCCCAATCGACCTCGTGGGCGATCCAGGGCCTGGTGGCAAGCGGATCGAGCGGCGGTGCGATCCGGGACGCGCTGCGCTACCTCGAGACGCTGCGCGCGGCGGACGGCCACTACCGCTACTCGGCCTCCAGCGACCAGACGCCGATCTGGGTGACCGCCCAGGCGCTGCTGGCGGTGGAGACGGCGCCGTTCCCGCTCGAGGCGGTTGCGCGGGCGCCCCGTCAACAGCAGGAGACCGTCGAGCCACCGCCGTCGCCGCAGCCCGAGACCGGGTTGGGCACCGATGGTGAAGAATTCCCGACCCCGCCGTCGAAGCCCGACCGCCAGGACGCCCGGGACCCCCCGGACAAGGAGCCGGTCCATACAGACACCGACACGGTGGAGAAATCGACCGTCTCCGACGTCACCGCCCTGAATGCCCCTGCGACGTCGGCGCCCGAGCCCACGTCTCAGCTCGAAGAGGAGGATCTCCTCGACCGCCCCCTACGTGATCGCGGGCCTCGGGGGACTCGCCGCGGCCCTCGCCGCCGGCTTCCTCTGGTATCGCCGCCGACTCCCCTAAACGTCTAGGTACGTTTACCTCGATGGACGTCGAGACCGCGATCCGCACGCGCCGCACGCACAAGGCCTACGCGCCCGAGCCGGTCGACCGGGCGATACTGGACGAGCTCGTCGAACTCGCGCGGTGGGCGCCCAACCACAACCTCACCAACCCGTGGCGGTTCAGGGTCATCGGCCGGGAATCGCTCGAGCGCTTAAAGCGCGCGGCGGGCCCCGAGGCGGCGTCGAAGCTCGATCGCGCGCCGACCCTGATCGTCTGCTCGTGCGTGCAGACCGACGACGAGGTCCAGAACGAGGAGGACCTGCACGCGACCGCCGTCGCCGCCTACATCGTCCTGCTCGCCGCCCACGGCCGCGGCCTGGCCGGCTACTGGCGGACTCCGGAGGTGCTGCGCACCGACGCCGGCCGCGATGCGGTCGGGCTGCGGGCGGACGAGCGCTTCGTCGGCCTCATCCACCTCGGCCGGCCCGTGCAGGAGAAGCCGGCGCCCGAGCGCGCGCCCGTGGCCAGCGTGGTCGAGTACCTCGACTAGATTCACGGGATGCTCCCCCGCGCCGACGCGTTGAAGGCGGTCACCTCCGAGCGCTTCGACGTCGTCGTCATCGGCGGCGGCGTCACCGGCGCCGGGGTGGCGCTCGACGCCGCCTCGCGCGGCTACTCGGTGGCGCTGGTCGAGCGCGAGGACTATGCGTTCGGGACCTCGAGCCGCTCGTCGAAGATGGTGCACGGCGGCCTTCGCTACCTCCAGAACTTCGACCTCGGCCTCGTCCGCGAGGCCCTGCTCGAGCGCCAGCTGATGGTCCAGCTCGCCCCGCACCTGGTCTACCCGACCCCGTTCATCGTCCCGGCGCTCGGCGAGGACCGCCGCAATCGGCTGATCGGCATCGGTCTCAACATGTACGACGTGATGGCGACCACGCGGGTCGGGATGTCGCGGCGCGAGCGGGCCGAGCGGATCGCCGGCGACGACTACTGGGCCCCCGATCGTCACCGGACGATCACCGGCGAGGAGGTCAGCGAGCTGCTCCCGGCGCTCGCCGGGCGGGAGCCGCGCGAGGGATATCTGTTCTACGACTGCCAGACCGACGACGTCCGCCTGGTCCTGACCGTCCTCGGGGAGGCCGAGCGATTCGGCGCGGTCTCGGTCAACGGTGCCGAGGTCATCGGCCTGCTCGAGGACGGCGGGCCGGCGGCCGGCGTCCGCTGCCGGGACCTCGAGACCGGGGAGGAGTTCGCGGTCGAGGCCGACAACGTCATCAACGCCACCGGCGTCTGGGCGGACCGCATCCGCCCCGAGGAGATCCACACTGAGGAGGATCTGCCGCGGATCGCGCCGAGCCGCGGCACCCACCTGACGATCTCGATGGACAAGCTCCCGCTGGAGGCGGCGTCGATCGTCCCCGCCGGCGCCGACCGGACGATCTTCGCGCTGCCCTGGTACGGGCGGGCGCTGATCGGGACCACCGACAACGATTACGACGGCGACATCGGCCACGTCCAGCCGGCGCAGGACGACATCGAGTACCTGCTCGCGGCGGTGAACGAGTTCTTCGCCACCGACCTGGGCGAGTCCGACCTGACGGGCGCCTACGCCGGCGTCCGGCCGCTGATCTCCACCGGCGACCCGCGCAAGTCGGTGGACATCTCCCGCAAGGCGGAGCTGTACGAGACTTCGTCGGGGATGCTGACGATCACCGGCGGCAAGCTGACAACCTGGAGGCGAATGGCGAAGCAGGTCGTGGACCGGATGGTCGAGCGCGAGGGCCGGGTGGCGCCGTGCCGGACCGACGACATCCCGCTCGGGATGGCGGCCGGGGAGGGGGAGCTCGACCCGCCCGACGGCCTCGACGAGTCCGACCTCCCCGAGGGCTATCGGGAGCTGCTCGGCTTCCGCTACGGGCACTACGGCCGCGAGGTGTTGCGACTGTGCGAGCAGCGCCCGGAGCTCGCCGCCCCCATCGTCCATGGACAGCCCGACCTGCTCGCCGAGGTGGTGGTCGCCGCCCGGCGCGAGCAGGCGCGCACCGTCGCGGACGTGCTCCTGCGCCGAACCCGTCTCGGGCTGCTGGCGGCGCCGCAGCTGCGACCGCCGAGTCGGTCGCGGCCGTCGCGGAGGCGCTCGGGAACGAGCTCGGCTGGGACTCCGAGGGGATCGCCGCCGAGGCCGAGCGCTGGGTGGCCGACGCCCGCAGCGAGGGGATCGACCCGGCGGCGGTGGTCGCGTGAGCGAGCCCGGCTACCGGGTGGTCGACCTCGACTCGCTCGAGCGGGTGCCGCTCGAGGAGGGCGTCTGGCGCCCGGTTCGGCGACGACTCGGCGTGACCGCGTTCGGCGTCAACGCCTACACCGCCGACGCGCCCGGCGACGCCCTGATCGAGGAGCACGATGAGACGAGTCCTGGCGCCGGCGGCCACGAGGAGCTCTACCTCGTCGTCCGCGGCCGGGCGACCTTCGAAGTGGGCGAGGAGTCGATCGAGGCCGGAGAGGGGACGATGATCCTGATCGAGCCCGGGGTGCGGCGCAGGGCGACCGCCGCCAGCCCGGGGGCGACGGTGATGGTCATCGGCGGCAGGCCCGGGAGCGCGATGCCGCCGTCGCCGTTCGAGTACTGGTACGCGGCGATCCCCGCCCATGAGGCGGGCGACCACGGCCGCGCGTACGAGATCGCGGCCGAGGGGCTCGAGCACTATCCCGATCACGGCACGCTCCACTACGCGCTCGCCTGTGAGCTGGCGCTGCTCGGTGAGCGCGAGCGGGCGCTCGCGCACCTGCGGACCGCGTTCGAGAACGACCCCCGGACCCGGGAGTGGGCTCGCGAGGATTCCGACCTCGATTCGCTCCGCGACGATCCTCTGCTCGCGGGCTAGTCGTTAGCCTGCGCTGCCGATGGCGCGCAGCGAGCTCGAAGAACTCCACCTCGCCGACCTTCACGCCCTGGCCGAGCGTCACGACGTCGAGGGCTACCGGGTGATGCGCCGGCGCGAGCTGATCGACCGGCTCGCGGAGGCCGACACGGACGAGCTCGCGGTGGTCGAGGGCACGCTGCTCACGGACGCCGACCCGGAGCCCGTGGTGCTGGGCGCGGGCGGCCCCGAGGAGGGCGACGAGGGCGAGGACGTCACCCCGGTCGACAACGTCCGCGGCATACTCGAGCTCACGCGCCAGCGCTACGGCTTCATCCGCCTCGCCGGCCTCGAGGCGAGCGAGGGCGACGTCTACATCTCGGCAGCGCAGGTTCGCCGTTGCGAGCTTCGCCCCGCCGACGAGGTCTCCGGCCCCGCCCGCGAACCCCGCCGGGGCGAGCGCCATCGCGCGCTCGTCCACGTCGACGCCGTCAACGGGTCCGAGCCGCTGAGCGAGGTTCGCCCGGCCTTCGACGACCTGGCCCCGACGCTGCCCGAGCGGCGGATCCCGCTCGATCGCGTCGCCGACGACGTGCTGATCCGAGCTGTTGACCTGCTCGCGCCGCTGGCGCACGGACAGCGCGTGCTGGTGCGGTCGGCCCCTCGCTCGGGTCGCACGACGCTGCTGCGCGGCATCGCCCGCGCTGCCGCGGCCAGCCGACGCCCGGGTGATCTGCCTGCTGATCGATGAGCGCCCCGAGGAGGCCACGGCCTGGCGCGATGCGATCCCGGGCGCCGAGTTCGCGATCGCCACCGGCGACCTCGGCCCGGTCGAGCAGCTTCGGACCGCCGACCTCGCAGGCGAGAGGGCTCGTAGGCTGGCGGAGCTCGGTCAGGACGTGGTCATGGTCTGCGACTCGCTGTCCCGGCTCGCCTACGCCGCCGGCGACCCGGGAGAGGTCAAGCGCCTGTTCGGCACCGGCCGCAACCTGGCCGGCGGCGGCTCGGTGACCGTGGTCGCCACCGTGCTCGCAGACGCCAGCGACGAGGGGGAGGCCGAACGCGCCGTGATCACCACCGAGAGCTCCCTGGTCACGCTCGACCCCGGGCTCGCCGCGGCCGGCATCCGCCCGGCGCTGGTCCCGGCCGAATGCCGGGTCTCGAACGAGGAGGACCTTCGCGACCCGGCCGAGCTCGAGGCGGTCCGCCGCCTGCGATCGCTACTGGCCGACCTCGACGGGCCCGAGGCCGCCCGGCTGCTGCGCGAGCGGATCGAGGCGACGGCGTCGAACGCGGAGCTGCTGGCCTCGCTGTAAGTCGTTATCGGCGGTAGGCCAGGCCCGCCCAGCTCGGCTCGCGCGAGAGCTCGATGGGCTCCGCCTCGCGGTCGGGCTGGACGTAGCCGAAGGTGTGGCTGTCGTCGTCGAAGACGACGTCGAGCTCGCCCTCCTTGACCCGCTGATCGAGCCAGGCGCCGCGGAACACGAGGCGGCGGATCCAGTGGACGAGGCTGCGGTTGGCGGGACCGACCAGTTCCGTCCAGTGCTCGTTGATGTGCTCGCCGAGCGGTGAGGTCGGCTCGCGGATCTCGCCGTTGACGGCGAGCTCGAGCAGATCGTGGAGCTCGTCGCCCCCGAGGCCCTGGTCGACGAAGTCGAGCTTCACCGCGGCCTGCTCCACGCGCTGGGAGAAGTCCTGCTCGTTGAACGAGAACCGCAACTCGCCGTACTCGAGGACGTAGTCGGAACCCGACTCGTAATTCCCTCTGCGAGTTGCCTTCTCCACTTGAACGCTCTCCGCCCCGATCGAATTGGTCTTGCTTCCCAGGTGGGTGCATCTTTGCCGATGGGCGACGCCGGCGCACGCAGGTGCCGCGAACCTGAACGAGGGTTTGCACCCTCGACGTCGAATCGAGTCGGTTTCGATCGGTGGGGGCGCCGCCGTCGCGCGCGGGGTTGTAGGGCGCGTGAACCGTTCGCCGCTCCCGCTCCGCTTCCGCCGGCTGCCCCAGGCGGAGGTCCGTGCACGGTGGGTGCCGGTGGCGGTCACCTTCCCCTCCCGCCTGCTCGGGCTCGCCCTGTTGCGGCCCGGGCGGGCGGGGGCGGGGCTGCTGATCCCGCGCTGTCGCAGCGTGCACACGTTCGGGATGCGGTTCGCGCTCCGGGTCGTGTTCCTCGACGGCGCGCTCGCCCCGCTGTCGGTTCGCGAGACGGTCCCGCCGCGGCGGATCGTCCGCGAGCCGCGGGCCGCCGCGGTCCTGGAGGTGCCGGCATGACGTTGCCGAGCCGGCAGCCGATCGCGACCGTGGTCGTGTGCGAGGACGACGAGCCGACCCTGGAGCTGCTCTGCGCGAACCTCGAGGCAGACGAGTTCCGGGCCCTGCCGGCGCCATGCGCCGCCGACGCGCTGCGCCTCTGCCACTTCAAGCAGCCCGACCTGATGATCCTCGACCTCACGCTCCCGGACGCCTTCGGGCTCGAGGTCCTGCGCGAGATCCGCGGCGCCGACGGCGCCACCGGCCGCTACGACCCGGAGCTACCCGTGATCGTGCTCAGCGGCCGCTCGAGCGCCAGTGACCGCGTACGCGGGCTGCGCTGCGGGGCCGACGACTACCTGGTCAAGCCGTTCGTCTACGACGAGCTCGCCGAGCGCGTCCGGGCGATCACCCGCCGCGGCGAGCGGCGCCGCCAGGGACCGCTGCGCGTGGGCGAGATCTTCATCGACACCGCGCGCCGCGAGGTCACCGTCGCCGGCCGGCCGGTGAAGCTCTCCAACAAGGAGTTCGCGTTGCTGCGGGCACTGGCGGCGGAGCCGGCGAGGGTGTTCGGCAAGGAGGAGCTCCTGCGCGACGTCTGGGGCTTCAAGTCGATGGGCAGAACGCGCACGCTCGACTCCCACGCCAGCCGCCTGCGCCGCAAGCTCGACCCGGAGTCCGGGCGCTACGTGGTCAACGTCTGGGGCTACGGCTACCGGCTGATCGAAGGCAGCGACGGCGGTGATCAGGGCGCTCGCTGACAGCTCGGCCGTCGCCTGGCCGATGGCGTTGACCTTCGCCGCGGTGCTCGCCGTCGACCGCCTGCGGGTCGCCAGGCGGCGAGCGGCGCTCAACCAATCGCTGCACGAGCTCCGGCGCCCGCTGCAGGCTCTCGCGCTCGGTAGCGACCGAGTCGCCGGCGGCGACGGCCAGCTCCGGAGCGCGATCGAGGCCCTCTCGGGGCTCGACCGCGAGATCAACGGTGGCCAGCCGGCGCCGCGTCGGCGGGTCGACGTCCGGGCGCTCGCCGAGCAGGCGGTCGCCCGGTGGCGCGGGCCGGCGAGGCTCGCGGGTCGCCAGCTCGCCTTCGCCTGGCACGCCGGCCGGGCCGAGATCATCTGCGACCCGGCGGCGATCGCGCGGGCTCTCGACAACCTCATCTCCAACGCGATCGAGCACGGTGCCGGGGCGATTCGGGTCGAGGGAGCGGCGAGGCCCGGGTGCGTGCGCCTGCACGTCGCCAACCGGGCCGCGGGCGAGGCGCTGCGGATCACGACGCGGGCGCCGGTTCGAATCACCACAGGCGATCCGCGCCGGGGGCACGGCCTGCGGATCGTGCGCTCGGTCGCCGCCGAGCACGGCGGCCGCTTCGCCGCCTGCCGGCATCGCGACGGCGCCAACGCCGTGCTCGAGCTGCCCTTGAGCGCGGAGCCACCGCAAGGGAGCGTCTGAGTGAGGCGGGCCGCGATCCAGTTGTTCTTGTGAGCCGGAGGGGGCGTGCGATCGCCTTCGCCTCCGCCGCCGCCGTCTGTGCCGGGCTCGCGGCCGGTGCCACTCAGGACCCCTCCGCGGACCTCGCGTCCCAGGGCGGCGAGTTGCGCGAGGCGCTGATGGCCTCCGGCACGCTTGAGGCGCGGGTTGCCGTTCGCCGGGTCGATCTGAAGAGCGCCGTTGAGGTTCGCCGCGTGCCCGCGAGCTTCCTGCCTCCGGACGCGTTGACCGCGCCGGAGCAGGTCGCCGGCCGGCGCCCCGCGGTGACCATCCCGGCGGGCAGCTATGTGCTCGAGTCCCAGTTCGCGGCTCGGCGGGCCAGGCCGGACGCCGAGCCCGCCGAGGCGGCGGATCCCGGCGATCGCGCGGTCGAGATCACGGTCACCGGCGCCGGAGCGCTGGCTGCGGCGCAGCCCCAGCGAGTGGACGTCATCGTCACCACGGAGCCCGGCCCCGGCGGTGGCCCGGGCCGCACCTACGTCGCCGCGGCCGGTGTCGAGCTGCTCGAGCTGAGCGCCGCCGACGGCGACGCCGCCGGCGACATCGTCCCGGGCCCGGCCACCGACGCCTGGGCCGCGACGCTGGCACTCACGCGCGCCCAGGCGCTCCGCCTGATCCAGGCCGAGAGTTTCGCCCGCGCGGTCCGGTTGATCGAGCGCTGACCGGGGTCAGGGTCCGAGCGCCGCCTCGAAGGCCACCCGCGCCTCGGCTCCGAAGACGCAGAACACGGCGCGCTCGAGGCCGCCGCCGCCGTCGAGATGGCGGCGGACCTCCTCGACCTCGATTTGGGCGGCCTCTGCGACCGGGAAGCCGCCGACGCCGGTGCCGAACGCCACGAGGCCGAGCGAGCGGGCGCCCACCTCGTCGGCGACCCGCAGGGCCGAGGCGGTGGCATCCCGGATGACGCCCGCGGAGGTCGGGCCGCCGAGGTGCATGGTGGCGGCGTGGATCACCCAGCGCGCCGGAAGGGCGCCGGCGCTCGTGGCGACCGCGTGGCCAAGCTCGATCGGCGCCACGCGGTTCGACTCCTCCTGGATCTCGGCGCCCCCTGCACGGACGATGGCGCCGGCCACCCCGCCGCCGTGGCGCAGGTCGGTGTTGGCGGCGTTGGCGATCGCGTCGATCTCGAGCTCGGTGATGTCGCCCTCGATCACCTCGATCTCGCTCATCGCGGCGAGCATACGCCGCGACCGGGGGCGAAAACGAGATCGCCACCGCCTCCTACGGGTCAGATGGCAACCGCCGACGATCACGCGCGCACCGTCGCCGCCGAGCTCCGGGTGCGGCTGGTCGAGCGCCGGCGGGCGCAGGCGGCGTCGCGGGAGAACGTCGCCTCCGACCTCGAGACCGCGGTGGGCGAGCTCGTCGACGAGAGCGCCTCGATCCTCTCCAAGGCGCGTCGCGCCCAGATCCGCGACCTGATCCTGCGCGACACGGTCGGACTCGGGCCCCTGGAGGAGTTGCTCGCCGACCCGGAGGTCGAGGAGCTGATGGTCAACGGCCACGAGCGCGTCTACGTCGAGCGGCACGGGAGGATCGAACCGACCCCGGTTCGCTTCGAGTCCGAGCAGGAGCTCCGCGACACGATCGAGCGCATCCTGGCGCCGGTGGGACGCCGGGTCGACGAGCTCAGCCCGATGGCGGACGCGAGACTTGCCGACGGGTCGCGCGTGCACGTCGTCATCCCACCGCTGGCCGTCGACGGGCCGGCGCTCTCGGTGCGCAGGTTCACCGCCGCCCGGCCGGATCCGCGGGAGCTGGTGAAGCGCGGGACGCTTACGGGCGAGCTCGCCTCCCGCCTCGAGGAGGCGATTCGCAGCCGTCGCAGCATCCTCGTCTCCGGCGGCACCGGCTCGGGCAAGACGACGCTCTTGAACGCGCTCTCGGCCTGGATCGACCCGAGCGAGCGAGTGGTGACAATCGAGGACGCAGCCGAGCTGCGCGCTGCGCCAGCCTCACGTGGTCCGACTCGAGAGCCGACCGGCCTCGGTGGAGGGCCGCGGCGAGGTGACGATCCGCGACCTGCTCCGCAACGCCCTGCGGATGCGTCCGGACAGGATTGTGATCGGCGAGGTCCGCGGGGCCGAAGCGCTCGACCTGCTGACCGCGCTGAACACCGGCCACGAGGGAGCGCTGTCGACAGTGCACGCGAACTCTCCCCAGGACGCGCTGCGCCGGGTCGAGACGCTGGCGCTGATGGCCGGGGTGGGCCTTCCGCACGACGCGATTCGCGAGCAGCTCGGGCGCGGAGTCGACCTCGTCGTCCACATGGTCCGCGGCGCCGGCGGGGTGCGGGTCGTGAGCGAGCTCGGCGAGGTGCGCCGGGCCGCAGGGAGCGTCGGGGTCCGCGAGCTCTGGCGACGCCTGTGAGGCGGAGTCCCCGCGAGGCGGAGCCGAGCCCCGCCGCCGTTGAGGCCGCTTGAATGAGTGCCGGCTGGATCGGGATCGCGCTCTTCGGCGCCGCCGGCGGGCTCGCCGCCGTGGCGGCTCGCGAGGCGGTGCTCGCCACCCCAGCCGCCGGACGCTGGCTGGCGGCGGCCGTCGAACCGCTGCGCCGCGCCGGGCGCGAGGGCTACGCGCCGAACGAGCTCGAGCGCCGCCGGCTCTCGATCCTCGGCGCGCTGGCGATGCTGGGCGCGGGAGCGGTCGTCTTCGGCCCCGGCCCGGCGCCCCTGCTCGCCGTCGCCGGTCCCGCCGCCGCGGCCGCGGCTGTCTCGCGCCGCCGCGCCGGCTATCGGCGCGCGGTCGAGCGCGGGCTGCCGGCGGTGGCCACGGCAATCGCCGACGCCCTGGCCGCGGGACGCTCGCCGCGGGCGGCACTGATCGCCGCCGCGGCGTCGCTCGAGGGCCCGCCCGCCGCCGAGATGGCGCGGGTACGCGCCGAGCTGATGCTCGGGGCGCCCACCCGCGACGCGCTGGACGCCCTGCGCTCTCGCCTCGGCTCCCCGCGCGTGGACTCGTTCGCCGCCGCGCTCCTCTCCCAGCAGCTCGCCGGCGGAGACCTATCGGTGCTGTTGCGACGGTTCGCCGAGTCCGCCGCCGATCGCGACCGCGCCGAGGCCGACGCGCGCTCGGCCACCGCCCAGGCCCGGTTCACCGGGCTGCTGGTGGTGGCGATGCCCGCCGGGGCGGCGCTGCTCGCCGAGCTGCTCGCGCCCGGATTCATCGGCGGGCTGTTGTCCGACGGAGCCTCGGCGACGCTGCTGGCGCTCGCCGCCGGGCTTCAGGCCGCGGGGTTCGCGGCGATTCGGCGGCTGAGCCGGATCGCGGAGCGGTGAGCGGCCCGCTCGCCGCCGCCGCGGTGCTGCTCGCCTTCGCGGCGGCCTGGGAGCTCGCCGGTGCGCTCGAGGGCCGCCTCTCGGGCCCCGCCGGCGTGCTGCTCGCGCGGATCACGGGGGGCCGCGCGGAGACAATCGACGAGACGGCCGCCCGACTCGGACTCCCGTCGCGGATCGCGCGGGCGGGGCTGAGCGGCCGTCTGGCGCCGGGCAGCGTGGTGGGAGCCAAGCTCGTCGGGTCGGTCGTCGGCGTGCTCGTGGCCGCCGTCGCCTCGCCGGTGCTGCCGGCGCGGCTAGCGCCGATCGGCGCCGGGATCCTGATTGCCGCGGGGTTCGTCGCCCCCGATGCCCTGCTCGAGCGAACCGCCCGCCGGCGCCGCGAGCGGTTCGTCGGCGCGCTTCCCGACGCACTGGACATGCTGGCGGTCGGCGCCGCCTCCGGACGCGACCCGTCGGTCGTCCTCGCCGAGATCGCCGACGGGACCGCGGGGCCCCTGGCCGCCGAGCTGGCGTCGGCGGTGGCCGAGATCGAGTGCGGCCGGCCGCCGCGCGAAGCCCTGGCCGCCGTCCGGGAGCGGGTCCCGGGAGCCGAGATCGGCGCTCTGGCGGCAGCGCTCGAGCGCTCGCGCCGCTACGGCTCGCCGCTCGCCGACCAGCTCCACGCCCAGGCGACCGCGTTGCGCCGTGACGCTCGCCGACGGATCGACGACCGCGCTGCCCGGGCGGCGCCGAAGATTCAGCTGGTCGTCGCGATGGTGCTCGTGCCGTCGGTGCTGCTGACGATCGCCGCGGCGATCATCGCCCACTCCGACGCCCTCTTCGGCGCCTTCTGACTGGATACAGTCAGCCCATGGCTCAAACCCGCGGCGGAATCGATCTCGGCGGGACCAAGATCCAGGCGGCGATCGTCGCGGAGGGCGGCGAGGTGATCGGCGAGACCCGCTTGCCGACGCCGACCGAGGGCCGGCCCACCGACGTCGCCGAGCAGATGGCCAAGGCGCTGGCCGAGGCGGCGCAGGAGGCCGGCGTCGAGCCGTCCGCGCTCGAAGGGGTTGGGGTCGGGTCGCCCGGCGACACCGACGAGCGCACCGGGGTGGTCAGCGAGGCCCGCAACCTGCCCAACTGGGAGGAGAGCTTCCCGCTCGGCGAGCGGCTCTCCGAGGCGCTCGGGGCGCCGGTGCGGGTCGCCAACGACGTCGACGTCGCCACCAACGCCGAGTTCAAGCTCGGGGCTGGCAAGCCGTACGGCTCAATCCTCGGCGTGTTCTGGGGGACCGGCGTCGGCGGCGGCCTGATCCTCGACGGCAAGCGCTGGCTGGGTCGCGGCGCGGCCGGCGAGATCGGCCACATGGTGGTGAAGATCGACGGCCGCAAGTGCACCTGCGGCCGCCGCGGCTGCATGGAGGCTTACGCCGGCCGGGGGCCGATGGAGATCCACGCCCGCCACCTGGTCGAGAAAGGCCACAAGACGAAGCTGTTCGAGATCATGGAGGAGCGCGGCCGCGACCGGCTGACCAGCGGCATCTGGGAGCGGGCGCTCGAGCACGGCGACAAGATGGCCGAGGAGCTGATGGACGAGGCGTACGAAGCGCTCGGGGCGGGGGTCGCGTCGGCCGTCAACCTGATCGACATCGAGGCGGTGATCATCGGCGGCGGGCTCGGGACCAGGTTCGGCGAGGCCGGGGTGGAGGAGATCGCCAAGCGCATGCACCCGCACCTGTTCGTCGACGATCGCCCGCCCGCGATCGAGCTCGCCGCGCTCGGCGACCTCGGCGGGGCAATCGGCGCTTCGCTGCTGTTCGACGAGGATTAGAGGCTAGGCAGCGGCTACTCCGGAAGCCAGGGCTCTCGCCAGCCGCCGTACGTGCTGACGAGCTTGCTCGCCGAGTCGGGCCCCCAGGTCCCCGGCCGATATGGCTCGACCGGAGGCGGATCGTCCAGCAGCGGCTGGACGATTCGCCAGGTCTGCTCGATCGCGTCCTGATTCGGGAACCGGCTCGCGTCACCGTCCAGCGCATCGCGCAACAGCCGCTCGTAGGCGTCCGGCTGGTCGCCGACCTGCTCTTCGAAGAGCATGTCGAGGTGGACCCGATGCAGTGCCTCGACGCCACCCCTCTTCGCGATCAGGCAGAGCTCGGCCCCCGGCTCCGGCTGGATCCGGAGGATGAACTCGTCGGGGTCGGGGAGCATGCGCCCGCCGATTCCCAGCCGCGGCGGACGACGGAACACGACCCTGACCTCGGTCGCCTTCACCGGTAACGCCTTGCCGACGCGGACGAAGAACGGAATCCTCGACCAGCGCCAGTTCTCGACCTCGAACCGCAGCGCGACGAAGGTCTCGGTGTCCGAGTCGGGGCGTACGCCCTTGACGTCGCGGTAACCCTCGTACTGGCCGCGGACGTAGTAGCGCGGTTTTGCCTGGGGCATCGCCCGGAAGAGGTCGGACTTGCGGTCGCCGATCGGGTCGTCGCCCTCCGGGCCCGGCGCCGGCGGCTCCATGGCGCTCAGCGCCAGGATCTGGAGGATGTGGTTCTGGACCACGTCGCGGAGCGCTCCGACGGGGTCGTAGAACGAGCCGCGGTCCTCGACCCCGAAGTCCTCCGCCATCGTGATCTGCACCGAGTCGACGAACTGCCGGTTCCAGACCGGCTCGAGCACCAGGTTCGCGAACCGCAGGTACAGGATGTCGATCACGGGCTCCTTGCCCAGGTAGTGATCGATCCGCAGGATCTGCGACTCGTCGAGGTACTCGTGGAGCGTGGCGTTCAGAGCCCGCGCCGATTGCAGGTCGTGGCCGAACGGCTTCTCGAACACCACCCGGGCGTTCTCGGTCAGGCCGACCTCGTGGAGGTGGTGGACGACCTCCTCGAACAGCGACGGGGGAACCTCGAGGTAGAAGAGGGCCCGCTTGTGGCCGCCGATCTCGCGCTTTAGGTGCTGGTGGTCTCGGGGTCGTCGAAGTCGCCGCGGATGTAGTCGAGCCGGTCCTCGAGGCGCTTGCGTACCTCGTCGTCGGCATCGGGCACGCGGGCCTCGATCGACTCGCTGGCGAGGCGGTCGAGCTGCTCCTGACCCCAGTGCTGGCGGGCCACGGCGACGATCCGGCAGTCGAGGTCGCCGCGGTGCTCGAGCCGGTAGAGCGCCGGGAAGGTCTGTCGCTTCGCGAGGTCGCCGGTGAGCCCGAAGATGACCAGGATGTCCGCTTTCTTCGCCATTCGACTTAGTATCCGGAGCCTATGCAACTCGGCATGGTCGGCCTCGGGCGGATGGGCGCGAACATCGTTCGCCGGCTGATGCGTGACGGCCACGACTGTGTCGTCTACGACGTGAACCCGGACACGGTCAAGGGACTGGCCGGCGAGGGCGCGACCGGCGCCGAGTCGCTCGACGACTTCGCCGCCAAGCTGGACGCAAGCCACGCGCCGCCTGGGTGATGGTCCCGGCGGGGGAGATCACCGAGCAAGACCGTCGAGCAGCTCGCCGAGCGGCTCGAGTCCGGCGACGCGATCATCGACGGCGGCAACTCCTACTACCGCGACGACATCCGCCGCGCGCGCCAAGCTGGCCGAGAAGGGGATCGACTACATCGACTGCGGCACCTCGCGGCGGCGTGTTCGGGCTCGAGCGCGGCTACTGCCTGATGATCGGCGGCCCCGACGAGGCGGTGAAGCGGCTCGACCCGATCTTCGCGACGCTCGCGCCGGGGGTGGAAGCGGCCGAGCGCACCCCGGGTCGCGGCGGCGAGCCGACGACCGCCGAGCACGGCTACCTGCACTGCGGGCCGAGCGGCGCCGGCCACTTCGTGAAGATGGTCCACAACGGGATCGAGTACGGGGTGATGGCCGCCTACGCCGAGGGCCTCAACATCCTCAAGAACGCCGACGCCGGGATGCACGAGCGCGAGGCCGACGCCGAGACGGCGCCGCTCACCGACCCGGAGTTCTACGAGTACGAGCTCGACATCCCGGCGGTGGCCGAGGTCTGGCGGCGCGGCAGCGTGATCGGCTCGTGGCTGCTCGACCTGACGGCCGCCTCGTTGGTCGACTCACCCGAGCTCGAGGAGTTCGAGGGCCGGGTGTCCGATTCCGGCGAGGGGCGCTGGACCTCGATCGCGGCGATCGAGGAGGGGGTGCCGGCGCCGGTCCTGACCGAGGCGCTGTACTCGCGCTTTTCCTCGCGCGACCTCGACGACTTCGCCAACAAGGTGCTGTCGGCGATGCGCGGCCAGTTCGGTGGCCACGCCGAGAAGAAAGATTGACGGGGAAAGTGAAGGCGGAGGTCGTCGCCGACGCCGAGGCGGCGGCCCGCCGCGGCGCCGAGCTGATCGCCGAGGCAATCGCCGAGGCCGGGCGCCCTGACGCTGGCGGTCAGCGGCGGCCACGCCCCGTGGCGGATGTTTGAGCTGCTCGGCGCGCGCGACCTCGACTGGTCGCAGGTGACGATCTTCCAGGTCGACGAGCGGATCGCGCCGGACGGTGATCCCGATCGGAACCTCACCCACCTGCAGGAGAGCCTGCCGGCTGCGGGATTCCGGCGGCTGCGTCGGATGCCCGTCACCGACCCCGACCCCGAGGCGGCCGCCCGGCGCTACGCCGAAGAGTTGCCCGAGGCCCTCGACCTCGTGCACCTCGGCCTCGGCCCCGACGGCCACACCGCCTCGCTGGTCCCGGGCGACCCGGTACTCGAGGTCCGCGACCGCCTCGTCGCGGTGACGGGCGAGTACCAGGGGCGGCGACGGATGACCTTGACCTACCCGGCGCTCGAGGCCGCCCGCGAAATCCTCTGGCTGGTCACCGGCGCCGACAAGGTCGAGGCGCTGGCCAAGCTGCGCGCGGGCGACGAGTCGATCCCGGCGGGCCGGGTGCACAACCCGAACGCGACCCTGATCGCCGAGCGCGCCGCGGCGCCCAGCTAGCTAGAGATCGATCCGCTCGACGGCCTCCCCGCGGCCGATGAGGATGTCGGTGACCATCTCGGGCTCGAACAGGCCGTGGTCGATCACGCCCGGCGTGGCCGACAGCAGTCCGGCGAGCGCGCTGGGGTCGTCGACCTCGCCGTGATAGTCGGCGATCAGCCCGCCGTCCGGTGAGCGCGCGGCGCCGTCGCGCAGCCTCGCATCGCCGATCCGGCGCAGCGTGGCGGCGACGCCGAACGGGAACAGCTCGAGGGGGATCGGCGGGCTGATCCGCTCCACCGGCTTCGAGGAATCGGCGATCACCACGAATCGGTCGGCGGCCGCGGCGACGATCTTCTCCCTGGTGTGGGCGCCGCCGCCGCCCTTGACCACCCAGCCGTCGGGCGCCACCTGGTCGGCGCCGTCGATCGCGATGTCGAGGTGGTCCAGCGAGTCGAACGGCTCGATCGGCAGCCCGAGCCCGCGGCCGATCCGCTCGGTCTCCTCCGAGGTTGCGACGCAACGGGTCCGCAGCCCGCGCGCGGCCAGCGCCGGCAACAGGAAGGCGACGGTCGAGCCGGTTCCGAGCCCGACGGCCATCCCGTCCTCGATCAGCTCGGCGGCGGCCTCGGCCGCCACCCGCTTCTCGGTATCGATTACGTTGCTCACGTGGCCGATATCGACCAGCTCTGCATCAACACGATCCGGACGCTATCGATCGACGCGATCCAGAAGGCGAACTCCGGTCATCCCGGCACGCCGATGGCCCTCGCCCCGGTCGCCTACACCCTCTGGCAGCGGTTCCTGCGCTTCGACCCTGAGGAGCCGATCTGGCCCAACCGCGACCGCTTCGTGCTCTCGGCGGGACACGCGTCGATGCTCCTCTACTCGCTGCTCCACCTCACCGGAGTGAAGGCGGTCGACCCCGACTACGAGATCCTCGGCCGCGAGTCGGTCACCCTCGACGACATCAAGAGCTTCCGCCAGCTCGACTCGAAGGCGGCCGGCCACCCCGAGTACCGCTGGACCTCGGGCGTCGAGACGACCACCGGCCCGCTCGGCCAGGGCGTGGCGACCTCGGTCGGGATGGCGGTCGCGTCGAAGTGGATGGCGGCGCACTTCAACCGGCCGGACTTCGAGATGTTCGACTACGACGTCTACGTGATCGCGGGTGACGGCGACCTGATGGAGGGCGTCTCGCACGAGGCCGCCTCGTTCGCCGGCCACCAGCGGCTCGACAACCTCTGCTGGATCTACGACAACAACCACATCTCGATCGACGGCCGGGTCGAGATCACCTACACCGACGATGTGGCCGCACGCTTCCTCGGCTACGGATGGAACGTGACGCGGGTCGGCGACGCCAACGACACCGGGCTCGTCGACCGGGCGCTGGCGACCTTCAGGCAGACCGAGGACCGGCCGACGCTGATCATCGTGGACAGCCACATCGGCTACGGATCGCCGAAGGCCGACACGGCCGCCGTCCACGGCGATCCGCTCGGCGAGGAGGCCGTGCGCGAGACCAAGCGCGCCTACGGGTGGCCCGAGGACGCGCAGTTCCTGGTCCCCGACGGCGTTCGCGAGCACTTCGCCGAGGGGATCGGCGCCCGCGGCCGCGACGAGCGCGAGCGCTGGGAGCGGCTGCTCGACTCGTATCGAAGCGAGCACCCGGAGCTCGAAGCGCGGATCGGCCAGATGCAGCGCCGCGAGCTGCCCGACGGCTGGGACGCCGACATCCCGAGCTTCGAGCCCGGCGAGAAGGGGATGGCGACCCGCAAGGCGTCAAACGCCGTCCAGAAGGCGATCGCCGCCCAGTTGCCCTGGTATGTGAGCGGCTCGGCCGACCTCACCGGCTCGACCGCGGTCGACCTCGGCGAGTTCGCCGAGGGCGCGTTCGAACCCGAGAACCGGGCAGGCCGCCAGTTCCACTACGGGATCCGCGAGCACGAGTCGGCGGCGATCTCCAACGGCCTCTCGCTGTCCAAGATCCGCCCGTCCTGGTCGACCTACCTCGTCTTCTCGGACTACGCCCGCCCGGCGATCCGGCTCTCGGCGCTGATGGAGCTGCCGGTGATCCACATCTTCACCCACGACTCGATCGGGCTCGGCGAGGATGGCCCGACCCACCAGCCGGTCGAGCACCTGCCCGCGCTGCGCGCGATCCCGGGCCTGAACGTGATCCGTCCCGCGGACGCCAACGAGGTCGCCGAGGCCTGGCGGCTGACGATCGAGCAGGACCACCAGCCGGTGGCGCTGGTGCTGACCCGCCAGGACGTGCCGATCATCGACCGCTCGCGCTATGCCTCGGCCGAGGGCTTGCGCCGCGGGGGCTACGTGATCGCCGATCCCGATGGCTCAGAGCCGGAGGTGATCCTGATCGCCACCGGCAGCGACGTCGCGCTGGCCCTCGAGGCGCACGAGTCCCTGATCGCCGACGGGATCCGCTCGCGGGTCGTCAGCCTGCCGTCGTTCTACGTCTTCGACCAGCAGGACCAGGACTACCGCGACAGCGTCCTCCCGCCCGACGTCACCGCCCGGGTCTCGATCGAGGAGGCGGCGACCCTCGGCTGGGACCGCTACGTCGGCCCCGAGGGGGCGACCATCGGCATGCACACCTTCGGGTCCTCCGCGCCGCTCAAGGACGTCCTGGCGGAGTACGGGTTTACGCCCGACCGAATCGCGGAAACGGCGAGGTCTATCCTCGGTTCAAAGGAGGCGTAGAGATGAATGACCGCACCAAGAAGCTTCACGACATCGGTCAGAGCCTCTGGGTGGACAACATCACCCGGACGATGCTCGACGACGGCACGCTCGCCCGCTACATCGACGAGCTCTCCGTCACCGGCCTTACCTCGAACCCGACGATCTTCGACAAGGCGATCGGCGGCGGCTCAGCCTACGACGACCAGGTGGCCGAGCTCTCCGAGCGGGGGCTCGAGGGCGAGGAGCTGTTCTTCGAGCTCGCGATCACCGACCTCCGCCGGGCAGCCGAGCTGTTCAGGCCGGTCCACGAGCGGACCACGATCGACGGGCGCGTCTCGCTCGAGGTCTCGCCGAAGCTCGCCGACGACGCCCAGGCGACGATCAAGCAGGCCGCTGAGCTCTACGGCCGCGGCGAGGAGAACTTCTTCATCAAGATCCCGGGCACCGAGCCGGGCCGCGAGGCGATCGAGGAGTCGATCTTCGCCGGGATCCCGATCAACGTCACGCTGCTGTTCTCGACCGACGATTACCTCGGCGCCGCTGACGCGTACATGCGCGGGCTCGAGCGCCGGGTGGAGGCCGGGCTGAACCCCGACGTCGCCTCGGTCGCCTCGGTGTTCATCAGCCGGTGGGACGCCGCCGTCACCGAGACGGTCCCCGACGATCTGCGCAACAAGCTCGGGCTCGCTGTCGGCAAGCGGACGTACGCGGCGTACCGCGAGCTGCTCGCCTCGGATCGGGCCATGAGGCTGCGAAACGAGGGCGCGAAGGCCCAGCGCCTCCTTTGGGCGAGCACGGGCACCAAGGACCCCGATGCCTCGGACCTCCTCTACATCGAGGGGCTCGTGTCGCCGTTCACGGTCAACACGATGCCGGAGAAGACGCTGAACGCGTTCGCCGATCACGGCGAGGTCTCCGAGACGCTGCCGGTCGACGGCGGCGACGCCTCCGAGACGCTGAAGGCGTTCAACGACGCCGGGATCGACACCGACGCGCTGGCCCAGAGGCTCCAGGAGGAGGGCAAGCGGGCGTTCGTCGACTCCTGGAACGAGCTGCTCAAGACGATCGCCACGCAGACGCCCTCCGCGGCATAGCGCGATGACCGCGATCCGCTTGATCGCGGTTCCGTACGAGCTCGGCCGGTTGCGTGACGGCGTCGGCCTGGGTCCCGGGAGCCTGCTCGAGCACGGCGCCGTTGACGCGCTCGGCGCCCACGGAGCGGCGGTCGAGACCACCATGATCGAGGTCGACGAGCCCGCTGACAACGAGGTCGACACGAGCTTTGCCGTGATCCGCCGGGTCGCCGACGCGGTTCGCGCGGCTCGCTCGTCGGGCGAGTTCCCGGTGATCCTGTCGGGAAGCTGCTTCTCGGCGGTCGGCGTAGTTGCCGGCCTCGGCGAGACGACGCCGGGCGTGGTCTGGTTCGACGCGCACGCCGACTTCAACGAGCCCGGGACCGCGGTTTACGGCTACCTCGACGGCATGGGCCTGGCGATCCTGGTCGGCGATGCGTGGCAGGGCCTGGCGGCCCAGGTCCCGGGGGCGCGACCGCTCCCAGAGACAGCCATCGTGCTCGCCGGTGCACGCGCGATCGACGATCCCGAGCGGGTCCGCCTCGAGGCGTCGTCGATCAAGCAGCTGCCCGTCACCTCGCTCGGCCCAGCGGCGCTGGTCGAGGCGATCGACTCGATCGAGCCGGCGCCCAGCGGCCTCTACCTGCACGTGGACCTCGACGTGCTCGACTCGGACGTGGCCCGCGTCAACCGTTACGCAGCGCCTGGCGGGCTCTCGGCCGAGGAGCTCGAGGCGTCGCTGCGCGCGCTGCTTGGCGACCGGCGCGTGCGCGCGGTCTCGCTGACCGCCTACGAGCCCGAAGCCGACCCGGACGCCCGGGTGCCGCCGATCGCCGCCCGGCTGCTGACCGCGGTCGCGGAGTGCGCCCGTGAGGCGGAGTCCGATGGGACGAAGCCGAGCCCGGCCGCCGTTGAGGCCGCTGCGATGAGCGCACTGCGCGAGCGCGATGCGTTCAAGGACCTGGAGCGGCACCGGGCAGAGATCGGCGACGCTCACCTGCGCGACCTGTTCGCCGCCGATCCCGACCGCGGCGAGCGCCTGGTCGCCGAGGCCGCCGGCCTCTACCTCGACTTCTCCAAGAACCGGCTCACCGACGAGACCCTGCGGCTGCTGGCCGCCCTCGCCGACGAGTGCGGGCTCGCCGAGCGCCGCGAGGCGATGTTCCGCGGCGAGCACATCAACTCACCGAGGGCCGCGCCGTGCTCCACGTGGCGCTGCGGATGCCGCGCGAGCGCTCGCTGATCGTGGACGGAGAGGACGTCGTCAAGCGGGTCCACGAGGTCCTCGACCGCATGGCGTCGTTCTCGGAGCGGGTGCGCAGCGGGGAGTGGCGCGGGCACACCGGAGAGCCGATCCGCAACGTCATCAACATCGGCATCGGCGGCTCGGACCTCGGGCCGGTGATGGCGTACGAGGCGCTGCGCGACTACTCGGACCGCGAGCGCAGGTTTCGCTTCGTCTCCAACGTCGACGGCACCGACTTCGTCGAGGCGACGCGGGACCTGAACCCAGCCGAGACGCTGTTCATCGTCTCCTCGAAGACCTTCACGACCCTGGAGACGATGACCAACGCGCGCACCGCGCGCGCCTGGCTGCTCTCCGGCCTCGGCGGCGACGAATCGGCGGTGGCCAAGCACTTCGTCGCCGTCTCAACCAACGTCGAAGGCGTGTCGGGGTTCGGGATCGACACCGAGAACATGTTCGGCTTCTGGGACTGGGTCGGCGGGCGCTACTCGATGGACTCGGCGATCGGCCTCTCGACGATGCTGGCGATCGGGCCGGAGCGCTTCCGGGAGATGCTGGCCGGCTTTCACGCCGTCGACGAGCACTTCCGCCAGGCGCCGACGGAGGCCAACCTGCCCGAGCTCCTCGGCCTGCTGGCGGTCTGGTACGGCGACTTCTTCGGCTCGCAGACCGTCGCCGTGCTGCCCTACGAGCAGTACCTCAAGCGGTTTCCGGCCTACCTGCAGCAGCTGACCATGGAGTCGAACGGAAAGTCGGTGACCCTCGAAGGCGCCCGGGTCGACTACCAGACCGGCGCCGTCTATTGGGGCGAGCCGGGGACCAACGGCCAGCACTCCTTCTACCAGCTGATCCATCAGGGGACGCTGCTGATCCCCTGCGACCTGATCGGGTTCGTCGAGACCCTGAACCCGCTCGGCGACCATCACGACCTGCTGATCTCGAACGTGTTCGCGCAGGCGGAGGCGCTGGCCTTCGGCAAGACGGCGGAGGAGGTCCGGGCGGAGTCGGTGCCCGAGGAGCTCGTCCCGCACAAGACCTTCGAGGGCAACCGCCCCACCAACGTGATCCTCGCCCAGAGGCTGACCCCGGAGACGCTCGGGAGCCTGGTGGCGCTCTACGAGCACAGCGTCTTCACTCAAGGCGCGGTCTGGGGCGTGAACTCGTTCGACCAGTGGGGCGTCGAGCTCGGCAAGGTCCTCGCCAAGCGGATCATCCCCGAGCTCCAAGCGAAGGCGGAGCCCGAGCTCGCCCACGACGGCTCGACCAACGCGCTGATCAGGCGCTACCGGGCCAACAAGCGCAGCCGGTCCGCCGAGTGATCGCGGCGATCCTGTTCGACGTCGACTCCACCCTGATCTCGACTGGGGGCGCGAGCGACCGAGCCTGGCACCGGGCCTTCCTCGAGCTACACGGCGTCGAGGTGAACATCCCCGACTTCACCGGCAAGGGCGTTCCCGACCCCGCCGTCGGGCGCGCCTCTTTTCGCGGCGCGATCGGCCGCGAGCCGACCGCGGAGGAGATGGCGGCGCTGATGATGCTGCGGCAGCGCTACCTGGCCGAGGAGGTCGAGACCTCACCCGGCTACCGGGTGATGCCGGGCGTGCCGGAGCTGCTCGACCGGCTGAGCGCCGCGGGACGTCTGATCGGGCTGGTCACCGGCAACACGGAGCCCGCCGCGCACATCAAGCTCGCCCGCGCCGGCCTCAACCACTACTTCGCCTTCGGGGGCTACGGCTCGGACGCAGACGAGCGCGTCGACGTCTGCCGCAAGGCGCTCGACCGGGCCGCCAGGGTCGCCGGGGAGGGCTTCGACCGCGCCGGCTCGGTGGCGGTGGGCGACACTCCGCTCGACGTCGAGGCGGGCCACGGCGCCGGGATCAGGGTCACGGCGGTGGCGACGGGCGAGTACGGGGTCGACCAACTGCGCGCGGCGGGGGCCGACTGGGTGGTCGAGACCCTGGAGTCCGACCAGCTGCCCTTCTAGCGGGCCGCCGGCCGGACGACCTCGTCGGCCTCCTCCTGCAGCCGCCGGGCGATCGCCGCCGAGGCGGTGCAGACCTGGTCCAGCTCGACCGCCGACTTCTTGTGTCCCTTGACGTTGGCGACCAGCGAGCCGGCGACGAGCTCGAAGGCGAAGTTCTCGTCCGAGTTCTGCTCGAGCCAGACCAGGAAGCTGGGGGAGAGGACCTGGCGCGCCTTGCTCATGTCGTCGTTGCGGCCGATGAAGATCTCGTAGGACTTGTCGACGGCCTCGGACTCCTGCTCGACCCGCTGCCGGGTCCGAACACGTCCTCCATCGAGTCCATGAACCGGAACCCGAACCGGCGCTGGCAGTAGAGCTCCTGCATGTAGGCGGCCGTGTCGGGAAGGTTCGTGATCACGATCGTGAAGTGGACGTAGGTGGTCTGCTTGTTGCCGTCAGAGTCTTGGGTCTCGTCCTCGTAGGTGTAGAGGCAGAGGCTGCCGTCGAGCCCGCCCGGCAGGACGCCGTTGAAGCGCTGCTGCGCGTAGCGCTCGTCGCCCTTGCGCAGCAGCGGGGTGAGCGGCGGCAGCTGCGACTTGCCGTCGACCCGCGTCAGGCCCCGGCCCGCCGGCGTACGCCGCGTAGAAGTCTTCGGCGGACCTGGCGTTGGCGATCAGCCAGACGACCAGCAGGGCGAGCAGCACGACGCCGCAGGCGACCGCCGCCCCGATTCCCCAGGCGACGCCCCCACCGACCGCGAGCAGGGCCAAGACCGCGACGATGCCGGTGATCGTCAGCGTCCGCGGGCTCGTGAGCAGCCGGCGGAAGTGCGTCCCCTGGGTCGCGTCCGCGTCGGCGGGAACGGCGTTCGGGGCTGCCGCGTCGCTCATCGCCGGCGCAGACTATCTGCAAGGGCCGTTGCATCCGGGGGCTGCGGCGGGCGCTCCCACGGGCGTGGCCGACGGCCCTCGAAGCCGATTGGCAAGCGGTAAACCGGCCGTAGGCCCGGGCGGCTAGCAGTTCCGTCCGACGGACGCGTTCCAATCACGTGCCAGGACCGTGTTGCAAAGTGGGGCAGAGTGGGTTAGCGTGGCCCAACGAGTTGACCCAGGGGCCGGGGTGGTGAGGCTCCTCCCACCTCACCACTCCGGCCCAAATCCTTCTCCGTCTCCACATTGCCTTGGCATTTCGCGGCCAATACGAGCACTCCCTCGACTCAAAGGACCGGCTCACGGTCCCGGCGCGCTTTCGCGGTCAGCTCTCAGACGGGATCGTTCTCGTCGCCGGGCTCGACCCCTGCGTCCAGCTCTTCACCCCGCGGGGTTATGAAGAGTTCAGCGACAAGTTCCTCGGCGACCTCAACCCGCTCAGCCGCAAGGGGCGGATGATGACCCGTCGCTTCAACGCCCAGGCCGCCGACGAGTCGCTCGACTCGGCCGGCCGCGTGCGGATCGCCCGCCACCTGATCGACCACGCCGGCCTGGAGGGCGCGTGCGTCGTGGTCGGCGTCGGCGACCACCTCGAGGTCTGGAACCCCGGTCGCTGGGCCGAGCATTACGGCGAGATCGACGCCGAGGCCGATCAGCTCGCCGAGGAGCTGGCCGCCGGACCCGACGGGCGCGATTCCTGAGCGACGGATGGCCACACTGACCTACATGTCGACCGAGCACGTCCCAGTCCTGACGCCCGAGCTGGTCGCTCTCTGCGAGCCGCAGGCGGGCGACGTCGTGATCGACTGCACCTTCGGCGGCGGCGGGCACTCGCTGGCGCTCGCCGAGCGGATCGGGCCGACGGGACGCCTGATCGCGATCGACCGCGATCCGGCCGCCGCCGAGCGCTTCGAGGCGCTCGAGCCCGAGCTGGGATGCGACGCGACCTTCATCCGCGCCGACTTCGCCGACGCCCTCGAGCGCCTGGCGGACGAGGGCGAGCGCGCGGACATCGTCGTCATGGACCTCGGCGTCTCCTCGATCCAGCTCGACGTCGCCGAGCGCGGCTTCTCCTACTCCTACGACGCGCCGCTCGACATGCGCATGGACCCCGACCAGGAGCTGTCAGCGCTCGAGCTGGTCAACGAGTGGCCGCGGGAGCGGCTGGCGACGGTGCTGCGCGAGCTCGGCGAGGAGCGCCACGCGCGACGTATCGCGGCCGAGATCGAGCGCCGCCGCCCGATCGAGACCACCGGAGAGCTCGTCGACGCGATCCGGGCCGCGGTACCGCCCGCGTACCGGTTCGGCCGCGGCCACCCCGCCAAGCGCAGCTTCCAGGCGATCCGCATCGCGGTCAACGGCGAGCTCGAGTCGCTCGATCGCGCGCTCCCGGCGGCCTGGGGCCTGCTGCGCCCCCGGGGCCGGATGGCGGCGATCTCCTTCCACTCGCTCGAGGACCGGCGGGTCAAGCGGTTCCTCGCCGACCTCGCGCGCGGCTGCGTCTGCCCGCCCGAGCAGCCGGTCTGCACCTGCGGACACGAGCCCGAGGCCGAGCTGGTCGCCCGCCGCGCGGTCAAGGTGACCGAGGACGAGGCGGAGCGGAACCCGCGCTCGCGCTCGGCGCGCCTGCGCGTCGCGCGCAAGCTGACCGACGCAGGAGGCGCTGCACCCGGGCACGAAACCCGCGGGGGCGAGGGTTAGGAATGGCGGCAACGGCACCGGCAGCGAGGAGCACCGCCGCGCCCAGCCGGCGAGCCCCGGCGCGTCGAGCCCCGGCCCGACGGGCACCGGCCCGGCGCCCGCCCGCCCGCCGCCCGCCGGCGCGCAAGCCGGCCGCGCGCCGGACGCCGCCGCGCCAGTCGCGCTTCGGGCGGCTCCCGGCCGCGGTCGCCGGCCTGTCGAACTCCTTCGTCGTCGTGCGCCTCACGAGAGGGCGCGCGTGGATCGGTCTGCTGGCAGTGCTCCTGATCGGAATCGTCGCGCTCAACGTGGTGGCGCTCAGCTTCTCGGCGAGCTCGAGCCGCGCCGCGGCGGCTGCCGACCAGCTCGAGCGACAGAACTCGGCCCTGCGGGCGCAGATCGCCAAGGAGCTCTCCAATGGGGAGGTGCAGGCTGCGGCCCTGCAGCTGGGGCTCGCGGTTCCGGAGCCGGGCGCGATCGGCTACCTCCAGACCTCCTCGGATGACGCGGCGGCGGCGGCCAAGCGGCTGCGCTCCGGTGAGCTGACGCACGGCACGGTCTCCGTCGCCCCGGTGACGACCGAGACCACTACCGTCGTGCCAACGGTCCCGGCCGAGACCGCCGCCACCGTGCCCGAGACCACCACCACGGCGCTCGACGCTACGACGGTGGCCGACCCGGCCGCGACGACGGCCGCCACGACCACGCCCGCGGTAACGGATACGACGACGGCCCCGGCCGGCGGCATCACGGCACCGTGACCGGCATCGACCGCCGGCTCGGACTGCTGTTCGGCGCGTTCCTGCTGCTGCTGGCGCTCGTCCTCGCCCGCGCTGCCTGGCTTCAGGGGGTCGAGGGTCGCTCGCTGTCCGGCGAGGCGCAGAGCCAGCAGGTCCAGTCGGTCGTGATCCCGGGAAGCCGCGGGGCAATCCTCGACCGCAAGGGCAACGAGCTCGCCGTCTCCGAGGACGCCGCGACCGTCTTCGCGACCCCGTACCAGGTCAAGGACCCGCACGAGACCGCCGCGAAGCTCGCCAAGGTGCTCGACGTCTCGGAGGATGGACTCCTCGAGAGCCTCTCGGACCCCGAGTCCGGCTTCGCCTACCTCGCGCGCGAGGTAAGCCTCGACACCGCCGACAAGATCGAGCAGCTCGACCTGCACGGGATCGGCCTCCTGCCCGACAGCCGCCGCGTCTATCCGCAGGGGGCGCTGGCCGGCCAGGTGATCGGCACCGTCGGCACCGAGAACCAGGGCCTGACCGGGATCGAGGCCTCCGAGCAGGACGTGGTCGGCGGCAGCGACGGAGAGCGGGAGGTGATCCAGGACGCGCTCGGCCAGGAGCTGGAGCGAAACACGGTCACCCCGGCGACCTCCGGGAAGAGCCTGCAACTGTCGCTCGACGCCAGCGTCCAGGCGGAGACCGAGAAGGTCCTCGCGCAGGTCGGGCGCACCTACCAACCCGACGGCGCGACCGCGATCGTCATGAACCCGCGCAACCAGGAGATCCTGGCGATGGCCAACTGGCCCGGGGTCGACCCGCGCGACCCCGCCGGCGCCGACCCGAAGGCGCTCGGCAACATGGCGACCGGGTTTTCCTACGAGCCGGGGTCGACGTTCAAGGCGTTCACGGTCGCCGGCGCCCTGCAGGAGAAGCTGGTCACCCCCGAGACGCGGTTCGACCTCGCGCCCACGATCAAGGTCGCCGACCGGACGATCGAGGAATCGCACGATCGCGGCTACGTGAACTACTCGACCGCCGAGATCCTCAAGTACTCGTCGAACGTCGGCGCGGTCACCATCGGCCTCGAGCTCGGCGCGACGGAGTTCGACCACTGGATCCGCGCCTTCGGCTTCGGCGAGCCGACCGGCGTCCAGTTCGCGGGCGAGGAGCAGGGGATCGTGATCCCGGTCGAGGACTACTCCGGCTCGACGATGGGCAACCTGCCGATCGGCCAGGGCCTCTCCGTGACCCCGATGCAGATGGCCGCCGCGTACTCGGCGATCGCCGACAACGGCGAGCTCTGCACCCCGCGGCTGATCCTCGCTGAGGACGGTGAGCCCGTCTCGATGCCGCCGTGTCGGCAGGTGATCAGCGCCGCCAACGCGGCCGAGGTCCGGAAGATGCTGGAGGGCGTGCTGGAGTCCGGCGGCACCGCGGCCAACGTCCACATCCCCGGTTACACGCTCGCCGGCAAGACCGGGACGGCGCAGAAGGTGGATCCCGAGACGGGGACGTACTCCGAGACCGAGTACGTGGCGTCTTTCGTCGGCTTCGCGCCGGCCGAGAACCCGAAGCTCCTGGCGACGATCGTGGTCGACAACCCGAAGGGCGACATCTACGGCGGCAGCGTGGCCGCGCCCGCGTTCGGCGAGATCGCGAAGTTCGCGCTCCCGTACCTGGGGATCGCGCCGCAATAGCCGGCTGACCGTCGAGGCACGCTCCTAGAATCGGCTAGATGGAGCTTCGCGAGCTGCTCGCCGGCGCCGACGTGATCGAGATCGTCGGCGACTCCGACGTCGAGATCACGGGACTCGCCTACGACTCGCGGCGAGCCCTGCCCGGGACCCTGTTCTTCGCCTACGCCGGCCAGACGGTCGACGGGCACGCCTACGCGCAGGCGGCGGTCGACGCCGGCGCGGTCGCGGTCGCCCACGAGCGCGACCTGGAGCTGCCGCCGTTCGTCGTCCGCGCCCGGGTCGCCGATGCGCGGGCGGCGATGGCGCACGCCGCGGTCCGCCTCTACGGCGACCCGACGTCCGAGCTGGACGTGATTGGGATCACCGGGACCAACGGCAAGACGACCACCGCCTTCCTCACCCGCCAGATCCTCGAGCGCTCCGGCGTGCAGACGGGGCTGCTCGGCACGGTCAAGCGAGTCGTCGGGGGGATCGAGGAGGAGGTCGAGCGCACGACCCCGGAGGCGATAGACCTGCAGGCGACGTTCCGCCGCATGGTCGAGCTGGGCGATCGCGCGTGCGCCATGGAGGTGTCCTCGCACGCGCTGGCGCAAAAGCGCGCCGACGGGATCCGGTTCAAGGTCGCGGCGTTCACCAACCTGACCCAGGATCACCTCGACTTCCACGCCGACATGGAGGACTACTTCCAGGCCAAGCGGCGCCTGTTCGTCGCCGCCGGCGCCGAGCGCCAGGTCGTGAACCTCGACGACCCGTACGGCGAGCGGCTGGTCGCCGAGCTCGAGCCGGTCACCTACTCGGCGAGCGGCTCGGCGGCCGCCGAGTACCGGGCGACCGAGGTGCGCTTCGACGCCCGGGGGTCGCGCTTTCGCTGCCTGGCGCCGGACGGCGAGGCCGAGGTCGCGCTGCCTCTCCCGGGGGCCTTCAACGTCGCCAACGCGCTCTGCGCGATCGCCTCGGCGGCGTCCCTCGGGATCGGCATCGGGGACGCGGCAGCCGCGCTAGCGGACGCCGATCGGGTTCCGGGCCGGTTCGAGCCCGTCGACGAGGGCCAGCCGTTTGCGGTCCTGGTCGACTACGCGCACACCCCGGACTCGCTCCAGAACGTCCTCGCGTCGGCGCGCGATCTGACGCCCCCGGACCGGCGCCTCGTGGTGGTGTTCGGCGCCGGCGGCGACCGCGACCGTGACAAGCGTCCGCTGATGGGCGAGATCGCAGCCACGCACGCCGACCTGGCGATCGTGACCTCCGACAACCCGCGATCCGAGGATCCCGTGGCGATCGTCGACGAGATCGTCGCCGGGATGCCCTCGGGCGCGGGCGAGATCGAGGTCGAGCCGGATCGTCGGGCGGCGATCGGGCAGGCGCTGGGGGCCGCGGAGGCGGGTGACACGGTGGTGATCGCGGGCAAGGGCCACGAGCAGGGCCAGGAGTTCGAGGGCGGGCGGAAGATCCCGTTCGACGACCGCGACGTCGCGCGCGAGGAGCTGCGCCGGCTCGCCGCCCCAGCATCCACCCCAGCGTCATCTAGCTAGATGAACGATCCCGATCCCCGCGCACCCGGATGACGCGCCTGGCGCTTCGCATCTCGGCGTCCTCGGGTGCTCGCGTGGCGGCGCCACGCTTCACACCCTGCGTCCTCGAGCTGCTCGACCAGGCGCGCCCCCGGGCAGGCGCGGACCGGAATCGGTCATCTAGTTGATCGAGCTCTCCCCAGAGCAGATCGCAGCCGCTGCAGGCGCCGAGGTGATCAGCGAGGGCGGCGGTGACCGGCCGACGCGGGCGGAGATCGACTCGCGCCGGCTCTCCGGCGGCGAGCTCTTCTTCGGCCTGCGCGGCGCCCACACGGACGGCGGCAAGCACGCCGCGGCGGCGCTCGACGCCGGCGCCTGGGGCGTGGTCGTCGATCCGCGGCACGCCGCCGACCTCCGCGCGCGCCGGGCGGGCGCCGGGTGGGTCCTGACCGCCCCCGACCCGCTGGCGGCGATGCAGAACCTGGCGACCGCCTGGCGCCGCGAGCTCGGCTCCCGCGCCGTGGGGATCACCGGGTCGACGGGCAAGACCTCGGTCAAGGACATCGTCCGCGCGCTCGTGCCCCAGCGTGTCCACGCCAGCCCCGAGAACTTCAACACCGAGATCGGCCTGCCGCTGACGATTCTCGCCGCGCCGCCCGAGACGGAGGTCCTGGTGCTCGAGATGGCGATGCGCGGGCTCGGCCAGATCGCGGAGCTATGCGAGATCGCCGAGCCCGACGTGGGCGCGATCACCAACGTCGGGCCGGTTCATCTCGAGCTCCTCGGAACGCTGGAGGCGATCGCCGAGGCCAAGGCCGAGCTCCTCGACGGCCTGGGAGAGGACGGGACCGCGGTGATCCCGGCCGACGCGGAGGCGCTCGAGCCCCACCTCGACGAGCGCCTCGAGACGGTCACGTTCGGCCCGGGCGGCGACGTCTTCGTCCACGGCGCCCGTCGCGTCGGCGCCGGGGTCGAAGCCACGATCGTCAGCCCGAGCGGCGAGGTGGCGGTGGCGCTGCCGTTCACCGAGGCCCACAACCTCACCAACGCGGCCTGCGCCTTCGCGATCGGGATCGCGCTCGGCGCGGATCCCGAGGAGATGGGGCGTCGGGCCCCGGACATATCCTTCTCGCGGCTGCGGGGCGAGCTGATCGACCTGCCCGGCGGGTCCGTCGTGGTTAACGACTGCTACAACGCAAACCCGGTCTCGATGCGCGCCGCGCTCGACCACCTCGCCTCGCTCGACGTCGCCGGTCGCAGGATCGCCGTGCTCGGCGGAATGGCCGAGCTCGGCCCGCAGGCAGCCGCCTACCACCGTGAGGCGGGCGCACATGCGCGGACGTTGGGCATCGACCGCGTCGTCGGCGTCGGCGAGCTGGCGCGCGACTACGCGCCCGACGACTGGGCTCCGGACCCGGAGTCGGCGGTCGCGGTGGTCCGGGAGCTGCTGGAGGGCGGCGACGCGATCCTGGTCAAGGGCTCGCGCTCGGTCGGGATGGAGGCGTTCACCGACACGCTGGTCGCCCGGCTCGGAGCATGATCGCGAGCGTCTCCCCGCTGCCGGCGGGCCAGTTCGTGAGCGACCTGCCATCCGAGGTCATCGATCGCGGTGAGGTGCTGATCGCCGGCATGGCGGCGATGCTGATCACGATCTTCCTCGGGCCGAAGTTCATCCAGTTCCTGCGGGTGCGCGAGTTCGGCCAGCAGATCCGCGAGGAGGGCCCCCAGGAGCACCACGCCAAGGCGGGGACGCCGACGATGGGCGGCCTGATCATCTTCCTCGCGGTCTCGATCCCGTACCTCGTCCTGTCCGACCGCGACACGCAGAGCCTGGCGGTCTTCGGGGTCGCCCTCGGCTGCGCGGCGCTCGGCTTTGCCGACGACTTCATCAAGGTCACCAAACGGCGCTCGCTCGGGCTCTCGGCCCGCTACAAGCTCATCGCCCAGATCGCACTCGCCCTGGCGCTGTGGTGGGTCGCCTACGACGAGCTGGGCCTCGACCCGACCCTGCAGTCGCGCGTCTTCGATGCCGAGATCCACATCGGCCCGGTGCTCTACCTGGTGTTCATCTACCTCGTGATCGCCGGCGCCTCCAACGCCGTCAACCTCACCGACGGCCTCGACGGCCTCGCGGCGGGCTCGTGCGCGATCGTCCTCCTCGCCTACACCGCGATCACGATCGCCAGCGGCCAGGAGGGGCTGGCGGTGCTGTCGGCCGCACTGGTCGGCGCCTCGGTCGGCTTTCTCTGGTTCAACTCGTTCCCGGCGTCGATCTTCATGGGCGACACCGGCTCGCTGGGGCTCGGCGGAGCGATCGGCGCCTTAGCCGTGATGACCCAGACGGAGCTGTTGCTGATCATCCTCGGTGGGATCTTCGTCATCGAGGCCCTCTCGGTGGCGATCCAGGTGATCGCGTTCAAGATGTTCCGCCGCCGGGTGCTGCTGATGGCCCCGGTCCATCACCACTTCGAGCTCCTCGCCTGGTCCGAGACGAAGATCATGCTCCGGTTCTGGATCGTGGCCGCAGTCTGCGCGGGGATCGGCTTCACGCTCTACCAGAACTCGATCGGTGACCTCCTCCTCGCGCCCTCGCGCTCGGGGTAGCGCTCGACCGACTCGCGCAACTTCCTGCGCCCGAGCATCAACGCCCAGAACCCCGACAGCGGACCGTCGACGTAGCGGCGGTGCGTGACCTCGACGCTGCGGCGCCCGGGCTTGAGGCGGTGCTCGAGCCCCGAGCGCGCGCCTGGAAAGCGGGCCTCGTAGGTGAGCGAGCGGCCCGGGTCGAGCTCGGTGACGGTGTGCCTGACGGTGCCGCCGCCCCGCATCTTGGTCCTCACCTCACCGCCGAGCCGCAGCTCGCCGTCGACCTCGACCCTCTCGATCTGCTGGTTCCAGTCCGGCCAACGGTCCGGATCGGCCCACAGCTCCCAGACCGCCTCGGCCGGCGCCGCGATTCGCTCGGTTCCGACCGCCTCGAACACCGCGGCCCCTAGGCGGGCAGGGGGCTGCCGGCGAAGGCGAAGAACCAGATCAGCATCGCGATCGAGGCGACCACCGCGGTGCCGACGAACACCGCCTCGACCGGGCTCAGCTTGTCGGTGCCCGGCCGGTACGGCTCATCGCGCATGCTGCGGTTCCACGGATAGCGGGGCTGAGGGCCCTGCTCCTGCTCGCCGCCGCGGCCCTGGATCGCGGACGCGATCACGAGCACGAACACGTAGGTGATGAGGATCCCGAGCACGATCACCACCGCGGTGCTCGGCTCGACGTTCGAGGCGCCGCGCGAGCTCTGGATCAGCGACCCGATCCAGACCCAAAGCAGCGGTACGCCGGCCCCGACCAGGATCGCGGCGCCGACCTCGAGCACGAACCTGCCGAGCTTCTTCCCGGACACGCCACCGACTCTAGCTACGGTCCTGTCGATGCCGCCACCGCATTCGACGCGCCCGCCGCTTCCGGGGAGGACCGTTCCTGATCGTGGGCCTCGCCCGCTCGGGCCAGGCGGCGGCCAGGATGCTGGCGGCGCGCGGGGAGGGGGTAGTCGGGGTCGATTCGGGTCACCCCGAGGGCGTGGAAGCGCTGTCCGAGGACGGCCATCGAGATCGCGCTCGGGGCCGACGGTGTCGCGGCGCTCGAACGGGTCCGGTGCGTGGTCAAGAGCCCCGGCGTTCCCGCGCAGGCGCCGGCGATCGCCGTGGCCCGCGAGCGAGGGATTCCGGTGCTCGGAGAGCTCGAGCTCGCCTGGCGCCTGCTCCCCAACAGGTTCGTCGCCGTCACGGGCACCAATGGCAAGACGACCGTGGCCGAGCTGCTCGGCCACCTCTGGCGCACCGCCGGCGAGCCGGTGCGGGTGGCGGGGAACGTCGGCACACCGCTGGCCTCGCTGGTGGGGGAGCTCGGGGCGGAGACGACGATCGTCTGCGAGGCGTCGAGCTTCCAGCTCGAGGACTCCGAGGCGTTCGCGCCCGAGTGCGGCCTGCTGCTCAACATCGCCCCGGACCACCTCGACCGCCACCGCACGCTGGGCGAGTACCTGGCCGCGAAGCTGCGCCTGTTCGCCAACCAGGGGCCGGAGGACGTCGCGGTCATCAACGGCGCTGATCCCGAGCTCGCGGGCGTCGAGATCCCCGGTGAGGCCAGACGGCTCGACTTCGCCGGGCGAGTCGGCGACTACGAGACCTCGCTGATCGGCCCGCACAACGCCGCGAACGCCGCCGCCGCCGCGGTGGCCGCCGAGGCGATGGGGATCGGATCCGATGCGATCGCCGAGGGGCTCGGGACCTTTCGCGGCCTCCCGCACCGGCTCGAGCGGGTCGCCGACCTCGACGGCGTCGCCTACGTCAACGACTCCAAGGCCACCAACGTCGCCGCGGCCATGGCCGCGCTGCGCTCGTTCGACGGCGGCGTCCGAGCCATCCTCGGGGGGTCGGTCAAGGGCGGCGGCTTCGCCGAGCTCGGCGACCCGGTGGAGGAGCGCTGCGTCGCCTGCTACCTGATCGGCGAGGCCGCCGAGCGCCTGGAGGCCGATCTGGGGCCGGCGTGGGAGGCCGGGGTCGCGCACCGCCGCTGCGCCGATCTGGAGGACGCCGTGAGCGCGGCGGCGGCCGAGGCGCGGCCCGGGGAGGTCGTCCTGCTGGCGCCGGCGTGCGCCAGCTTCGACTCCTACCGCGACTTCGAGGCCCGAGGCGACCATTTCCGCCAGCTCGTGCGCCGACTGGCCGGCTAGAGCACCCGACTAGGGATCCGAGTCTCGGGGGCGAAGTGTTCACCCGTGAGCCCGAAGGGGAAGCGTACGGCTGCCTCGAGGACGCCGATCGAATACTCGCTGTTGCTGACGGCCACCATGTGCCTGCTCACCTTCGGCGTCGTGATGGTCTTCTCCGCGAGCTCGACCACCTCGCTGCTCGGCGACTCCGGCGACTCCGCCTACTACCTGAAGCGGACCGCCCTCTTCGGCATCGCCGGCCTGGTGGTGATGCGGATCCTCGCCATCCGGGGCGTCGCCATCGTCCGCGCGCTCACCCCTCTGCTGCTCGTCGTCGGCTTCGTCGGCTGCGCCCTGGTGCTCGTGCCGGGGTTCGGGGTCGAGGTCAACGGCGCCCGGCGCTGGATCGGCGCTGGGGTCTTCCAGATCCAGCCCTCGGAGGTGCTCAAGGTCGCTCTGATCCTCTACGGGGCGCACCTGCTCGCCACGCGGCCGAAGCTGGTCTCCGGAGGGATCGGCCCCATGGCCCCGTTCCTGATGGCGGTCGCGTCCGCCTGCCTGCTGGTGATCGTCGAGCCCGACCTCGGCACCGCAATGGTCGTCTGCTTCGCCGCCGCCGCCCTGCTGCTGACCGCTGGGGCGCGGCCGCGCGACATCGCGCTGCTCGCGGTCGGCCTGGCGGTGGTGGTCGCCCTGGCGGTGATGATCGAGCCCTACCGGATGCAGCGGCTGACCGGGTTCATCGACCCGAGCGCCGATCCGAGCGGCTCGGGGTTCCAGGCGATCCAGGCGAAGATCGCGATCGGGTCGGGCGGGATCTTCGGGACCGGGCTCGGCGAGGGGATCCAGAAGGCGTTCTACCTGCCCGAGGCCCACACGGACATGATCGCCGCGGTGATCGGCGAGGAGCTCGGATTCGTCGGCATCGCCGCGCTGGTCGGCCTCTACGGCCTCTTCGGCTACGCCGGGCTGCAGATCGCCCGCCGGGCGCGCGACCGGTACGGAAAGCTGCTCGCAACCGGGCTCACCTCGCTGGTCTGCGTGCAGGCGGTGATCAACCTCTTCGCGGTCCTGGGCCTCGCGCCGCTGACCGGCGTCCCGCTTCCGTTCGTCTCCTACGGCAACTCGAGCATGCTCGTGCTGCTCGCCGCCGTCGGCCTGCTGCTCAACATCGCCCGCGGCGGCAGCGCCCGGACGACGACCAGGCCGTCGAGCGGCGATGCGAGACTGCGCGTCGTCGATGGCAGCGCCAACGGTCGTAATCGCGGCGGGCGGAACGGCGGGGCACGTCGTGCCGGCGCTGGCCGTCGCGGACGCGCTTCGCGCTGAGGGCGCCCGAGTCTCGTCATCGGCGCTCGCGACCGGCTCGAGGCCCGCCTGGTGCCCGAGGCCGGATACGAGATCGACCTGCTCGCGCTCCGCGGCCTCGACCGCTCGAACCCGTGGCGCGCCGCGGGCGCCCTGCGCCTCGCAGGGGCCGCGGTCCCGGGGGTCCGGCGGTTGCTGCGCGCCCGGGTGGCCGAGGCGGTGCTGGGCGGCGGCGGCTACGTCGCCGCCCCGGCGGGGCTCGCGGCGCTCTCGCTCGGGTTGCCGCTGGTGCTGACCGAGGCCGACCGTCACCTCGGGCTCACCAACCGCTTCCTCGCCAGGCGCGCGCGGCGGGTCTGCCTCGCGTTTCCGATCGAGGGGCGGGACGGGCCCCGCTACCTGGTGACGGGGCGACCGGTGCCGGCCGAGGTCGGGGCGGCCGATCGCGGCGCGGCGCGCGCCCGTTTCGGGATCGCGCCCGACGACCGCTGCCTGCTCGTCTTCGGCGGCAGCCAGGGCGCGCGCTCGATCAACCTCGCCGCGCTGGAGGCGTTCGCGGCGCCGGACGCGCCCCCGCGCGACTTCCACGTCCTGCACCTCTCGGGCAGCCGCGACTTCGCGTTCGCGCGCGAGTTGATCGACGCCGCCGCCCCGCCCCGCTACACGCTGGTGGAGTACGAGCCGGGCCTCGCCGACGCGCTCGCCGCCTCGGACCTCGTCCTCGCCCGCGCCGGCGGCTCGATCTTCGAGATCGCGGCGGCGGGTAGGCCGGCGATCCTGGTCCCGTATCCGCATGCCTCGGGCGACCACCAGCGCGCCAACGCCGAGTGGATGGAGGCGGCGGGGGCGGCGGTCGTGGTCGCCGACGACCGGCTCGACGCCGGCCGGCTTCGAGGCCTGGTGGGTGAGCTGATCGGCGATCAGGCGCGCCTCGGGGCGATGGCGACCGCGTCGGCCGCCCTCGCTCGTCCCGAGGCCGCCGGACTGGTCGCGACCGAGGTCCTGGGGCGATCCGCGAAGCTGGACGGGAATGAGCGAGCCGGACTGGAACGGGCGCGAGCTTCACTTCATCGCCATCGGCGGCGCCGGGATGAGCGGGCTGGCGCTGATCTGCCACGCCCTCGGCGCCCGGGTGACCGGCAGCGACAGCGCCGACAGCTCGTACCTCGAACGCGTCCGCGCGGCGGGCATCGACGCCCGTCTCGGCCACGATGCCGAGGCGGTCCCCGAGCGGGCCGAGGTCGTGATCTCGACCGCGATCGGCGAGTCGAACCCCGAGCTCGTGCGCGCCCGCGAGCACGGCCAGCGAATCATCCGCCGCGGCGAGCTGCTGGCCGAGATCGCCGCCGCGAGGCGGCTGATCGCCGTCGCCGGCGCCCACGGAAAGACGACCACCGCCGGCATGCTCGCCTGGGTGCTCGCCGAGGGCGGCAACCCTTTCTACCTCGGCGGCGAGCTTCCCGGGATCCCCGGCCCTGGCGGCGCGCCGACGAACGCGGGCTGGGGCCTGGGGGAGTGGCTGGTCGCCGAGGCCGACGAGTCGGACGCCAGCTTCCTCGCCCTCAAACCCGAGGTGGCGGTGATCACCAACGTCGAGCTCGACCACCACGCCCGCTGGGGATCGCGGGGCGAGCTCACCGAGGCGTTCCGCCGCTTCGCCGAGCCGGCGTCCGGGCTGGCGATGCTCGCCGACCCCGGCCTCGACCCGATCGCCGCCTCCCAGCGGACGGTGCGCTTCGACGCCGAGGCCCCGGGGCCCGAGCTCGCGCTCCGGTCCCCGGCCGCCACAACCTTGTCAACGCCCGCGCGGCGCTGGCGGCGATCGAGCTCTCCGGCGCCGCCGACCTCGACGCGGCCGCCGCCCGGCTGGCCGGGTTTCCGGGGATGCTGCGGCGGCTGCAACGGATCGGCGCGGTCGACGGAGCGGTGGTCTACGACGACTACGCCCATCACCCGACCGAGATGAGGCGGCGCTGGCCGCGCTGAGGGAGCTGGCCCGAGGCGCCTGATCGCCGTCTTTCAACCCCACCTCTACTCGCGGACCAAGGCGCTGGCGGCCCGCTTCGGGGCGGCCCTGGCGCTCGCCGACGAGGTCGGCGTGCTCGACGTCTACGCCGCGCGCGAGGAGCCTGTGGGCGACCTCGCCGGGGTCAGCGGGCTCGACGTCGCCCGAGCCGCCGCCGACCACGCGCGCGGACGGCCGGTCTGGTGGCTGCGGGACCTCGAGTCGGCCGAGCGGGCGTTACGGGTCGGTTCCGCGACGGCGACCTGCTGGTCACGCTCGGCGCCGGGGACGTCTGGAAGCTCGCCGAGGCATTGGTGCCGGAGGCCGGACGTTGAGGCCCCCGACGGGGTCGAGCGCGACTACCCGCTGGCGCGGCTGACGACGGTCCGCGCCGGCGGCGACGCGGCGCTGTTCGCCCGCCCGGCGACCGAGGCCGAGCTGGTCGAACTGTTGGCCTGGGCGGCGTCCGAGGGAGTCGCGGTCGAGGTCGTCGGCTCGGGGTCGAACCTGCTGGTCGCCGACCGAGGCGTCGACGGCCTGGTCATGAAGCTCGCCGGCGAGCTGACCGAGATCGAGCGCGACGGAACCCGGGTGATCTGCGGCGGCGGGGTGCGGCTTCCCTCGGCGACCGCGAAGGTCGCGGGCTGGGGGCTGGCGGGGCTCGAGTTCGGGATCAACATCCCGGGCACGGTCGGCGGCGCGGTGCGGATGAACGCCAACGCCTACGGCGGCGAGCTGGCCCGGGTGCTCGAGTGGGTCGACGTCGGCACCGCCGGCGGCGCCGAGCGCCGGGCGCCCGGGCAGCTCGGGTTCGAGTACCGGCGCTCGAACCTCGGCCGGGCGAGGTGGTAGCACGCGCGTCGTTCGCGCTCACGGACGCCGACCCGGCCGACGTGAAGGCGACGCTCGCCGCCATGCGCGGCGCAGCGCCGCGAGGCGCAGCCGTCGGGAATCAAGACCTTCGGCTCGACCTTCAAGAACCCCGACGATCCGCGCGCCGAGGGCCGCACCGCCGGGCAGCTGCTCGAGGCGGCCGGCTGCCGGGGGTTGGTCGTCGGCGGAGCCCGGTTCTCGGAGAAGCACGCCAACTTCGTCGAGAACATCGGCACCGCGACCACCGCCGACTTGCTCGGCCTGATGGCGGCGGGCCGGCGGCGGGTGTTCGAGCGGTTCGGGGTCGTGCTGGAGCCCGAGGTCCAGATTCTCGGCCGGGTGGACTGGCCCGCCGACTGGGAGCTATCGGGAGGTTGAGGCGAGGATCTCGCTCAGGCGAGGGCATGGATCACCGATGGGCCGAGCTCGTTCCGCTACGCCTGCCGGCAGACGACGCTCCGTCGGTGCACGGCTCGCCGACGGGCAACCGCGGGCAGGCGGCGAGGACGGCGACCGGCGCGGACCGCGAAGGCCAGGCCCGCCCGGCGAAGCGAAGCGGTGGCCGAGCGCGGAAGCGACGGGTCGCCACGCCGCGTCCGGACGCCCGACCGCGAAGCGGCGGCGGCACGCGCGCTCGGGCCGACGTCGCCCGGAACTGGCGCCCGCGGCTCGACCTTCGCCGCTGGCGGTCCCGCCGCCCCTGGCGCGCTCGCGCTGGCGCGCTGGCCGCCGCGCCGGCGCCAACTACGTGCTATCTTCTCTGGCTCGCCACTCCTCGCTGGTCGCGATCGACGACGTCGAGGTCGTCGGGATTGCCGAGCGTCGATCGCGGGGCGGCACGGAGCGCCTCACCGCGCTCGCCGAGCAGATGACGACCCTCGACGTCGACGCCGCCGAGCTGGAGGCGGCCGCGGCCGAGTTCGCGACCGTCCAGTCGATCGACGTCGATCCGAACTTTCCGCACGGGCTTCGGATCGAGGTCACCGAGCGGGAGCCGGTGATGCTCGTCACGAGCGGCGACAAGCAGATTCCGGTGGCGGCCGACGGGACGCTCCTGCCCCAGGTCGAGGCGCCCGACGGCGGCCTGCCCGTACTCGAGCTGAAGAAGCCCCCGCCCGCCTCGGGCGTCACCGGGGCCGCCGCCGACCAGGCGATCATCGCGGGCGCGGCTCCGGACGCGCTGCGCCCGCTGCTGCACGCGATCGAGCACACGTCCGAGCACGGGATCGTGGTCACGCTCAGGGGCGGAATCCCGGTCTATTTCGGGACCGCGGCCGAGGTGGGGCCGAAGTGGGCGGCGGCCGCGGCCGTGCTCGCCGACCCGAAGCTCGACTCGCTCACCTACCTGGACGTGCGCGTGGCGCGCCGCCCGGCCGCGGGAGGAGCGGCCCAGGCGCCCGTCGGTGGCTAAGTCTCGATCCTGACTCGAGGGTTGGCCGGATCGCTAGACTCTCGATCGGAGGTCGAGGTAGGCGCCTGCAGGATTTTCTGCCTCGCAGGACCGGGGCGATTGACACCGAAGGCGCGATGCCCTACCGTCGTCCTTACGTCGAGGCTGCAAATAGCGGGAAACACTCAACTTCGCTTAAGCCTCGGACGGAATTCCAAGGGTCAACTCAAGGGAAGCGGAACAGAATGGTCGAGTCCTCCTATCTCGCCGTGATCAAGGTCGTGGGGGCTGGTGGCGGCGGAACGAACGCCGTCTCGCGCATGGTCGACGCCGGGCTCAAGGGCGTCGAGTTCATCGCGATCAACACCGATGTGCAGGCGCTTCAGTCCTGCGAGGCGGACATCAAGCTCGCCGCCGGGCACAACCTCACCCACGGCCTCGGCGCCGGCGCCAACCCCGACGTTGGGGCAGGCGCGGCGGCCGAGTCGCGCGACGACATCAAGGAGGCGCTCAAGGGCGCCGACATGGTCTTCGTCACCGCCGGCGAGGGCGGCGGCACCGGCACCGGCGCCGCCCCCGTGATCGCCGAGATCGCCAAGGAGGAGATCGGGGCGCTGACGGTCGGCGTGGTCACCAAGCCGTTCGAGTTCGAGGGCAACCGGCGGATGCAGCAGGCGATCGACGGGATCGACAAGCTGCGCGCCAAGGTCGACACCCTGATCATCGTCCCGAACGAGAAGCTGCTCCAGGTGGTCGAGCGCCGGACCTCGGTCCAGGAGGCGTTCCGGATGGCGGACGACATCCTCCGCCAGGGCGTCCAGGGCATCACCGACCTGATCACCACCCCGGGCCAGATCAACCTCGACTTCGCCGACGTGCGGACGGTGATGGCCGACGCCGGCTCGGCGATGATGGGGATCGGCACGTCGAGCGGCGAGAACCGGGCGCTGGAGGCCGCCAAGACCGCGATTTCCTCGCCGCTGATGGAGGAGTCGATCGAGGGAGCGACCGGGATGCTGCTCAACTTCACCGGCTCGGAGGACCTGAACCTGTTCGAGGTCAACGAGGCCGCGCAGCTCGTGGTCGACACCGCCGACAAGGGCGCGAACATCATCTTCGGCACCGTGATCGACTCGACGATGGGCGACGAGGTCCGGGTGACCGTGATCGCCACCGGGTTCGAGGGACAAGAGACCCTCGCCCGCCGGCCGATCCAGGTCCGCGAGCGTGGGCGCCGCCGTCAGGTCGGCGGGCTCGGCGACCGCGAGCGCCGCGAGCTCACCGTCTCGGACGACGACATCGACGTCCCGCCCTTCCTGCGCAGCAGCTAGCCGCTGACGGGCAGATAGCCTCCGGGTCGTGGCCGAGCAGGCGACCCTGAGGCGAACCCCGCTGTACGGGCGGCACCTCGCCGCCGGGGCGCGCATGGTCCCGTTCGCGGGCTGGGAGATGCCCGTGCAGTACGCCGGGGTGATCGAGGAGCACCTGGCGGTGCGCTCGGCCTGCGGCGTCTTCGACGTCTCGCACATGGGCGAGATCCAGACCGGCGGACCCGGCGCTGCCGACGCTCCTGCAGCGGCTCCTCTCGAACGACGTCTCCAAGCTCGAGGTCGGAGGGGCGCAGTACTCGGTCCTCTGCCGCGACGACGGCGGCGTGCTGGACGACCTGTTCACGTACCGACTCGACGACGATCGGTACCTCACGGTCACCAACGCCGCCAACCACGAGCCCGACTTGGCCTGGTTTCAAGAGCGGGCCGCGGAGTTCGACTGCGAGATCGAGGACCGACTCGACGACCTCGCGATGCTCGCGGTCCAGGGGCCGGCGGCGCGCGGGATCGTCGCCGGACTGGCTGACGGCGAGCTGCCGCCGCGCATGCACACCGCCACGCTGGGCGTCGCCGGCGCCGAGGCGCTGGTCTGCGGCACCGGCTACACGGGCGAGGACGGGGTCGAGATCCTGATCGCCCCCGACGCCGCGCCGGAGCTCTGGGACGAGCTGCTCGCCCGCGGCGCCGCTCCCGGCCGGGCTGGCAGCCCGGGACACGCTTCGCACCGAGGTCTGCTTTCACCTCTACGGCAACGACCTGAGCGTGGATCGCAACCCGATCGAGGCCGGCCTCGGCTGGTGCTGCAAGGAGGCCACGGGTTCATCGGCTCCGAGGCGGTGGCCGCCGCGCGCGAGTCGGGCACCGCCGAGAAGCTGGCTCCGTTCGCGCTCACCGAGCGCGGGATCCCGCGCCAGGGGAACGAGGTCTTCGCGCGGCGACGAGCGGGCGGGCACGTGACCAGCGGCACCCACTCGCCCTCGCTCGAGCGCGGGATCGGGATGGCCTACGTGCGCGCCGACCTCGCCGAGCCGGGCACCGAGGTCGAGATCGACGTTCGCGGCAAGCGCCGCCCGGCGCGCATAGAGTCCAAGCCCCTCTACGACCCGAAAAGGAAGGAGCGCGCTGAGTGCCGAAGAGTCCTACCCCGACGAGCTCAAGTACCACCCAGAGCACGACTGGGCGCGGATCGAGGGCGCGGAGGCCACCTTCGGCGTCACCTGGTACGCCCAGGACGCGCTCGGCGAGGTCGTCTTCTTCGAGCCCCCCGAGGTCGGCGCCACGGTGTCCAAGGACTCGCCCTACGCCGAGGTCGAATCGGTGAAGGCAGTGTCCGACGTCTACGCGCCGATGTCGGGCGAGGTGCTGGCAGTAAACGAAGCGCTCGCCGACAACCCCGAGAAGATCAACGAGGACCCCTACGGCGATGGCTGGCTGGCCAAGGTCCGGCTATCCGAGCCCTCCGAGGCGGACGACCTGCTCGACGTCACCGCCTATCGGGAGTTACTGAGCGGCGATTAACCCATTTCGGGCCCCTTGACAACCTTCCCCGAAATGAGGGAGGGTGGGCGCCAGGCAAGGGGCGGTTCTCGCTGGGGGGGCCGCTGACCACTGAATAGGAGGGGACCACTCAGATGAATCTCATAGTCGGGGCCGGCCATCGCCGGCGATGATCGTCGCCGCGGTTGCGCTGTGCTTCGCGCTTGCGGCACGGCGATCGCAGCGGACCGGTGAGCGAAGATGACCAAGTCGAAGGTCAAGACGATCGCCAAGAAGCAGGCCGACAAGCAGCTGAAGGCCAACGTTTCCGGTTCGCACGTCAACGAGGCTGACCACGCCACCAGCGCGAACACGGCGAACAACGCGAACAATGCGAACAATGCGACCAATGCCAACAACGCGAACAATGCGAACAGCCTCGGTGGTACGCAGCGTCCGGTCATGCCCTGACGGCCCAGGAGACGAGGCACACGGTCGGCGCCGCGGGTGAGCCGACATTCCAGAATGGGTGGGTGAACTTCGGTGGTACCTGGAGGACCGCGGGGTTCTGGATGGACAACTTCGGCGTCGTCCACCTCGAGGGCACGCTTAATGGGGGCACCGCCGGATCGGCGGCGTTCACGCTCCCGGTCGGCACCGCCCGTCTCAGGACCTCGAGCTCGCTCGGCAACGCTGGCGGCGGCGGAGCGTTCGTTTTCGTCCGGACGACGGGCGCGGTTGAGCCGGCTGCGCCGGTGCCTGCGATCCCGGCCTGGACGGCATCAGTTTCAGGCCATAGTCCGAAGCCAGGCTCGTTGTACGCGCCGCTCCGCCCCCTGATGGGCGGGGCGGCGTGGCGATGACGGTGAAGCGATCCATTCGAGTTACTTCCGCGCTCGCGCTGGCGCTCGTCGCCGTCGCGCTCGTGGTTGGCTGCGGTGGCGATGATGGCTCGACGTCGACCACGACGGTCACGGCGTCGGCGCAAGCGGACCAGTCGCAGGACCTGAGATCGGATGAGCAGGAGAACACGGGAGGCGCCGATCGCGCCGGCGAGCGCAGCAGCGATCACCCCGACCGCGGCGATGCGCGCGGCGGGCAGGGACCCGGCGCGACCGAAAGCCCCGATGACGCCCCGGTTGCCGACGAACGGGCTCCGGCGCAGAGTCCGCCGAGCCCAAGCAGACCCCGACGGCGCTGACGGATGCAAGGCGGGCGTTCCGGGGTGCGATGGACAGTCCCAGCCGCAGCCGACGGAGTCGGACACGCGGCGGTGCCCGAAGGGCTCGCTGGGATGCACCCGTGGGCAGACGCCGACCGCGGGCGGGAACCGAGTGCGTCCGACGGGGGCGGTGCCGCAGACTGCGAAGCGGGAACCCCGGCTGCTAACGCCCCGCCGAGGAAGCACCGCCCCCACTAGCATCAGGGCGGTGAGCCGCTACACCTCCGCCACCGACGCCGACCGCGCGACGATGCTCGAGGCGATCGGCGTCGACTCGATCGACGACCTGTTCGCCGACATCCCGGCCGACGTCCGCCTCGATCGGCCGCTCGAGCTGCCAGACGGGGTCTCGGAGACCGAGCTCGTGGACGAGCTCTCGCGCCTGGCGGCTCGGAACGCCGACGCCGAGTCGGAGACCTGCTTCATCGGCGCCGGCATGTACGACCACTACTCGCCTGCGATCGTCGAGGCGATCCAGTCGCGCTCGGAGTTCCTGACCCCGTACACGCCCTACCAGCCGGAGGTCTCCCAGGGTGGGCTGCAGGTGATGTTCGAGTTCCAGACCGCGATCTCGGAGCTCACCGGCCTGCCGGTCGCCAACGCGTCGCTGTACGAGGGCCCGTCGTCGGTCGCCTCGGCCGCCTACCTGGCGCTCGGTGCGCGCAAGGGGCGCAAACGGCTGGTGGTCTCGCGTGGCCTGCACCCGCATTCGCGCCAGACGCTCGAGACGTATGCGCGTGGCTTCGGCGCCAAGGTGGTCGAGGTCGGCCTGCGCGATGGCGTCACCGACCCCGCCGAGCTCGAGAACTACGTCGACCTGGACGTCGCCGCGATCTTCGTACAGAACCCGAACTTCCTCGGGTCGGTCGAGGACCTCGAGGCCCTCGCGGCCGCCGCCCACGAGTCCGGCGCCCTCTGCGTCGCCGCCGTCGACGCGATCACGCTCTCGGTGCTCAGGCCGCCCGGCGAGTGCGGCGTCGACGTGGCGGTCGGCGAGGGCCAGCCGCTCGGCGGCCGCCTCGACTACGGCGGCCCCTCGTTCGGCTTCTTCGCCGCGACCGAGGAGCACCTGCGCCGGATGCCGGGCCGGATCGCGGGCGAGACCACCGACGTCGACGGCCGGCGCGGCTTCGTGCTCGCCCTGCAGACCCGCGAGCAGCACATCCGCCGCGAGAAGGCGACCCACAACATCTGCACCTCGCAGGCGCTGAACGCGCTGGGTGGGGTCATCTACCTCGCCTGGCTCGGCAAGCGGGGATTCGTCGAGCTCGGGGAGCTGCTGGTGCGCCGGACCGCTTACGCGAGGCAGCGGCTGGCGGCGATCGAGGGGGTGGAGCTGCTCTTTCCGGACGCTCCCGTGGTACGTGAGTTCGCGATCCGCGTCGCGGCGCCGGTGGAGCGGGTCGCTCGACGCCGTGGCGGCCGATGGCATCGCGGCGGGATACCCGCTGGCGCGGGACTACCCCGAGCACGAGGACTGCGTCCTCGTGGCAATAACGGAGCGGACGTCGAAGGAGGACATCGACCGCCTTGCAGACTCGCTCGGCCGGGCGATCGGCGATTTTGTCCCGACTGGTGGAACAAAGTCGCCAATCGAGGCGGAGGTGGCCTCATGACCACCCTCTCACCGCCAACCAACGCCGATACCCCGACCGCTCAGCAAAGGGACCACGCGGTCACGATCTACGAAAGGTCCGTCGCCGGCCGCCGCGCCGCCGTCCTGCCGCCCACCGACGCCGGGGAATTCACCGACACGCCGCTCGAGGACCTCATCCCGGAAAACCTCCTGCGCACCACCCCCGCCAACCTCCCCGAGGTCTCCGAGCCGGAGATCGTCCGCCACTACAACCGCATCTCGCGCCGCAACTTCGACCTCGACACCGGCCCGTACCCGCTCGGCTCCTGCACGATGAAGCACAACCCGCGGGTCAACGAGCGGGTCGCGGCGCTGCCCGGCCACGCCCGGCTTCACCCGGCCCAGGACCCGAAGCGCGCCCAGGGAGCGCTGGAGCTGATGTGGCGCCTCGAGCGGGCGTTGTCAGAGATCTGCGGCCTGCCCCACGTCTCCCTGCAGCCCTCGGCGGGGTCGCACGGCGAGCTCGCCGGCCTGCTGCTCACCCGCGCCTATCACGAGGACCGTGGCGAGCAGCGGACCAAGGTGCTGACCCCGGACACGGCCCACGGGACCAACCCGGCGACGGTGACGATGGCCGGGCTGGAGGTGGTCAAGCTGGCCACCAACGAGCGCGGCGGGATCGAGCTCGACGACCTGCGCGCGAAGGCCACCGACGAGGTCGCCTGCCTGATGCTCACGAACCCGAACACGCTCGGCCTCTTCGACGAGAACATCACCGAGATCGCGTCGATCGTGCACGGAGTGGGGGGGACGCTCTACTACGACGGCGCCAACCTCAACGCGATCATGGGGCGCAGCCGCCCTGGCGACATGGGCTTCGACATCGTCCACGTCAACCTGCACAAGTCGTTCTCCCAGCCGCACGGCGGCGGCGGGCCCGGCGCCGGTCCGATCGCCGTCTCCGACCGGATCGAGCCCTACCTGCCCGTGCCGAGGATCGTGCGCGCCGAGGGTGCGAACGGCCCCGGGCCGAGCTTCGACCTCGACCACAGCGGCGAGAAGTCGATCGGCCGCCTGCGCGGCTTCCAGGGCAACTTCGGCGTCTTCGTGCGCTCGTACGCCTACATCTCGAGCCTCGGCGGCGACGGTCTCACCGAGGCCTCGGAGACGGCGGTCCTCAACGCCAACTACCTGCTCGCGCGCCTGCGTCGGGGCCGCGCCGGCAAGTACCTGCCGCTGGCCTTCGACCGAACGCCGATGCACGAGTTCGTCCTCTCCGGCTCGCCCGCCAAGCGCGAGTTGCAGACCAAGACGCTCGACGTCGCCAAGCGGCTGCTGGACTACGGCTTCCATCCTCCGACGATCTACTTCCCCCTGCTGGTCGACGAGGCGCTGATGGTCGAGCCGACCGAGACCGAGACCAGGGAATCGCTCGACGAGCTCGCCGACGCGATCGACTCGATTCTCGCCGAGGCCGAGTCAGACCCGGCGATTCCGCAGAACGCGCCCTACACGACTCCGGTTCGCCGCCTCGACGAGGCCGCGGCCTCGCGCCAGCCGATCCTGCGCCAGCCGTTGGACTGAGCGGTCGGCTCAGCAGCCCGGCTTGGGCTTGAACTTGGTCTTCGACTGACCGGGCGCGAGCGTCTCGGTGCCGAAGATGGGGATCCGCCGGCTGGCGGCGGCGATCGACTCGCTGCGGGCACGCCCGGCCCGCCGCGCGGCGGTCCAGGTCTGATCGTCAGGCGGGCGAGCGCTCGCCGAGCGTGACCAGGTACTGCCCCGGGTAGGCGACCGAGCCGTCCTCGGCCGTGTTCGAGCGGTCGAACACGCCGCGCAGAGCGGCGCGAAGCTCGTCGCCCCGGCCTTCCGGCTCGACCGTCCGGCGGAGCATGACGATCGGGCCGAAGTCGCGCCAGTACTCGTCGACCACGGCGTCGAGCGACTCGAAGCGGAAGTCGACCGCCGCTTCCTCGAACCGCACCGTTACTCCGGTGCCCGCGAACAGCGACTCGACATGCGCGCGCGTTCCCCACAGCAGGGGCGGCTCGAAGTCCGGGGGCGGCGGGGGTCCGAAGGCGCTCAGGCTGCCAAAGAAGTCGCCGATCGTCCCGTCCGGCGTCCAGGCGGCGATCCCGACCCGGCCGCCGGGCGCCAGCACGCGCGCGATCTCGGCCGCTGCGACTCGGTGGCGCGGGGCGAACATGCAGCCGAAGCTCGACAGGACGACGTCGAAGCTCGCGTCGTCGAACGGCAGGGCCTCGGCGTCGCCCTCGACCCAGTCGATCGCCACGCCCGCCTGCTCGGCCCGCCGCTCCCCGCGCTCGAGCAGCTTCGGGGTGAGGTCGAGCCCGGTCACCTCGGCGCCCCGCTGCGCGGCGGGGATGGCGGCGTTTCCGGTCCCGCAGGCGACGTCGAGCACGCGCTCTCCCTCGCCGACCCCGACCCGATCGACGAGGTCGCCGCCGACGCTCCAGATGTAGTCGGCGATCGCGTCGTAGTCGCCGGCCGCCCAGGTCGCTCGGGCTCGCTGCTTGAGCTCGGTTGCCTCGGGGGACGTTTCCATTTGGGCCTCCTCAGGTACGCGGACCGCCGACCAGGCGCAGGGCCTGGCGAAGCTTAAGCGGCGCGCCCATGCTCAGCGCGGCGCGATCGTAGATCCGCGCCGCGAGCCAGAGCAGGGCCGCGGCCCCGATCACCATCAGGACCAGCGACGCGGCGAGCTCCCAGCCCGGCAGGGCGTCCTGGGCGGCTCGCGCGGGGACGATCATCGGCGCGGTCGGCGGGAACAGGCTGAGGGCGGCCGCAGCCGTCGAGTCGGCCGGGACGGAGATCCCGGCGAAATAACCGGCGATCAGGATGAGGTTGAGCGGCCCCGACGAGCTCTGGACGTCCTCCGACCGCGGAGACGATCACGCCCGCGACCGAGTACGCGCAGGCGTAGAGCAGGTAGCCGAGGATGAAGTAGACGACGACCAGTACGGCGACGTCGGCCGTGCTGTCCGGGAGCTCGATCGAGCTGATCGCCAGCGCGGAGCCGAGGCCGACGACGGTCACCAGCAGCACCGACGCCAGGCCGACGAGGCCGATCCCGAGGATCTTTCCCGCCAGCAGGTGGACCGGCCTGATCGCCGCCAGGATCACCTCGACGACCCTGGTGCTCTTCTCCTCGGTGACCCCGGTGGCGATCGTCAGGCCGAGGATCAACAGCGCGATGTAGAGGTAGAGGCTGCCGACGAACGCGAGCCCCTGCCCGGAGCTTCCGTCGTCGATCTCGCCGACCCGGAGCGGGGGCGGGTTCAGAATCGCGCCCGCGCGCGACTCGTCGACGCCCGCCTCGCGCAGGGCGCGCGCGCCGGCGACCTCGCGGTGGGCCGTCTGCAGCAGCGCGACCAGGGTCTGGTCGGGGTTGGTGCCGGTGAGCAGCTCGGTGCCGGAGACGGCGGCGTCGAGGTCCCCGTCGGCGATACGCGCCCGGGCGTCGGCAATCGTGTCGGCCGTGGTCACGGTGAGCTCGACGTCGAAGGCGTCCTCCTGGGCCTTGGCGGCATCGGCGATCGCGGCACCCTCGCGATCGATTGCGGCGAGCTCGAACTTGTCGGTGCCGCCGGAGGTCAGCGCGGCCACGACGACGACCACGAGCACCAGCACGACCTGGGCGGCGATGCCGAGCATGAAGGCGCGGCTTCGCAGCCGCTCCCGGATCTCCCGCCGGGCGGTGAGAAAGATCGCGCGTCGCGGGGTCACGCCTTGCCGCCCCGGCTCGAGGCGCCGACGACGCTCCGGAACAGCTCCGCCAGAGACGGCTCCTCGGGCCCGAACCGGACCACGTCGCCGGCCGCGCGGGCGGCGTCGAGCAGGCGTTGGGCGTCGAGCTCGGGATCGAGTTCGAAGACGCCGTCGCCGACCCGGCGGGCGCCCGCGAGCCCCGGGTCCCATCCGTCCGCGCCGGCGACCTCCACCCGCCAGCGCCGGCCGCCCCGCTGGGCTCGCAGCTCCTCGACGCCGCCGGCGGCGACCAGCCGCCCAGCGTCGATGATCGCGACCGCGTCGCAGAGCCTCTCGACCAGCTCGAGCTGGTGCGAGGAAAAGACGACCGGGACGCTGGAATCGCGCGCGACCCCGAGCAGGACCTCGGAGAGCACATCGACGCCGACCGGGTCGAGGCCCGAGAACGGCTCGTCGAGAATCAGCAGCTCGGGGTCGTGGACCAGGGCGGCGCCGAGCTGGACCCGCTGCTGGTTTCCCAGCGACAGGCTCTCGACATTGTCGTCTGCGCGGTCGGCGATCCCGAGGCGCTCGAGCCAGCGAGCCGCGCCGGTTCGCGCCGCGCCCTCCTCGACCCCGTGCAGCTCGGCCATGTAGGCGAGCTGGTCGAGGACTCGCATCTTCGGGTAGAGGCCGCGCTCCTCGGGCATGTAGCCGATCGTCCGCCGCCCGTCCGGGCCGAGCGGCTCGCCGCGCCAGCGGACCTCGCCCGAATCGGCGGCGAGGACGCCGATCACGATCCGCATCGCGGTCGTCTTCCCGGCGCCGTTCGGGCCCACGAACCCGAACATCTCGCCCTCGGAGACCGAGAACGAGAGTCCGGAGAGCGCGACCGTGTCGCCGTAGCGCTTGCTGAGCTCGACGAGCTCGAGGGTCACGAGGGCGGTTTCGGCAACCTCTGCTTGAGCTCCAGCACAGGGGCGAACAGGTCGCCGTGGCGCTCGACGCGCTCGAGCACCTCCACGGCCTCGAACCGGACCGATTCCGGGTCACCGTCGTCGGCGAGCTCGGTGACCTCGTCCCAGGTGAGCGGCGCCGACGCCCACGGCTCGTCGCGGCAGCGAAGCGAGTAGACGGCGACCGTGGTCTTCGAGAAGTCGTTCTGGCTCCAGTCGACCAGCACCTTGCCCTTGCGAAGCTCCTTCTTCTGCTTGGAGACCACCAGCCCGGGCTCGGCCCGCTCGAGCGCCTGCGCGACGGCGCGCGAGTAGGTCTTGGTCTGCTCGTACGTGACCGCCGTGTTCAGCGGCACGTAGACCTGGATGCCCTTGGACCCGGAGTGCTTGGCGAGGCACTCGAGCCCGAGCTCGCCGAACAGCTCGCGCAGCCGCAGCGCGACCTGGGCGCACTCGACCGCGGTCGCGGGCGCGCCCGGGTCGAGGTCGAAGGCGAGCACCGTCGGGCGCTCGGGCTTCTTGGCGAGCGCGAGCGACGGGTGCAGCTCGAGGGCGGCGAGCTGGGCGAGCCAGATCAGGGTTGCCCGGTCGTCGCAGAGGATGAAGTCGATCACCCCGGCGGTGCCCATCTCGATCGGCGCCGTCTTCACCCAGTCCGGCGTGTGCTTCGGCGCTCGCTTCTCGAAGAACCGCTGCGACTCGACGCCGTCGGGAAACCGCACCCGGGTCAGCGGCCGGCCGCGCAGGTGGGGCAGGATCGTGTCGGCGATCCGCGCGTAGTAGTCGATCGCCTGCGCCTTGGTGAACCCGGCCTTGGGCCAGAGCACCTTGTCGAGGTTGGTGAGCGCGAGGGTGCGCCCGTCGACCTCTACTTCGCGGCTTTGGCCTTGCTTTGCGATCGGCTCTTGGTGGTGCCGGCCGTCTTCTTGCTACGCGGCTTGGGCTTGGGCTTCGGCTCGGTGGCGCGCTCCTCCTCGCCCTTGACCGCGGCCAGGCTCTCCTCGAGCGCCGCCATCAGGTCGGGCGCCTTGGTCGGCGTGGGCGCCTCCGTGGTCGCCGAGACGACCTCCTCGCCCTTCGCCTTGCGCTCGAGCAGCGACAGCAGCTCCTCGCGGTATTCGTCGCGGTACTTGTCGGCCTCGAAGCCGCTCGAGAGCGAGTCGATCAGGGTCTTGGCCATGTCGAGCTCGCGCTTCGCCGGCTTGCCGTCGCCTACTTCGATCGAGTCCACGATTTCGCCGGGCGAGACGACCTCGTCGGCGAACCGCATCGTCGCCATCGTCAGCACCCCGTCCATAGGCCGCAGCGCGGCGAGGCTCTCGCGGTTGCGGAGCACGAACCGCGCGACCGCCACCTTGCGCGAGTCCTCCATCGCCTCGACCAGCAGCTTGTACGCCTTTTCGGCGCCCTTGTCCGGCCCGAGGTAGTACGGGTGGTCGAAGTAGATCGGGTCGATCTCGTCGAGGTCGACGAAGTCCTCGATCTCGATCGCCCGCGTCTTCTTCGGGTCGAGCTCCTCGAGCTCCTCACGGGTGATGGTGATGAACTGGTCCGGGGCGACCTCGTAGCCCTTGACGATCTCCTCGTAGGGGACCTCCTCGCCGTCTGCCTCGGCAACCCGCTTATGGCGGACGCGCGAGCCGTCGGAGGCGCGCAGCTCGCGGAAGCTGACGTTCTTCTTCGAGACCGCCGAGTAGAGCTTCACGGGCACGTTGAGGAGCCCGAAGCTGATTGATCCTGACCAGATTGCGCGCGGCATACGTTCCTTCTTACCCCAGATTAGCGGTGCAATCCTGCCGGTCTTCGTCGAAGAACGGCCTCTTGCGGGGTTATGACTCCGGCGCGAGCCGAAATTAATCGGTAGCGCCTCTAGCCCTCGCGGATCACCTCCCGCGGGTCCTTGTCCTCGCGCAGGCCCTTGAACGACGCGGCCCTGAGCGTGTCCTCGTGCGTCCAGCGCAGGAACTCGACCTCGCAGACGACCACCGGCTCGACCCAGACCAGCCCGCCGCGCTCGCGCGCCCGCGCCTTGTACTTGAGCTTCGGGTCCCAGCCGGCCTCGAACGGGCTCGAGTCGCGCCGCAGGGGCGCGAGCAGCCCGGTCAGCTCCTCGAGTCGCGCCTGGGTGAATCCCGTGCCGACCCCGCCCGCGTAGACGAGCCGCTGAGGGCGCTCGAGCCGCGCCGCCTCCTCCGGGGTCGCGTCCCAGTAGCCGACCAGCAGCGAGCTGACCCGTCGCGACCGCCCGCCCTCTCCCGGCAGGTAGCCGCCGATCACGAGCTCCTGGCGGCGGCGGTTCTGGACCTTGACCCAGTCGGCCGTCCGCCGCCCGGGCCGGTAGACGCTGTCGAGGCGCTTCGCCACCACGCCCTCGAGCCCGCGCTCGCGCACGACGTCGAGCAGCGCCTCGCCGTCGCCGACGTGGTGGCGCGGCGCTTGCCAGTTCGGGCCGTCGAACCCGAGCTCTGCCAGCAGCTGCCGCCGGCGCGCGTATGGCTCGGCGGTCAGCGAGCGCCCGTCCAGCCACAGCAGGTCGAAGCCGACGTAAGTGACCGGCGTCTCGGCGGCGCGGCGCTGGATCCGGATCGGGTCGGTGAGGCCCATGCGCCGCTGGAGGCTGCCGAAGCTCGGCGCCCCTTCCTCGTCGAGGGCCACCACCTCGCCGTCGAGGATCAACTCGCGGCCGGCGTTGGCGGCGCCGATCGGCGCCAGCTCGGGATAGCGGGCGCTGGCGTCGTCGCCCCGGCGGGCGCTGATCCGCAGCGTGCCGTCCTCGACGTAGGCGAGCGCCCGGACGCCGTCCCACTTGAGCTCGTAGCCCCAGCCGTCGCCGCCCGGCAGGGCATTGCCGGCGGTGGCGAGCATCGGCTCAAGGTCCCGTGGCATCGAGTTCGGCGCCATGCCTCGATAATCGCAGGGTGCTGTTCGAGCTCGAGGGCGTGAGCCTGACGCGCGCGGGAGAGACGGTCCTGCGCGGGCTCAGCGCGCGGATCCCGACCGGCGCCACCTGTCTCGCCGGGCCGTCGGGATCCGGGAAGTCGACCACGCTGAGGCTGCTCAACCGGCTCGCCGACCCCGAGCACGGAAGCGTCCGCTACCGGGGCCGGGACGTGCTCGAGCTCGACCCGCTCGACCTGCGGCGGGAGGTCTGCCTGGTGCCGCAGCTGCCCGCGCTGCTCGAGGGAACGGTCGAGTCCAACATCCGGTTCGCCGCCGAGTTCGCCGGGCGCGAGCCGGACGTCGCGCGCGCTGCTCGACCTGGCCGGCCTCGACGCCTCGTTCGCCGAGCGTGACGCCGCCAAGCTGTCGGTCGGCGAGCAGCAGCGGGCGATGCTCGCCCGCGCGTTGGCGCTCGAGCCCTCCGTGCTGCTGCTCGACGAGCCGACCTCGGCGCTCGACGAGGACACGCGCGCAGCGGTCGAGGCGACGTTGCGCGACCTGCGCGACCGGCTCGAGATCTCGATCGTGCTCGTCACCCACGACCTCCGGCAGGCGCAACGGATGTCGGACTGGCTGGTGCGGATCGCGGACGGGCGCGCCGTCGAGCAGGGGCCGACCGCCGAGCTGCTCGGCGCGGTGGCCCGACCGTGATCGCGGAGCCGTCGGGCGAGGCGGAGCTCGGCCGCCGTTGAGGCCGCTGGTATGACCGGGATCGACGTCAGCCTCGGCGAGGTCGCGGCCAGCCTGGCGCTGGTCGCGATCGCGATCGGGGTCTCGCTCTGGTGGCGGACCGGGCTCGAGGACGACATCGGGGTCGCGGTCATCCGCTCGCTGATCCAGCTGGTCGCGATCGGCTACGTGATCCAGGCGATCTTCGACGAGGACAGCCTCTGGCTCGTCGTCGCGCTGATCGCGGTGATGGTCGTGTTCGGCGCCTTCACGGCGCGCCAGCGCGCGAAGCGGGTCCCGCACGCGTTCTGGCCGCTCCTGGTCGCGCTCGGGGTGGCCGGCGCCGTGACCCTGGCTCTCGTGGTGGCGCTGGGGGTGTTCGAGGCGACGCCGCGCTTCCTGGTCCCGGTCGGCGGCATGGTGGTCGGCAACTCGATGACCGCCGCCGCCGTGGCGCTCAACCGGCTCGGGGACGAGATGACCGACCGCGCCCGCGAGATCGAGGCGACGCTGGCGCTCGGCGCGCCGGCCTCGGTCGCCGCCGCGCCGAGCGTCCGCCGCAGCCTGCGCTCCGGCACGATCGCGCTCATCGACTCGACGAAGACCACCGGGCTGATTTTCTTCCCGGGAACGATGGTCGGCATGCTGCTCGCCGGCGCCGACCCGATCGACGCCGTCCGCCTGCAGCTGATCCTGCTCTGGGTGCTGCTCGGCGCGGTCGCCCTCTCGGCGCTGATCGCGACCATGCTCGCGTACCGCAACTTCTTCACCCCGGCGCACCAGCTCCGCGAGCCGCCGGAGCCCTGAGCGCCGAACGCGAAGTTGTTGGCCACTATGGCCATTAACTGCGTGTTCAGCGCTGGGGAGGATCCAGCCCGTGACCTTGGGGAAGCGGCCGCCGCGGGTCGAACTGCTCGGAGATTCGGTCGAAGGCCACCACCCGGCGCGGGTGCTCGGTGTCGATGAACAGCCACTGGTCCGCCGATGGCCACCCGATCAGCAGCCAGCGGCCGTCGGGCGACCAGGTCGGGCCCGTGAGGTCGCCGCGGGCCCGGAAGAGGATCTCCGTGCGGCCGTCCCGGTGGAGCGAGAGGCGGTCTCCGGAGCGCGTCGCGGGCGAATCGCCGCGATCGCGGCTCCGTCCGGCGACCTCGCCGGCCCGGTCTCCTGGCCGACGGTCGGGGCGTTCAGCAGCTCGCGGTCGGTGCGCTTGGTCGGCACCGATTCCCCGGTGTCGGCGTTGACCGTGTGGACGCCTCCGCGGGAGCCGAGGTAGGTCAGGACGAAACCCGCCGCCCCGGGCGGTCCCAGCTTCGAGTAGCCGATCGGCCGCCAGGCGGGCGGCACCGGGGCGACGTCGCTGGCGATCAGGTGGTCGCTCTCCGGGTTGCCGTCGCCGGCGATCACCCGCAGATCGTCGCCGCTGCGATAGGCGATCCGGGTGTCGGCGGCGCCGCCCGCCCAGCGCGGGTCGCTGACCATACCGGGCGCCGGGAAGGTCCAGCGCGGGTCGCCGTCGATGTCGAGCGCCGCCAGCTCGCGGCCCTCGGCGACCGCGACGTAGACGCCGTGCGGCGACCAGGTCGCGTCGTCGTAAGCGCCCAGCAGGCGCTTCGACCCGTCCTCGCGCACGATCCAGGGGCCCTCCGGGGACTGGACCAGCAGCTCGCCGGCCGCCGGCAACGAGCGCAGCTCGGGCCGCGCGTCGGGCTGGCCCGAGTCGACCACGTCGCTGACCAGGTCGGCGACCTTGGCTCCGGCGGGGCTGAGGCCGATCGCGAGCAGCAGCACCCCCGCGGCCAGCGCGAGAGCCAGGCGCCGGTTTCGCGGCGACGGATGTACCGGCGTGCGATCGGCGTAGGCGGCTTTCACCAGATCCAGCGAGCGCCGCTCCGCCGCGTCCTCGTCCGGCGCGCGCAGCGCGGCCAGCCGGCGCCCGAGCTCCCGGTCTCGGCGCGGGCTCACCGACCCGCCTCCTCGATCGCCGGCCGCAGCCTGTCGAGGCCACGCCGAAGCCTCGAGTTGACGGTCCCGCGCGGCAGCTCGAGCATCCGCGCGATCTCACCCGGGGTGTACTCGAGCACGTAGCGCAGCACGACCACGGCTCGGTGCTCGGGGTCGAGGCCGGCGAGCGCCGACATCAGCTCGTCCGAGAGCGCGTCCCTCGACGGGGCCTCGAGCTCCGCGGCGGCGCCGGCCGCGGGCCCGAGGCGCCCCTCGCCTCGCAGAGAGCGCGAGCGGGCGAAATCGATCGCGCGGTTGACGGCGATCCGGTGAAGCCACGGCCCGAAGGGGCGCCTGCGATCGAAGCGATCGAGCGCCCGTACCGCCGACAGGAACGCCTCCTGGGCGATGTCCTCGGCGGCCGCCGAGTCGTGGACGACCAGGTAGGCGGCGCGGTGGGCGCGGCGCCAGTGGCGCCGGAAGAGCTCCTCGAGGGCATCGGACGACCCGCGCTGCGCCGCGCGGACGAGGGCCCCGTCGCGCCGATCCCGCAGGCCGGGGTCGCCGGCGATCCGGACAAGGCGCGCGGGAGCCGGTTCGGCGCTCATCGGCACCCGCGATTGTCCCTCCCGGGGCACCGGCGAAGCGAGCGCGATCAAACCGTGGCGCGGCGGTTGCGCCGCAGGAGCAGCGTCAACGCGCCCGCGAACAGCGCGACCCCGGCGGCGATCGCCGCCGTCCCGAGCCAGTCGCTGCCCGCGTCGTCGCCCGATGCCGGTATCGCCGACGGTCGCCGGCGGCGGTGCCGAGCTCGGAGACCGCGAAGCCGACCGGGTCGACGCTCGCAACCGGCAGGCCCTGCTGTCGCACGACGATCGCCCCCGAGGCATCGTCGACGGTGAGCTGGAGGCCGTACGCGTCCTCGGGGTCGAACTCGTGCAGGTCGACGCAGACGGCGGTTGCGCCCTCGGTGTCGAGCGCGTGGATGAACGTCTCGTGGCCGCCGGCGTACATGGTGTACGCCCAGCGCCCGTCCGGGCTCATCTGCCGCGAGACCGGGATGCCCGCCATCCGCTCATCCGGCTCGGACGGGTCGACGATCTCCCCGTGCAGCAGCCGGCCGCGGTCGACGTCGAACTCGCGGATCGCGTAGTCGAGCGGGTTGCGAGGGTCCTTGTACTCGACCAGATAGATCCGTGAGCCGTCGGGCGAGATCGCGTCGAAGCCGAATCGCCCCGGCAGCTCGAAGCGCTCACGGGTGCCGAGGTCCGGGCTCAGCGCCTGGAACTCGGTCTGATCGGCCGGCCGGCCGTAGTCGGGCCGGAACAGGACCAGCGTGCTGCCGTCGGCCGAGAGCCCTCCCGCCTTGCCCTTGATCGTCACCGCGGGGAGCGCCCACGGGTCGTCGAACCAGCGCTCGCGCTCGATCTGGCCGCCGTCGACGTTGATCTTCAGCAGGGTGGTTCCTCGCGCGTCGCCGTAGAGGGTCGCGTAGCGGGCCTCGCCGCCGGATTCGAAATCGGGGCCGATCACCCCGCCGCCCGCGGTCGGCACCTGGACCGTCTTGGCGAGCGGCACCTTCGCCGTAGCGCCCGCGGCCGGGATCAGCGCGACCGATGCGACCGACGCCAGGACGGCGAACCAACGGGTCTTGCGCATACGGGGACCTCCCCTCGAGCGATCTCTACGCCCTGACTACGGGCGCCGACGGGGCGGAGGTCCCTCTCTGAGAGACTCAAACCAGGTGTCCCGCCGCGAGCTCCTGACTCTGGTCGCCACGATCCTGGGGTCGACGATCGTGTTCCTGGACTCGACGGTCGTCAACGTCGCCCTGCCGGCGATCCAGTCGGACCTCGATACCGGCCTCGCCGGGCAGCAGTGGATCGTCGAGGCCTACCTGCTGACCCTGGTCGCGCTGATGCTGGTCGGCGGATCGCTCGGCGACCTCTACGGCCGCAAGCGCATGTTCATCATCGGCCTCTCCGGGTTCGGCGTCACCTCGATCCTCTGCGCGATCGCGCCGACCACCGAGACGCTGATCGCCGGGCGAGCTCTGCAGGGAGTCGCCGGGGCGCTGCTGGTCCCGGGCTCGCTGGCGATCCTGGCGGCGACCTTCGAGGGCGAGGCGCGGGGCCGCGCGGTCGGGCTCTGGACCGCCTGGGCCGGCATCTCGACCCTGATCGGGCCGGTGGGCGGCGGGCTCTTGGTCGAGCTCGACTGGCGCCTGATCTTCTGGGTCAACGTCCCGCTGGTGGTTGTCACGATCGTCCTCGCCCACCGGGTCATCGAGGAAAGCGTCGATCCGGACGCCGTCCACAAGATCGACGGCCTCGGGATCCTGCTCTGCGCACTCGGTCTCGCGGGTCCAGTGTTCGCCCTCGTCGAACAGCCGACGTACGGCTTCTCCGATCCGATCGTCTGGGTGCCGCTCATCGGGGGCATCCTCCTGTTCGCCGGCTTCATCGTCCGGGAGGCGCGCACCCGGGCGCCGATGTTGCCGCTGGAGCTGTTTCGCTCGCACAACTTCAGCGCGGTCAACCTCAGCACCCTGTTCGTCTACGCAGCGCTCGGCGGCGCGTTCTTCTTCATCACCCTCTACCTCCAACAGGTGGTCGGCTACAGCCCGCTCGAGGCCGGGGCGGCGACGACCCCGCCGACGATCCTGATGTTCGCCCTCTCCGGGCGCTTCGGCGCTCTGGCGTCGCGGATCGGCCCGCGCGTGCCGATGGGGATCGGCCCGCTGATCGGCGCCGCCGGGCTGGCCCTTCTGGTCCGGGTCGACAGCGACGTCAACTACGTCGTCGACATCCTGCCGGCGATGGTGCTGTTCGGGCTCGGGTTGTCGATGACGGTGGCGCCGCTGACGACCACGGTGCTCGACTCGGTCGAGGAGCGCCACGTCGGCGTCGCCTCGGGCGTCAACAACGCGGTCGCACGGGTCGCCGGGGTCCTGGCGATCGCCGCCCTCGGCGCCGCGATCTCGGCGCAGTTCTCGTCCTCCCTCGACGAGAGCGTCGCCGGCGGGCAGCCGAGCCCACAGGCGCAGGCGGCAATCGATGACGCGAAGGACCAGCCGCTCTCGGGCGGCGACGTGAGCAACGTGCCGGAGGCCGAGGCGGGAGCGCTCGACGCCGAGATCGACACGGCCTCCGAGTCCGCCTTCCACCTCGGGATGGCGATCGGGGCGGCGCTGATGGCGATCGGCGGGCTGATCGCCCTGCTCGCGGTCCGCAATCCGGAGCGGGCGCCCACGCAGGTACCAGGACCGGGAGCCGCGGCTGCGGCCGGCGAGTGCGGGCGCTGTCCGCCGATCGACGTGCCGAAGCCCGAGGCGGAACCGGAACCTACCGCCGCGTAGCTAGATTCTCGCGCCGTGAGGATCTTCAGCGGCATCCAGCCGACGGGGCGCAAGCACCTCGGTAACTACATCGGGGCGATCCGGCAGTACGTCGAGGGCCAGGACCGCGGCGAGGCGATCTACTGCATCGTCGACCTGCACGCGATCTCGGTCCCCTATGACCCAATCGAGCTGCGCGAGCGCGTCTACGACACCACCGCGATCCTGCTCGCCGCCGGGCTCGACCCCCGGCGCTCGATCCTCTTCCGTCAGTCAGACGTCCGCGAGCACAGCGAGCTCACCTGGCTGCTGTCGGGGGTCACCTCCCACGGCGACCTCAACCGCATGACCCAGTTCAAGGAGAAGTCGGCCAAGCAGCGAGAGCTGGTCTCCGCGGCTCTGTTCTTCTATCCCGTCCTCATGGCCGCCGACGTGCTCGCCTACAAGGCCGACGAGGTGCCGGTAGGCGAGGACCAACGCCAGCACCTCGAGCTGATGCGCGAGATCGCCCGGCGCTTCAACGAGCGCTTCGGCGAGATCCTGGTCGTCCCGGAGGCGCGGATTCCCGAGGTCGGGGCGCGGATCATGGACCTCCAGCAGCCCGAGTCGAAGATGACGACCACCGGCGGCACGGAGCAGGGGACGGTGCTCGTGCTCGACCCACCGGATGTCCTCCGCAAGAAGCTGATGAGCGCCGTCACCGACTCGGGCTCGGAGGTGGTGCGCGGGCCCGACAAGCCGGGGATCTCGAACCTGATCGAGATCCTCGCCGTCATCCGCGGCGTCGCTCCCGAGGAGATCGAGCGCGAGTTCGACGGCTCGGGCTACGGGGACTTCAAGCGGGCGGTCGCCGAGGCGATCGTCGAGTACCTGGCACCCGTGCGCGACCGGTACGAGGAGCTGCGCGGCGACGAGGGGGAGCTGGAGCGGATCCTCGAGGCGGGCGCCGAGAAGGCGCGCGCGATCGCCGGGCCCACCGCTCGCCGAGGTGCGCGACGTGATGGGCATCGGGCCGCCGCGGAGCTAGCCGCCGCGGGCTCTACGCTCTCACCGATGAGAGCCGCCGAGCTGGATCTCGACCTCGACGTCTTCGCCGGCCCGTTCGACCTGCTGATGACCGTGGTCCTGCGCGAGGAGGTTGCGCTCGCCGAGGTCGAGCTGGGAGAGATCGTCGTCGCCTACCTCGAGCACGTCGAGGAGCAGGGCGAGCTCGACCTCGAGGCTGCCACGGAGTTCCTGGTCCTGATCGCCTCGCTGCTCGAGCTGAAGTCGCGGCTGCTCCTGCCTACGGCCGACGACGACGAGGTCGAGCTCGCACCCGAGGAGGCGGCCGAGGAGCTGCTGGCCCGGATGCTCGAGTACCGGCGCTACCGCGACGCCGCCGCGCACCTCGCAGAGCTGTTCGCCGAGGGCCGTCGCTACCTCTACCGCGCCGCGCCGCTGCCCCCGGAGCTGCGCCGGGTGGCGCTCGACGCCGCCCGGCCGTCGTATGACCCCGACCAGCTCGGGGCCGCGATCGGCGACCTGCTGAGGATCCCGCCTCGCCCCGACACCAGCCACATCCGCCCGACCGTCTCGGTGGAACGGCGCCTGCGGGTGCTGCGCGAGCTGCTCACCAAGCGCGAGGCGATCGACTTCGACGAGTCGTTCGGTGGCGAGGACAAGCTCACCCAGGCGGTGACCCTGTTCGCCCTGCTCGAGCTCCACAAGCGCGGCGAGGCGACCTGGAACCAGAAGGCGACCTTCGGGCCGATCGAGATCAGCGAGGCCTCGTGAGCGCGGCGCTTCAGCAGGTCGTCGAGGCGCTCCTCTTCCTGTCGCCCGAGCCGGTGTCCACGGCGGAGCTCGCCGAGGCGTGCGACGTCACCGAGGCCGAGGTCGACCGCGCGCTCGACCTGCTCGGCGCGAATCTCGAGGGGCGGGGGGTGGTCCTGCGCGAGGTCGCCGGCGGGCACACGCTGGCGGCGCACCCGGACGCCGAGCTGGAGGCGAGGCGGCTGCTGGCGAAGCCGAAGACGCCGCCGCTCACCCAGGCGCAGGCCGAGACCCTGGCGATCGTCGCCTACCTGCAGCCGGTGTCGCGGCCGGAGATCGCACGGATCCGCGGGGTCTCCTCCGAGTCGGCGGTACAGACCCTGACCGAGCGCGGGTTGATCGAGGAATCCGGACGGTCGCGCTTCGGCGCCGTCATCCACCGCACCACCCCGCTGTTCGAGCGCCTCTTCGGCCTCGCCGGGCTCGACCAGCTCCCCGAGGCGGCTCGCTTCGACCCCACCCCCGAGGACGAGGCAGAGCTTCGCGAGCGGCTGCTGAAGGCCGGCGAGCAGCGCGCCCAGTAACGGCGACGGGATGCGACTCGTCAAGTACCTCGCCCACTCGGGCGTCGCGTCGCGGCGCGCGGCCGAGCGGCTGATCGCCGACGGCAGGGTCAGGGTTGGCGGCGAGGTGGTTCGCGACCCGGCCCGCGACGTCGACGCCTCGAGCGCGGTGGAGGTCGAGGGCCGGCCGGTCTCCCCGGAGCCGCGGGAGGTCTGGCTCTTGAACAAGCCCGCGGGCGTGACCTCCACCGCGCGAGAGCCCGGTCGGCGGCGCGCGGTGACCGAGCTCGTCGATTCGCCGCGGCGGCTGTATCCGGTCGGCCGCCTGGACGCCGACTCGACCGGGCTGATCCTGGTGACCAACGACGGCGAGCTCGCCAACCGGATGACCCACCCGCGGTTCGAGGTTCCGCGCACCTACCGGGCACGGCTTCGCCGCCCGCCGTCGGAGACGGACCTGCGCGCGCTGCGCGCCGGGGTCGAGCTCGACGACGGCCCGACGGCCCCGGCGCGGGTACGCCGCGTCTCGCCGCGGGTGATCGAGATCACGATCCGCGAGGGCCGCAACCGCCAGGTGCGCCGGATGGCCGAGGCGGTCGGCAACGAGGTGCTCGAGCTCGAGCGCATCGCGTTCGGTTCAATGCGGCTCGGCGACCTCCCCGAAGGGCAGGCCCGCAAGCTCAGCAGGGCCGAGCTGCGCCGGCTCTGGAAGGATCTGCGCCCGTGACGGATGAGCGACTGTGGGCGGTGCGGGGCGCGGCACAGGCCGAGCGCAACGACTCCGAGTCGATACTCGACGCGACCACCGAGCTGATGAGCGAGCTGATCGAGGGCAACGGGCTCGAGCCGTCGAGCTTCGTCAGCGTGATCTTCACCTGCACCGACGACCTCGACGCCCAGTTTCCGGCGGTCGCCGCGCGTGAGCTGGGCCTGGACCGGGTGCCGCTGCTGTGCAACCGCGAGATGGACGTACCGGGCGCGATGGAACGGGTGATCAGGGTGCTCGCGCACTACCACGCGCCCCGCGACCACCGGCCCACCCACGTCTACCTCGGCGAGACCCAGAAGCTGCGCGCCGACCTGCACTCCGCGCAGTAGCCAGAATTGGGACATGACCGTCACCTTCGCGGAGAAGCTCGCGTCGATCCCGGGCTACGTCGCCGGGGCGCCCGCCGGCAAGGCGCCCGAGTCGATCGCCGAGGAGGGCATCGCCCAGCTGGCCTCCAACGAATCGCCCTGGGGGCCGCACGCGGCCGTCGTCGAGGCGATCGCGCGCTCGGCTGCAGCGGCAAACCGCTACCCGGACCCGAGCGCCGGCCTGCTGCGGCGCCGGATCGCCGAGCGGTACGAGATCGAGCCCGGCTCGGTGGCGCTCGCCAACGGCTCCTGCGAGATCCTGCTCGCCGCCGCGCTGGCCCTCTGCGAGCCCGGCACCGAGGTCGTCTACGCCTGGCCATCGTTCTCGATCTACCCGTACCTCGCGCCGCTCTCGGGCGCCCGCGAGATCCGCGTCCCGCTCGCCGAGGGCGACGTGCACGACCTCGACGCGATTCTCACCGAGCTCACCGTTGCCACCCAGCTCGTCCTCGTCTGCAACCCGAACAACCCGACCTCGACCCACATCCCCGCCGCCCGGCTCGCAGAGTTCCTCGCCGAGGTCCCGGACCACGTCACCGTGATCGTCGACGAGGCCTACGTCGAGTTCCAGCTGAACGACGATCCCGACGCGACCCTCGACCTGCGGCGCGACTTCCCCAACCTCGTCCTCCTGCGGACCTTCTCCAAGGTCTACGGGCTGGCCGGCCTGCGCGTCGGCTACGGGATCGGCTCGGCGAAGTTCCGCGCCGCCGTCGACGCCGTCCGCCAGCCGTTCTCGGTCAACGCGATCGCACAGGCCGCGGCGGCCGAAGCGATCCGCCACGGCGACGACGTCACCCGCCGGGTTGAGCGCACGATCGTCGAGCGCGTCACAGTCCAGGAGGGCGTCCGCGACCTCGGCCTGACCACGCCCGACTCGCAGGCGAACTTCTCCTGGATCGACCTCGGCGACGCCGAGGAGGCCGACGTGGTCGCCAAGCTCGCCGACGCCGGGATCCTCGTTCGCCCGGGGACTCCGCTCGGCGGCCCCGGCCACGTCCGGGTCAGCTACGGCACCGCGGACGAGAACCGGCGCTTCCTCGAAGCGCTCGCGGACGCGATCTAGCGCCCGTTGGCCGAGAAGTGCTGGTAGTCCTTGGTCGATCCCGGCCAGGCGCCGGCCCACTCCCAGCCGGCGATCCGCTGGAACGCCCTGACCACCTGATCGCCGCGGTGGATCATCCCCGGTGCGTCGCGCGAGCGATCGGCGAACGGCTCGCCCGCGGGCGGCGAGACGTGCGATCCGGAGACGTACGGGTTCTCGACCGGGTTGAGGTCGATCGCGCAGCCCGTAGGCGTGCATCGACCACCGCTCGGTGCCGGCGACGAAGCGGCAGTTGAAGGCCGAGGTGTTGTCGGCGGCCATCGAGCGGTGGTCGTCGGCGCCGTAACGGTCGATCAGCTGCAGGCGCCGGATCGGATACCGGAGGCGATAGAGCCTGCGCATGACGGCGATGATCTCGTCGTCGAAGCGGCGGTTGACGACGAGCCGCCCGCGGTGCGGCGCGTCGTCGAAGCCCCAGTAGTCGACCCGCAGCAGCCGCAGCTCGCCGAGCCCGACCGGGCAGCCCTCGTGCCACGAGCTGCCCACGATCCGCTCCCGGACGTGCCCGTCGATCGGCTCGGAGCTGCCGTGGAACGGCGCGGGCCCGGCCGGCGCGGCGAGGAGTGCCACGATCGATGCAACCGTCTGAAGCATTCGGTACCGCAGGAGGTACCAAATCCTTCAACCGAGCGGCCGTTTGCCCATTTTGCGCTTTGCTGGTACAAAGTGGCCGTGGACCGCATCCGCACGCAGACTCCCTCGAGCGCCCTTTCGGGTGCGCAGTCGCGCGCGTGGTCCTTTTATTACTGGCGATTTAGCTAGGCGTCCGGCCCGGCCGAAAGGCCCGTGACCAAGAAGGAAAAGCACCGCCGGACGCCGTAGCAGCAGCGACCCACGCCACTCAGCCAGTAGAACCGGAGACCGACGCAAATGATGATCGTGATGAAAGAGGGGGCGACGGACGAGCAGATCGCTCACGTCGTCGAACGAATCGAGGAGGTGGGCGCCTCCGCGCACATCTCCAAGGGCGAGCTGCTCACCGTGATCGGCGCCATCGGGGACCGCGACAAGGTCGCGGCGCTGGGGCTCGAGGGCTCGCCCGGGGTCGACCAGCTGGTCCCCATCCTGAAGCCGTACAAGCTCGCCTCGGCGCAGTTCAAGAAGGGCGGCCGGACTGTGGTCGAGGTCGACGGCCGCAGGATCGGCGGGGACTACTTCGGGCTGATCGCCGGACCGTGCACGGTCGAGAGCCGAGAGCAGACGCTCGAGGTCGCGCGCGTCGTCAGCGACTCAGGGGCGACGATGTTCCGCGGCGGCGCCTACAAGCCCCGCACCTCGCCCTACAGCTTCCAGGGCCTCGGCGTCGAGGGCCTGCGGCTGCTGCAGGAGGCGAAGGAGGAGACCGGGCTTCCGATCGTCACGGAGCTGATGGACGTCCGCGACACCGAGGACGTGGCCGAGGTTGCCGATGTGATCCAGGTCGGCGCCCGGAACATGCAGAACTACACGCTGCTGACCGAGGTCGGCCGCAGCGGCAGGCCGGTGCTGTTAAAGCGCGGGCTGTCCTCGACGCTCGACGACCTGCTGATGGCCTCCGAGTACGTGCTCAAGGAGGGCAACCCGAACGTGATCCTCTGCGAGCGCGGCATCCGCACCTTCGAGACCGCCTACCGGTTCACCCTGGACCTGCTGGCGATCCCGGCGCTGCGGGAGCGCACGCACCTGCCGATCGTCGTCGACCCGAGCCACGCTGCCGGCCGCCGCGACTGGGTGCCGTCGATGTCGATGGCCGCCGCCGCGGCGGGTGCCGACGGGATCATCGTCGAGGTCCACAACGACCCCGAGCACGCGATCTGCGACGGGCCGCAGGCGCTGCCGACCGCGGGCTTTGGCGACTACGCCGACCAGGTCCGGCGCGTCGCCGAGGTCGCCGGCAAGCTGGTCGCCGCCTGATCGGCACGGTCCGAAGTTGAAGATCACGGTCCTCGGCGTCGGCCTCATCGGCGGCTCGATCGGGCTTGCCGCCAAGCGTCACCTCGACGCCGAGGTCGCGGGCTGGGACGCGGACGCCGAAAACCTCGCCAAGGCGCTCGAGCTCGGGGCGGTCGACCGCGCGGCGGCCTCGGTCGCCGACGCGTCCGACGGCGCCGAGCTGATCTTCTGCGCGGCGCCTGTGCGGGCGCTGGTCGACCTCGTCGGCGCGGCACTGGAGGAGAGCGGTGACGACTGCGTGGTCACCGACGTCGGCTCGACCAAGCGGGCGCTGATCGAGGCGCTGGCCCCCCGCGCTGGTGCCGAGCGGTTCATCGGCGGTCATCCCCTCGCGGGCGCCGAGACCTCGGGCGTCGCGAACGCCCGAGCGGAGATGCTCGAGGGAGCTCGCTGGTACCTGAGCCCGACCCAGCGGTCGGACGGCATCGCATATGACCGCCTCCAACGGGCGATCGCCGACATCGGCGCGCGCCCCCAGGCGATCGATCCCGAGGCCCACGACCGGATCATGGCCACCGTCAGCCACCTCCCGCACGTGCTCGCCAACGCGCTCGTCGGACAGGCTGCCGCGGCGCTCTCGGAGGCCTCCGAGCGCCTGCCCGAGGTCGGCACCAGTTTCCGAGACACCACCCGCGTCGCCGGCGCGAACCCGGCGATCTGGGGGGACATCTTCGCCACCAACGCCGAAGCGGTGGCGGGGGAGATCGACGCGGTGATCGACCGCCTGGCGGAGGCGGCTCGGGCCATCCGCGCCGGCGACGCGGACGCCGTGGCCGCCTGGCATCGCGCCGCCGGCGACGACCGCCGCCGGCTGCTCGAGTCCGACCTGATCGGCGGCGAGCTCTGTGAGCTGCGGATCGGCGTCGAGAACCGGCCCGGGACGGTGGCGGAGATCGCCCTCGAGCTCGGCAGCGCCCAGGTCAATATCGAGGACATGGCGCTCTACCCGGCGCCGGACATGCGGACCGGGGCGATCTCGGTCTGGGTCGCGGGGCGGTCCGAGGCCGAGCGAGCGGCGGAGACCGTGCGCGCTCTCGGCCACGTCGTCTCGGTGCTCGAGCCGGGCGAGCGATGAGCCGCTTCGCGCCGTCAGCCGGTCTCCGCGGGACCCTGACGCCACCGCCCGACAAGTCCATCTCGCACCGGGCGGCGATCGTGGCGGCGATGTCGGAGGGCGAGACCCGGATCACGAACTACCTCGACGCCGAGGACACCCGCTCGACCCTCGTCGCGGTGGAGGCAGTTGGGGCGCGCGTGGAGGCCGATGGCGGCGAGGTCACGATCGAGGGGGTGGGCCTGCGCGGCGCAAGGCCGGCGGCGATCGACGTCGGGAACGCGGGCACCCTGCTGCGGCTGATCCCGGGATGGCTGGCGGGCCAGCGCTCGGGTGTCTGGTCGCTCGACGGCGACGAGTCGATTCGCCGCCGGCCAGTCGACCGGATCGCCGAGCCGCTGTCGCTGATGGGCGCCGGGGTCGAGGCGCGCGAGGGACGGTTTCCACCGCTGACCGTGAGGGCGTCGGCCCTGCGCGGGGTCGAGTACCGCCTGCCGGTCGCCAGCGCCCAGGTGAAGTCGTGCCTGCTGCTCGCAGGCCTGCTGGGCGACGGTGTCACCGAAGTGATCGAGCCCCAGCCGACCCGGGACCACACCGAGCGCATGCTGCGCGCTGCGGGGGCGCAGGTGGAGGTCGCCGATGCCGGGACACCGGTGACCATCCGCGGAGCCTTGCCGGCGAAGCGGGTCACCGTTGTGCCCGCCGACCGGCTCGAGCTCGGCCGGGTCGTGGTTCCGGGCGACTTCTCCTCGGCGGCCTTCTGGATCGTGGCGGCGGCGGTCACCCGCGGCAGCGACGTGCGGCTCGACGGCGTCGGCATCAACCCGGGGCGGATCGGGCTGCTCGGGATCCTCACCCGGATGGGAGCCGCGCTCGAAATCACCGAGACCGCCGCGGCCGGCCGCGAGCCGGTGGCGACGATCGTCGCCCGCTCGGGCCCGCTCGAGGGAGCGAGGGTCAGCGCCGGCGAGGTCCCGTTGGCGATCGATGAGCTGCCGCTCGTCGCCCTGCTCGGCTGCTTCGCCGACGGCCAGACCGTCGTCTCCGGTGCGGCGGAGCTCCGCCACAAGGAGTCGGACCGGATCGCAGCCGTGGTCGATGGCCTGCGGGGTCTCGGCGCCGAGATCGAGGCGACCGAGGACGGCTTCGCGGTCAGCGGCGGCGGCGGCCTGCGCGGCGGCTCGCTCGACGCCCACGGCGATCACCGGCTGGCGATGCTCGGCGCGATCGCCGGGCTCTCCTCCCGCGAAGGGGTCGAGGTCGGGGGATTCGAGTCGGTCGCGGTCAGCTACCCGGGCTTCGAGGCCGACCTGGCAAAGCTCACGGGATAAGCCTCGGGACCTCCGGCGCCTCGACGTCCTCGAGCTCGACGGCCTGGACGTTCTCGAGCTGGGAGACCGGATCGTCGGCCAGCGGCACGTCGGGGTCCGTGGCCAGCAGGTTGTGCCAGTCGCCGTCGTCGCCGATCACGAACAGGTAGAGCGTCCCGAAATCCTCCGAGACCTCGGTGACGACGCAGGCGTCGGGCACCACCTCGGTCTCGCGGCCGTCGCCGTCCGTGAAGTCGAGGTCGTAGGTCTCTGCCGAGAACGGCTCGCCCGAATAGGTGCCGACGAGGATCTCGCCACCCGGCTCGTGCGCCAGGCGCGCCAGCCGGGGCAGGTTGTCGTTCGCCTGTGAGTTGAATGCGCCGACGCAGTCGGGCACCGCGCCCGCGGCGCCGCTGGCGCCCGTCGATCCGGCCACGGTCGTCGACTCGGGGGCCGCGGTCGAGGTCTCGTCGTCGCCGCCGCAGCCCGCGGCGGCCAAGACCGCCACCGCCAGCGCCACGGCCGCCATCGGCGGCCGCGCCCTCACGCTCTCTGACTCGGGTGCCCCTCGCCCGGCCAGGGCGAGAGCAGGAGGAGCAGGCGCGCGTCGGTCCTGGCGCGGACCTCATGGCGCTCGTTGGGGTCGAACGCGGCGAGGAGGCCCGGGCCCCCGGTCACCGAGCCGCCGTTTGAGTTCTCGATCTCGATCTCGCCGTCCGTGACCACCAGCCAGGCACGCTCGTGGACCTGATGCTCCTGCAGCCGCTCGCCGGCCGGGAGCTGGATCGCGATCACCCTCCCCTCGTCGTCAGAGGCGAGGACCTGCGGCCGGTGTGGTTCGACGTTCAGATTCGAGACGTCCCAGGTCTGCATGGGCGCAACTCTATCCTCGCTCGGCGTAATGGTGATCGCTATCGACGGCCCCGCCGGGGCCGGCAAGTCCACCGTCGCCCGCGGGGTCGCCGAGGCGCTCGGCTTCACCTATCTCGACTCCGGGGCGATGTACCGGACGGTGGCCCTGGCGGCGCTGCGCGCCGGCGTCGACCTCGACGACGGTGAGGCGCTCGCCGCGCTGGCTCACGGCCGCGAGATCGAGCTCGCCGGCGGGCGCGTGCTTCTGGACGGCGAGGACGTGACCGAGGCGATTCGAGAGCCCGAGGTCAGCGAGGCGGCGTCACATGTGTCGGTGCATAAGCCGGTGCGTGAGGCGATGATCGTGCTGCAGCGGAAGCTGATCGACGGTGGCCGGTACGTTGCGGAGGGTCGGGACATCGGGACAGTTGTCAGTCCGGAGGCGCCGTTGAAGGTGTTCCTGACAGCGAGTCACGAAGAGCGCGCTCGCCGACGTGCGGCGCAAACCGGTGAGTCGATCGAGACGGTCCTTGCCTCCCAGTACGAGCGCGACACGCGCGACCGCGAGCGCGAGCACGGGGCGTTGCGACGGGCCGACGGCGCGGTCGAGATTGACACGACCGACCTCGATGTGGGCGGGGTTGTTTTGGGCATCGTCGAGCTCGCCCGCGAACGCGGGATTGGATGATGGCCCGCCGCCCGAGCATCGCCGTCGTCGGCTTTCCCAACGTCGGCAAGTCGACGCTCGTCAACCGTCTCTCCGGCGAGCGCGACGCGGTCGTCCACAAGCAGCCCGGGGTGACGCGCGACCGCAAGTCCGTCCCCGTCACCTGGAACGGCGTCGAGTTCGACCTCATCGACACCGGCGGCGTCGACCTCGCCGCAGAGGACTCCCTGTCGCAGGCCGTCCAGGACCAGGCGAGGGCGGCGATCGCCGACGCGGACGCGGTCGCAATCGTGCTCGACGCCCGCGCGGGGCTGCGAGCGGGAGACGCCGAGGTCGCGGACATCCTGCGCCGCGCCGACCTGTCGGTGGTGGTGGTCGCCAACAAGGTCGACGGCGTCTCGATCGAGCCCCAGGTCGCCGAGCTGCACGCCCTGGGCCTCGGCGAGCCGCTCGCGGTGTCGGCGACCCAGGGGCTCGGCACCGGCGACCTGCTCGACAGATTCGCGGAGCTCGCCGAGGAGGCCGGGGCCGATGGTGCGCCGGAGCGGGAGCGAGAGGTGTCCGTGGCCGTCATCGGCCGTCCGAACGTCGGCAAGTCGTCGCTCGTCAATGCGTTCCTGGGCGACCAGCGCGTGATCGTCTCCGAAATGGCCGGGACCACGCGCGACGCGATCGACACCGAGCTCGAGCTCGACGGGCGCCCGGTGCGGCTGATCGACACCGCCGGGCTGCGCCGGCGGACCAAGGTCGCCGGCACGGTCGACTACTACGCACAGCTTCGCTCCGAGCGCGCGGCCGAGCGCGCCGACGTCGCGATCGTCGTCTGCGACGCGCGCGACGGCGTGACGGCGGAGGACCTGCGGGTCGCCGAGCTCGCGATGAAGACCGGCTGCGCCACCCTGGTCGCCCTCAACAAGTGGGACCTCGTCCCCGGCGAGGACGCGGAAGACAGGCTGCGCGATGCCAAGGCGCGGACCGCGCGCCGGGTTCGCCAGCGTCCCCCGGCGATCACCTCATCGGCGAAGACCGGCCGGGGGATCGCCAAGCTGCTGGCGGAGGCGGTCGCGCTGGCCGACCGCCGCGCGGAGCGGATCCCGACGGCGGAGCTCAACCGGCTGGTCAACGAGGTGGTCGCGGGCCACCCGCCGCCGAGCAAGCGCGGCAAGCGCCTGCGGCTCTACTACGCGGCTCAGGTCGAGACGGCGCCGCCGCGGATCGCCATCCAGGTCAACGACCGCCGGCTGATCACTCGTGACTGGGCCTACCACCTCGAGAACCGGATCCGCGCCGCGTACGGGCTCGCCGGCGTGCCGCTGGTGATCGACTTCATCCCGAAGCGCAGGCGCCGCGAGAGCAAGTAGTTGCGGGTATAACCCCGCGCGTGCGCGGCCCCTCACCAGGACGGACCCTGGCCTCAAGTCACCGCCGGCTGGGCGGCGTCCGCCACTTCCTCAGCGACGTCCTCGGAGCGATTGGTCGTGCCGTGGGCGGGGCTTTCCGGGCCGTGGTGTCCGCCTGGCGGTCGCTGTCGGACCACGCCCGCCGGCGGGTCGCCGCAGTGCTCGGGCTGGCGGTCGTGGTCACCCTGCTCCTGACCGCCGCCGTGCCCGCGTTGCCCTGCGAGTTTCCGGGCGGCGATCGCTGCCCGCCCGCCGACGACGCCGCACAGATCGTGCCCGCCGACTCGCTCGCCTACCTGCACGCCAACCTCGATTCCGACACGGAGCAGTACCACGCCGCCGTGGGCCTGGCCGAGCAGATCCCGCTGTTCACCCGGCAGATCGCCGCCCGGGCGCTGGCGCTGTTTCCCGGCTCGTCCGACGGCCCGCCGGACTTCGAGCGCGAGATCGCCCCCTGGTTTGCGGGCGAGCTGGCGCTGGCCGTCGTCCCCGGCGATCGGCGAGGCGGCGACGCCGTGGTGGCGATCGAGACCGCCGACGCCGAGGGTGCCGGCGCCTTCGCGGCCGAGGTCGCGGCCGGGCAGCCGTCCAAGGAGGTCTATCGGGGCTTTGACCTGGAGGTCGACGAGCGTGGCGTGGCCAGCGCGCAGATCGGCGGCTTTCTGGTGATTGGAACCCTGACCGCGGTGCGGGCGGTGATCGACACCGGCAGTGGTGCCGCCGGCGCGGAGGCGATCGCCTCGGACCCGGTCGCCGACGAGGTCCGCGGCGAGCTCCCCGAGAACCGCCTCGCCGAGGCGTACGTGTCGCCCGAGGGGGCGCGCCAGTATGTCGCCCGCTCGTCCGGCCCGCTCGGCTCGCTCGCGCCGCTGATCGCGCCCGGGTCAACGCGCGGTGCCGGCGCGGCGCTCGCCGCCTCTGGCGACGCCTTCGAGCTCTCGGTACGGAGCCTGCTCGATCCGTCGAGCGGGCAGGCTGCGCCGAGCTTCTTCTCGGCCTTCCCCGAGTTCGAGCCCGAGCTCCCGCAGCGCCTCTCCAGCGGGGCGCTCGCCTACCTCGGCTTCGGCGAGCCCGCCCGCACGGTGAGCGCCCTCGCCGGCCAGGCCGCCGGCCAGGCGCCGGGTATCGCCGAGAGCTTCGACGCCCTGGTCGAGACGCTGAAAGACGAGGGAGGCATCGACCTCGAGGGCGACCTGCTGGACTCGCTCGGCGACGAGGCGGCGATCGCGATCGAGCCACGCTCGCCCGCGGAAGGCGAAGCTGGATCCTCCGGGGTCCCGTACGTGCAGTTCGTCGCCCGGGGGGTCGACGAGCAGAAGGCGAGGGATGCGCTCGCCGCGCTTCAGACGCCGTTGTCACAGCTCGCCGAGCCGACCGGCGAGCTGCAGGCGCCGGTGTTCGAGGAGCAGGAGGTCGACGGGGTGCAGGTCCACAGCCTTCGCCTGTCGCCGGCGATCGAGCTCGCCTACGCGGTCTTTGACGGCCTGGCGGTCATCGCCACCGACCCCGCCGGCGTCGCCCAGGTCATCAGCGGTGACGGCGGGCTCGACGAGTCGGGCTCCTACGAGCGTGCCACGGCGGGCTTCCCGTCCGATCCGTCTCTATCGCCTTCCTCGACCTCCGTGATCTGGTGGAGGCGGGCTATGCGATCGGCCTCGCGCAGGTGCCGGCGTTCAACACCTTCGCCGACGACTTCCGCCACCTCGAGGCCCTGGGGTTCGAGGTGCAAGGGTCCGACGAGGAGATCGCCACCGACGCCAGGCTGGTGCTCGGCGAGCCTCCCGAGGGCGACACCGCCGCACCCCCGCCACCCACGGACGAGTGCTCCCGGCCGCAGGCCCCGTCACGTTTGGCGGCTGCGAATCTGCGCCTGCCGTCGTCCTCGGTCGCTTGCGTGGCGCTGCCACGCGTCGCTCCCTGCGTCCTAGCCAGGCTTGATTCTCGCTCGCCAATCGGTGACGCTGCCTGCAGCCGGGAGCACTAACCTTCCCCGACCGATGAATAGCCAGCTTTCGGATCACGAGTACCTGTTCACCTCCGAGTCGGTCACCGAGGGGCACCCCGACAAGGTCGCCGACCAGATCTCGGACGGGGTCCTCGACGCCGTGCTCGCCGACGACCCCTACGGCCGCGTCGCCTGCGAGACGCTCGTCAACACCGGCCTGGTGGTGGTCTCGGGTGAGATCTCGACCGAGACATACGTCGACATCCAGGACGTCGCTCGGAGCACGATCTCGAAGATCGGCTACACCGACGCCGACCTCGGGTTTTCGGCCGACTCGTGCGCGGTGATCAACGCGATCGACAAGCAGTCGCCCGACATCGCCCAGGGGGTCGACCACGCGCTCGAGTCGCGCACCGACCCGGCCGACGACGACGAGCTCGACGTCGCCGGCGCCGGCGACCAGGGGATGATGTTCGGCTACGCGACCCGCGAGACGCCGGAGCTGATGCCCCTGCCGATCTCGCTCGCGCACAAGCTCGCCCACCGGCTGGCCGAGGTGCGCAAGGGCGAGGTGGTGCCGTACCTGCGGCCCGACGGCAAGACCCAGGTCACGGTCCGCTACGAGAACGGGCGCCCGATCGAGATCGAGAAGATCCTGATCTCCACCCAGCACAAGGACGGCGTCGACTGCGAGACGCTGATCCGCCCCGACGTCTGGGAGCACGTGATCCATCCGATCCTGCCCGCCGAGCTCTACGACGAGCGGAAGCTCAACACGAAGGGGAACCTGCTCGTCAACCCGACCGGGCGCTTCGTGATCGGCGGCCCGGTCGGCGACGCCGGGCCTCACCGGGCGCAAGATCATCGTCGACACCTACGGCGGCATGGCGCGCCACGGCGGTGGCGCCTTCTCGGGCAAGGACCCCTCGAAGGTCGACCGCTCGGCCGCCTACGCGGCCCGCTGGGTGGCGAAGAACGTGGTCGCCGCCGGCCTCGCGGAGCGCTGCGAGGTGCAGGTCGCCTACGCGATCGGCGTCGCGCATCCGGTCTCGGTGATGGTCGAGACCTTCGGCACCGAGAAGATCAGCCGCGCCGAGATCTGCCGCCTGGTCGATGAGCACTTCGACCTGCGGCCGGGCTCGTTCCGGGAGGAGCTCAGGCTCCACCGGCCGATCTTCCAGAAGACCGCCGCCTACGGCCACTTCGGGCGCGACGACTCGGACTTCACCTGGGAGCGCACCGACAAGGCGGACGCGCTGCGCGATGCGGCCGGCCTGGCCGCCGAGCAGGGCTCGGGCGCGCTCGCCTAGGGCGCCTGGGGCGGCGGCGGCACCTGGCCGGCGGCCTGGTCGCCGAGGCCGACGGGCGCTCCGTGGCCCGTCGCCTGGTCGACCATGTGGACGACGTCGGCGGGCTCCGCGACTCCGAAGAAGATGAAGTTGTAGTCGTCGCCGGCGGCGGTGTCGAAGTCGACGTCGCCGACCTGGAGCATGCGCTGCAGGATCGACTGGTTGTAGTTGACGTTCTGGACCCGCTCCAGCCGCGTCTCCTGGATCGTCCTCGAGACGATGCCGCGCTTGATGTGCAGCCGCCGGTTGGTGATCGTGTAGCTGGTCGCGACCCGCTTGATGAACCCGGCCAGGATCGTGCCCGCGACACCAACGAAGGCGATGATCGTGACCAAGCCGGTGTTGGTCTCATCACCGAAAACGTTCGTCGCGACCGCGACCAGTAGGCAGATAACCGCGGTCGCGATGACGCCCTTGATGTAGAAGCCGAGGATCGCCCGCCAGGACGGGATGGCCCTCGTAGAGCACCTGCTCTCCGGCATGCAGCTTCGGCGCCACGGCGCGCAGTGTATATCCGTTCCGGCGCGTGTCCGCGCGTCCGCAAGCGGGTCTAGCTTAGGCGTCGATGGCGATCGCGAAGGTCGAGCCGCTGACCACCGCCCGTGCCCTGCGAGGGCCGTTCGACTACCTGCTCTCCGGGCCGTTTCGCGGGGGTCGAAGTCGGCACCGTGCTGCGGGTCCCGTTCGGCCCGCGCCGTGTGCTCGGGGTGGTGGTCGAGATCGCCGAGCGCAGCGCGATCGCGCCCGAGCGGCTCGCCGAGCCGATCGAGGCGCTCGAGGCGGGCGTCTCGCCCGAGCTGGTGCGGCTCGGGCTCTGGGTCGGGCGCGAGTACTGCTCGACCCCGGCGCGCGGCCTCGAGCTGGTGCTGCCCCCGGGCACGCAGAGCGCCCGTGGCCCCACCCGGGCGGCCTCGGAGAAGATCGCGGTGGCCACCGAGTCGGCGGGCGCCTCGGCGGTCGCCGGGCTCGGCCCGCGCCAGCGGCGCGCCCTCGAGTTGCTCGCTGCCGCGCCCGAGGGCCGCTCCGCCGCGAACCTCGCCGCCGAGGGGATTGGCCGCGATGCCCTGCGGCGGCTGGAGCGCCGGGGCCTGGTGGAGCTTCGGGATCGGCCGCTGCAGCGGCGTCCGGCGACGCCGCCGATCGGCGCCGTCGGCGGCCCGGTCGACCTCGACGCCGACCAGCGCGCGGCGGTCGGCCGGATCACGGCGGCGCTGGACGGCGCCGGCGGCGAGCTCTTGCTCGCCGGGGTTACGGGCTCGGGCAAGACGGAGGTCTACCTGGCGGCGGCCGAGGCGGCGCTCGCCCGCGGCCGCGGGGCCATCGTCCTCGTCCCGGAGATCGGCCTCACGCCGCAGGCGATGAGCAGGTTTGCCGCCCGATTCGGCGACCGCGTCGCCGTGCTCCACTCGCGGCTTTCGGCCGGGGAGCGAGCCGACGAGTGGCGGCGGCTGGCCGCGGGCGAGGCGCGGATCTGCGTCGGGCCGCGCTCGGCGATCTTCGCCCCGATCGACGGCCTCGGGCTGATCGTCGTCGACGAGGAGCACGACGCCTCCTACAAGCAGGAGTCCGACCCGCGCTACGACGCCCGCGAGGTCGCCGGGCGGCGGGCCGCCGACTGCGGCGCCGCGCTGGTGTTCGGCTCAGCGACCCCGCGCCCTGAGAGCTGGGCCGCGCTCGAGCGGGTCGAGCTGCCTCGGCGGGTCGACGGCCGCGCGATGCCCGCGGTCGAGGTGCTCGACATGCGCGACCGCGACGGCCGCGCCGGCCCGCTGCACGAACGCACGCTCGAGGCACTGGCCGGGCTGCGGTCCCGCGGCGGCAAGGCAATCGTGCTCGTCAACCGTCGCGGCTGGGCGCCGCACATGTCGTGCCGGGCCTGCGGCCACGTCTGGCAGTGCCCGAGCTGCGACGTCTCGCTGGTGCTCCACCGCCGCACCGGCCTGCACTGCCACCACTGCGGCCACGCCGAGCCCGAGCCCGCGTCCTGCACGCGCTGCGGGTCGGTGACCGTCGCCCGCGCCGGCTCCGGGAGCGAGCGGGTGGAGGAACTGCTTCGCCAGGCGATCGCCCCGCTGGCGGTCTTCCGGCTCGACTCCGACAGCGCCGCCCGCTCGGGATCCCACGTCGAGATCCTCGACGCGTTTCAGCGCGCCGACGGCGGCGTCCTGGTGGGCACCCAGATGGTCGCCAAGGGCCACGACTTTCCCGACGTCGTCCTCGGGGTGGTGGTCGACGCCGACGCCACGCTGCGGTTCCCCGACTTCCGGGCCGAGGAGCGCACCTTCGCCCTGGTCGCCCAGCTCGCCGGCCGCAGCGGGCGCGGACATCGCGCCGGGCGCGTCCTGGTCCAGACGCTGAGCCCGCACGCCGACGCGATCCGTTGCGCCGCGGAGCATGACGCGCCCGGCTTCCTCACCGCCGAGCTCGAGCGCAGGCGCCAGCTCGCCTACCCGCCCTTCTCCCACCTCATCCGCATCGAGCTCACGGGCGTCGAGGTGCCCCGCCTCGAGGCTGCGGCCGGGGGACTGCGCGAGGCGCTCGATTCGGCCCTGCCCGCCGGCGCGCAGGCGCTCGGCCCGGCGCCGCGGTTCCGGCTTCGCGGTCGCGATCGGCGGCAGCTGTTGGTCAAGGCGCACGACCGGCGCTCGGCGGTGGCGGCGGTCCGCGCGGCGGTCGAGGGTGCCGCCTCGAGGCGCGAGCTCCGGGAACTCTCGCTCGCCGTCGACGTCGACCCTCAGTGATCGACGCCCAAATAGACTCGAAACGAGATGAGCGAGACAGCCGAACACGAGGTCGCCAACGTCGATGAGCTCGACGACTCCGCGGAGCGGGGCGAGCTCACCGAGGCCGAGCGCGAGGCGCGGGCGCGGGCCCTCGTCTGAGGTCCGCACCTATGGGGACCCGGTGCTGCGCTCGCGCGCCTCGGAGGTGAACGAGTTCGGCGACGAGCTCGCCGAGGAGGCCGAGCGGATGATCGCGATCATGCGCGACGCGCTCGGCGTCGGGCTCGCCGCCACCCAGCTCGGCGTCCTTCGGCGGCTGCTCGTCTTCCAGGCCGGGGCGGACGCGACGCCCACCGCGGTCGCCAACCCGCGGGTCGAGTGGCTGTCGGAGGAGCTGGCGACCGCCGAGGAGGGCTGTCTCAGCCTCCCCGGGATCGGCGTCGACGTCGAGCGGGCGCTGCACGCCCGCGTGAGCGGCGAGGACCTGCGCGGTCAGCCGCTGCTGCTCGAGGCGTCCGGGCTCGAGGCGCGGGTCCTGCAGCACGAGATCGACCACCTCGACGGGGTCCTGATCCTCGACCGGACCGACCGCGAGCAGCGCAAGCAGGCGATGCGGGCGCTGCGCGAGGGCGAGACCTACAGCCCGTCCGGCGTCGAGGACGAGGGGGCCGACGACCCCGACTCCGACCCCGCCTCCTGAGCGCTTGCGCACCGTCTACCTGGGAACGTCGGAGTTCGCCGCCGGCCTGCTGCCGGCGCTCGCCGATTCCGCGCACCGCCCGGCGCTGGTGGTCACCCCGCCGGACCGTCCCCGGGGGCGGGGCCGGCGCGTCTCCTCGCCGCCGGCGGCAGCAGTCGCTCGCGAGCTCGGGATCGACGTGCTGCAGGTGTCGAGCGTGAACTCGGACGAGGCCATCCAGGGAATCGCCGCCGCCCAGCCGGACGTCGGGGTCGTGTGCGCGTTCGGGCAGCTGATCGGATCGCGGCTGCTCGAGGAGCTCGAGTCGCTCAACGTGCACCCGTCGCTGCTTCCCCGCTGGCGCGGTGCGGCGCCGATCGAGCGGGCGATCCTGGCCGGCGACGAGCGGACCGGCGTGACGATCATGCGCGTCACCGAGGGACTCGACTCGGGGCCGATCGCGCCCGCCGAGGGGATCGATATCGGCGACGACGACTTCGCCGACCTCCAGGCACGCCTGATCGAGCTGGCCGGTCCGCTCACCCTCCGGGCGCTCGATCTCAGCGCCGCCGGGAATCTCGAGCTGGCGGAGCAGGACGACGCCGCGGCGACATACGCAGAGAAGATCACCGCCGAGGACCGGAAGCTGGACCTCAACCGGCCGGCGGACGAGCTCGCGCGCCGCGTGCGCGCGCTGACGCCCCACATCGGGGCCTACCTCGAGCTCACCAAGGGGACGCGGCTTCGGCTTTGGCGCGCGAGCGCGGAGCCGGGCCGGCTAGGGGTGGGGAACGTCGCCGTCGACGGCGGCAAGCTGCGGCTGGGCACCGCCGACGGGGTGCTGCGGATCGACGAGCTCCAGCCGCCCGGCGGCCGGCCGATGACGGCCGACGCCTACCTCCGCGGCCACCCGGTGCCGTCGCCGGCCACGGAGTGAGTGGCCGAGGAATCACGCCCGCGCGCCGAGTCGCGTACGAGGTGATCCGGCGCACTTTCGAGGAGGACGCATGGTCCGACCGCGCCTTCACCGCCGCGGCGGCGCGGATGGACCTGACCGGCCGGCAGCTGGCGCAGTCGCGACGGCTCGCCTACGGAGCGGTCCAGCGCCGCGCGACCAGCGACCACCTGATCTCGCTGCTTGCCGAGCGTGACCCGCAGTCGATCGACCCCGGCGCCCTGATGGCCCTGCGGCTCGGCCTCTACGAGCTGATGTTCTCCGACGCCGTTCCGGACCACGCCGCGGTCGACCAGGCGGTCGAGCTGGCGAAGGCGGGGGTGAGGCGAGACGGCGCGCCCGCGGGCCAGGCGCGCGCGATCGCGGGTTTCGCCAACGCGGTGCTGCGGGCGGCCGCGGGACGGCGCGATGAGCTCCTCGGGGAGCTCCCGGACGACTCGACGCCCGAGGGCGCCGCGATCGCCCTCTCCTATCCGCTCTGGCTGGTGGAGACGTGGTGGGCGGAGCTCGGGGCCGGCGAGGCGCGGGCGCTGATGCGGGCGATGAACGAGCCCGCCGAGACGGCGTTTCGCGTCAACCCGCTGCGCACTCAGCCGACCGCGCTCGCCGCGGAGTTGCGCGAGGCGGGGATCGTGGTTCGAGAACCGGGCGACGGCAGTCTCCTCGACCCAAGCGACTGCCTGGTCGTCGATCGCGCCGCGGCGCCGGTCGACGCCCGCGTCGAGACCGGGGAGCTCGTCCCGCAGTCGCGCGGTTCCCAGGCCGTGGTGGCGGTGCTCGACCCGCAGCCGGGTCAACGGGTCCTCGACCTCTGCGCCGGTCCAGGGATCAAGACCAGCCAGATCGCGACTCGTGTCGGGGCCGGCGGGTCGGTGCGGTCGATCGAGATCGACGCGGCGCGCGCGGCCGCGATCGAGGCGCTGTGCGGCAGGGCGGGCGCCGACAACGTCACGATTGAGATCGCCGACGCCGCGGAGGCGAACCTCGGCTCTGGCTACGATCGCATCCTCGTGGACGCGCCCTGCTCGGATCTCGGCACGCTGGCGTCTCGGCCTGACGCACGCTGGCGCAAGTCGCTGGAGTCGATTCAGCGCTTGGCCCAGCTTCAGCGACGGATCGTCGCCCGGGCGGCGCGGGCGCTGGCGCCGGGCGGCAGGCTCGTCTACGCGACGTGCACCATCTCCGCGGCCGAGAACGAGGAGGTCGCGGCGGCGGTGTCCGGCTACGCGCCCGGGATCGAGGCCGACGACCTCGGGAGCGAGCACCGGCGCCTGGCCTCGCCAAGCGACCGGCGGTTCTTGCAGCTTCGCCCGGACCGCGACCGCACCACCGGCTTCTTCATCGCCCGCTACCGGCGGAGCTCCTGATCGCCGGCGGACCCAAACCCGCGAAGCTCCAGCGCCCGGGGTGTCCCGGTTGCGGCGAGCCCTGGCTGCGCCCGACCCAACTCCCGGGCCGCTACCGCTGCGTCTACTGCCTGCGGCGCTACGAGCTCGTCTCCGCCTGCCCGAACTGCGGCGAGCACCAGACGATCGTCCGCATGTCCGCCGACGAGGACATGCTGTGCCAGCAGTGCGGCCACTCGATGCTGAAGCCGATCTAGATGACCCGGTGACCGACGAGATCTACGCCTCGAGGCGCGTGGCGCCGTCCATTCTGTCCGCGGACTTCGGACGCCTGCGAGAGCAGGTCGGCGAGGTGCTCGAGGCGGGCGCGCGGCTGATTCACGTCGACGTCATGGACGGTCACTTCGTCCCGCCGATCACGATCGGGCCTCTGGTCGCCTCGTCGATCGCCGACCAGGTCCACGACGCGGGCGGCGCGATCGACGTTCACCTGATGATCGATCGCCCGGCGCTTCAGATCGCCGAGTTCGCCAAGGCAGGTGCGGACTCGATCACGATCCACTTCGAGGCCGACCCGCACACCAATCGGACCCTGTCGGCGATCCGCGAGGCGGGCTGCCGGGCCGGGATCGCGATCAACCCGGGCACCCCCGCCGCGGCGGTGACCGAGCTCGACGGGGTCGCCGACGTGGTTCTGTGCATGTCGGTCAACCCGGGGTGGGGCGGACAGGCGTTCATCAGGGCCTCGCCCGGAAAGGTCGTCAGGCTGCGCGAGCTGGTGCCCGATGGGGCGATCGAGGTCGACGGCGGCATCGACGCCGACACGGTCGGCTCGGTCGCCGACGCGGGCGCGACCCTGTTCGTCGCCGGGTCGGCGATCTTCGGGTCGCCGGATCCGGCCGCCGCCTACCACGAGATCGCCGAGGCCGCCGGCGCCGAATAGCCGAACGCGAAGTCAATGGCCGTCTAGGGGACCAACTTCGCGTTCGGCGCTAGGGCGAGGCCAGCGCGCCCGCGACCTCCTCGAGCCACGCCCGGTCCTGTGGGGTCAGCTCGGAGCGGGCCAGGCGACGGGCGCACCAGGAGCCCAGCTGGATTCGCCCGCCGATCGCCAGCAACTCCGGGGAGGTGAGGGCGTAGCGGCCGTCCGCGAGCAGGACCAGCGTTCCCGCGTGGTCGCGCCTCACGCGCGGCCGGGCGACGACCGCCATGCCCTCGAGCTCGGTCGGGTGGCCCGGGTCGCCGTCGGAGGGGCGCAGGGTGCGGACCGAGAACACCTGCGGCACCCCGCGCGGCGGGAGTGATGGCACGGGCGGCTCGCCGAGCGGGCCCTCGCGCCAGTGGCGGGTCAGCTCCTCGACCGTGTCGAACGCCTCCTGGCGGATGACGACATGAAGTTCGTCCCCGGCGGCGATCTCCGTTGACCCGCGGGGCGGCAGCGCCTCTCCGTGGCGCACGATCAGGTTCACGAGCCCGTCGCGGGGCAGGCCGAGCTCCTTGACCATCCGGCCGACGGCGGCGTCGCCGTCGCGGACCTGCCAGACGAACGACTCGCCGCCGAGCCGACGGATGATCCCGGTCTCGATCAGAGGCCTCGGCAGGGCCGGCTCATCGCTGGTCAGCCCGAGCCGGCGGGCGAGACCCTCGAAAGTGGCGCCCTGGATCAGGGTCGAGGTGACGACGACGAAGAAGATCGAGTTGAACAGCAGCTCGTTGCCCTCGACCCCCGCGATCACCGGGAACGTGGCAAGCCAGATCGGGATCGCTCCTCGCAGGCCGGCCCAGCCGAGCATCAACCGCTCCCGGTTGTCGAACGGCGAGAACGCGCTCGAGACGAACGCCGCCAGCGGGCGCGCTACCAGCATGAGCACGGCCGAGATCACGAGCCCCTCGTAGGCGACGTCGCCGAGGCCGCTGGGAAACACGAGCAGGCCGAGCAGCGCGAAGAGCGAGATCTGCGCCACCCACGAGAGGCCCTGATGGAAGGCGACCGTCGTCGTTCGCGCGGGAATCGGGCCGGTGCCGAGCACCAGCGCAGCGATGTAGACCGAGAGGAACCCGGATCCGTGGACGAGCTCGGCGACCCCGTAGGCGAGCGCCGCGGTGGCGATCGAGGCCACCGGGTAGAGGCCCGGGCTCGGCAGGTCGAGGTTGCGAAACGCCCACCGCGCCCCGTGGCCGATCGCGACGCCGACGGCCAGCCCGAGCGCCAGCTTCCCCGCCAGCGTGCCGGCCATGTCGGCGATCCCGTAGTCCGGCTGTTGGATCCAGTCGATGAAACCTGTGACCAAGAGCAGGGCGACCGGGTCGTTGAGGCCCGACTCTCCCTCCAGCGCTCGCGCCAGGCGCCGGCGCAGCCGCGATCCCCGCAGGACGGCGAAGATCGCGGCGCTGTCCGTGGCGGCGACCGCCGAGCCGATGATCAGTCCCTCGAGCGTGTCGAGGTCGAAGACCCAGGCGGCCACCAGCCCCGTGATCACCGCGGTGATCACGGTTCCCAGGGTCGCCAGCGAGATCGCGGTGCCGAGCACCGGCCGGATTTCGGGGAAACCGGCCGTGAGCCCACCCTCGAACAGGATCAGCACGAGGCCGATCGTCCCCAGGGTCCGGGTGAGCTCGGCGTTGTCGAACTCGACGCCGCCGATGCCCTCCGAGCCGGCCAGCATCCCGAGGCCGAGGAAGAGCAGCAGGCCGGGGACCCGCACCCGGTCGGCGACCTTGGCCGCAGCCAGCCCTGCCGCGAGCAGCAGGCCGGCGACGAGGATGAGGTCGGAGTCATTCATAGATCAGGCGCCTCAACAACGGTGCGGCTCGGCTTCGCTTCGCTTCGCTCCGCCTCACGATGCTTCATCCGCGGCTGCAAGCTGTGCCTCGAGCTCCTCGACCGACCCCGGTTCGACGCCACCGGGCTCGGGCGTCCGCCGGTAGAGGACCGCGAGCGACACGGCCAGCGCGAGTGCCGCGGCGGCGAAACCCGATCTCGATCCGGCGCGCCTCGTCGGCGATCGGGATCAGGCCCCAGATCAGGAAACCCACCGCGCAGGCGGCCCACCGCACGGCTGCCGCCCGCGCCCGGCCTTGCGCCAGCGCGGCCTGGTTGAGCGTCGTCGCGACCAGGTAGAGACCCATCCCGCCGGTGACGATCAGGAGGCCGAGGCGGTCGTACTCGAACGCGTCCGAGAACGCGAGCTGCATCAGCTCCGGCCCGACGGCGGCGACGATCACGGCGACGAGCGCGGTGAAGGCGGCGATCGCGCGCAGAGTCGTGCTGACGGTGAGCCGGAACGCGTCGTCGCCGGCGGCGCTCCCGCGAGCCCGCATCCGGGTCAGGTGGGGTAGCAGGCTGGTCGAGACGCCTTGGAAGACGAGCAGGGGGGCGCGGGCAATCATCAGCACGTTGAAGATGAAGCCGGCCGCCGACGCATCGACCAGCGCTCGGACCAAGAGCGGCCCTCCGTTGAGCAGCGTCTGCTCGCTGACCATGACCACCAGGACCGCGGTCGCAAAGCGCCCGCCGCTGGCGAGCGACACCGACCGCGGCGAGCCGGTGGAGTCGGCGAGCGCCTCGTCGTGATCTCGGCGGGTGAACGCGAGCGGGACGACGAGGAGGGAAAAACACGGGGCGGCCACGATCCCGAGCGCGATCACGGACTGACCGGAGGCGATGCCGAGCGCGACCGCGAGCGCGAACGCCGTCCTCGACGCCGACTCGCAGACGAGCAGCCCGGCGAGCAGCGTGAACTGTCGCCGTCCAGCCAGGTAGCCGCGGGCGTAGAAGCTGGCCCCGAAGGCGAGCACGGCGCCGAACATCACCCAGTAGAGGTCGTCGGAGCCCGAGAGCAGGCCGTCCTTCAGCGGCCCGCGCAGGGCGAGCATCAGCAGCGCGCACGCGGCGGCGACCCCGAGCTGGATCGTGGCCGCGACCCGCACCGCGCTGCCGATCTCCTCGCCGGCGGCACGCCGCTCGGCGATCGTCCGGGAGAGCAACTGCTCGACCGGGCGATAGAGGATCGACACCGAGACGAACACCGCCGACCAGAGGACGACGATCTCGCCGTACCGGTCGGGGTCGAGGTTGTGCGCTGCGAGGGCGAAGTAGGCGTAGGTGAGGACGCCCGAGACCCCGACCCCCGCCGACAGCAGGCCTGCCGAACGGCCGAAGCTGCGGGTCTCGGTCTCCGCCGTCGGCATGCCCGCAGCAAGGTATCTGTCGGTACCGCGGGGACGGGGGCCGTATCATCCTGATTGACTCGTCAGTCAGTCCAATCGCCATGGCCCCGTCGCTGTTGACAGATGCCGATCGCCTCCAGCTCCGGCGGGCGATCGAGCTCGCCGACGGTGGCCGTGGGCGGGTGAGCCCGAATCCGCTGGTGGGTGCCGTGGTGGTCCGCGACACCGAGCCGATCGGCGAGGGCTTCCACGGCGAGCTCGGCGGCGTCCACGCCGAGGTGGCCGCGCTCGCCGACTGCCGGGCGCGTGGCCACGACCCGGCCGGCGCGACGATGTACGTCTCGCTCGAGCCGTGCGCCCACCACGGTCGCCAGCCGCCGTGCACCGACGCGATCCTCGCCGCCGGGATCGCCCGGGTGGTGATCGCGGCGGACGACCCGAGCGAGAAGGCGAGCGGCCGCGGGCCCGGGATCCTGCGAGACGAGGGGGTCGAGGTCAGCTTCGCCGACGGCGCCGAAGCTGCGGCGGCGCGCCTGGAGAATCAGCCGTTCAGAAAGCACGCCCGTACGGGCCGCCCCCTCGTGACGCTCAAGGCGGCGCTCAGCCTGGACGGCTTCACCGCCACCGAGGCGGGCGACTCGAAGTGGATCTCCGGCAGCGAGAGCCGAGCGACGGTCCACCGCTGGCGCGCCGAGTCCGACGCGATCGCGGTCGGAATCTCGACGGCGCTCGCGGACGACCCGCGGCTCACCGCCCGCGACGTCGACGAGTACGAGCCGCGCCAGCCCCTGAGGGTGGTGTTCGACTCGGTCGCGCGGCTGCCGCTGGACTCGCGGCTGGTCACGAGCGCCGACGAGCTCCCGGTGCTGGTGATCGCCTCCGATTCCGTCCCGACCGAGCACCTTGGCGGGCTGCGTGAGGCGGGGGTCGAGGTGATGACGCTCATGGGCGACCGTGGCGTCCGGGTGCACGCCGCGCTCGACGAGCTCGGTCGCCGCGGGATCACGTCGCTCTTGCTCGAAGGCGGCGCCGAGCTCGCCGGCTCGTTCCTCGACGCCGGCGAGGTCGACCAGCTGCGTCTGTTCTACGCGCCGCTGCTCCTCGGCGGTGGCCGTCCGCTGGCGGTCCGCTCGGGCGCGAGCGAGGTCGCCGCCGGCGAGCGGCCGCTGGCCGTCGACTGGGAGCGTTCGGGCGATGACGTGCTGCTCAGCGCGCGGCTGCGGGAGTGGTGATGTTCACCGGGATCGTGCGCGAGATCGGGACCGTCGCCGGCATCGCCTCCGGCGACGACGGCGCCAGACTCGAGGTCGAGACAACGCTCGCTGCGGGCCTGCGGGAGGGCGACTCGGTCTCGGTTGAGGGTGCCTGCGTGACCGCCGCCGAGGTCCGCCCGGACGGCTTCGCCGCCGACGTCATGAACCAGACTCTGGGCCTGACCACGCTCGGCGGGCTCGAGCCTGGGTCGCGCGTCAACCTCGAGCCCGCGCTTCGCGCCGGCGAGCCGCTCGGCGGCCACATCGTCCAGGGGCACGTCGACGGCGTCGGATCGGTCACCTCGGCGGCCGAGGACGGCTTCGCACGCCGCCTGCGGGTGACTGTTCCCGACGCCCTCGGGCGCTACCTGGTCGAGCACGGTTCGGTGGCCGTCGCCGGGGTCAGCCTCACGGTCGCTGAGCTCGGCGAGGACTGGTTCGAGGTCTCGCTGATCCCCGAGACGCTCGAGCGGACCACGCTCGGCGAGCTCGCGGAGGCGAGCTCGGTCAACCTCGAGTTCGACGTCCTCGCCCGCTACGTCGAGCGCCTTCTAGCCTTTAGATCCGAAGGGAGCAATTGATGCCGACCACCACCCAAACGCCGTTCGCGACGATCGAAGAGGCGATCGACGACATCCGGCGCGGAAGGATGGTCGTCGTCTGCGACGACGAGAACCGCGAGAACGAGGGCGACCTGACACTCGCGGCGCAGTTTGCGACCCCCGAGGCGATCAACTTCATGGCCAAGGAGGGGCGCGGGCTGATCTGCCTTGCGCTGACCCCGGAGCGGTGCGACGAGCTCGGGCTCAACCTGATGGCGGCCAAGAACGAGGCGCCGCTGCAGACCGCGTTCACGGTCTCGGTCGAGGCCCGCAAGGGAGTCACTACGGGGATCTCGGCCGCCGACCGCGCCCACACCGTCCAGGTCGCGATCGATCCGAACTCGACGCCGGAGTCGCTGGTTCAGCCCGGCCACGTGTTCCCGCTCAAGTCCAAGGACGGCGGCGTGCTCGAGCGCGCCGGGCAGACCGAGGCCGCCGTCGACCTCGCGCGGCTCGCCGGCCTCAACCCGGCGGGCCTGATCTGCGAGATCATGAACGACGACGGGAGCATGGCCCGGGTGCGGGACCTGGTCCCGTACTGCGAGCGCCACGGGCTGAAGATGATCACGGTCGCCGACCTGATCGCTTACCGGCGCCGAACCGAGCGCCTGGTTGAGCGGGTGGTGGCGACCAGGCTGCCCACCGCCTTCGGCGAGTTCACCGCCGTTGGCTACCGCGCGCTGCTCGACGACAAGCACCACGTGGCGATGGTGAAGGGCGACGTCGCCGGCACCGAGGACGTGCTGGTCCGGGTCCACTCGGAGTGCCTCACCGGCGACGTGTTTCATTCGCTGCGCTGCGACTGCGGCGAGCAGTTGGAGGCCGCGATGGCGATGATCGAGCTGGAGGGGCGGGGGGTGCTCCTCTACCTCTCCCAGGAGGGCCGCGGGATCGGGCTGCTGAACAAGCTGCGCGCATACCGCCTGCAGGAGGACGGGCTCGACACCGTCGACGCCAACCTCAAGCTCGGCCTGCCCGCCGACCTGCGCGACTACGGGATCGGCGCCCAGATCCTGGTCGACCTCGGGCTGACCAGCATCCGCATCCTGACCAACAACCCGAAGAAGATCCACGGCCTCGAGGGCTACGGGCTCTCGGTCAGCGAGCAGGTGCCGATCCAGTCGGTCCCGAATCCGCACAACGAGGAGTACTTGCGCGCCAAGCGCGAAAGGATGGGCCACGTCCTCCACCACCAGGGCCTGCCGCTCGACGAGGAGCTCCTCCACGACGAGCACGAGCGCGACGCGGAGTCGGATGGCTGAGTACGCGATCTGCGTCGCGACCTTCTACGAGGACCTCGCCGAGCGGCTGGTCAACGGCGCCACCGAGGCCTTCGCCGAGCACGACGTGGCCTCGGCCTCGGTCCACACGTTCGAGGTGCCGGGCGCCTTCGAGCTTCCCTACGCCGCCAAGCTCTGCGCCGAGTCGGGGCGTTTTGACGGCGTCGCCTGCCTCGGAGTGGTGATCCGCGGCGAGACCGACCACTACGACTACGTCTGCTCCGCGGCGGCGCGGGGGATCCAGGAGGCCCAGCTCGAGACCGGCGTTCCGTGCGCGTTCGGAGTCATCACCTGCGACACCCGCGAGCAGGCCGAGGCCCGAGCCGGCGGCGGCAAGCGCGACCAGGGCAGGGCGGCCGCCGAAGCCGTGCTGGCGACGGCGGCGCTGAAGCGTGAGCTCGCAGGCTGACCGCTACCATCACGCGTCGCCATGGCCAAGGTCTGTTACAGCTGCGGAAAGAAGCCGGCGTTCGGAAACTCGCGCAGCCACTCGATGGTCGCCACCCGCCGGCGCTTCGACCCGAACCTGCAGAAGGTCCGGATCGACGACCATGGCACCCCGCGGCGCGTGTACGTCTGCACGCGCTGCCTGAAGTCGAACAAGGTCGTCAAGCGCATCTAGTTCACGCGCGGGCGGCGAGCCGACCCGCGCTACCCGTAGTCTCTGCGCCCGTGCCGGACTCTGCAATCGTCCGCTTTCGCCACGTGGTGGCCGTGGCGCTCGCCCACCTCGAGGGCCGGCGACAGGAGATCAACGACCTAAACGTGTTCCCGGTCGCCGACGGCGACACCGGCGACAACATGGCGCTGACGATGCGCCACGTGCTCGACGAGCTCGACGACCTGCAGCGGCGCAGCAACGGCAACGCCCCACGGCCTGAGGTCGTGCGCGAGGTGGCGCGGGCCGCGCTGATGGGCGCCCGCGGAAACTCGGGCGTGATCCTGAGCCAGATCGTCCGCGGCGCCGCCGAGAGTGTGGCGACCCCTCCCGGCCGGCTGATCGACCCCGAGCTGATCGAGGCCGCGCTCACAAACGCCGCAGATCGCGCCTACGCCTCGGTCCGCGACCCCGCCGAGGGGACGATGCTGACCGTGATCCGGGCGATGGCCGACGCCGTCGCCGCGCGCCGGGCCCAATGGCTCTCCGAGCGCCTGCATCCCGAGGCCACCGACGCCGAGCAGAACGCCCTCCTCGCCGAGATGCTGGCGACCGCGCTGTTCGCCGGTGAGGAGGCGGTCCGCCACACCCCCGAGCAGCTGGACGTGCTCGCCGAGGCCGGGGTCGTCGATGCCGGCGCGCTCGGGCTGGTGGTGATCATGCGCGGCATGGTGTCCGGGCTCGCCGGCGAGCGGGTCCAGTTGCCCGAGATCCCCCATTACGCCGCCGCTCGGCTCGATCAGGTCCATCACGCCGGCTCGCGCTACCGCTGGTGCACGAACTTCATCGTCACCGGCGACGGACTCGACGGCGACTCCTTCGTCGATGCCCTAGAGCGACTCGGCGACTCGGTGCTGGTGGTTGGCGATGAGGCGACGCTCAAGATCCACGTCCACACCGACGATCCGGATGCTGCGAAGGCCCTGTTCGACGGCCTCGGCGAGGTGCAGCGCGAGGACATCGCCGACATGCACGAGCAGGTCGCCGATCAGCGCGCGCGGCTGTCGGACACCCGCGTGGGGGTCGTGGCGGTCGCCGCCGGCGACGGGATGCGGGCCCTGTTCGAGGGCCTCGGGGCGCTTGTCGTCAACGGCGGGCCGACGCTCAATCCACCCACCAAGGACCTGCTCGCGGCGATCGAGGCCTGCGGCGCGCCCGAAGTGCTCCTGCTGCCGAACTCCCGCAACGTGACCATGGCCGCAGAGGAGGCGGCCCGCCTGGCCGACAAGCCCGTGATCGTCGTCGCTTCGGAGTCCCAGCAGGCGGGGCTCGCGGCGCTGGTCGAGTTCGACCCCGGCGAGGGCGGCGGCCCGAACGCCGAGCGGGTGCATGCGGCGCTCGACACCGTCCGCGTCGGCGCCGTTGCCCCGGCCGCTCGCGACGACGCCGAGGGCCGCTTTCGGCGCGGCGACGCGGTCGGCTTCGCCGGCGATGACATCGTCGCCTGGGGAGGGGCCGGCTCGACGCTGATCGACACGGTCGCGGCGCTCGCCGAGGGCGCCGAGATCGTCACCGTGATCGCCGGCGCCGAGGCGCCGATCCCGCTCGACGAGCTCGAGCTGTCGCTGCCCGACGGCGCCGAGCTCGAGCTCCAAAACGGCGGGACCGCCAACTACTCCTGGCTGATCGCGGCTCAGTAGCTGAGTGACCCTGCTCGAAGAGGTCCTGGACGCGCACGGCGGGGTGGAGCGCTGGCAGCGGACCGGCCGCCTCAGCGCTCGGGTCCGCACCGGTGGCCTGCTGCCGCGAACCCGGATACCGGGCAATCGCTTCGCCGACGTGCACGCGACGGCGTGGCCGCGCGAGTGGCGGATATCGATCGCCCCCTTTCCCGCTCCGGGGCAGGTCGGGGTCTTCGCGCGCGGCGAGGCGCGGATCGAGACCGACGACGGCGAGGTCCTGGCCAGCCGCGCGGATCCGCGCCGCCGCTTCTTCGGCCTGGCGGGACTGCGGCGCAACCTGCGCTGGGACGCGCTCGACTCGGTCTATTTCGCCGGCTACGCGAACCTCAACTACGTGACGACGCCGTTCCTGCTCGCCGGCGACGGCTTCGAGGTCAGGGAGGGCGGGCGCTGGGAGGAGGCCGGCGAGGTCTGGCACCGGCTCGAGGTCGCGTTTCCCGAGGGACTCGACACGCACTCGCGCCACCAGACGTTCTACTTCGACGCCATGCGTCTGCTCCGTCGCCACGACTACGTCGCCGAGCCGGTCGGCCGCTGGGCGCGCGCCGCCCACTACTGCGACGAGCACGCGCGCGCCGGCGGGTTGGTGTTCCCGACCCGGCGTCGGGTCCGCCCGATCGGGCCAGGCAAGCGGGCCCTCGCGTTTCCGACGCTCGTCTCGCTCGACCTCTCGGAAATCGCGGTCGAGGCGCAATAGGGTGAGCCGGTGACCGAAAGCAGGCCGATCCTCTGGCACATCCCGGTCTCCCACTACAGCGAGAAGGTCCGCTGGGCGCTCGCCCACAAGGGGGTCGAGCACGAGCGGCGCGCGCCCGTGCCGGGCCTTCACATGGCGTACGCGGAGTGGCTCACGCGGGGCCGGTCGCCGACGCTGCCGGTGCTACGGCTCGACGACGAGACGTTCGGGGACTCGACCGCGATCATCGCAGCACTGGAGCGACGCTTTCCCGAGCCCGCGCTCTATCCGGCCGACGGCGGCGCGCGCCGTCGCGCGCTCGAGCTCGAGGAGTTCTTCGACGAACAGCTCGGCCCCCAGATCCGCCTGTTCGTCTGGCACGAGATGCGGACCGATCGCGAGGGGATGGCGGAGCTGACGACAACGATGGTCCCACGGTCGATGGGGCGGTTCGCGCCGGTGCGGTCGGGCGCGCGCTGGTTCGGATCGACCTTCGTGGACATGCGCTACGGCGCCGCGGACGAGCGCGCCGCCGAGGCGGCGGGCGAGCGGACGATCGCGGCACTCGACCGCCTCGAGGAAGAGCTCGAGGTGAGCGGCGACGAGTACCTCGCCGGCGGCGCGTTCTCGGTTGCCGACCTGACCGCGGCGGCGCTCTTCTACCCGCTCGTCCATCCTCCCGAGGGGCCGCAGGTGATGCCGCGGCAGCTACCGCGGCGATTCGAGGAGTTCCGCGCGCCGCTGAAGCAGCGGGCGGGCTACCGATGGGTCGAGCGGATCTTCGCCCGGCACCGAAAGCCGGCGCCGAGGGCTCAGCCGGAGACCTCCACGATGGCCTCGACCTCGACCGGGACGTCGAACGGCAGCTGATCGACGCCGATCGCCGAACGGGCATGGCGGCCCGCCTCGCCCCAGACCTCGCGGATCAGGTCGGTGAAACCGTTGATCACCGTCGGCGGCTTGTCGAAGCCGGGCGCGCATTGGACGAGGCCAAGCGCCTTCACCCACCGGGTGACCCGGTCGAGGTCGTCCAGCTCCTGCTTGAGGCCGGCGATGATCGAGAGGCCGGTCAGCCGCGCGGCCTCGTAGCCGTCCTCGACCGTGAGCTCGGCGCCGACGCGCCCGACGGCCAGCACCTGCGAGCCGTCCGCCGGGAGGTGGCCGGAGACGTAGCCCAGCCCGCCGCTGACCCTGACGAGGTCGAATGGAAACTGCATGCCGGGCGGGGGGGCGAACGGGCGCGGGAGCTCGAGCCGGAGCTCCGCGAGCCTGTCGTCGATCCGTCCCATCTACGCCTGAATCTAGCCTTGTGCCCGTGAGCATGCGCGGCGCCACCGTCGATCGGCCGGTCGAGGCCGAGCCACCGCGGGCGCTTGGCTCCGGAGACCCGCAGGGGCGCGATCAGCTCCGCTCGGTGCCTCTGCGATCGGCTCCGAGGCCGAGCCGGCTCGACGCGCCGATCTCGAGCCTGCGCGGCGCCGGCCCGAAGCTCTCGGCGGCCGCGGCCCAGATTGGGATCTCGACCATCGGCGATCTGCTCTGGCACATCCCCCGCGGACACCGCGAGCACGCCGACGTGCGAGAGGTCGCCGATCTGAAGATCGGCGAGGAGGCGACGGTTCGCGTGACGGTGCGATCGTCGCGGGTGCGACCGACGCGGCGGCGCAACCTGCGCCTCGTGGAGGCGAGCGTCGCGGACGCCAGCGGCCCGATGAAGGCGGTCTGGTTCAACCAGGTCTACCTCGCCGAGCGCCTCCGCCCGGGGACGAGCCTGCTCTTGAACGGGAAGCTCGACCGGTCCGGGTTCCGGGTGCGGACGCACGAGTTCCTCTCCGGCGCGGGCGCAGGCGCCGAGGCGTCGGAGGGCATCCACACCACCGGGATCGTTCCCGTCCACGGCGCGACCGCGCGGCTCTCCGCGGGCAAGCTGCGCGAGTGGGCCTGGCAGGCCATCGGACTTGCCGCCGACGCCGTCGAGCCACTGCCGGCGGAGCTTCGCGCCCGCCGCGGGCTGCCCGGCGAGGCCGACGCGTTGCGCACCGCCCACTTCCCGGAGTCCAGGGACGAGGCCGAGCTCGCGCGGCAGCGCCTCGCGTTCGAGGAGCTGCTGCTCCATCAGCTGGCGCTGGTGGTCAGGCGCGGCGCCAGGCGCGAGGCGCGGCCCGGGATCGCGATCGGCACCCGCGGGGAGCTGGTCGAGCGCTGGCTGGCCTCGCTGCCGTTCGAGCCCACCGACGCGCAGCGAAACGCATTCGCGGAGATCGACGCCGACCTCGCCTCCGGCAAGCCGATGCAGCGGCTGCTGATGGGCGAAGTGGGCAGTGGCAAGACGGTCGTCGCCGTCTTCGCGATGCTGCGGGCGCTGGAGGCCGGGCACCAGGCGGCGCTGATGGCGCCGACGGAGACGCTCGCCGAACAGCACGCGGCCACCGTTGACGCGCTGCTCGCCGCCGAGGCGGTGCCGTTCGCGTTGCTGACCAGCGCCACCCCGGCGGCCCGCCGGCGCGAGACGCTCGCCAGGCTGGCGAGCGGCGAGCTGGGCCTCGCGGTCGGCACGCACGCTCTGATCGAGCCCGACGTCGCGTTCGCCGGCCTCGCCGTCTGCGTGGTCGACGAGCAGCACCGGTTCGGCGTCAGCCAGCGGGCGGCGCTGGACGCCAAGGGACCCGGCGAAGCGGTGCCCCACGCGCTGCACATGACCGCGACCCCGATCCCGCGGACGCTCTCGCTGACCGCCTACGGCGACCTCGACGCGACCGTGATCGCCGAGCTCCCCGCGGGGCGGCGGCCCGTGAGCACCTGGGTGGTGGGGGAGGACAAGCGCGCCGGCGCCTACGAGTTCATCCGCGAGCGCCTGCGCGAGGGGCGCCAGGCGTACGTCGTCTGCCCGCTGGTGAGCGAGTCCGAGCAGCTGCAGGCGAAGGCGGCCGACGCCGAGGCCGAGCGGCTGCGCCGGGGCGAGTTCCGGGACTTTGGCGTCGGGCTCCTGCACGGCCAGATGCCGTCGCGGCAGAAGGCCGAGGTGATGGCGCGGTTCGCCGGCGGCGAGCTCGACGTCCTGGTCGCGACCACGGTGATCGAGGTCGGGATCGATGTCCCGAACGCGACCGTGATGCTGATCGAGGCGGCCGAGCGCTTCGGGCTCTCCCAGCTGCACCAGCTTCGGGGGCGGGTCGGGCGCGGAGCGCACTCCAGCCAGTGCATCCTGTTCGCCGACCCGGAGTCCGAGCTCGCGCGCCGCCGGATGCGCGCGATCGCCGAGACGAGCGACGGCTTCGAGCTCGCCGAGGTCGACCTGACGCTGCGGGGCGAGGGGGAGATCCTCGGCACCCGCCAGCACGGATTGCCGAGCTTCCGGGTCGCCGAGTTGCCGGACGACGCCGAGCTGCTGACGGCGGCGCGCTCCGAGGCGCAGCGCCTGCTCGAGCGCCATCGGGACATGGCGGCTCCCGAGCTGGGCCCGCTGCTCGAAGCGGTCCGGACGAGATTCGGCGACGAGCGCCGGGAGTCGATACCGGCGTGAGGGTCGTCGCCGGGTACCTCGGTGGCCGCCGGCTGATCTCGCCGCCGTCGAAGTCGCGCGAGGTGCGGCCGACCTCGGACCGCGCCCGGGAGACGATCTTCTCGATCCTCGGCGGCCGGCTCGACGGCCTCAGCGTGCTCGACCTCTTCAGCGGCACCGGGGCGCTGGCGATCGAGGCGATCTCCCGCGGCGCGGACTCCGCGGTCCTGGTCGACAAGGCTCCGGAGCCGGCGGCGCGAAACGTCGCCGAGCTCGGGATCGCCAACCGCTGCGAGATCGTCCGCGGCGACGCGATTCGCTACCTGGAGCGAAGCGAGCGTCGCTTCGGGCTCATCTTCTGCGATCCGCCATATAGACTCGCCGCCCGTCTTGGGCCGTCGCTCTCCCAACATCTGCCGCCCCGCCTCGCCCGCTACGGCCGCCTGGTTGTCGAGAGCTCGGCGCGAAGCCCGATCGAGCTCGAGCTGCCGAAAAAGGTCACGATGGTCGCCGAGCGCAAGATCGGCGAGGCGCTGATCAGGATCTACGCCAGAGCATGAGCGAGCGCGACGGCGAAAGGATCGCGGTCTGCCCGGGCAGCTACGACCCGGTGACGAACGGCCACCTGGACATCATCCGGCGTACCTCGAGGGTGTTCGACCGGGTGATCGTCGGCGTCGTCGGCAACGCGCCGCGCAAGAGCGGCCACCTGTTCAGCGCCGAGGAGCGCAAGGAGTTCCTCGAGAACGCCCTCGCGGACAACGGCATCGGCAACGTCGAGGTGGAGATCTTTCGCAACCTGCTGGTCGAGTTCGCCCAGCAGCGCGGAGCCAGGGCGATCGTCAAGGGGCTGCGGGCGATCTCCGACTTCGAGTACGAGTTCGAGATGAACCAGCTCAATCGCAAGCTCGCTCCCGAGATCGAGTCCGTCTACATCTTCGCCTCGGCCGAATACAGCTTTCTGTCCTCGACCGGGGTCAAGGAGATGGCCACGTTCGGCGGGGACGTCTCGGACCTGGTGCCGGCGCCGGTGGCAAAGGCGCTGGTCGAGCGCGCGCGTCGCTGAAGGGCGCGCGGGCCTGCCAAACACGCTTAAACATGGGCAGGAGCTTGCAATATTGCGGCGAACTGAGCGCGTAGCGACCGCCCGATTGTCGGCAACGTAAGCTTCAGATCTCCAGATGGACGTCCTGGTCCTCATAGACAAACTCGACGACCTGATCCACAACGCACGCCCGGTGCCGTTGACCGATCAGGTGCGCGTCGATCGCGAGGAGATCTACGACCTGCTGGATCAGATGCGGGCCACGATCCCCGAGGAGATCAAGCAGGCGCGCTGGATCGTCAAGGAGCGCCAGGAGATGCTCGCCGAGGCCAAGCGCGAGGCCGAGCGGGTGGTCAAGGAGGCGCGCGACCAGCAGGAGCGGCTGATCTCCGACGAGGAGGTCTACCGCCAGGCCGAGCGCGCCGCCGAGGAGATCATCGAGGACGCCCGCGAGACCGAGCGCCAGATTCGCCTCGGCGCCGAGGACTACGCGGACGAGATCCTCTCCACGCTCGAGGTCAACCTCGAGAAGTTCCTCTCCGCCGTCCAGCGCGGCCGCGACCGGCTCGCCGGGCGCGACGAAGAGCCCGCCGAAGTCGGCTAGCCCGATCCGCGGCGCGTTAGGCTCGGCCCCCCGACTGGGAGGTGAGCTCAGTGGCGCAGCGGTGGTTTTCGGACGACGAGCTGGCCGAGATGTCTCGGCCGACGATGGAGCGCGCAATCGAGGCGATCGACGATGGCGACCTCGATCGCGCCAAGGCGCTCTGCGAGTCGATGAAACACGAGTCGCAGTTCATGCACGACCTGCTCGTCGACGGTGTGGCAGGCCTGATCTCGTTCGTCAAGGAACGACTCGGCGACGACGGGGTCGAGGAGGCGTGGACGTACTCGCTCGAGCGGAGCTGGCGCAGGCCGGTGGAGGCGATCGATCGCTCCGACCGCCGGGCGATCGCCGAATCGCTGGCGGCGACCTGGCGCGCGCACTCGACCAGCGGCGTCGGGCCGAATCCCGGCGCCTTCGAGATCTCCGAGGACGAGGAGAAGCTGACCTTCACGATGAACCCATGCGGGTCCGGCCAGCGTCTGTGGAGAAACCGCCGCTACGGGCCCGATGGCTGGGGGGTCACCGACGAGGCTCACTCGTGGAGCTACGACCGCGAGGCCTTCCCGCTCTACTGCACGCATTGCGCGTTCATGAACGAGGCGCTGCCGATCCGCTGGATCGGCTACCCGGTCTATCCCTCGGACCCGCCCGGCGACTTCGACCGGGACCCGTGCACCTGGTACTGGTACAAGGACCCCGCCGACATCCCGGAGCGCCACTTCTCTCGCCACGGGCTCGCGCGGAGCGGGGATGGCTGATCCGCCGGACGAGTCGCGCCTACGCAAGACCCTCACCGACGCGCTCGGCTCGGACCCTGGCGAGCTGACGGTGAGCCCGGTCGCCGGGGGCGCCTCACGCGAGGCGTGGTCGATCGAGTCGAGCCGCGGCCGCTGGTTCCTGCGGCGCGATCCGCCGGCCGGCGAGTCCTTTCTGCCGCTGGAGCTCGAACACCGCGTCGCCGCGGTTGCCGCAGCCGCCGGCGTGCCGGTGCCGACGCCTCTCGCGATCGGCGAGGCCGGGTTTCTGATGGAGCACGTGGAGGGGACCTCGGTGGCCCCGCGGGTGCTGCGGCTCGACGACCTGGCGGGCGCGCGCGAGCGGCTTCCGAGCCAACTGGGCGCGGCGCTGGCCCGGATCCACTCCATCGATCCGGCGGAGATCGACGGGCTGCCGGGAGGCGGCCCCGATCCGGCGCTGGAGGCGTGCGGCCTCTGGGAGGCGGGGCTGGACGAGATCGGCGAGCCGTTGCCTGGCGTGGAGGCGGGGCTCCGCTGGCTGCGGCTTCACCCGCCCCCGCCGCCGACGCGGGCGGCGCTCGTCCACGGCGACTTCCGGCTCGGCAATTTCATCGTCGGCGAGCAAGGGCTCGGCGCCGTGATCGATTGGGAGCTGTGTCACGTGGGCGATTCCGCCGAGGACATCGGCTGGTTGTGCATCCGGTCCTGGCGGTTCGGCAACGACGGGCTCCCGGTCGCCGGGCTCGGCGAACTCGACACGTTCCTCGAGGCATACGAGGCGGCCGGGGGCGAGCGACCCTCGGCCGACCGCCTGCGGTGGTGGGAGGCGATGGGAAACGTCAAGTGGGCGGTGATCTGCGCCCGCCAGGCCCACGATCACCTGACCGGCGCCCGCCCGAGCGCCGAGCTCGCCTCGCTGGGTCGGCGGATCTGCGAGCCGGAATGGGACGCATTGACCCTGATCGCCGAGGGACGGTAGTTGCAGGACCGGCCGACCGCTCCCGAGCTGCTCGACGCGATGGCCGCCGAGCTCTACACCGAGGTCCGCGACTGGGTGCCGGGCGAGCGGCGGTTCCGGATCCTGGTGCTCGCGAACCTCTGCACGGTCGTTGCACGTGAGCTGCGGGCGGGGGAGAGACCGTCGCTCGAGGACACGCGGCTGTTTCTCGACCTCTTGGGCGAGGAGGGGGGCGCGGACCCGCGGGACGCCGCCGCGGTGCTGGCGCGCCGAATCAGGGCCGGCGAGCTCGACGATTCGCTCGAGGAGACGATCACCCGGCTTCGCGACCACGTCCGCCGCAAGCTCGACGTCGCCAGACCGGGATACGCCGACGGCTGAGGCCTAGCCGCGCTGCTCGCGGGTCAGCGAGAGCGTGTTCAGCCAGGCGCCGCCGTCGATGCCGATCTCCTGGCCGGTGACGTAGCCGGATTCCTCCGAGGCGAGGAAGGCGACGAGTGCGGCGACCTCGCTGACCTCTCCCATGCGGCCGGATGGCAGGAACGTCGACTCGAGCCGCTCGTAGAGCTCGACCGGCATGGCGCGCACCCGCTCGCTGGCGATCAGTCCCGGGAGCACCGCGTTCGCCGTGATCCCGCGGCGGACGGTCTCAGCGGCGATCGTCTTGGTCATCCCGAGCAGCCCCGCCTTCGAGGCGGCGTAGCCGACTTGGCCCGGGAGCCCGACCGCCGCCGCGCTCGATGAGACGACGACGATCCGCCCGTAGGAGCGCTCGCGCATCCCGGGCAGGCAAGCCTGGATCACCCTGAAGGCGCCGGTGAGGTTGACCGCCAGGTCGCGCGCCCATTGCTCGGCGGTCATCCGGTGCGCGGGGGCGATCGTGTCGGTGACCGCGGCGTTCGAGACGCACACGTCGACCGTGCCGAGCTCCGACGGCAGCTCGCCGTCGGCGACGTCGAAGCACAGGTCGCATCCCGGGTCGCGATCGGCCGTCAGCACGTCGAATCCGTCGGCGCGGAGTCGCTCGGCGACCGCAGCGCCGATCCCGCGCGCCGCTCCGGTGACAGCGCCCGCCTCACGGTTCGCGCGGCCCCTCGTCGTGGACGGCGCGGATGACGGCGAAGTCGCCCCGTTCCCAGACCACCTCGCCGCCCGACCAGTCAGCCTGGTCGGCGGCGGTCGACGGCAGATCGACTCCCGGCTCGAGCTCGACGGTCTGGGGGTCGACCTCGACCACGTCGCCGAGCACCAGCGCGCGTGACTCCTCGCGAACGCGGCGGAACAGGTCGCGCTTGGCGTCGGCGTCGAGGTGATGGACCGCGAGCACCGAGATGACCAGATCCCAGGGGCCGTCCGGCAGCGGATCCTCCATGCGGCCGAGCCGGACGTCGATGCCCAGGTTGCGGGCACAGAAGACCATCGCCGGCGTGCCGTCGAGCCCGGTCACCTCCGCGTCCGGGAATCGCTCCAGCAGCCGCCGCGTCGTCTCACCGGTCCCGACCCCGAGCTCGAGCACGCGCTGCGGAGCGAACGGGATCGCGGCGATCGCCGCCTCCTGGAGCTCGCGGTAGAGCGGGAGCTCCGCCTGGATCTCGTCCAGGTAGGTATCGGGGTTCCAGTGAAACTGACCTTCCATCGGCGGGCGCTATCTTGATCCGGGGGACGGCATGGCGGCGAATCATCACACGCGCAACGAGATCGATCTCGCCCGCCTCGGGCTCAGTCCGGGCCAGGGGACGCGGCTCGAGCTCGAGGTCGACCCGGGCTCGCTCGAGCTCGGCGGCAACCACTACTCGTTCGGCGACGGCCCTCTCGCGACCCGGATCGACGTCTCGCGAACCGCGGCGGGCTACGCGCTCAGGCTGCGCTTCGACGATGAGCTCTCCGGCCCCTGCGTTCGCTGTCTCGACCCGGCGCGGATCGGGATCGAGGTCGACGCGCGCGAGGTCGACCAGCCGGGCTCGCGCGACGAGGAGCTGCTGAGCCCGTACGTCTCGGAGGGGATCCTCGACGTCTCGACCTGGGCGCGCGACGCGCTCGCGCTCGCGCTTCCCCAGCAGCTCGTCTGCCGGGCCGACTGCGCCGGGCTCTGCCCCGTCTGCGGCGAATCGCTCAACGACGCCGACCCGGCGGCGCACGACCACCCGAAGGACCCGGACCCGCGCTGGGCGAAGCTGCGCGAGCTCCAGTAGCCCTCGGCCGCGGGCAGCTACCATTCCGCGCCTACCGATGGCGGTCCCGAAGAAGAGAACCTCACGCACGCGCCGCGACAAGCGGCGGGCGACGCACAAGGCCGACTCGGTGCGCCTCAACGAGTGCCCGCGCTGCCACAGCCCGCGGCGCCCGCATCGGGTCTGCCCTGTGTGCGGCACCTACGCGGGGCGCGAGGTGATCTCGCACGAGATCGGCGAGGGCGACGCTCCGCCGGCTTCGGAGTAGCAGTGGGCCGATGACAACCGTGGCCCTCGACGGCCGGGGGGCCGAACGGGGGGCGGAGGCGATCGTCGCCGGCGCCCGCGCCGCCGCCGCCGACGGGGTGGGCGTCCGCGTCTTCGGCGACCCCATTGCGCTCGCGGGGCTCGAGGCGGTCGCAGGGGTCGAGCTGATCGAGGCGCCCGGCGAGATCACCAACGACGCCGAACCGGTGGCCGCCGTGCGCGGGCAGGCCGACGCCTCGATCGTGCTCGCCGCCGCCGACGTCGCCGAGGGCCGCTCGCAGGCCCTCGCCAGCGCGGGGCCGACCGGCGCGACGATGACCGCGGCGCTCTTCGCACTGCGCCGCATGCAGGGGGTGAGGCGACCGGCGCTCGCCGTGCAGCTACCGGCGCCGGGGCGCCGCGGGCCGCCGGCGCTGTTGCTCGACGTCGGGGCCAACACCGAGGCCCGGGTCGGCGACCTGGTCCAGTTCGCCTACCTCGGCGCCGCCTTCGCCGAGGCGGTGCTCGGCGTCGAGCGGCCCCGCGTGGCGCTGCTGTCCGTCGGGGAGGAGGCGAAGAAGGGCACCGACGAGGTCGTCGACGCCCACGCGACGCTCGCCGAGGGCGTGGGGATCGAGTTCGCCGGCAACGTCGAGGGCCGCGACCTGCTCGGCGACGCGGCCGACGTGATCGTCACCGACGGCTTTACGGGCAACGTCGCCCTGAAGACCATCGAGGGGACCGCGAGCGCCGTCGCGACGGGGGTCGGGGAGGCGGCGCGATCCGGTCCGATCGCCGCCCTCGGCGGACTGTTCCTGCGCCCGGCGCTCGGCGGGTTGCGCCGGCAGATGAACCCCGACACCACGGGAGGCGCGATCCTGCTCGGCCTGCGCGGGGTCGCGGTCGTCGGCCACGGGAGCTCGGGTCCGGACGGGATCGCGAACGCGATCAGGCTCGCGGCGCGAGCGGTCGACGAGCGCGCGGCCGAGCGCACCGCCGAGCTGATGAAGCGCTCGGGGGCGACGAGATCAGCGCTCCGTGATAGGAAAGGTGGGCAATGAGCCTCGATCGAGCCCAGGTGATGACCAAGGTGCGCGAGCACCTGGCGACCGAGTTGGAGGTCGCCGAGGGAGAGATCGCCGAGGGGACCCGCTTCCGGGAGGACCTCGACGCCGACTCCCTGGACCTCTACGAGCTGGTGATGGAGCTCGAGGACACCTACGGGGTCTCGGTCTCCGAGGAGGAGGCGACGAGGATCAACACCGTCGGCGACGCGGTCGATTTCGTGGTGGCGAGGCTGCCGGCCTAGATCTAGAGGGAGAAGCATGGCGCGCGGAATCCGCAGGCTCGCTCGGGGGGGCCGGGCTCGTCGCGCCGCCACCGGCCCCGAGGCGCTTCGGAAGCTGCTCGACGAGCTCCCGCTCACCCTGCGCCGCCAGGCCCTCACACACTCCTCCTGGGTCGAGCGGCGCTCTGATTCGTACGGCCGACTTGCGTTCCTCGGCGACAGCGTCCTCGGCCTGGCGATCGCCGAGCATCTGTTCCGGCGCTATCCCGATGCCGACATCGGGCGCCTGACGAAGATGCACGGCCAGGCGGTGAGCGGCCGCGCCTGCGCCGAGGTCGCGGTCGCGCTCGGCGTCCCCGAGCTGCTGGGCGAGATCCAGCCCGAGGAGCTCGAGGGAGGGATCGAGGCCGATTCCCTGGTCTCGAGCGAGAGGGCGCTGGCGTCGGTGTGCGAGGCGGTGATCGGCGCCTGCTACATGCACCACGGCTTCGAGGTCACGGCCAGGGCGACGGTGGCCGCTTTCGCGGACGAGATCGAGATCGCCTCCGAGCGCCTGCTCGACTTCAAATCGGCGCTCCAGGAGCGCCTGGCTCGCAACGGCTCACGCGTAAGGTATGAGGTGACCGGCGAGTCCGGACCCCTCACGATCGCGTCTTCGAGGTCACCGCGAGCGTCAACGGCGAGGTCATGGGAACGGGCTCGGGGCGCAGTAAGAAGGCGGCCGAGCAGGCTGCGGCGGAGGAAGCCCTCGCGGGCCTCCGAAAGTAACCGTCAAGGACCCTTTCACCGAGGAAAAACACGTCCGACCGCGTGGTGAGGCTATGTGTGCCCCGCCGCGTCCGGGCGCCAACCCAGATGCACCTCAGCTCGATCACGATCAAGGGCTTCAAGTCCTTTCCCGAGCGCACCAAGCTCGTCTTCTCGCCCGGCGTCTCGGTGATCGTCGGCCCCAACGGCTGCGGCAAGTCGAACGTCACCGACGCGGTCCTCTGGGCGCTCGGCGAGCAGAGCCCGCTCAGCGTCCGCGGCCAGTCGATGCAGGACATGATCTACGCCGGCGGCGAGGGGGTCGGCCCGAGCCGCTACGCCGAGGTCGAGGTCGTGCTCGACAACGAGGGGGGCGGCGAGGGGGAGTTCTCCGAGATCTCGATCCAGCGCCGCCTGGAGCGCGGCCGCGAGGGGTCGTACCGCTTAACGGCGCCCGCGCCCGGCTCGCCGACGTGATCGAGACCCTCGCCGACGCCAACCTCGGCCGCGAGATGCACTCGGTGATCAGCCAGGGCAGGGTGGAGGAGATCGTGCTCTCGGCCCCGCGCGAGCGCCGGCTGCTGGTGGAGGAGGCGGCCGGGCTCGGCAAGCACCGTAAGCGCCGCCGGCGCGCCCAGCTGAAGCTCGACCGCACCCAGGACAACCTCGACCGCGCGCTCGACGTCGAGCGCGAGGCGCGCAGCCGGCTGCGCCCGTTGAAGCGCCAGGCGCAGGCCGCCGACATCCACGCCCGGCTCGAGCGCGACTCCGCCGAGCTTCGCGGCCGCCTGCTGGCCGCCGAGCTCCACGGCCACGAGGTCGAGCTCCAGGCGGCGGAGGCGGACGCGGCGGCGGCCCGCGCCGCCAGGGCGAAGCTCGACGCCGACCTGGCCGCCGTGAACGCCCGCCGGACCGAGATCGAAGAGCGGCTTGCCGCGCGCGACCGCGAGCGCACCGAGTCCTGGGGGCGCCTCACGTCGGTGCGGGCGGCCCACGAGCGCCTGAGCGTCCGCGCCGAGGCGCTGGCCAGCCGGCGCGGGCAGCTCGCCGCCGAGCTGGACCGCAGGCGGGCGGCCCTGGGGTCCCTCGCCGACGAGTTGCAGCAGGCCATCGGCGCCCGGGCAGGTGACGACCCGGTGGCGGTCGGCCTCGAGCGCATCGGCGAATCGCTCGAGCGCGCGGGCGCCGACCTCGAACGCGCGCTCGCCGCCGGCACGGACGCGGATCGCGCCGAGGCGGTCGGCGGGGTGCGCGAGGCGGCGGATCACGCAGCCGCGCTCGCCCGCCGGGTCGAGTCGCTGCTCGGCAGCCGCCGCCAGGACTCCCTTTCGGCCCGGATCGAGCGCGAGTGCTCGATCCTCGAGCGGCTGGCGGAGCTCTGCGAGGCGGCGGCGACGGCCCGGGACGCGGCCGGCGAGCGCGCCGCGGCGCTCGAACGCGCGATGCTGGGCGAGTCCGAGGACGACGACGTCTCAGAGCGGCTGCGCGCCTGCTCGCGGGAGGAGGCCGAGCTTCAGGCCGAGCTCCGCGCCGCCGGCGAGCGGGTGACGGCGGCCGAGGTCAAGGTCGCCCATCTGGGCGATCGCCGCGGCGAGGCAGCCGCCGAGCTCGACCGGATCGCCGCCACGGTCGGTCACGAGCTGGCGGCGGCGGAGGCTCCCCTGGAAGCAGAGGAGCTCGAGGAGATCGAGACGAAGCTCGAGCGCCTCGCCCGGCGCCGCGAGCAGCTCGGTCCGGTCAACCCCCTGGCCGAGGCCGAGTACGAGGAGGCGCTCGCCCACGTGGAGGACCTCGAGACCCAGCGCACCGACCTCGAGACGGCGCTCGCCGAGCTGCAGTCCCTGATCCGCGACACCGACCGCAAGATCCACGCCGCGTTCGAGGAGACCTTCGAAGCCACCCGCAAGAACTTCGAGGAGCTGGTCGAGCACCTGTTCCCGGGCGGCCGCGGGCGTCTGCGCCTGGTCGACGCCGAGCGCGGCCCGAGGCCGGTGCTCGGCGGCGCCGAGGCTCCCGAGCGGCCGAGGCTCGGGACGACGAGCACGGCGATGAGTTCTCGGACCAGGGGGTGGAGATCGAGGTCACGCCGGCCGGCAAGGCGACGCGCCGCCTGAGCCTGCTGTCGGGCGGCGAGAAGGCGCTCGTCGCGCTGGCCTTCGTGTTCAGCGTCTTCCTCGCTCGGCCGTCGCCGTTCTACATCCTCGACGAGGTCGAGGCGGCGCTCGACGACGCCAACATCGACCGCTTCCTCCAGCTCGTCAAGCGCTTCTCCGACCGCGCCCAGTTCATCATCGTCACCCACCAGAAGCGGACCATGGACGCCGCCGAGGTCCTGTACGGGGTCTCGATGGGCAAGGGCGGGATCACCAAGGTCGTCTCGCGCCGCTTCGAGGACTCCCAGCCACAGCTCGGGGAGGCGGCCGAGGCGGCCTGAGTGCCCTCCCGGCCCGCCGATGGAGTGGGAGGAACTGATCGGCGGCCGGCCCGGCGGGTCCGAACCAGCCGAGGAGCCGCGCACGGGCCGGTTCGCCCGCCTTGCGCGAGAGCCTGCGCAAGAGCCGCCAGGCGCTGTCAGCCGAGCTCTCCTCCAGCCTCTTCGATCAGATCGACGAGGAGACCTGGGAGCGGCTCGAGGAGGCGCTGATCCTGGCCGACGTCGGCGCCGCGGCGACCGCCGACGTTGTCGGGCGACTCGAGCAGGAGGTCGAGGCCGGACAGGTCAGCGGGCCGGAGGCGATCCGCGCGCGGCTCGTCGAGCTGCTCGCCGAGCGCGCCGCCGACCGGCCACCCCGGCTGGACCTCACGGCCAAGCCGACCGTGATCCTGGTCGTGGGCGTCAACGGGACGGGAAAGACGACGACGATCGGCAAGCTCGCCGCGGTCCTGCGCGAGCGCCTCGGACTGCGCGGTGGTCATCGCCGCCGCCGACACCTACCGTGCCGCGGCGATGGAGCAGCTGGAGACCTGGGCGGAGCGTGCCGGTGCCGAGATCGTCCGCGGCAACCCGGGCGGCGACCCGGGGGCGGTCGTATTCGACGCCGTCGCGGCGGCGGAGGCTCGCGGCGCGGACGTGGTGATCGCCGACACCGCCGGGCGGCTGCACACCCACGGGAACCTGATGGACGAGCTCGCCAAGGTGCGGCGGGTGGTGGCGAAGCGACTCGAGGGTGCGCCCCACGAGACGCTGATCGTGATCGACGCCACCACCGGCCAGAACGGCCTTCGCCAGGCGAAGGTCTTCGCCGACGCCGTCGACCTCACCGGGGTGGTGCTGACCAAGCTCGACGGGACCGCCAAGGGCGGGATCGCACTGGCGATCGCGAAGGACCTCGACCTGCCGGTGAAGCTGATCGGGGTCGGCGAGGGCGTCGAGGACCTGCGGCCGTTCGACGCCCGCGAGTTCGCAAGCCTCCGGAACGACTCGTCGGGGAATAGGCCCGGGATGGAGATCGAGCGCAAGTTCGTGGTCGGGGACGTCCCTGACCTGGGCGGATCTGAGTCGGTCTCGATCGAGCAGGGCTACCTGGCGCTGGCGGTACGACGGCGGGCGCCGAGGTTCGCCTTCGCCGCCAGGACGGCGAGCTGCCTGTTGACCGTCAAGGGCGGAACCGGCAAGGTCCGGGCCGAGGAGGAGATCGAGCTCGACGCCGAGCGGTTCGACTCGCTGTGGCCGCTGACCGACGGCCGCCGGCTGGCGAAGACCCGCTACCTGATCCCGCTCGGCGAGCACACGATGGAGCTCGACGTCTACGAGGGCGAGCTCGAGGGGCTGGTGACCGCCGAGGTCGAGTTCGGCAGCGAGCGCTGAGGCCGACGCCTTCCGCCCACCGGAGTGGCTGGGGCGAGAGGTGACGGGCGACCAGCGTTATCTCAACGAAAGCCTCGCGAGCGTGGGCCAACCGCGGGTTAGTCTTGATCGGAAGGGGAATCGATTCGGAGTGAGCGTGATCGACAGGGCACCCGACGAGGCGAAGATCGCCGCCGCAACGTCGGGCGGGCCATCGCGCAAGTTCAGGCTGCGCCGCACCGAGCCGCTGCCCTACGGCGTGCGCCGGGTGGCGCGAGGACGGCTCGACAGCGCCGTCGAGCGGCTGCGCGACCCGGACGCCGACGAGGTCGAGGCGATCCACGAGGCGCGCAAGGACTGAAGAAGCTGCGCTCCACGCTGAAGCTGGTGCGCCCGGTGGTCGGCGAGGAGGTCTACCAGCGCGAGAACGGCGCTTCCGGGATGCGTCCCGGCGCCTGTCCGAGCCCGTGACGCTCAGGTCCTCGCCGAGACGATCGACTCGCTCGAGCACGAGCGGTTCGCCGACCAGCCGCCGCCGGGCGGCTGGGGACGGATGGCGCGCGATCGTGGGCTCGAGCGCCCGCGAAGCAGACAGCCGGAGGCGGAGATCGAGCCGGCTGCGCGACGACGGCGGCCGAGATCGAGGCCGGCCGCGGAGGAGGTCGAGGACTGAAGCTGACGGGCGCACGGGTTCGACGTCTCGCGCCCGGGGATCAGCGCCGCGCGTACTCGCGCGGCCGTAAGCGGTTCCGGCGAGGCGGCGGCGCGAGCCCAGCGACGCGCAGCCTCCACGAGTGGCGCAAGCGCTAGCAAGGACCTCTGGTATCAGCTTCGCCTCCTGCGACCGCGGCTGGCCCGAGGTGATCGCGACGACTCGCCGACGAGGCCCACGAGCTCTCGGACCTGCTCGGCGACGATCACGACCTGGTCGTGCTCGGCGCCGGATCTCGAGCGCGGCGAGCCGAAGCTCACCGCCGACCAGCGCGACGACCTCGGGGCAGGTGATCGGCCGGCGTCGCGCGAGCAGCTCCAGCAGGAGGCGTTCGCCTACGGCGAGCGGATCTTCGCCGAGAAGCCGAAGCGGTTCGCGAAGCGGATCGAGCGCCTACTGGGAGGCGCCGAAGCTCTAGCCGAGGGTCGGGCTACGGCTTGATCGCCTTCGACTTCGGCGCCGGGCCGAGCGGCCTGCCGCCGTAGATCACGTCGCCGTTTCGCCGCTGGTAGGTCTGCCAGGCGATCGTGTCCTGCTGGCCGACGCCGGGCTTGCTGAAGTCGCAGACGCCCTCGGGAAAGGTGGCCTGGAGCTCGGCCCATTGCGCGTCGGTGAACTGGACGCCGTAGTCGCCGCGCTCGAGCGGCTTGCAGCCGGCACTTGTTGGTGTCGGTGGTGATCGCGTCGCCCGCGACCGTCCGCGGAGTGCCGTAGACGTTGACGACGCCGGCGGGGCAGAGCCCGTCGGAGACCTTGTTGCCGGCGCCGTCGTAGCAGCGGTCGCCGAGGTCGTCGGGCTTGTCCTCGACGACCTTGCGCGCGAGCGGAATGCGCCGGTCGTCGGATGCGATCGCCTCGAGCCCAGCGGTCCATGGCGATGAAGCTGTTTCGCTCGCAGTCGCGGTCGGCCGTGAACGGTCACCGGCCCCTCCCAGATCAGCTGGTTGGCGTGGCCTCCGTGCTCGCGGTCGAGCCGCGCGCGCACCGCGAACGCGCGGTAGGCGTCGTGGAACAGGCCCTCGTCCGGGCCGCGGCAATCGATGATCGCGGTGCGATCGAGGTTGTTCGTCTCGTTGATCATGCCGCTGCGGTAGGCGTTGGGCAGCGCCGAACCCGGTGCCGTGATCCGGGCGGCGGTCGGGTTGGTGTCGATGTCGATGCCGCCGATCTTCGCGTTCAGGTCGACGAACTGAGCCGGAGTGATCGCTCCCGCTCGCCAGCGCCCCGAGCCCGTACTGCACGCCGACGTTGTCCTGCCGGAGGGGCGCCGAAGCCGTGGCCGACCGCCTGCTCCTGCGGCGACCAGCGTCGCCTCCGGGTTCGGGCCGAAGACGTTGATCGCCGCGTCGACGATCGAGCAGCGCACGCCGCCGGGGTTGGTCTGCGGGTGGTAGCGCTCGGCGGCGGTCGTGCCGCCGCAGGGATCGGTGGGGACGACGACGTGGAACTGCGCCGCCGTCGCTGACCTGCGGCGTTGGCCGGTCGAAGCGTGGCCCTCGACGTCGGCGATCTGGTCCGGCGTCCAGGTCACGCCCGGCCCCCCATTCGACGGCGATCGTGGAAGTAGCCGAGCAGCAGGTGGTAGTCGAGGAACTGGGTCGCGGTGCTCCACGCGTCCGGGAAGGAGCACGTCGGCAGGATCCCCTGGTAGACGCCGGGGTAGGCGTTGGCGACCCACTGCTGGGTCAGCGAGCCGCCCGAGCAGCCGGTGCCGATCGTGTAGCGGAGCGTCCCGTAGCGCTCGATCAGGTGCTCCTTCGCCATCACGAGCGACTCCGCCTGCGGCGGCGAGGTTGCAGTTGTGGCCGGTGTGGGCGAGCGCGGTCGACATGGTCGCGAAGCCGCGCGCCGAGCGCGTCAGGCCGCGACCGCGCCGGTGATGCCCGGCGCGGTCGCCGGGCTTGATACTCGACGCCGCAGCGAAGCGCCGTGGAAGATCAGCAGCTTGTGGGCGAACTGCCGCTGGGGACGGACCGCCGTCCATGGCCTCGCCGGGCTGGATAGAGCGCCGCGATCCTGTACTGGTCGCGGTCGATGTAGCCGGTCTCGACGCCGGACGATGAACGGCACGCTCGACGCCCGAGTCGGTGGTCGTGGTCGCGACGTCGGTCGGCGGGTTCGCCGGGTCGTAGGGCTGAAGCTGCTGCGCTGCCGGGTCGGTCGACTTGTAGAGGTAGCTGAAGCTCGGCGGCTGGTTGCACTGCGCGTCGACCGCCGTCGTTTGACACTTCCAGGGCTGCAGCTGCGGCCCCGAGAACACCGGACCGCCGTTGGGGTGGTTGATCAGCTCCAGGCGGCCACCGGATCCGTCCGGCAACGTCGCGCGGACGACGTTGCGCCCGAGGTCAAGGCCAGTGAGCAGGCCGACGAGGCGGTGACCGCGGTGCCGGAAGGCCCCGGTAACGGCGCGCTCCCGGCCCTTCCTCGGATCGACGGTCACCTTGACGTGACCGGCGCCGCGAACCCGGATCTCGATCAGCGCGTCGTCGTCGCTGACCAGGTCGGCGCGGCCGGAGAGCACCGAGATCGGAGACCTTGGCCTTGCCGGCTCCCACGGCCGGCGCGGCGAGCGGCGCCGCGATCGCGAGCGCAGCCAAAGCCACGACGCAGGTCCTCCGATGCGCATCGGGACCGTATCCGACCGCGGCTAGAGCGCGGGGTAACCTGAACGTCGATGTTCGACCAGCTTTCGGACCGGCTTCAGGGCACCCTCGGCGACCTGCGCTCGCGCGGCAAGCTCAGCGAGGCGGACGTCGACCAGGCGATGCGCGAGATCCGCCTGGCGCTGCTCGAGGCCGACGTCAACTTCAAGGTCGTAAAGACGTTCACCGCGCAGGTGAAGGAACGCTGCCTCGGCGCCGGCGTGCTCGAGTCGCTGGACCCGGGCCAGCAGGTGGTGAAGATCGTCAACGAGGAGCTGGCGGCCCTGATGGGCGGCGCCAGCCGCGACCTGGCGCTGGCGCAGAGCGGGACGACCGTGATTCTGATGGCCGGGCTGCAGGGCTCGGGCAAGACAACCGCCTGCGCGAAGCTCGCCAAATACCTCGGAGATCAGGGCAAGTCGGTCGCGCTTGCCGCCTGCGACACCCAGCGCCCGGCCGCGGTCGAGCAGCTGGTGACGATGGGCAAGCGCTCGGGGGCCACCGTCTACGAGCAGGGGACCGAGCGAAGCCCCGTCGACATCGCCGAGTGGGCTCTGGGCCAGGCCCGCGCGCAGCGCAAGGACGTGCTGATCGTCGACACCGCCGGGCGCCTGCACATCGACGAACAGCTGATGGACGAGCTGGCGGCGATCCGCAAGCGCACCAAGCCGCACGACATCCTCCTGGTGCTCGACGCGATGACCGGCCAGGACGCGGTCAACGTCGCCGAGAGCTTCGGCGAGCGGGTCGACTTCGACGGCGTCCTGCTGACCAAGCTCGACGGCGACGCCCGCGGCGGCGCCGCGCTCTCGGTCAAGGCGGTGACCGGCAAGCCGATCATGTACGCGTCGACCGGCGAGCGGGTGGAGCAGCTCGAGCGCTTCCACCCGGAGCGGATGGCGAGCCGGATCCTCGGCATGGGCGACGTGCTGTCGCTGATCGAGAAGGCCGAGTCGGTCTCCGACGCCGACCAGGCGGCCGAGCTCGAGCGCAAGATCAGAAAGCAGCAGTTCACGCTCGAGGACTTCCTCACCCAGATGAAGCAGGTGCGCAGGATGGGCCCGCTTCAGAACGTGCTCGGGCTGATGCCCGGGATGGGCGGCAAGGCGATGAAGCAGCTGCGCCAGGTGAACATGGACGAGCGCGAGCTGGACCGGCTCGAGGCGATCATCCTCTCGATGACGCCGGCCGAGCGCGCCAACCCGACGCTGATCGACGGCTCGCGCAGAAAGCGGATCGCCCAGGGGTCGGGGACCACGGTCCAGGCGGTGAACCAGCTGGTCAAGCAGTTCGCCCAGATGCGCAAGATGATGGGCCAGATCGCGCGCGGCAAGATGCCCGATCCCCAGCAGTTGATGAAGGGCATGCGCTAGCCTCTCGCGGCCGATGGCAGTCCGAATGAGACTCAGAAGGGTCGGGTCGCGCAAGAACCCGGTGTGGCGGATCGTGGTCGCCGACAAGCGCTCTCCGCGCGACGGGCGCACGATCGAGACCATCGGCCACTACAACCCGCAGACCGATCCGTCGGTGATCGTCGTCGACGAGGATCGCGCCAAGCACTGGCTCGACCACGGCGCGCTTCCCAGTCGCACGGTCGCCCGCCTGCTTCGCACCAAGGGGATCCAGGCGACGGGCCACTAGCCCGCTCGAAACGGTCAGGGGCGATGCGCGAGCTGGTCGAGTTCCTGGTCAAGTCGCTGGTCGCCGATCCGGGCGCGGTTCGAGTCGACGAGCTCGACTCGAACGGCGACACGGTCTACGAGGTCCACGTCGCCGACGACGACCTCGGCCGGGTGATCGGCCGCGACGGACGGGTCGCGAACGCGATTCGCACGATCGCCAAGGCCGCCGCGACCCGCGACGGCGGCCGGGTGATGGTCGAGATCGTCGAGGACGACTGAGTCCGCGGGTGCGGATCGACTTCTTCACGCTGTTTCCCGAGTGGTTCGACTGGTTCGCGTCACAGCGCCACGTCTCAAACGCCGTGGCGAGCGGGTCCGAGCTGCGGTTCTTTCACTACCGCGAGACGACGCCGCTGACCGGCGGACAGGTCGACGACGCCCCCTACGGCGGCGGCGCCGGGATGGTGCTGCGGGTCGACGTCGTCGACGCCGCGCTGCGGGCGGCCTATGGGGAGCCGCCGTGGACGCCGCGGGTCGTCGTCCTCGCCCCCGGCGGGCGCCGGCTCGACGACCGCCTGGCGACGGAGCTGGCGGGCGAGCCGCACCTCGCCCTGCTGTGCGGTCGTTACGAGGGCATCGACGAGCGGGTGGCCGAGCACCTCGCCGACGACGCGGTCTCGATCGGCCCCTACGTCGTCTCGGGCGGAGAGGTGGCGGCGATGGTCGTGGCCGACACGGCCCTGCGCAAGCTGCCCGGCGCGCTCGGCCACGCCGACAGCGCGGTCGAGGAGTCGTTCTCCGAGGCCCTCGGCGGGGCGCCGGAGTACCCGCACTACACGCGCCCCGCGAGCTACCGGGGCTGGGAGGTCCCCGAGGTCCTGCTCTCGGGCGATCACGAGCGGGTGCGACAGTGGCGGCTCGAGCGAAGCCGCGAGCGCGCGGCGGATTCTTGAGGGCGTGTTTAGCGGCGATTTGTCTACTATCTGACGCCCGCGGGCCCTGCGGTCGGGCGCCCGCTTTTTCTACGCCTACCTCCTCGAGGGCTTACCGACGTGAGCACGATCATCGAAAGCATCGAGCAGCGCCAGCTGAAGAAGGTCCCGCGCTTCGAGTCCGGGGACCGCGTCCGCGTCCACTTCCAGGTGGTCGAGGGCACCCGGCGGCGGACCCAGGTCTTCGAGGGAATCGTGATCGCCCGCCAGGGATCGGGCGCGCGTGAGACCTTCACGGTGCGAAAGCAGTCGTTCGGCGTCGGGGTCGAGCGGACCTTCCCGGTCCACTCTCCGAAGATCGAGCGGCTTGAGGTGGTCGCCCGCGGCGACGTCCGCCGGGCCAAGCTCTACTACCTGCGCGGCCGCGTTGGAAAGCGAGCCAGGGTCGCCGAGCGCCGCTGGGGAATCGAGGACGAGCTGGTGATGGCCCAGGAGACCGACCCGGCCGCCGTCGACTCGGAGGGAGTGACCCAGGAGGAGGTCGAGCCGGTCGACCAGGCCGCCGAGGAGGAGGAGTCCGGCGAGGCGGAAGCGCATGAGGAGGCGGAGGCTCCGGAGGAGGCCAAGACGGCCGACGAGCCGGAGGCGCAGGAACCGGAGGAGGCCCCGACGGCCTCCTCCGAGGAGGCCGAGTCCGAGGGCGATCAGCCCAAGGCCGAGGGCTCCGAGGACGATTCCTGATCCCGAAGCCGACAACCGGGCGCGGCGCGGTCGTCGAGCTCGTGCTGATCGTCGCCCTGGCCATCGGCCTGGCGCTCGCGGTCCAGGCGTTTCTCGTCAAGCCGTACCAGATCCCGTCACCGTCGATGGAGCCGACCCTCGATGTCGGCCAGCGGGTGCTGGTCAATCGCCTTTCCTACCGCCTCGGGGGCGACCCCGACGTCGGTGACATCGTCGTCTTTCATCCGCCGCAGGGGGCCCAGACCCAGACGTGCGGGGTGGAGCGCCCCGAGCGCCAGCCCGGACAGCCGTGCCCATCGCCGACCCCCGAGAAGGCGGACACGAACTTCATCAAGCGGGTCGTCGGGCTTCCCGGCGACCGCCTGAAGATCCTCAACGGGATCCCGATCGTCAACGGGGAGCCGGTCACCGGCGACTGGGAAATTCGCCCATGTCGCGGGGTCGGCGGCTGTGACTTCCCCAACGAGATCACCATCCCGCCCGACCATTACTTCATGATGGGCGACAACCGTGGAGCGAGCGACGACAGCCGCTACTGGGGTCCCGTTCCCAGAGACTGGCTCATCGGCACAGCCTTCGCCACCTACTGGCCTCCGGACAGGATCGGGATCTTCTAACGCGGCCTCCAAGCCGAAGCGGGCCGACGCCGTGAGGCGCCGCCGGCGCAAGGCGGCCAAGCTGTTCAAGTTCGACCGCCAGCTCGGCGCCCGCTTCGTCGCCGGGGCCGACGAGGCCGGCCGCGGCTCGCTCGCGGGCCCGCTGGTGGCCGCCGCGGTGCTGATCGACTACGAGCGGCTCAGCCTTCGCGACCGGCGGGCGCTGGGCGAGCTCGACGACTCCAAACAGCGCAGCCCAGAGGAGCGCGAGGCGCTCTACCCGTGCGTGATCCGGGCGGTCGAGCGGGTGGCGGTGACGATCCGCTGCGTGCGCGGGATCGACGCCCGCGGCCTGCACAACACCAACCTCGACGCGCTCGCTCGCAGCCTCGAGCGGGTCGCGGTGCCCGGGGCGGTCTGCCTCAGCGACGGCTTCCGGCTCGGCGCCCGCTGCTGCGTCGAGCACCGGGCGGTGATCGACGGCGACGCCACCAGCGCCGCGATCGCCGCCGCCTCGGTCGTCGCCAAGGTCACCAGGGACCGCTACATGTGCGGCGTGGCCGGCTCCTACCCGGAGTTCGGGTTCCAAGGCAACGTCGGCTACTCGACCCCGGAGCACCGCGCGGCGATCATCGAGCACGGCCCGTCGGACCTTCACCGCCGCAGTTTCGCCTCGATCGCCTATTCACAGCTCGAGCTCGAGAACGCGTTCACGGATGCGTGATTGAGCCGGTCATACCGGCACAAGTCCACACTTGTCGGCTAGAACGCGCCGTGGAGGTGCTCGTAGTCGACGACTCGGCCGGCGGGGTCGACGCGCAGCCCGATGACGTCGAAACGCAGGTCGCGGTGGCGCGGCACTCCGTAGCCGCGCTCGCGAAGCCAGGCGGCGGCGAGCGCCCGAATCTTTCGCCGTTTCCCGGCGCCGATAGCGCCCGCCGGCGTTTCCGGCCCAACGAGGGCGCCCACCCTCCGTGCCTTGACCTCCACAAACACCAGCGCGTCTCCATCGACGGCGATCAGGTCGAGCTCGCCGCGCAGCTCGGCCACCCGGACGTTGCGGGCCACGATTCGCCAGCCGGCGCGTTCGAGTCTGGCGGCGACGAGCTCCTCCGCATCGCGGCCGAGGGTCTGGCGGGCGAGGGTCATCGGCGTCGACCGTAGCCGCCGCCGACGCGCGTGACGCGCGTGGACTGAGTCAGATTCGCGACTTTGCGCGCGCCACCCGCGCGCCGTCGATTCCTACGTTGGGCGCGTGCCGGCGACGGTCCACACCTACACCCTGCACGGCGTCGACCCGCGAGCGGTCCGGGTCGAGGCGGACGTGCGCCAGGGGCTGCCGGCGTTCGCGCTGGTCGGGCTCCCGGACGCCGCCGTCCGCGAGGCGCGCGAGCGAGTCCGGGCGGCGATCGTCAACTCCGGGTTCAAGTTCCCACAGCAGCGGATCACCGCCAACCTGGCGCCGGCCGACCTGCGCAAGGCCGGACCGGGGTTCGATCTCGCGCTCGCGGCCGCGATCCTGGTCGCCACCGAACAGCTGCCATCCGACGCGCTTGCCGGCCTGGTGCTCGCCGGCGAGCTGGCGCTCGACGGCTCCATCCGGCCGATCCCGGGCACCATGGCGATGGCCGAGGCGGTGCTTCGCTCCGGCGCCCGGGCGATCGTGGTCGCCGCCGCCAGCGGGCCGGAGGCGGCGCTGGTCGACGGGGCCGGGGTGATTCCGATCGAACGGCTCGACGAGCTCTCCGCGGTCGGCACCGAGCTCGAGCCCACGCCGCCCGCGCCCATGCGACCGAGCCCCAACGGCTCCGGATCGCTGCCCGATCTCGCCGACCTGCGCGGCCAGCCGGGGCTGCGGCGGGCGCTCGAGGTGGCCGCCGCGGGCGGTCACAGCCTGCTGATGACGGGGCCACCGGGCGCCGGAAAGTCGATGGCGGCGCGGCGGCTTCCGTCCGTGCTGCCGCCGCTGGGCGCGGACGAAGCGCTCGAGGTGGCCAAGGTGGCGAGCGCCTGCGGCCAGCCGATCGCCCCGGCGATCGCCCGCCGAAGGCCCTTCAGGGCGCCACACCACACGATCTCGACCGCCGGACTGGTCGGCGGGGGCAACCCACCCCGCGCCGGTGAGGTGACGCTCGCGCACCGGGGGGTGCTCTTCCTCGACGAGCTGCGCGAGTTCGAGCGCAGCGCCCTCGAGGCGCTGCGGCAGCCGCTCGAGGACGGATCGGTGCGGGTCACCCGGGTCCGCTACTCGGTCGAGCTGCCCTGCCGAATCCAGTTGCTGGCGGCGGCAAATCCCTGCCCCTGCGGGCACGGCTCTCGTTCCGGCAGCTGCACCTGCGACCCGGTCGCGGTTCGCGCCTACTCGGCGAAGGTCACCGGCGCCCTCGCCGACCGGATCGACATCTCGGCGCTCGTCGCCCAGCCCGACCTGTCCGCGTTCAAGGAGCCGGGGGAGGGGTCGCCGGCGGTCCGTCAGCGGGTGCTCGCGGCGCGCGAGCGCCAGCGCGCCCGCACGGGCGACGATCGCGCCAACGCGGAGCTGCCGACGTCGGAGATCGAGGTCGGTGAGGCGGTCGAGCGGATGCTCGTCGACGCCGGGCTGGCGCTCGGCCTCAGCGGGCGTGGTCGCGAACGGGTGATCCGCGTGGCGAGGACGATCGCCGACCTCGATGACAGCGACGCGGTCGCGGTCGACCACCTCGAGGAGGCCCTGGCGCTGCGGCGGCGAGACGAGGCATGAACGCGTGGGCGATCGAGCGGGATTCGGACGCCTACCCGGCGGCGTTGCGCGATCTCGATCCCGGTGAGCGTCCGCCGGTCCTGTATTGCGCCGGATGCCCCGAGGCGCTCGCCGTGCTCGACAACGAGGCGGTGGTGACGATCGTCGGCTCGCGCCAGGCCAGCGGCTACGGGCTGCGGGTTGCCGAGCGCCTGGCGCGCGAGCTCGCCGTCGCCGGGGTGACGATCGTCAGCGGCCTGGCTCGGGGCATCGACAGCGCCGCTCACCGCGGTGCGCTCGCGGGTTCCGGCCGGACGGTCGCCGTGCTCGCCAACGGGACCGACGTCGTCTATCCGCCGCAGAGCCGCGACCTCTACGAGCGGATCCTGGCCACCGGCGCGGTGATCTCCGAGCACCCGCCCGGGACGGTCGCCCGACGCCACTTCTTCGTCCAGCGCAACCGGATCATGGCGGCGCTCGGCAGGGTCGTCGTGCTGGTGGAGGCCGCGCAGCCGTCCGGGAGCCTGGTGACAGCCGACAACGCCGCCAAGCTCGGGCGCACGGTCGGCGCGGTACCCGGCCAGGTCGGAGTCAGGGCCGCCGAGGGGACCAATGACCTGATCAATGACGGCGCGGCGATGATTCGCGACGCGCGCGACGTCCTCGACCTGCTCTTCGGCGTCGGCGCCGAGTCCTACCCGCAGAGCCGGCGGCTCCGGCGGGCACCGAGGCCGCGGCCCGGACCGGCGCTCGACGACCGGCTCGCCGGCGTCCTCGACCTCGTCCGGGCGGGCTCGGTGACGGTGGACAGGGTGGCCCTCGACGGCGAGATCCCGGCGCCCGAAGCAGCCACCGCACTGGCGCGCCTCGAGCTGCTCGGCTACGTGCGCGCCGATGCGCTCGGCGGGTACGAGGCCAGCGACCTGAAGCACCCCTAGAGCCTGTCTCGCCAGGCCCCATAACCTCCGTCGCATGTCCAACGCCACCCGCATCCCAGCCTGCCTGTCGATCGCCGGCTCGGATTCCGGAGGCGGGGCGGGCATCCAGGCCGACCTGAAGGCGTTCGCGCGCTGTCGGGTCCACGGGATGACCGCGATCACCGCGATCACGGCCCAGAACACGGTCGCGGTCGAGGCGGTGATGCCGATCCCGCCCGAGATGATCATCGCCCAGGTCGAGGCGGTCGCGTCGGACATCGGTGTCGACGCGGTCAAGATCGGCATGCTCGCCGACGAGACCACCATCGACGCCGTCGTCGACACCCTCGACCTCGTCGAGGATGCGCCGGTGGTGGTCGACCCGGTGATGATCGCCGAGAGCGGCGCCTCGCTCCTGGACCCGAACGCGAAGGCGACGCTGATCGAGCGGGTGCTGCCCCGGGCGACGGTGGTGACGCCCAACCTCGCGGAGGCGCGGGCGCTGTCAGGGCTTGGTGAGGGCGCGAGCCAGGCGGAGCTCGGCGAGGCGGTGCTGGCCCTCGGCCCGCGCGCAGTGGTGGTCACCGGCGGGCACTCCGATGAGGGCGCAGACGTGCTGGTCGAGCCGGCGGGCTCGCTTCGGATCGAGGGGCCTCGCTATCCGCCCGGTGCCTCGCACGGCTCCGGGTGCACCCACTCGTCGGCCCTGGCGGCGTTCCTCGCTCGCGGGTTCGAGCTCGGGGACGCGGCTCGGTGGGCCAAGGAGATCGCGGCGGAGGCGGTGGGCAACGGGCTGCGGGGCCTGGGGGCAGGGGCGGGGCCGGTCGACGTCTTCGGCATCGCCCGCACGCCGGGCGACGCGCCGCGCGGGGATAATCGCGAGGGATGAGCGACGCGGAGCACCGAGCCCGGGGCCTGTTGCGCGAGATCCTGCCCGCGGAGGCGTACCGCTGCTACGAGGCCCTCGGGGCCGTGAGCGTTCCCGGCCGCGGCGACCGCGCCAGCGGCTACGCCTACCTCGTGTATCCGCACCGGCCGCTCGTGGCCTACGAGACCGGGTCCGGCCGGCTGCTGGCGGAGTACTGCGTGCGCTTCGACGGCGACGGCGAGCGCTTGCCCGACGCCGACGATGTGCTCGCCAAGTGGATGGCGCTGCTGGCGTCCGAGCGTGAGCTGGTGGCCACCGCCAATCACCACCGGCCCGGGCGTCAGGTGGATCCCGAGCAGGCGCGCCGCGATATCGGCCGGCTCCAGAGGCTGACCGCCGCTACGTAGACTCACCCGCCATGAGCGCGGAGCGTGACCAAGAGAGCGCTGATCCGGCGCGAAGCGCGATCCAAGGTGAGATCAGTGAAACCAAGCCGGCGCTTCCGCGCCCGCGGTCGGCGGCGGTCTTCGACGGTCCCGATCGGGCCGCGGCGCGCGCGTACATGAAGGGGATCGGGTTCGACGACGAGGCGCTCAGCCGCCCGACGATCGGGATCGCGAACACGTGGATCGAGGCGATGCCGTGCAACTTCCACCTGCGCGGCCTCGCCGAGCACATCAAGGTGGGCGTCCGCGCGGCCGGCGGCACGCCCATGGAGTTCAACACCATCGCGATCTCCGACGGGATCACGATGGGCACGGCCGGGATGAAGACCTCCCTGGTCAGCCGGGAGGTGATCGCCGACTCGATCGAGCTCGCCGCCCGTGGCTACCAGTTCGATGCCGTCGTGGCGCTCACCGCCTGCGACAAGACGATCCCGGGAGCGGTGATGGCCCTGGCACGCCTCGACGTCCCCTCGCTGATGCTCTACGGCGGCTCGATCGCGCCCGGTCGCTGGCGCGGCAAGGACGTGACCATCCTCGACGTCTTCGAGGCGATCGGTGCCCACGCGGCCGGGGAGATGTCGGAGGAGGAGCTGCGCGAGCTCGAGGAGGTCGCGAGCCCGGGCCCCGGGGCCTGTGGCGGACAGTTCACCGCCAACACGATGGCCTGCGCGTTCGAGGCGCTCGGCATCTCGCCAGGCGGCTCGGCGATGGTGCCGGCGGAGGTCGACGACAAGGCGACGGTGGCCGAGATGATCGGCGAGCTGGTGATGCGGGTGCTGGCCGAGGACCTGCGCCCGAGCCAGGTGATCACCCGCGACTCGCTCGAGAACGCGATCGCCTGCGTCTGCGCCTCGGGGGGCTCGACCAACGGCGTCCTGCACCTGCTCGCGGTCGCGCGCGAGGCCGGGGTGGAGCTCTCGATCGACGACTTCGAGGGGATCTCCAAGGCCACGCCGCTGCTGGCCGACTTAAAGCCCGGCGGCCGCTTCGTCGCCACCGACCTCTACGCGGCGGGCGGTGTGCCGCTGATCCTCCAGCGCCTCGACGAGGCGGGGATCCTGCACCCGGACGAGATCACGGTCAGCGGGCGGACGATCGGCGAGGAGGCCCGGGCGGCGGTGGAGACGCCGGGCCAGGAGGTGGTGCGACCGCTCTCCGATCCGCTCAAGCACGAGGGAGGGTTGGCGATCCTCCGCGGCAATCTCGCGCCCGAGGGGTCGGTGGTCAAGCTCGCCGGCACCGAGCGTCACGGCCAGACCGGTCCCGCGCGCGTGTTCGAGTCCGAGGAGGAATGCTTTCGCGCGGTCAAGGACCAGGCGATCGAGCCCGGCGACGTGATCGTGATCCGCAACGAGGGCCCCGCCGGCGGCCCCGGGATGCGGGAGATGCTCCAGGTCACCGCGGCGATCGTGGGCGAGGGGCTCGGCGAGGAGGTGGCGTTGATCACCGACGGCCGCTTCTCCGGCGCCACCCGCGGGCTGATGGTCGGCCACGTCGCGCCCGAGGCGGTCAAGGGCGGGCCGATCGCCGCGCTGGCCGACGGCGACCGGGTCACGATCGACATCGACGCCCGCGAGCTCTCGGTCGAGCTCCCGAACGAGGAGATCGAGCGCCGAATCGCCCGCTACGAGCCGCCCGAGCCCGCCTTCGAGACCGGGGTGATGGCGAAGTACGCGCGCACGGTCGGCTCGGCGTCGCTGGGCGCGCTAACGGGCTGACGGGTGGCCGAGCGGCCGCGCCCGCCGAACGCGAAGTTGTCGCCCATATAGGCCACTAACCTCGCGTCCGATCCGTACGCTGGCGCTACGACTCGCGAGAAACCCCTCCAGCACCCGGTTGAAGCGCACCGGGCGCTCGCTCATCGGCAGGTGGCCGGTGCGGTCGAAGACCTCGAGCCGCGAGCCCTTGATCCGGTGGTGATATTCGAGAGCGTCGGCGGGGGGTACGACGTGGTCCTGCGCGCCCCAGACGATCAGGCTCGGCACCTCGACCTCCTCGAGTCGGTCGAGGTAGTCGTAGCCGGCGAGGCCCGCGAGGGCGTCGGTGAAGGACTGCGCGCGCTCGCCGCCGGCGAAGAGCTCCCAGACCAGCTCGGGGGGCAGCTCGCCCGGGCTGTAGAAGAGGCCCCCGAAGACCGTCGCTCGCGCCCGCGGCCGCCGAAACGCCCTCGTCTGGACGTTGAACACGAGCGGCGCCGCGGCGGCCATCATCCGCGCGGCGACCTCGGTCGGCTGGCGCCGAAGGCGCACGCTCGAGACCCCGGCCGCCGAGACCAGAACCAGCTTCTCGAAGCGCTGCGGCTGCTCGATCGCCGCCTCGGCGGAGATGAACCCGCCCATCGAGCTGCCGACCACAACGCAGTCGCGCATCTCCAGGGCGTCGCAGAAGTCAAGCAACAGCTTTCCGTAGGCGGGGATCGAGACCTCCCACGGAGGCGCCGGGGAGAAGCCGAAGCCCGGCAGGTCGGGAGCCAGCACCCGGTGGCGGCGGGCGAAGTGGGGGATGTTCTCGAGCCAGTTCTGCCAGCACCCGCCCAGGCCGTGGACGAAGACGATCGCCAGGGGGTGCTGCTCGGAGGGTGGCGGCCCCATCTCGACGTAGTTCACCCGCGTGCCGTCCACGTCCACATGCCGCAGATGCTCTCGCCAGTCGATTCGCAGCCACTCGGGCGCCGGATCGCCGTAGGGATCGGGCCCGTCGCTCGGCGTCGGCTCAGGGACCGGCGGCGGTGACATTTCGGCGGCCATCCGCCGAGGCTATATCGTCGCTCGTCCCGCTCGGCGGCCCGCCCTTGACTCGGTGGACTCGCGGTGGTATCCCACGCGGCGAGGGCATCGGTTCCGGCCGAAAGGAGTGCCCGACGAGAAGGATCTCGCGCATACTCGGGTGTCTTGCGGTCGCGCTGGCCGCTTCGGCTTCCCTCGCCGCGTGCCGAGACGCGGTCACCGGGCGGGGCGCGAGCGGGTCCTTCGTCCAGGTCCAAGTCGAGGCCACCAGCGGCGTCTCTGGCGCGAACCCGACCGGCACGGTCTTCGTTCACATTGGCGGCGCCAACGGACCCAACTGGCGCGGCGACGCGAGCTGCCTCTCGGTGCGCGGCAACACCGCGATCATCGGCTTCGGCGAGGGCCATTTCCACGATCTCGGCCAGAACGCTTGGGTCACGGGCCTGGTCAGGATCGTGGACAACGGCCCGGGCCCCGGTGACACGCTCGAGCACGTCGAGCTGGAGAGGGGCCCGCCGGGGCCGCCGTTTGTGCTTCCGCCGCCCGGCGACCCGCTGCCCGGCCCGACCGAGTGCTCTTCGTTCCCACCCGACCGTACGGTGTACGTCCTTGATGACGTTTTTCCGGGCTTCAGGGTCAACGACGCGCTGCCGCTCCGAGTCTCGAAGGATTAGTGCGAGCACCGCCGCTGACCTCGCCGGTGTGCAGTTCGCGCTCTCGAGGTCGCCGATGATCGAAGCGGTTTTGAAGCGTTGGGTACTAGATGCGACCCCAAATGCTTCGGGCAAGCGCCCGGGGGCGCCTACGCGTACCCCATCCGCTCGAGGATCGGGATCTCGTGGATCTGGGGAGGCTGGAGGTGGTCCCAGAGGATCCCCCGCGGCCGCGGGTAGGAGCGCTCGACCTCGATCACGGCCCGCGGGGTGGCGATCAGGTCGACGGGCAGGTCGTGGGCGGTGACCATCAGGTTCTCGCGGAGGATCTGAATCGGATGCACGGTGGTCGCGACCACCGTGTGGTCGTCGATCTTGCCCGCCTCGATCAGAAGCCCGTACTCGATGTCGGAGAAGCCGCCGCCCTTGCCGACCCTCGCCCCCTTGAGGTTGACCCCCACGGAGCCGGTGAGCACGACGTCGATCTCGGGAAGCTCCTCCTCGGCGACCACCCGGCCGTGGCGCAGCGCGCCCTTGATCGTCGCCGCCTCGCGAACCTGATCCGCGCTCAGGTTCCGCGGGTCCAGCAGGCGGAACGGGTGCGAGTCGCGCAGCCGCGGCACGGCCATCACCACCTGCTTTCCCGATTCGAGCGCCAGCCGGCGGGCGTGGGTCTGGGGTGAGTCGGGGTTCGCCTTGATCGCCTGGGCGCGCTTCCAGGCCCGGCTTCCGGCGAGCCTCTCGGCCGCCTGCTTGGCGCCGGCGAAGTTCGGGATCCGGCCCTCGGCGCCTGGGAAGCGCGATACGCCCTCGCGGTCCATGGCCTTCCAAACCGCCTTCCTGACCTGATCCTTGGTGCGCATCGGACGCTGGATACTATGGGCCGGGATGGCCGACAGAACCTCGCTGTCCCCGGTCGACCAGGCCACCGAAGAGCTGTTGCCGGCGCCCCTCGAGCCCGAGCACGGACGCGATCTGCTGCCCGCCATCGAGCCCGAGCGCCGGCTCGACGACTGGGGGCGCTCCGAGCGGGTCGAGGCGCTCTTCGACCGCACCCTGGTCGAGTTCTTCTACCGCTACTGGTTCCGGGCCGAGGTCGAGGCGATCGAGCACGTGCCCGCCGACGGCGGCGCGTTGCTGGTCTCCAATCACTCCGGAGCCCTGCCTCCGGACGCGGCGATGATCGCCAAGGCGATCCGCGAGGAGCACTCGGCGCCGCGCCCCCTCCACATCACGGTCGAGCACTTCTTCAAGGGCTACCCGGGGTTCTCGATGCTGCTGCCGAAGATCGGCTGCGTCGCGGCGCACCCGGCGAACGTCCATCGGCTGCTCTACGACGAGCGCCAGCTCGTGCTCGTCTTCCCCGAGGGCCGAAAGGGCACCGAGAAGCTCTACAAGGACCGCTATCGGCTGCGGCGCTTCGGGCGCGGCGGATTCGTCGAGGCCGCGATGCGCGCCGAGGCGAAGCTGGTCCCGGTCTGCGTCGTCGGTGCCGAGGAGTCGGCGCCGATCTTCGCTCACGTCAACTTCATGCAGCGGCTGACCCGCCTGATCTACTTCCCGATCACCCCGACCTTCCCGTGGCTGGGACCGCTGGGCATGCTCGGCTACCTGCCCGCGAAGTTCAAGATTCGCTTCCTCGAGCCGATCGACACCGTCGAGCTCGGCGGGGCCGAGGCCGTCGGGGACAAGGCGCTGGTGCAGACGGTCTCCCAGGAGATCCGCGCGCGGATCCAGGAGAACCTCCACGACATGGTCGCCCGCCGCAAGTCCGTCTGGTTTGGTTGAGGGATGAGCAAGCGGGTCCTGCTGACCGGGCTGTCGAGCTACTGGGGAGGGCGCCTCGCCCAGGCGCTGGAGAGCTTCGAGCAGGTCGAGGCGATCATCGGCGTGGACTCCCGCGAGCCGACGCTCGAGCTCGAGCGCACCGAGTTCGTCCAGGTCGAAAACCAGCACTCGCTGCTTGCCCGCATCGTCCGCGCCGCGGAGATAGACACCGTGATCGACGCCCGGCTCATCGTCAACTCGGTGGCGGCCTCGCCGCGAGACACGCACGAGAACAACGTCATCGCGACCATGAACATCCTCGCCGCCTGCTCGGGGTCGGACTCGCCCGTCCGCAAGTTCATCTTCAAGAGCTCGACCCACTGGTACGGCTCCCACCAGGACGATCCGGCCTTCTTCGGCGAGCGCATGCGCCGCTCTCATCCCCCGGCGTCGAGGCTCGAGCGCGACATCGTCGAGGCCGAGCAGGCGGTCGGCGACTTCGCCGCCAAGCATCCGGAGGTGACCGTGACGGTGCTCCGGTTCGCCAACGTCCTCGGCCCCGACGTCGAGACCGCGTTCACCCGCATGTTCGCGCTGCCGATGGTGCCGATGGTGCTCGGCTTCGATCCGCGGCTTCAGTTCGTCCACGAGGACGACGTCGTCCACGCGCTCGAGCACGCCACCGTGGGGGATGTCCCGGGTCTCTTCAACGTCGCCGCCGACGGGGTCCTGGCCCTGTCCGAGGCCATCGGCCTGCTCGGCAAGCGCCCGCTTCCGGTGCTGCCGCCGTTCGGCTCGGGCCTGCTGGTGGGCCCGCTGCGCCAGCTCGGGCTCCGGATCCCGGACGAGATGCTCAACCTGCTCCGCTTCGGGCGCGGGGTCGACAACCGCGAGTACAAGGCGAGCGGTTTCGAGTACGGGTTCACCTCACGGGAGACCGTGGTCCGGCTAGGCGAGCACCTGCGCCTCAAGCCGGTGCTCGGCGATCGGGAGCAGACCTACCACTACGAGCGCGCGGTCGAGGACTTCCTGCGCTGGAGCCCGAACGTGCGCCGGGAGCGAGGCCCCGCGGAGGGCGTCGCCGCCGACCGCGACCCGCTCGGCATCTGAAGCCCGGATTGCAATCTCGTTACCACTGAAACTAGGTATCCCGGCGGGTCGCTAGCCTTTCCCACGCCCCTTGGTGCGAAAGCTTCAGATCAGTCTCGTCTTCGTCGTCGCACTCCTGCTGCTTGCAGCCGTGGGCGCGTACGCGTGGGATTCCTCGCGCAACGACGAGATCGCCGAGGGGGTCACGATCGGTGGCGTCGACGTCGGCGGGATGACCGACTCCGAGGCGCAGAAGGCGGTGGAGAAGAAGCTGGTCGACCCGCTGCGTGGGCCGGTGACGGTCCACTTCGAGGGGGTCAAGTACCGGCTCTCTGCGGAGAAGCTCGAGATCTCCTCCGATGTCGACGGGATGGTCGACCAGGCGCTCGACGAGAGCCGCGCAGGCGGGTTGCCGACGCGGGTCTGGCGCTACGCGACCGGGGGAGAGGTGGACGCCGCGATCTCGCCGCAGCTCACCTACTCGAACGAGGCGATCGACGAGTTCATCGCCAAGGTCGCCGAGGCCGCGAACCGCGACCCGGTCGACGCCTCGATCGAGCCGACGACGGCGTCGCTCAGCCCGGTTCCGGCCCAGGACGGGGTCTCGATCGACGAGGGCAAGCTGCGGTCGCGGATCGAACGCGCCGTCCAGAGTCCGCGCCAGCGCGACGTCACGCTGCCCGTCCACCGGGTCGAGCCCGAGGTGACCCAGGAGGAGCTCGCCGCGAAGTATCCGACGTACATCACGGTCGATCGCTCGTCTTATACGGCCACGCTCTGGGTCGACCTGAAGCAGGCCAAGCAGTACACGGTCGCGATCGGCCAGCCGGCCTACCCGACCCCGACCGGGCTCTTCTCGATCGCCTCCATGCAGGTCGATCCCGTCTGGAGCGTCCCCAACTCGCCCTGGGCAGGGGAGCTCGCCGGGTCCACGGTTGCGGGCGGCACCGCCGGGAACCCGCTCAAGGCCCGCTGGATGGGGATCACCGACGGGGTCGGCTTCCACGGCACCGACGACGTCGGCTCGCTGGGCACCGCCGCTTCGCACGGCTGCCTGCGGATGTCGGTCCCGGATGTGATCGACCTCTACGACCGCGTCGACGTCGGCACCCCGGTCTACCTCGGCTGACCGGGCGCCGCACGTGGCTTGCAGCGGCAGGCTTGCGGGCGGGAACGGCGAATCCGCTCGCATGAGCGAGTCGCGGCCCGCACCGGCGCCCACGGCGGACGAGCTGGAGCTGAGCGCCGCCTGGAAGGCGGCGATCGAGGCGTACCTGACGGAGCTGGCGACCTCGGGCGCCTCGCCGGCGACCTCGCGCGCCTACCGCCGCGACCTGCTCGAGCTCGGCGCCTGGGCGACCGCCCGGGGATCGGAGCCGGGCCGCCTCGCCTATCGCGACCTGCGCTCCTACGCCGCCGAGCTTTCGAACCGGCGCCTGGCGAGATCGAGCGTCGCTCGCAAGCTGATCGCGGTCAGGGGGCTCGGCAGGCATCTGGTCGCGACCGGCGTCGCCGTCCAGAACCCCGCCGACCTGCTACCGACGCCGAAACGGGAGTCGCGCCTGCCGAGGGTCCTCGGGCGCGAGGAGACCGTTGCGCTGCTGGAGCGGATTCCGGCGGGCGGCCCGCTCGAGGTCCGCGACCGGGCGCTCTTCGAGCTCGCCTACTCGTGCGGGCTGCGTGCCGACGAGATCGTCTCGCTCGACGTCGGCGACGCGGACTTCGACTCGGAGACCCTCAGGGTTACCGGCAAGGGGCGCAAGACGAGGATGGTTCCGATCGGCGAGCCGGCGCAGCGGGCCCTGCGCCGCTACCTGGAGACCGCGCGCCGCGCCCTCGAGCCGGCCCACGACGAGACCGCCCTGTTCGTCTCGCGGCGCGGGCGCCGGCTTTCGCCCTCGGACGTCCGTCGCCGGCTCGACAAATGGGTGCGGGAGGCGGCTCTCGCTGGCCACGTCTCCCCGCACACCCTCCGCCATTCATTTGCCACCCACCTGCTCGAGGGCGGGGCGGACCTGCGCTCGATCCAGGACCTGCTCGGCCACGCCAGCGTCTCAACCACTCAGGTCTACACGCGGGTCGAGCCGTCGCGGCTTCGGAACGAGTACGCAAAGGCCCACCCGCGCGCATAGTGAGTTGATGACTGCCCCACGCCTGCACGGGTAACGTTCGGGACGGTCGTACACCATGGAGACGAACGTCAAGGCCGTCGAGCTTCGGGAGCTCTGGCGCCGATACAAGACCGAGGGAGACGAAACGGCCCGCGAGCGGCTGGTCGTCGCCTACTCGCCGCTCGTCAAGTTCATCGCCGGGCGGATGGCCTCGGGCCTGCCGTCGCACGTCGAGGAGTCCGACCTGATCTCCTACGGCCTGCTGGGGCTGATCGGTGCCATCGAGCGCTTCGACCTCGAGCGCGAGATCAAGTTCGAGACCTTCGCCGTCGCCCGGGTCAAGGGCGCGATCATCGACGAGCTGCGGTCGCTCGACTGGGTGCCCCGCTCGGTCCGCGCTCGCGCGCGCGACGTCGAGAAGGCGCACCAGGAGCTCGAGGCCCGGCTCCAGCGCTCGCCGACCGACGAGGAGATGGCCGACAAGCTCGGGATCACCGTCGAGGAGTTTCAGGGGGTGCTGCTGGAGATCGCGAACTCGTCGATCCTGGCGCTGGACGACCTGTGGACGTTCGCCGACCCCGAGGGCGGCAGCCAGATCTCGGTCCTCGACACGATCCAGGACCCGGGCGCCGTCGACCCGGAGGCCGAGGCGCACGCGTCCGAGCTGAAGGACCGGCTCGCCGACGCCATCGAGTCGCTGCCCGAGCGCGAGCGGCTGGTGGTCGCCCTCTACTACTACGAGAGCCTCACCCTGCGCGAGATCGGCGAGGTCCTCGGGGTGACCGAGTCCCGCGTCTCCCAGCTGCACACGAAGGCCGTGCTCGGCCTCCGCTCGCGCTTTCAGCCGTAGTAGCCGCCCGCAGATAGATAGTGTGCAGGGGTGCCCCACAAGGCGCCCGACCGGATTCGAAACGTGGCCTTGGTCGGCCACCGAGGGAGCGGGAAGACGAGCCTCGCCGAGGCGATCCTGTTCGAGTCCGGGGTGATCAACCGGCTCGGCTCGGTCGACGACGGCGCCACCGTCTGCGACTTCGAGTCCGACGAGAAGGAGCGGGGGATGTCGATCGGCGCCGCCGTGACCTCGTTCGAGCACGACGGCCGCAAGGTCAACATGATCGATACCCCCGGCGAGCCGAGCTTCGTCGCCGACACGCTCGGTGCCCTGCGGGTGGTCGACTCCGCCGTCTTCGTGGTCAACGGCGTGATGGGGGTCGAGGTCCACACCGACCGCCTGTGGCGTCGCGCCGACGCGGAGGGCCTGGCGCGACTGGTGTTCGTGAATATGCTCGACCGCGAGCGGGCCGACTTCTTCCGCAGCCTGGAGTCCCTGAAGGCGGCCTTCGGCCAGCACGTCGTGGCCACCGAGATCCCGATCGGCTCCGAGCACGAGGTCCGCGGGGTGATCGACCTGATCGACATGACCGCGTTCGAGTACTCGGGCGAGGGGCGGGGCAACTCGACCGAGATCGAGATCCCCGACGAGCTTCGGCCGCAGGCCGAGGAGTACCGCGACAAGCTGATGGACGAGGTGGCCGAGAACTCCGACGAGCTGATGGAGCGCTACCTCGAGGGCGAGGAGATCGCCCACGACGAGATCGCCGCGGCGCTGAAGCAGGGGGTCACCGAGGGCCACCTGTTCCCCGTCACCTGCGGCGTGGCGACCAAGAACCTCGGCACCAACCGGCTCTTGGAGGCGCTGGTCGAGGACCTGCCGTCGCCGGCGATGCGCGGCGCGATTACGGCCACAGACAGTGACGGCGAGCCGGTCGAGATCGAGCCCGACGCGGACGGCGATCTGGTCGCGTTCGTGTTCAAGACCACCGCCGACCCCTATACGGGGCGGATCAACATGCTGCGCGTCTACTCCGGAACCCTGACCTCCGACTCGCAGGTCCAGAACATCACCCAGCGCTCGAAGGAGCGCATCGGCCAGCTCTCGGCGCCCGAGGGCAAGGAGATGGCCCCGATCGACGAGCTCGGCGCGGGCGACCTCGGCGCCGTCGCGAAGCTGCGCGAGACCCGCGCCGGCGACGTGCTCGCCGCCAAGAACACCGACGTCCGCTTCGCGCCGCTCGAGCTGCCGGCGCCGGTGATGGCGTTCGCGTTCGAGCCGAAGTCGAAGGGCGACGAGGAGAAGGCGGCGGCCGCGATCCGCCGCCTCTCCGAGGAGGACCCGACGCTCGACGTCCACCGCGACCCGCAGACCGGCGAGCAGATCATCGCCGGGCTGACCCAGATCCACGTCGAGGTGATCGTCGATCGGATGAAGGAGCGGTTCGGGGCAGAGATCGAGCTTCACCCGCCGCAGGTCCCGTACATCGAGACGATCCGCAAGCCCGCCAAGGCGCACGGCCGCTACAAAAAGCAGACCGGCGGGCGAGGCCAGTTCGGCGACTGCCACATCGAGATCGTGCCGCTCGCGTCCGGGGAGGGCTTCGAGTTCGAGAACGCGATCAAGGGCGGTGTGATCCCCGGCGGCTTCATCCCCGCTGTCGAAAAGGGGATCGTCGAGGCGATGGCCGGCGGGGTGCTCGCCGGCTATCCGATGAAGGACGTCAAGGTGCGCCTCTACGACGGCCAGCATCACTCGGTCGACTCGTCGGAGATGGCGTTCAAGATCGCCGGCTCGATGGCCTTCAAGCAGGCGGTCGCCGACGCCGACGCCTACCTGCTCGAGCCGATCATGGAGATGACGATCGCCGTCCCGGAGGACGTCGTCGGGGACGTGATCGGAGACCTCAACTCGCGCCGCGGCCGACCCCTGGGCATGGAGCCGAAGGGCACGGCGACGGAGATCAAGGCCGAGGTGCCGATGGCCGAGGTGCTCGACTACGCGCCCGACCTGCGGGCGATCACGGGCGGGCGGGGCGACTACACGATGGACTTCCTGCGCTACGAGGAGGTGCCGGGCCACCTCGCCGGCAAGGTGGTCGCCGAGGCGAAGGCCGACGACGCCGAGGGCGTCCGCGCCTAGAGCGCTTGGCAGACCGGGTCGTCGTCAACGTCGACGGCGGGGCGCGGGGCAATCCCGGTCCCGCCGCGATCGCCGCCGTGGTCTCGACCCCCGAGGGCGAGGCGCTGGAGAGCAGGGGGGAGGCGATCGGCACCGCGACCAACAACGTCGCCGAGTACCGGGCGCTGCTGCTCGGGATCGAGCTCGCGCGCGAGCGCGGCGCCGGCGAGGTCGAGCTGATCGGCGACTCGGAGCTGATCGTCAAGCAGGTGAAGGGCGAGTACCGGGTCAAGGACGCCGGCCTGCGCCCTCTTCACGCGCAGGTGAGGTCGGCGCTGGAGGACTTCGACCGGTGGTCGATCCGCCACGTCCGCCGCGAGCACAACGCGGCAGCCGACGCGCTCGTCAACGAGACGCTCGACGCCTCCGGCTGACCGGCGTCACGTTCAGTGTGGAGTTGTGCCGGATATACCGGCTCAACCGCACATTGATCGGCGTGTGAGAAGCTCAGTGGCGCCGCCGCCCGAGCGAGGAAGGAGCCGTTCTTGGGATTCGACCAATACCACGAGCCCCCGGAGGAGCTTCCGGACCACGCTCGCACCTTCGCGAGGCTCTGCGCGTCGGTGATCGAGGAGGCCGAAGCGATCGACTGGTACCACCAGCGGCTCGCGATCGAGCGCGATCCAGAGGCCCGGGCCGTGATGACGGACGCGCTCGGTGAGGAGTTCAAGCACTTCTCCATGGACCTCGAGTTCCTCCTGCGTCGCACTCCCCTGTGGAGGGAGATCGCCCAGGGGATCCTGTTCACCGAGGGAGACATCGTCGAGCTCAGCGAGCAGTCCGAGGCCGAGGCCACCGAGGAGGAGGCCGAGAAGGGAGCTCCTCTCGCCGGCAGCGAGTCGCTTGGCATCGGAAGCCTGAACGGGGGCGTCCTATGAGCCATCTGCTGCGCGAGCACGCACCGATCACGGAACGCGGTTGGCGCACGCTTGACGAGGAGGCGCGCGAGCGGCTGACTCCCGCGCTGGCCGCCCGCAAGCTCGTCGACTTCAGCGGACCTCACGGCTGGGACTATTCGGCGACCAACCTCGGGCGCTCCGAGGAGCTGGCCGAGGCGCCGGGAAAAGGGATCTCGGCCCGCCGGCGCCGGGTGCTCGGGATGGTCGAGCTACGCGCGGGCTTCTCCGTCGCTCGTTCGGAGCTCGACGATGCCGAGCGCGGCGCGGAGGACATCGATCTCGAGGCGCTCGACCAGGCGGCGCGCCGGATCGCGAGCGCCGAGAACGCAATGGTCTTTCACGGCTGGCAGCCGGCTGGGATCACCGGAGTGATCGAGGGGTCGACCAACGAGCGGATCGCCCTGGGCGACGACTGCGAGCGCTATCCCCGCCACATCGCCAAGGCCGTGGACGCCCTGCGCGCGGTCGGCATCGACGGCGGCTACGGACTCGCGCTGAGCCCGGAGGCGCACACGCGCGTCCTCGAGACCAGCCAGCATGGCGGCTATCCGCTGCTCGAGCACCTCGGCAAGATCCTCGGCGGCCCGATCGTCTGGGCTCCGGGCGTGGATGGAGGCGCCGTAGTCAGCCTTCGGGGCGGCGACTTCGTTCTCGAGTCCGGGGAGGACCTCTCGATCGGCTACCTGAGCCATGACGCCGAATCGGTCGAGCTCTACCTGGAAGAGAGCTTCAGCTTCCGGACGACGACTCCCGAGGCGGCGGTCGGCCTGGCGCCCTGATCGGCCGCCCGGAGCCGCACGCCTTCATCGAATCGCGTCGAGCAGCTCGGCGCATGCCCGCTCGCAACGCCGACAGGTCTCGGCGCAGATCCGGCAGTGCTCGTGATGCTCGGCGTGGCGCTCGCACTCCTCGGCGCATGCCGAGCAGAATCGCAGGCAGCTCTCGACCTGAGCTCTCGAGGTTTCCGGCTCGTACTCGGTCTGCCGGCTGACCACGCGCCCCGTCGCGTAGCAGACGTCGGCGCAGTCGAGGCAGCGACGGATGCATCTCCGCATCTCCGAGACGTCCTCCTCGGCCAGGTCGGCGTCGGCGCACGCGGTGCAGACCGGCACGCAGTCGAAGCACGCCGCGATGCAGCGGGCGAGCGTCTCCCGGTCGACCTCGCTCGGCCGCGGGTGGGTACTCAGCAGCTCGGCGATGTCGGTTGCGCCGGCCATGGATCGAGTATCCCTGCTGCGGGGGGCCGGGTCAACGCCTGGCGCGCGCCACCCGCCGAGCCACACCTGCCAGGGCTCGACGCTCTCGATCACCAGGATGGTCCCGCTCCCCGTCAGCGCCGGATCTTGGCCTGCTGTTTCGCCGATAGGTCGAGCTCGGCGGAGCTGATCTCCACCTTCACCTTCGTCTTCGCCTGGCTGCGCACCAGCTTCCGCCCCCGGTCGGTGAGCTTCAGCTTGATCTTCTTCTCCGTGCCGCCCCCGACCTTCGAGCGAGTGCCGCTCGCGACCTCGACTCGCCGCTTGGCCTGCTTCGAGCCCGCGGTGACGACGACTTCGACGTCGTTGCACGCGCTCCAGCGCTTCGGACACGCGACCGTGCCGAGGAGCTTCCCTCCCGACGCGTTGAGCTTGCGCGCTGGCGAGCTTCGGATGGCGTTCGGGAAGCGCGGCGAAGTCCGTCGCCAGCACCTCGCCCTCCGGCAAGATCCGCTCGGCCGCGGCCGCCACGAGGCCCCCCAGCGATCCCGGCTTCTCGCGCACCGGAAGCCGCAGCTCGAGCTGCTTCACGGTCACGGGCTGCTGATCGTTGGACGCCCGCCGTAGCCGCCGGTGATGCCGGGGTTGGTGTCGGCGGGCAACAGCTCGAGCTTGGCGACGTGGCCCTCCGCGAAGGTCCACCCGTTCGGGTGCAGCTGGAATACCTGCTTGGTCGGACCGCCGGTCGCCGGGCGCCAGAGCCCGCGCGCGACGAGCGTCTCCTGGCCGTCGGGAGCGACGTCGAGCAACCGGGCAGCCACCTGCGAGGTGTCTCCCGGGAGCGTGAACTTGGCGATCACCGTCGCTGCCCCGAGCAGCGTGTAGCCGCCCGCGGGAGCGGGCTCGAGGCGGTAGCTCGCCGTGCCGGGTTGGTCGGCGCCGTCGGCGGTTTGCAGGCCGCGCCGCCGATCGGGTTGAACTCGGCCGCGATCGCGGGATCGCCGGCCTTCGGCTCGATCGTCTTCGCCGGCTTCGACGTCGTAGCGGATCTCTCCCTTGGCGATCTTCGCCCAGGTCTGGGCCACGTACGGGCCACCCGACGGGGCGTGCCCCCGGGCAGGTCTGGGTGTAGGCCGTCACGCCCTCCTCAGGCGCCGAGCCCACGCCCTTCACGTAGTAGTCCATCCAGGCGTTCTGGGCCGCGTCGAGGGCGTCGCCGACGTCGGACTTGTTCTGCGCCGCGCAGATGGCCGAAGTCGCCGAAGAACAGCGCCAGGTGCGCGTCGTCCGGATACTCGGTGCGGGTGCGGTTGTAGAAGCGGATCGTCTCGTCCGCCGGGAACAGGTCATCGGTGAACCCGCTCGACATCAGCATCGGCGCCGGCGGGATCGAGTGGTCGATGTAGTAGGAGGAGTGGTGCGCCGTGATCTCGTCCAGGACGGCCTGGGCGCCGGGGCCGTAGGGCTCGCCCGCATTGATCTCTCGCGCCAGCCGGTGATATCGGCGGTCGGGTCGCTTCCCTCCGGCGCGTAGAACCCGGGGGCGGCGAGGCCGGCGAAGTAGAGGCCGCCGACGAAGGACTGCTTCTCGACCCCGATCCGACCCGTGTAGTCGGCGTCGGCGAGGTAGTCGAGCGTCGATCCGTTCGGCTGCAGCGAATAGGCGAGGTCGGTCCAGGGGACGTTCGGCGCCGCCGCCGCGATTCGCATCGGCTTGCCCATCGGGCTGGTCCAGGGGACGAGGCTGTAGTCCGGCATCACCTTGCGGTCACGCAGCGCGCCGAGCGCCATCGACATCCCGCCTCCGTAGGAGCCGCCGATCGAGCCGATCTTCTCTGGCTCGATCAGGCCCTCGTCGGCGAGCGCGCCGGCGAACTCCTGGGCGTCGCGGACCTCGAAGCGGTTGTCGATCAGCCGGATGTAGCCGTTGTCGCACGCGGTACCCGCCGCGGTCCGCGACGCTGCCGAGCCGCACGACTCGTGAAATCCGCGGTCGGTCATCGAGAAGGTCGCGTAGCCGCGCTCCAGCCAGTGCCGCATCGCCGAGAGCCCGAGCTTCTCGCCGCCGTAGCCGTGGAACATCATCATCAGCGGGTACGGCCCGGGACCGAACTGGGCCTCCGCCGGAAGGGCGACATTGACGTCGATCGGCACTTCGTCCCAGGCGGGGACCGTGCTGCGCGGATCGTCGGAGCAGAAGGTGACCCCGTCGGCCTGCGCGGTGCAGGGAACCTGCCCTCCGAACACGCTCGCGGGTGGAGCCGCCTGCGCCGCCGGCGCCCAGAGCGCGACGGCGGCGAGCGCCGCGACGAATGGCAACGTGCGACCCCCTGCTCCCGAAACGCGCATGACCCTCTCCTCGCCTCCGGTGTCTTTGCGGCCGGATCCTATAGTCAGGATCAGCCGCCGATGATCTCCTCGACTGCGAGAGGGAACACGTCGGCGATCAGATAGGTGCGGACCCGCTCGGGCAGCGACGTCCCCGCCGGGATGGTGAGGTGGATCTCGCGCAGGTTGCCGCGGTCGTCCGCGGCCTGGGCGGTCAGTGCGCGATAGTCGAGGGGCACCGGCGCCCCGGTCGCGGCGTCGACGAGCAGGATCGAGCCGAGGTGCTTCCCGGCGCGGTAGCGCGCGCCACGATCGAGCTCCAGGCGCGCGACGGCTTCGCCGTCGGCGGCCGCGGTCGGGGCGCGCAGCGTCAGCTCGCCGGCCCGGACGCCCGCGGGCCGTCGGTTTGCGTCCCCGCGGTCGTCGTAGCCGTCGCTGAGGAAGGTGCCGTAGGAGGCCAGCGTGTCGTCGGGGTTGCAGACTCCCGCGACGTACAGATACGCGGAGTAGTTGGGCACTGACGCGCAGCTCACCTGGCCGTAGACGCTCGCCCCCGGAGCGAAGCGGCCGTCGGCGCCGAGCTGCCCGCGGAAGTCGAGGCTGCGGATCGGGACCGGGCCGAAGGAAAACTGGAGGTTGACCTGGCTCGCGTTCAGCATCACGAAATCGCCTTTGTAGCTGCCGGCGAGCGGGAAGGCGAAGTTCCCGCTCGGGTCCGGCCTCCGGGACCCCGTTCGCATTGCGGCGCGCAGCGACAACCCAGAGGAGGATCCGGCCGACGCCGTCCGGCCCCGGCTTGGTCTTCGCGATCGTCCCGGCGATCAGGTCGTAGGAGTCGAAGCCGATCTGGTTCACGCTCGGCAGCAGCGACGGCAGCGGCAGGGCGAGCCGGCTGAGCTCGAGCGCGGCGACGCTGCGCCGGCCGATCCTCAGCGGCAGCTTGGCCCCGGGCGACCGGGGCCTGGTGCGGAATGTCAGGGTGCTGTCGAAGCTGCCGGGCGAGGGGTCGAGCCAGGCGCCGTGGAGGCGGACGCGGTACTCGCTGCCCGGCCCCAGGAACCCGTCGGGCCGGATGAACAGGTAGTGGCCGTCGCCGGAGAGCTGGGCCTGGAAGGGGAAGGGCGGGTCCGAGGTCACGAGGGCGTCCGAGCTCGGCTCGCCGACCATGCGCGCGTCCTGCGTGACCCCGCCCTCGCGGACGACCAGCCGCGCGCCGAGCACGGTTGCCGCGGGGACGGTTTCCCTCGCACCGCGCTTCGTGGTCCCGCCCGGCGTGACCGGGAACACGTTGTCGAGGTCGTCGGCGAACTCCTGCCGGGGGCTGCGCTCGCAGCGCTCGTCGGCGCGTTTTCGGCAGTAGTCGTAGGGCACGAACCAGACCCGTCCGTGCTCGCCGCCGATGTAGACGCCCCGCTTTCCGAGCGCCGGCGAGCCGTTTAAGTCATTGCGGTCGCGAAGCGCCGCGCCCTCGGGCGTGGTGTCGAACGACCACCTGCGGTTCCCGGTCTCGGCGTCGAGCGCGTAGAGCTTGCCGTTGGAGGAGCCGACGTAGACGACCCCGCCCTCGCCGTTGGGCTTCCGCCCCAGTACCGGTGACGAGCGCACCGGCTCGCCCGTGTCGTAGCGCCAGATGAGCGTGCCGTCCGGGCGCACCGCGTACACCGACCCGTCGGCGGATCCGACGTAGATCGCCGAGGTCCGGCCGTCGCCGTCGTGGTCGAGCGCCGGCGAGCCGTAGATGTGCTCGCCGGTGTCGAAGCTCCAGCGCACCGCTCCGGTGTCGGGGTCGAGCGCGTGCAGGGCGCCGTCGAAGGCGCCGACGTAGACCGTGCCGTCGCTGCCGAGGGCCGGCGAGGAGGTGACGTAGCCCGCAAAGGGGGTCTGCCATCGTTGCGCCCCGCTCGGGTCGAGGGAGAACGCGAACAGGTCGACCGAGCCCCAGTAGCTGTTGCCCCGTTCGTCGAACGCGGGTGTCGTCCAGACCGAGTTCCCGCGCTGTAGCACCCAGCGCTGATCGCCCTCCGGGGTGAGGGAGAAGGCGCCGCCGCCCGTGTTGCCGACGTAGAGGTTCCCGTCCGGCCCGTAGGCGACGTTTCCCTCCCACCAGTTGACGAGCTGCGTCGTCGCGGGGGGAAGCGAGCCGCGGAACGCCCAGCGGACGCGGTCCGCGCGCGAGCGCCGGCGAGGATCGCTGCGCAGCTGATAGAGGGTCTCGTCGCCCGAGCCGATCGTGATCGGAAATCCGCCGCGTCTGCCGGTCCGCTCGCCGAGCGCCGCGGCCGCGTCGATGATCCCCCCGGTGCGAAACCGCCACACCGGCCGGCCGTCGGCCCCGAGCGCGTAGAAGTAGCCGTCCGCCGAGCCGACGTAGACCGTGCCGTCGTCGCCGATCACGGGCGTCGAGAAGATTCCCCGACCGGTTCGAAACGACCACGGGCGATCGCCGCGGTAGCGGCCGCGAATCGGGCTCGAGCCGGTGTTGCGCGAGTCGCGCCGCATCTCTGGCCACGGCGAGCCGGCGAGCACCGGTACGTCGTAGGAGAAGGTCCGCGGCTGGGGCGGGGCGGAGGCTCCGGCTGCCCCGGGCAGCGCCGCGAACGCGACCAGCATCGCCGCCGAGCAGGCGATCTTTGCCCTCCGCCGCATCAGTCGCGGGGGATCGTCTCATGTCAGACTGCCGCCGATGGTCACGGAAGGCCGGAGAGCGGTGGTCGCCCTCGCAGTCGCGGCGGTCGCGGCGGTCGCTCTCGGGGCGACGCCGGCCGACGCCGGCGCGGCGGGATGGCTGCGCGGAGCCGAGATCCTCGTCCCCTCGGACCTCTCCAACCAGGACTGCCGGACCGGCGTCTGCAAGCACAACGAGAACACTGACCTGACCCGCTGGAGGGGATCGGTCTACTTCGTCCACCGCACGGCGGGCAGCCAGGTGCTCGGGCCGAACAGCTCGCTGCGCGTGTACCGGTCCAGGGACGAGGGCAAGACCTTCAAGCTGCAGGCGATCATCCCCGCGCCGGTCGACCGCGACGTCCGCGATCCGAGCTTCTACAAGGTCGGCGAACGCCTCTACATCAAGGCGATCACGCGCCTGCCCGGCTTCGGGCTGCGCGACACCGGGGTCGGCTCGATCTCGGTCGACACCCGTTCGAAGGACGGGCGACGCTGGTCGCCGCTGCGCGAGATCGGGCCGTACGGCTGGGGCTTCTGGCGCGTGGTCGAGCACGACGGCGTCTACTACTCGGCCGCGTATGAGGACGGCGACCTGCAGGTCGTGCTCTACCGGTCGAAGGACGGCCGCACCTGGACGGCCGGGCCGCAGATCTACGGCGTCTCGGCGGACACGCCGCTGGAAGCGGAGCTCGTCTTCTCTCCGAGCGGCAAACGGATGCTCGCGCTGGTGCGGATGGACGGGACCGACCCCGAGCTGTTCGGGCACCAGGGGCGCCTGCGGACCAAGGTCTGCTGGGCGAAGAAGCCGTACCGGGAGTTCACCTGCCCCCAGGAGCTGAACGGCGTGCGCCTCGACGGGCCGGTCGCGTTCCACTGGGGCAAGCGCCTGTTCGTGGTCGCCCGCAAGCACCTGCCCGGACCCGGCATTCGCAAGCGCACGGCGCTGTACGAGATCACCGGCGACCTCGAGGGCGGCCCGATCGGGATCCGCGAGTGGGGTGAGCTTCCGAGCGCCGGCGACACCTCCTACGCCGGGATCGCCTCGCTCGGTGACGGTCGCTTCCTCACGACCTGGTACTCGAGCCCGGTCGCCGAGGACCCGAGCTGGGTCGTCGGCTTCGGCGGCCCGACCGACATCTGGAAAGCGACGTTCGACCTCGCCCGCCTGCCGAAGCCGCCACCCCCGTCGATCGGCTGACCGCCCCTATACTCGTCCGCTCACGCGGCTGTAGCTCAGTTGGCTAGAGCGTCTGCTTGCCATGCAGAAGGTCGTGGGTTCGAATCCCATCAGCCGCTCTTTTCCGCGCCCTTATCGGTCTCGTGGCAAGCCTGAGTCAGCCGCCGGAACGCGCCCGTCGGGTGCGAGTGGTAGCAGCGCAGAGTGCGACCTCAGGCGTCTGCATCCGCTGCCGCCTCGCGCGGAGCGGAAGCGAGCGCCCAGAGCTCGTCAGCCCTCGATGAACCGATACCTGGTCTGGGCGTGCGGCTGCTTGGCGAAAGCCAACACCTTTGCCGGGTCGATCCGGAACACGGGCCCGGCATCCTCGCCTGTGCCGAAGCCGTCATCGCCGACCTCGAAGTGCCAGGCGCTGCCGTACTTCGCCTCAAAGGCGTCCGCGAGCCTCTGCAGAGCATCGTGGTTGGTGACTCGGACCGCGATCCCCTCGACCACGACGTCGAGGCCCTGAGCCCAGGTATTGGTGCCGGTGGTCAGCGCTACATGCTTGTTGTGTTCGAGATTGCGGGCCTTCTGCTCGCGAAGTCCGGTGCAGAAGCACACGGTTGCGCCTTGCGCCACGCCGACTAACGGAGTCACATGCGGCCGACCGTCAGCGCGCACCGTGGTGAGCCAGTACAGCTCGGCGTGTTCGAGGGCGTGCGCTACGTCTGACCACGGCGTCGGACCCGCGGCGGGATCGCTAAACCGGCTGTCACACTCAGGGCTGGGGTCGGCCTTCATCGTCCTGCGTCTCCTTGTGATCGATCCATTTAAGGCTCGCTCCTCGAGCACATCGCGGCTGGCACCAGCCCCGGCTCCTCAGAGGCATCAGCCGGCGCGTCGGTGGCTCGGACCGGAGCGGGGATCAGCGCGGCCCCCACGATCACCAGACAGAACGCGAGCATCCGCCCGGTGATCTCTAGTGTGCCCGTGCCGACCGGGTCCCGGAAGACCAGGATGCCGCCGACGATCGCGACGAGGTTGGCCGCAACCGAGGTGAGGGCGATCACCTCGACGCCCGACCCCAGCTGGAGTCCCCGGGCCGAGGCATAGAAGGCACCGACCGAGGCGATCACGGCCGCCGCCGTCCACGGGCTGATCAGCTCGAGCACCCCGCTGGCAATGTCATCGGCCAAGAACTTGATCGCGATGTCCGACACGCCGAACAGCGCCCCGGCTGTAGCGCCGAGGAGCAGACCCTGCGCCGCCGGCGAGACGTGGCGGTGGGTCGAGATCGCGGCGACTGCGCCGCTCGCGACGAGGATGCCGCACTCGACCACGATCAACGCGGCCGGCGCGTACTCGGGCGGATCGCCGTCGTTCCCCGAGGTCAGCCCGATGACCGCAAGCCCCGCCACCGTGACGATCACTCCAACCCACTGGCGGCGTCCGAGCCGGAACCCGAAGAAGCGCTCGGCGAAGACGGCGAGGAACACCAGCCCGCCTGAGAGGACGGCCTGCACGATCGACAATGGCGCCAGGGCGAGCGCGCCGACGTGAAGCACCCAGGCGCCGACCGCGACCGCCCAGCCGACAGCGAACCACTTGGAGCGAAAGAGATCGACGGCGCTTCGCAGCGGGTGCCGGATCCGCACGGGGGGCGCAAGGACAGCGCCGCGGTGCTTGAACAGAAAGGCGACGCTGGTCGCAACCGCGCAGGCCACGGCGAGGGCGAGTCCGACGATCACGAAACAGACCCTCGCATGTAGCGTCGTTTCGATGGGCTCCCGCGATCCGATAAACGGAAGGGCGGTGCCGCACACGGGCGGCGAACCGAGCGGCCAGCCGCAGCAGCCACGAGGCACGAGTCGGCTGCAGGGACTGATCGCCCGCCTCCGTGCCTTCAGTGGCCGCCGGCGTGCGCCGATCGCGGTGGTGGGGTCCCTGGCGACGGCGGCGCTCCTCGTGTTCCTGCTCGCCGGGAGGGGCGATGAGTTTGAGGCCGCGCTTTCCGCGGCCTCGGCGTCGGTGCTCGCCGCGACCGTGCTGCTGCAGGTTGTCAGCCTGCTCTCGCGAAGCGAGGCGTGGCACCTGACCATCGAGGCGGCCGGTGGGACGGTCGAGCGACGTGTCCTCTATCGCGCGTCGAGCATGCAGGTCCTGGGCAGCGTGATCAACACGCAACTCGGGGTCGCCGCGCGGATCGCGGCGCTGCGGCGCTCATCCCCGGAAGTCAGCCCGCAGGTGCCGACGCTGATCGCCGCCGAGTTTCCGATCCTCGCGATCGAGGGGATGCTGGCGGCGCTCGCCTCGTTCACGCTGATCGCTCCGCTCGGGTTGCCGTGGTGGCTGCCAGTCGTTTTTCGTCGCTGTGCTCGGGGCGGCCAGCGCCGGCCTGCGGCAGACTCGCCCTCCGGAAGGGTCGCGAGCTCTGGAGCGGCCTCGCCGTGCTCCGCAGCCTGAGCAGCGGCAGTCGCGTGCTCGGTTTCATGCTGGTGGCGGTGTTCGCGCAGGTCTTCCGCAACTGGATGCTGCTCCATGCGGTGGGCGTCGACGCCTCATTCTTCGACGCCATCGCCGTGCTGATCGCCCTGGTGACGCTCGCTCAGCTTCCGGTTGGCCCCAGCGTCGGCGCTGCGGCGGCCGTGCTCATCCTCGGCAGCGACGGGGTGGCGGCGGCCGCGGCCGCCGGGGTTCTGATGACCGCGACGGGCACGGTCGGCGGACTGTGCTTCGCGGCGTGGGCAGGCGCCGACCGCCTTTGGGGCGCGGTCAGCCGGCGGCGCGCTCGCGGCCGAGCCCCGCGGATGGGCTGAGGCCGCGACACATTGCCTACGTCCGGTGGCGGCGTCGGCTCTGGATAAGCGCGTGGTTGAGGATTGCCTCGTCGTCGTCCTCGCGAGCGATCACGAACGGGCCGGGATCGATCGCTACCGTCGCGGCGGAGAGGCCGCGGTCGGCGATGAGCTGGGCTAGCAGGCCGCCCGTCGAGTGCCCCATCACCGCCGGCTTCCGTTGTGCGTCCGAAGCTGCCGCTTCGAGCGCTTCTTCATAGGTCGGTTGGTCATGTCCGGCATCGGGCTTAAGCGCCGGTCGCGCTCGAAGGCCCGGGAGCCGCCGTGCGGTGAGACCCGGGCTGCGGCACACCGTTGAGTTGATTGATCTTGCGGATCTGCTTGTCGAACAAGGCCGAGGGCGCGAAGCGGCGTAGCTTGCTCACGCGGCGCGCGAGCGGCCCGGCCGGGTATCGGAGCTTCGGGCGCGAGTCGGTGGCCGCGGCGACGATGACCTCGCCGACGACCGACGGCTCGTCGCCGTCCTTGATCCCTTCGGCAATCAGTCTGTCGAACACCTGACGGCGTCGCGCGTAGACGGCAAGGGGTTGATCGGCGGGGATGGAGTTCGCGTCGAACGAGGTCCTGGTGTAGCCAGGCTCGACCAGAAGCACCCGGACCCCGTGCTCTCGTACCTCGTGGTCCAGTGACTCCGAGTACCCCTCCATGGCGTGCTTGGTCGCCGAATAAAGGGCGCCGAACGGCGCTGGGACCAAGCCGAGGACGGAGCTGAGGTTGATGATTCGGCCGCTGCCCTGCTCCCGCATCCGCGGCAGCACGGCGCGAGCCATGCGGATCGAACCGAAGAGATTGGTGTCGAACAGAGCCCGAGCCTGCTCGACCGAGCTCTCCTCCGCGGCGCCGGCGATGCCGAGGCCCGCGTTGTTGACCAGCACGTCGATTCGGCCGGACCGGGCGAGCACCTCGGAGACCGCGCCGGCGACCGACTGATCGTCGGTTACGTCGAGCGGCAGGAACACCACCCCGTCCCGCTCCTCGCCCGCGACCGCACGGCGGCTCGTCCCGTAGACGGTGAAGCCGGCGTCGAGCAGCTCATGCGCGGCTGCCTTTCCGATCCCGGACGATGCTCCCGTCACGAGTGCTACCTGGTCTGTCTGGACTGCCATGATTTGCTCCTCGTATTAGATGACGCCCGTAATGCTATCTTATGGTCATAATCCAATGGTGAGACGTCGGTCACACAGCCAGGAGCAGTTTGGGAAGGAATGAGCGATGCGCTACGGCCAGGACCACAAGCAGGCGACCCGCCGACGCATCCTCGAAGTCGCCGGGCGACGCTTTAAGCAGGACGGCATCGACGGCTCCGGCGTGGCGACCTTGATGGCGGATGCCGGCCTTACGAACGGCGCCTTCTACGGCCACTTCAGCTCGAAGGAGGATCTGGTCGCGCACGTCCTCGCCGACCAGCTGCGCACCCAACGCAAGAGCGTTGACGACCAACCTTCGGAGCGGGCGGGACTCGAGGCGTTCGTTCGCTCCTACCTGTCTGCGGAACACCGTGACCAGCTTGCGGACGGCTGTCCCTCGGCCGCCCTGCTCGACGAGATCGCTCGGCGGCCCACCGGCACCAGGGATGTCTTCACCACCGAGGTGATGGGCGTCGTCGACGACCTCGCGTCGCGCCTCGACCCGACGGACGTCGAGGCCGGCCGAACGGACGCGCTCACGGTCTTCGGACTGATGGTGGGCACCCTGCAGCTCGCCAGGGCGTTAACGGACCGCCACCTTTCCGATCAGCTCCTCGCGCGGGGCCAGGAGACGGCGTTGAAGCTGCTGGACGAGTTCGCTGGTTAGCGAAGCGACCCGGGGCACCCGTACCTCCGCTGCGCACGTTGGGCGACGGGGCCTCTTGCTCGGGGCAACACGGGGGCAACACGAAGGCAACAAAAGGCCCAGAGATGGCCGCAAGTCGCGAGTAGGCGTCTAGCCGCGAAACCGCCGATTAGCGGGCTAAGAAGCGAGCAGCCGCAACTCACCGCAAACCCCGGATCTAATTGCCATGCAGAAGGTCGTGGGTTCGAATCCCATCAGCCGCTCCTCTAGGAAAGCCCCGCTCAGGCGGGGTTTCCATTTTGCAGCGCCGGCGAGAGTTAGTTCGCGATCGAGGTCGCCATCAGACCGTGCGCAGGGCCTCGGTCGGCGACACGCTGGCCGCGCGGATCGCCGGGGCCAGGCCTGCGAAGGCCCCGATCGTGACCGCGGCAACGATCCCCCCGGCCCAGGCCTCGGGCGGGATCACCGCCGACCAGCCCCTAGTCGAGGCGTAGACGACGGTGGCGGCGACGCCCGCGACGACGCCGGCGGCCCCCCCGAACACGGCGAGCATCACGGCCTCGACCAGGAACTGGGTCCGGATCTGCGCCCGGGTCGCACCCAGCGCCCTCCGCAGTCCGATCTCCGACCGGCGCTCGAGCACCGAGATGATCATGATGTTCGCCACCCCAACGGCCCCGACCAGCAGCGCCACGGCGCCGAGGCCGAGGAAGAGCCCATTGAGCGCGCTCTCGGCGGCGGCGCGCGCCGTGAGCGCGTCCGACGGTTGGCTGACGTCGACCTCGTTCGGCGCCTCCGGATTGGCGGTCTGTGCCAACACCGACTGCACCTCCTCGACCTCATCGGTCTGCGCGCGCACGTAGATCGTGCTCGGGGGCCCGATCGTCGGCTTGCCCTCGGAGACGCCCGCGTAGCCGAGGTAGCGCCTCGCGGCCGCGTAGCCGACCAGGACGCTGGCGTCGATTGCGTCCGCAAGCTCGGCTGGCTCGAGGATCCCAGCGACGTAGAACCACTGCCCGCCGACCCAGATCCGCTCGCCCGGATAGACGCGGTCGACCCCCAGCCGCTGCGCCGCCGCGGCGCCCAGGACCGCCACGGGCTCGCGCGCGGTGGCCGCGTTCAGGTACTCACCCTGGGCGACGTCGGTCCCGATCACGTCCGGCAGATTGAGGCTCGTCGCCTGCACTGCCAGCCCATTGGTCGCGGCGATCGGTACGAACGGGGTGCGGTAGGCGTCGGCGTCGTCGACCGCGCCAGTGTCGGCGGCCTGCTCGACGGCGTCCACGCGGTCGAACATCGGCACCGCGGTCAGCGGCAGCTGCGCCTCCTCGCCTGTGAACGACTGGCCCTTCTTTGCTGTCAGCAGGTTGGTGCCGAGACGGTCGATCTCCGCCAGCAGCCCGGCCTGGGACGAGGAGGAGAGGCCGAGCACGGCGACGATCGATGCGACCCCGATCGCGATCCCGAGCGCCGAGAGCCCAGCGCGCAGCCGGCGCGTGCGCAGGCCGACGCTCGCCACGCGTGCGAGGTCGCGCGTGCTCAGCCGCGCCGCCGGGGACGCGGCGTTCATCCCACCGCCTCCCTCGCCGTCGCATCGCCCACGACGCGGCCGTCGAGCATCTCGACCTGGCGCGGCAGCTGGGCGGCGAGGTCGCGATCGTGGGTGATGACGACGATCGTCGCGCCGGCGTCGTTGAGTTGCTCCAGCAACTCGAGGATCGCCGCGCCGGAGGCGCTGTCGAGGTTTCCGGTCGGCTCATCGGCGAGCACGATCGCCGGCTCGCCGACGAGCGCCCGAGCGATCGCAACGCGCTGGCGCTGGCCGCCCGAGAGCTTGTTCGGCCGGAAGCTCTCACGGTCGGCGAGCCCGACCGCGGCCAGCGCCGCCGAGGCACGCGCCCGTCGCTCGTCGATCGCCACGCCCGCGTACAAGAGCCCGTCCGCGACGTTGTCGAGCGACGCCTGGTGCTCGGCGAGAAAGAACTGCTGAAAGACGAAGCCGATGCTCCGTGAGCGCAGCGCGGCCAGCTCGCCGTCGTCGAGGCGAGCCACGTCGGCGCCGTCGACGCGCACGGTCCCGGACGTCGGGCGATCAAGGGTGCCCATGATCTGCAGCAGGGTCGTCTTGCCCGACCCCGAAGGACCGACGATCGCCACGAACTCGCCGCCCCGGATCGTCAGGCCGACCCCGCGCAATGCCGCCACCGGTCGCTCGGAGCCGTAGACCTTGGTGACGGCGTCGAGCTCGAGCATCGCTCGATCGCTCATGTCGCCGGGACCACGACCTGATCGCCGGCGACCAGCCCCGATCCGGTCACCTGCACGAGCCCGTTGGCGTCGTCGAAGGCGCCGAGCTCGACCGACACCAGCTCGCGCTGGCCGTCGTCGCCGACGCTCTCCACCGCGTAGCCGCCGCCGGCGCGCGCGAGCAGCGCCGTCACCGGGACGCTGAGCGCCTCCTTGACCCGGTCGGTCGTGATCTCGACCTGGACTGGGGCCTCGTCGACCGCGCCTGCGCCCTTGTCGCGTTCGAGCTGCACGTAAACCGTGATCGTGGAGCTGGTCGGCTCCGACGCCTGGCCGGACGCAGAGCCCGAGCCACCTCCGGCGACCGTTCCGATCCGGGCCACCTTCCCCGCCGTTGTGGAGTTGTCGGGCAGCATCACCCGGGCGCGGTCTCCGACCGCGACCGTCCCGGCCTCCGACGGGTCGAGGGCGACCTCGACGCGCCGCCTGGTCGAGGTCGCCTGGGCGACGGGCGAGCCGGGCCGAGACGTCGTCGCGAGCGTCGCCGAGACGCGGGTGATCCGCAGCGACCCCGGCAGGAACACAGCCTCGCCGGGCTCCAGCGACCCGCTCTCGTCCAGCCCGAGGTCGTCCTGGAGCTCGGCCAGCGCGTCGGCGGTCGTCGAGCCGAACTCGTTTTGAGCGCCCTGGAGGTCGGAGCGCTTCGCGTAGCCGAGGTCGACGAGGTTGCGATTGAGCTCCCGAACGTCGGGGCCGATCACCCCCTCGTCGAGGGTCCGGTACAGGGGTGTTCCACCACAGAGCAGCGGCACCGGATCGTTGTCGACCCGGTAAAGCGATTCGCCGCACCCGATCTTGATCGCCTGCGCTCGGCAGCCGTGTGTAGGCGCCGCTGGCCTGGTTGACCACCGAGTAGGGAGTCCCGTCGGGCTGCGCGGCGTAGCCAAGCGTGCCGGTGTCGGATATCCGGGAGGCGAGCCGGCCCTGCTCGACCCTGGCCAGCGCCGGGGCGCCCTCGTCCGCTTCGTTCTGTGCGCCACTCGAACCGCCCAGCGCACCGATCGCGACCACGACGACGGCGACGACGAGACGGCGGCCCCGACGAGCCAGATCCAAGGCCTCCGCTTCACCGGTCCAACTGCCCCGCGATG
>CAWCBM010000003.1:0-12689 GCA_963793775.1 uncultured Solirubrobacterales bacterium
TCGGCCGCCTGCCTGACGGCCTCGTCCGCCGTTGCCGATCCGTCGGTTCCGACTGCAACCGTGGAGATCATCGTCTCGTCACGACTCCCTTCGGGCCGACCCTAACACCGCTACGCCGCCGGCCCACGATCGGCCAAGATTGAAGGCCATGGCACTGCAGTCCAGGCGAACCTCGCTCCCGGTGGCGATCGCGGTCTCCGTGGCCGCGGTCGCCGCGGTCACCGGCGCGATCTACGGGCTTCGCGAGGTGATGCCGGTCGAGGGCTCCGGCGTTCTCTACCTGCTCCCGGTGCTGCTCGCGTCGACGCGACTGGGGCCTGCTGGCTGGGGGTCGGCGACGGCGATCGCGAGCGCGGCTGCGTTCAACTTCTTCCACATCCCGCCCGACCGGCCGGTTCACGATCGCCGAGGAGGAGAACTGGGTGGCGCTGGGCGCATTCCTGGTCGTCGCCGGTGGTGACCAGCGGCCTCGCCGGACTCGGCCGCGATCGCGCGCCGAGGAGGCGGAGCGGCGGCGCCGCGAGGCCGACCTGACCGCCGAGATGGCTCGCGTGCTGCTCGGGCGGTCCAGATCCTCGAGGACTCGATGCGCGTCGTCGGCCAGCGGATCGCCCGCGCGTTCGACCTGCGCCTCCGTGGAGGTCGACCTCCGGCTGGCGCGACAGCGACGAGCGGCGGCGGGCACTGCCGATCATCGTCGGCGGGGACCGCGCCGGGACCGTCGTCGTGCCGCGGACAACGCAGGCCGAGGTGATCGAGGCGATCGAGCAGCGGGTCGATTCCGAGCCTCGAGACGCTGCTCAACGCCGCGCGCGAGCGCGAGGACCTCGAGGCGCAGGTGATCGAGACCCGGGCGCTGCGACGCTCGAACGTGGTCAAGACCGCGCTGCTGCGCTCGGTCTCTCACGACCTGCGCTCGCCGCTGACCGCGATCACCGCCGCGGCCGGCGGCCTCGGCTCGCCGACCCTCGACTCCGCCGCACGCGCCGAGCTGATCTCGGTGATCGACGACGGAGACCGAGCGCCTCACCCGCCTGGTCGACAACCTGCTCGATCTGTCGCGGATCCAGGTCGGGCGAGATCGAGCCGCGGGCCGACGTGATCACGGCCGAGGAGCTGATCGGAGCGGCGCTGGACGCGGTCGACGCACCGGAGTCGCGCGATCGACGTCGCGATCGAGCCGGAGCCTGCCCGCGATCGCCGGCCGACGGCGGCGCAGATCGAGCGCGCGCTGGCGAACGTGATCGAGAACTCGCTTCGCTACGCGGGCGACGCCGCCGGTGACCATCCGCTGCCCACCTGATCGGCCGGCAGGTGGCGATCCAGGTCAGCGACCAGGGGCCCGGGGTCTCCGGTCGCCGAGGTCGACCGGGTCTTCGAGCCGTTCTATCGCGGGGAGCACGACGGCGCCTCCGGTTCGGGCCTCGGCCTGGCCATCGCGCGGGGCTTCGTCGGAGGCGAACAGCGGCGACGCTGCGCGCTGAGATCGGCTGCCGCGGCAGGGAGCGACCTTCACCTTCCAGCTCCCCGTGGCGCCGCGACGCGCCGCGCCGGCGGCCGAGCCGAATGAGCGATCGGACCAGGGTCCTGATCTGCGACGACGAGCCGCAGATCCTGCGGGCCCTGCGGGTGATCCTCGGGGACGCCGGGTACGAGGTCGTGCCGGCGCTCACGGCCGCGGAGGCGCTCGACGCCGTCGCGGTGAGGCCGCCGGACGCGGCGATCATCGACCTGGTGCTCCCGGACGGCGACGGAGTGGACGTCTGCCGCTCGATCCGCGAGTGGAGCGAGATGCCGATCCTCGTGCTCTCGGCGGTCGGCGACGAGCGCGAGAAGGTCCGCGCCCTCGACGCCGGCGCCGACGACTACGTCACCAAGCCGTTCGGCCCCGACGAGCTGGTCGCCCGGCTCCGCGCGGCGCTGCGCAGGGTGTCGCCGAACGAGGACGACGAGCCGGTGCTGGAGGTCGGCGAGGCTCGAGATCGACCTGCCGCGGCGCGCGCGTGACCAGGGACGGCGAGGAGGTCCACCTGACGCCGACGGAGTTCGACCTCCTGCGGATCCTGGTCCGCAACCGCGGCCGCCTGCTGACCCACCGGGCGCTGCTGCAAGCGAGGTCTGGGGCCCCGGGTTACCAGGACGACACCCAGGTCCTCCGGGTTCACATCGCCAACCTGCGCCGAAAGATCGAGCCGGAGGCGGGCAAGCCCGAGCCTGATCCGCACCGATCCGGGCGTCGGCTACCGCTTCGCCGCCTAGGCAGGGCCAACCCCACCGGCTGCCGGGGTCTTTCGGCGCAGCGAACTCGGGCGCGAGGGTATGGCGGTCGGCGGCGCCGTCAGTCACGTTCCGACCGGCCATGTACTCGTCTTCACGCGATCTTCATCCGGAGGCCGCGAATCTTTGCGTCCGCTTGACGAGATCGGTCGCAAGCTCTTCGACATGGAGCTTCGACAGCAGCGGCCTACCGGCGATCCGCGCCGCGACGACCGCGGCGAGGTCGGCGTCTGCTGGCCTGGATCTTCTCCTGGCGACTCGACGAGGTGCTGGCCTCCGGCGCGGACCCGGGCGGCGAACCGCTGCTAGCCGCCCGCGGCCGAGCAGCTGCTGGCGCCGGCCAACCGACGCCGGCTCGCGGCGTCGCTTCGCGGCGCCGTCGAGCGGGCGACGATCCCGACCGCCTCCAGCGCCGCCGTCCCGCTCGCGGCGGCGGCCGTGCGCGCCAACAGCGGCCTGCTGCTCGCGCTCGCCGCGCGACTCGACTCGGAGCTTCCGGTCGGGGCATCGCGGCGTCGCGCGAGCGCAGTTGCTGGTCACGGACGGCGCCTCGGACCTCTACGCGCCGGGCAACGGCCTTCCGCTCCAGGGGGCGGTCGAGGCGGCCCTGATCGGACTGCGGCAGCTCGAGATGGACGCTGATCTCGATCCTGATCGCGGTGGTCTTCTTCGTGGCGATGCTCGCCCTGATCGAGGGGCTCGACCGCGTATGAGCGGCGCGGCCGGAGGCTGGTCGTCGCCACCATGAGTGGGGCCGAGTCCTGGGTCTGATCGTTCGCGCGCTGGCCGCCTATCTGCTCTACGCCCTGCTTCGGGGCGAGAAGCTCTGAGGCCGAATGACCGCCCAGGGATGGCTTCAGATCGCCCTCTACGTCGGCGTGCTGATCGCGCTGACGCCGGTCCGCTCGGCGCCTACATGGCGCGCGTCTACACAGGGCGAGCGGATGTTCCTCAGCCGCGTGCTTCGGGCCGCTCGAGCGGCTGGCATCTACCGCCTCGCTCCGGCGTCGACGCCCGACCAGGGCCAGGACTGGAAGGCCTACGCGCAGCTCGACGCTGCGTCTTCAGCGTCGCTCGTTCGTGGCTCGCTCTACTATCGTCCTGCGCACCCAGGGCATCCAGCCGTTCAACCCCGACGGACTTCGACTCGGCGCCCTGGGACGTCACGTTCAACACCACGGCGTCGTTCGTCACCAACACCAACTGGCAGTTCTACGGCGGCGAGACCACGCTCAGCTACTTCGCCCAGATGGCTGGGCTGACGGTGCCGAACTTCGTCTCGCCGCGGTCGGGATGGCGGGGATGGCGGCGGTGATCCGCGGCTTCGCCAGCCGCGGCGTCGAGCGACTTGGGGAACTTCTGGCAGGACCTGGTCCGGACGCTGCTCTACGTCCTGCTGCCGCTCTCCTTCGTCGGCGCCCTGATCCTCGTCTCGCAGGGCGTGATCCAGAACCTCGAGCGGCTCGGAGACGCTGGACCACGCTGACCGGCGGCGAGCAGACGCTAGCCCTCGGGCCCGGCCGCCTCACAGGTCGCGATCAAGCAAGTTCGGGACCAACGGCGGCGGCTTCTTCAACGTCAACTCGGCCTTCCCGTTCGAGAACCCGACCGCCTTTTCGAAGCTCGTCGAGATGGTTCATCCTCCTGATCCCGGCGGCGCTGACCGCGACCTTCGGGCGCATGGTCGGCAACCGGCGTCAGGGCTGGGCCCTCTTCGCAGCGATGGCGATCATGCTCGTCGGCACGATCGCGGTCGGCTACGCCGCCGAGCAGAACGGCTCGCCGGCGCAGAAGGCCGCCGGCCTGGAGATGGCCTCCAGCGACGGCACCACCGGCGGCAACCTGGAGGGCAAGGAGCAGCGCAACGGGATCCTTGCCGGCAGGCGAGGGGCCGCGGCGACCACCGCCGCCTCCAACGGCTCGGTCGACTCGGCGCACGAGTCGTTCACCGGGATCGGCGGCACCGTGCCGCTGGTCAACATGATGACCGGGGAGGTGATCTTCGGCGGGGTCGGCTCGGGCCTCTACGGGATGCTGCTGTTCGCGATCCTGACGGTGTTCATCGCCGGGCTGATGGTGGGGCGGACGCCCGAGTACCTGGGCAAAAAGATCGACGCCCGCGACGTGAAGCTGGTCGTGATCGGGACGATCGCGGTGCCGCTGCTGGTGCTCGTCACCGCCCGGGTTGGCCATCTCGACCGACTACGGCGAACCCTCGATCTTCAACAAGAACAGCCCTCAGGGGTTCTCCGAAGCGCTCTACGCCTACACCTCGCAGTCGAACAACAACGGCTCGGCCTTCGCCGGCTACACCGGCTTCGTGCAGCCAAACGCCCCCGGCAACGTGGGCGCCTACGGGATCACGTTCGCCGACGTCCTCGGCGGGATCTCGATGCTGATCGGGCGCTTCGTGCCGCTGCTGGCGGGCTCTGGCGGTCGCCGGATCACTGGCGACGAAGCGCGTCTCGCCGGTCGGCGCCGGCACCTTCCGCACCGACTCGCCGACCTTCGTCTTCCTGCTGATCGGCGTGGTGATCATCGTCGCCGCCCTGACCTTCTTCCCCGCCCTGCTGCTCGGCCCGGTCGTGCAGGGCCTGACTCCCGAACTGTTCTGAGGTATTGACATGGGCAAGGATCTGAAGAGAGATGCGATTACGGCGGGGATCGCCATCCTCGTTCTGACGGTGTTGTTCGGGCTCGTCTACCCGCTGGTCACCACCGGCGTCTCGCAGCTGCTGTTTCCCGGCAAGGCCGACGGCTCGAAGGTGGAGGTCGATGGCAAGGTGGTCGGCTCGAGCCTGATCGGGCAGCCGTTCAAGCGCGACGCCGCCAGGGGGCCCGGGCTGGAGCGCGATCCCGCGTACTTCCAGCCGCGGCCCTCGGTCACCGGCTACTCACCGAACGTCACCTTCTTCAACAACCTCGGCCCGAACAGCGAGGTGCTGAGCCGCTTCTTCGCCAACAAGGCGGAGGCCTATGTCGCCCGCGAGGGCCGTTACACGCCGGGCCTACCGTCGCCGACGTGCCGGTCGACGCCGTCACCACCTCGGGATCGGGCGTCGACCCGCACATCTCCGAGGCGAACGCCGGAATCCAGGCGAACCGGGTCGCGGACGTCCGCGGGATGCCGCTTGACGAGGTCCTCGACCTGATCGACGAGAACACCGACGGGCGTGGCCTCGGCGTGCTCGGCGAGCCCGGCGTCAACGTGCTCGAGCTCAACATCGCCCTCGACGAGGCGCAGGGAGGCACGTCTTCATGAAGCTGGACTCGACGATGATCCGCGCGGCGCTGATCGCGAGCTTCGCAAGCTCAACCCCGCGCACCAGATCCGCAACCCGGTCATGTTCGTGGTCGAGGTCGGCGCGGTGATCACCACCATCGGCTGGCTGATCCAGGCGTTCGGCGGCGAGCCGCTCGGCGGCGGCGACGAGCCGGCCTGGTTCACGTTCACGGTCGCGATCTGGCTCTGGCTCACGGTCGTGTTCGCCAACCTTGCCGAGGCGCTCGCCGAGGGCCGCGGCAAGGCGCAGGCCGATGCCCTGCGCGCGATGCGCTCGGACACCATCGCCCGCCTGCGAGACGGGCGTGAGGTGCCGGCCTCGGAGTTGCGGCCCGGCGACGTGGCCGTCGTCGAGGCGGGGGAGGTTATTCCCGGCGACGGGACCGTGATCGAGGGCATCGCCTCGGTGGACGAGTCTGCGATCACCGGCGAATCGGCCCCGGTGATCCGGGAGTCCGGCGGCGACCGCAGCGCGGTCACCGGCGGCACCCGCGTGCTCTCGGACCGGATCGTGGTCGAGGTCACCCAGGAGCCCGGCAAGAGCTTCCTGGATCGGATGATCGGCCTGGTCGAGGGTGCCGAGCGGCGCAAGACCCCGAACGAGATCGCGCTCAACATCCTGCTCGCGGGGCTGACCCTGGTCTTCCTGCTGGTCGTCGTCTCGCTGCGCCCGTTCGCGCTCTACGCCGACACCGAGGTTTCCGTCGCGACCCTGATCGCGCTGTTGGTGGCGTTGATCCCGACCACGATCGGCGCCCTGCTGTCCGCGATCGGGATCGCCGGCATGGACCGACTCGTGCGCCGCAACGTGCTCGCGCTCTCCGGCCGTGCGGTCGAGGCCTCCGGCGACATCGACGTGCTGCTGCTCGACAAGACCGGCACGATCACGCTCGGAAACCGCGAGGCGACCGAGTTCATCCCGATGCCCGGCGTCAGCGAGGCGGAGCTCGCGGAGGTGGCCCAGATCGCCTCGCTCGCCGACGAAACCCCCGAGGGCCGTTCGATCGTCGTCCTGGCGAAGCAGTACGGGATCCGCGAGCACGAGTTCGCCCACGATCAGGCGACCTTCGTCCCCTTCTCGGCCGAGACCCGGATGAGCGGCGTCGACCTCGACGGCAGCCGGCTGCGCAAGGGCGCCGGCGACGCGATTCTCGGCTTCGTCGAGGAGCAGGGCGGCCGGGTCCCGGTCGAGTTGCAGGGAGCGGTCGACCGGATCGCCCGCGAGGGGGGCACACCGCTGGCGGTGGCCCGCGATGCGCAGGTGCTCGGCGTCATCTATCTCAAGGACGTGGTCAAGGAGGGGATGGGCGTGCGGTTCGACCACCTGCGGGCGATGGGCATCCGCACGGTGATGGTGACCGGCGACAACCGGCTGACGGCGGCGAAGATCGCCGACGAGGCCGGGGTCGACGACTTCCTGGCCGAGGCAACGCCGGAGGCGAAGCTGGAGCTGATCCGCGACCAGCAGCAGGGCGGCCGGATGGTGGCGATGACCGGCGACGGGACGAATGACGCCCCGGCGCTCGCGCAGGCCGACGTCGGGGTGACGATGAACACGGGTACCCAGGCGGCTCGCGAGGCCGGCAACATGATCGACCTCGACTCGAACCCGACGAAGCTGATCGAGGTCGTCGAGGTCGGAAAGCAGCTGCTGATCACCCGCGGCGCGCTGACGACCTTCTCGATCGCCAATGACGTCGCCAAGTACTTCGCAATCCTGCCGGCGATCTTCGCCGCCACCTACGCCGTGGCGTCGAGCTCGGGAGAGTTCGGCAACGGGCCGCTCGACAAGCTCAACATCATGGACCTCGGAACGCCCGAGTCGGCGATCATCTCGGCGATCATCTTCAACGCGCTGATCATCCCGCTCCTCGTGCCGCTGGCGCTGCGGGGGGTCGAGTACAAGGCGATCGGCGCCGCGGCCCTGCTGCGCCGCAACGTCATCATCTACGGCTTCGGCGGGTTGATCGCCCCCTTCGCCGGCATCAAGCTGATCGACCTGCTGGTCCACAACGTACTCGGCGCGTAATGGAGAATCCACTTCATGGCGCGCGCCGGCCGCGGCAGATTCAAGATCTTCCTCGGCATGGCGGCCGGGGTCGGCAAGACCTACCGCATGCTGCAGGAGGGCAGGGCGGAGGCCGAGGCCGGCCGTGACGTCGTGATCGCCTACCTCGAGCCACACGGGCGCGCCGAGACCGAGGCGCAGGCCGAGGGCCTCGAGCGGCTCCCGCGGCGGCGGGTCGAGTACCGCGGCTCGGCGCTCGAGGAGATGGACCTGCCGGCCATCTTCCGTCGGGCGCCGGAGCTGGCGCTGATCGACGAGCTCGCCCACACCAATGCGCCCGGCGTCGAGCACTCGAAGCGCTTCGAGGACATCGAGGACGTGCTCGACGCCGGCATCGACGTCTACTCCACCGTCAACGTGCAGCACCTCGAGAGCCTGAACGACCAGGTGGCCGAGTTGACCGGGGTGCGGGTTCGCGAGACCTTTCCCGACTCGGTGCTGAAGGCCGCCGACGAGGTGGTGCTCATGGACCTCACCCCGGAGGCGCTGCTCGACCGACTGCGCGCGGGAAAGATCTACCCCGCGGACAGGATCGACGCCTCGCTGAACAACTTCTTCAAGACCGAGAGCCTGGCGACGCTGCGCGAGATCGCCCTGCGCCAGGTGGCCGAGGACGTGGAGGCGAAGCGCTCGGCGAGGCCGGCGGAGGAGCCGGTCGGCACGCGCGAGCGGGTGATCGAGGCGGCGCCTGCCGCCGTCGGCGAGCGCATCCTCGCCCTGGTGACGCCGAGCACCAGTTCCCAGCGCCTGGTGCGGCGCGCCTGGCGCTCGGCGCAGCGCCTGGCGGCGGACCTGGACCTGCTCTACGTCCAGGATCCGACCAGGGACCCGTCGCCTGAGGAGCGCGAGCAGCTGCGGGCGCTCGGAAAGCTGGCCTCGATCCTGGGCGCGCAGATGCTGATCGAGGAGGGCGAGGACGTCGCCGAGGTCGCCGCGCGGGTGGGGGCAGACCGCGGCACCACGTATGTGTTGATCGGGCAGCCGCCGGTCCGGCGCGGGCTCAACCGCCTGCGGGAGTCGTTGCCGGAGCAGCTCTCCCGCAGGATGCCCGGCGTCGACGTCCGCATCGTCGCCGACCGGGCGCAGCTGCAGGAGAGCGAGCGATGAGCCCTCTGCTCGCCCGCGGAGGAGAGGCGGCCCGCGACGAGCGCGCGGCCGCGGAACCGACCGCGCGAATCCTGTTCCCGTTCGTCGGGTCGGTGCTCTCCGAACGGACGCTCGATGCGACCCTGCGCCTTGCGAAGGCTCGCGGTGCGGCGCTGATGCCCGCCTACGTGGCGATCATCCCGCGCAACCTCTCCCTCGAGGCGCCGCTGGGCAAGGAGTGCGAGGGCGCCCTGGCCCTGCTGGAGCTGATCGAGCAGCGCGCCGCCAAGGCCGGCGTGCAGGTCGACTCCCGCATCGTCCGCGGCCGCACGGCACGGCACGCGGTCGGCCAGCTGATGGCCGACGAGCAGTTCGACTCGATCGTGATCCCGGCGCGGACCGGCGCCAGCGACGGGTTCCCACCGGCCGACGTCGCCTGGGTGCTGGAGTCCGCGCCGGGCGAGGTGCTGGTGCTCAGACCGGACGCGGCGTCCGCGGGCCACTAGCGCCCGGCTCTCGCGCCTCGAGGCCGCTCCTCGCCCCGGGCGCGAGCGCTGGCCAAATCGGCCAAAGGATGGGATCGGATTTCGCCGCTCCCGGCGCGTAGCAATTGCCTCGAGCGGGTACAGCCGCGACGTTCCTGGGAGAAGAGGGAGTCTTCATGTGGCCAAGAGCTAGCGCGGGCGTCGTCGTCGTGCTTGTCACCCTGCTGTTTGCGTCCGCGGCTGCGGGCCAGGGGTCCGGCAAGCTCAACATGTACATCCTCGAGGGGCCGGCGGAGACCATCTCCCAGGCGGCGCCCGGAGTCGAGCTGATCGACGTGCGCCAGACCGGGTCAGGAATCAAGGCCGACGCCGTGCTGACCTCCGCCGAGCGGGCGAAGCTCAGCGCCGCGGACGTCAAGGTCAAGGTGCTGCGCAACAAGCGGGGCCGGTCGGTTCGCGCGCAGGCCGCGCGACAGGCCGCCGGAGGCTTCAACGTCTGGCGCTCCTGGGATGAGCCCGGCGGCATCCGCGACGAGCTCTATAGGGTCGCGCGCCGCAATCCACAGCTGGTCAAGCTCGAGGTGATCGGCCACACCCACGAGGGCCGGGAGCTGATCGCGCTGAAGCTGACCAAGGGCGCTCGCGGCGAGCGCGACGGCAAGCGCCCGGCGGTCCTCTACTCGTCCAACCAGCACGCCCGAGAGTGGATCAGCCTCGAGGTCAACCGCAGGCTGCTGCACTACTTCATCGATCGCTGGCGGGCGCATGACAAGAAGATCAGGAAGCTGCTGAAGCGAACCGAGCTCTGGTTCGTGGTCTCCGCCAACCCGGACGGGTATCAGTACACGTTCGACCACGAGCGGCTGTGGCGCAAGAACCTGCGCGACAACAACGGCGACGGGCAGATCACGGTCGGCGACGGCGTCGACCCGAATCGCAACTTCGACGCCCACTGGGGCTATGACAACGAGGGCTCGTCGGAGGATCCGTCCAGCGACACCTACCGCGGTCCCAGCGGACGTCGGAGCCGGAGACCAAGGCGATGCAGGGGCTGATCGACCGGATCAAGCCGAAGTTCCAGTCGAACCTGCACTCCTACGGCGAGTGGCTGCTCTATCCGCAGGGCTGGCAGGTCGGAACCCTCGACGCGGACTACCCGATCTACGTCGCGACGGGCGGCACCGACGCGGACCCGGCGATCCCCGGGTTCAATCCCGGTCAATCCGCCGACACGCTGTATGTCACCAACGGTGAGACCACCGACTACGCCGACGACAACCAGGGGACGATCTCCTTCACGCCCGAGCTCGGCGAGGGAACCCCGGGAGCAGGCTTCGTTTTCCCGGACAACGAGGAGCTGATCCAGCAGGAGTTCGAAAAGACGCTGGACTTCCACCTCGGGCTGGCGAGGTCGGCCACGCATCCCGCGAAGCCCGCCTCGCCCGTGGGCATCCACGTCGAGCCGTTCTACCTCGACCCCGACGAGATCGACCCGCAGAACGGTCAGACGTCGCAGTTCGACTTCAAGTTCGGCGTCTCCTACGGTGACCCGCAGGAGGTCCGCGTGCTCGCCAAGCGCAGCCTCGGGCGGGTGACCGTGCGCTACCAGGTCAACGGCGGCGGCGTCCAGAGCGCGTCGACGAGCGAGTTTGACGGCGGCGAGCGCTACGGGCCCGGCAACGGCGCCTACTACCACGTGGTCAGCGGACAGGTCACGGGGACCGAGCCGGGCGACACGGTCAAGGTCTGGTTCAAGGGCGGGGGGAAGACCAGCGACTCGTTCACCTACACGGTCGCATCGGATACCGACAAGCGGGTCCTGCTGCTGGCGGCCGAGGACTACACCGGCGCCTCACCGGCGATCGGTGGCGCCTCGCCGGCAGTACCTCTCCTACTACGCCGACGCGCTGACGGCCAACGGGGTCCCGTTCGACGTCTACGACGTCGACGCGAGTGGGCGCACGGCGCCCGACGCGCTGGGGGTGCTGTCGCACTACGACGCCGTCGTCTGGTACACGGGCGACGACGCCGTCACGCGGGAGGCCAGGGTGGGCGGGGGGCAACGCCTCGCGCCTGGCGATGCAGGAGGTGCTCGAGGTCCGCGACTTCATCAACGAGGGCGGTCGCGTGCTCTACACCGGCCAGCAGGCCGGCCACCAGTACACGCCGGCGCTCGGCGCTCAGCTGTACGACCCGTTCGAGAACAGGGAGTGCCACGCCGATCCGGCGGTCGAGGCGCGCTGCCTGGCGCTGCTCGGTTCCGGCGACTCCAGGGCGACCCGATCGAGTACACGTTCGGCGCGGCGATCACCACGCCGGGGGGCGGGCTCGACCCGAACACGGGTGATCCGTTCCCGATCAGCGGGATCGATACGCCGCTCGAGGGCCTCAGACTGAGCCGCAACGGCGCTGACAGCGCCCAGAATCAGGTCAGCGATTCCTCGTTCATCACGACCGGGGACTACCTGGCGGTGACCGACCCGGAGGACAGCTTCCCGCAGTTCGAGAGCTGGCCGGCGGCGGAGTATCAGACCGGCATCACGGGGCCGTTCGACCCGCACACCGGGCAGTCGTTCATGTGGTCGGATCGCGCCGACCAGGCCTACAAGCGCCTGACCCGGACGATCGCGGTGCCGGCCGGCGGCGGGACCTTGTCGTTCTGGACCAGCTTCAACATCGAGCTGGACTTCGACTACCTGATCGTCGAGGCTCACACGGCGGCCAGGAAGACTGGACGACGCTGCCGATCAGAACGGGCTGACCACCGACGACCTGTCGAGCGATCAGGCGTGCGCGGGAGGCTGGAGCAACCCAGACGACCCGGCCAACGAGCTCCACCCGTTCCTGACCCATTACCAGACGTTCGACCCGGCGAGCGGCACCTGCAGTGCGGCCGGGACGAGCGGTGAATGGAACGCGGCCACCGGCAGCTCCGGCGGCTGGCAGCAGATGTCGTTCGACCTCTCGGCCTACGCCGGCCAGCAGGTCGAGATCTCGATCACGGCGCTCAGCGACTGGGGCTTCCAGCAGTTCCCGGGCGTGTTCGTCGACGACGTCGAGACCTCGACCGGCGAGGGCGACACCTCCTTCGAGGACGACGGCGACCAGCTGGACGGCTGGACCGTTCCCGGGGCGCCCCAGGACGACGCCGGAATCGAGGATCCGAACGTGAACGATTGGGTGCCCCGCGGTGGCCTCGGGATCAAGGAGGGCGCGGCGGTGGCGACCCCGGACACGGTCTACCTGGGCTTCGGGTTCGAGGGCATCTCGGACGCCGCGACCCGAAGCCTGCTGATGGGTCGGGCGGTCGAGTACCTGCTGCGCTGACGACACGGCGGCGGGCTGACGAGTCACCGGCGCCGGGGCGCCGGTGACTCGTCGAGTGCGCGGATCAGCGGGTGTGCACCCGCAGGTCCGTGTAGGTCGCCGCGTGCGTCGATGACGCGGGCGGGCGGCCTCGCTTCGCCCGCCCGACCAGCGCCCTGATCAC
>CAWCBM010000004.1:0-297446 GCA_963793775.1 uncultured Solirubrobacterales bacterium
GGGGCGCCCGCCGGCGCGAAGCGTGCCGAGATCCCAGGTCGCGCCCAAGACGAAGTCCCAGGCGAAGCTGGTGTCCTCCGGGAAGGTGAAGCTGACGGCGCGATCGGCGGCCAGGCGAACCGCCGTCCTGTCGGTGCGCGCACATCAGGCTGGAAAGGACCGCAGGATCACCAAGCGGCACAAGGTGGCGTTGCCGCCGCGCCGCAAGCGGACGATCGCTCTGCGCCTCACCGAGCGTGGCAAGGGCGCCGCGCAGAGCTGCATCCGCACGAGGCTCGAGGTGGTCGCCAAGACGAAGCGCGGGACGGTGCTCGATCGCGCGAAGACGCGTCTGAGGCGGGACCCGAGCGTCTGCGACGGAAGCATCCCGGTAGGGCTCGACCTCTCGGCGGCCGATCGCTGCGACTTCATCATGCCACCGGGCGCGGAGTGCCTTTTTCCCTACCCGAACGACTACTTCACGCGGCCGGACCCGGGCACGGACACGGGCCTGAGGCTCAACCTGCAGCAGGCTTCGACTCCCGCCAACCGGGACGGGAAGCACGTCGATCCGCGAGACATCAACACGAGCGACGGCTTCAGCCCTGGAGCGCTGATCGTGCTCCACGTGCCGGGGATGGACGACCAAGAGGCGTTCGCGAGGACGGGCGCGGTCCCGATCACGGGCATGGGCGACTATGCCGACCCCGAGCAGCCGGTAGTCCTCATCGACGCGGCCACGGGCCAACGCCACCCGGTGTGGGCGGAACTCGACGCGAACGCGACGACGCCGAGTGAGACCGACCTCCTGATCCATCCGACCCGGAGCCTCGCAGACGGGCATCGCTACATCGTCGCCCTGCGCAAGCTCCGCGACGCGGGCGGGAAGAAGCTCATCGCCCCGACGGGGTTCCGCCTCTACCGCGATCGGATTCCGACCGACATCGACGTGGTCGAGGCGCGCCGGCCGCACTTCGACCAGCTGTTCTCGAAGTTGAAGGAGGCTGGGATCAAGCGACGGAGCCTGTATCTCGCCTGGGACTTCACGGTCGCCTCGACACGCAACCTCTCCGAGCGGATGCTGTCGATCAGAGACCACGGCCTCGCGCTGCTCGGCGACACGACTCCCGGCGACGGCGTCGCCCAGGGGGACGGAGTTGGACTTCACGATCACGAACGTCACGAACTACTCGTTCCCCGCACCCGACCCGTCCGGCCGCGGCGTTCAGGACGTCCGCACCGTCGAGGGCACCTACACGGTTCCCTGTTACCTCGACCAGCCCGGCTGTCCGTCGGGCTCGAGGTTCGACCTCGGCGCGAACGGCCTGCCCCAGCGCCTGCCCGGCAACACGATGCAGGCCCGCTTCGGCTGCAACGTCCCCCGTTCGGCGGTCGAGGACGGCGGCGGCGGGACGCCGATCGTCGACGTCGCCGCGCGCCCGTCGATGTACGGGCACGGCCTGTTCAACGAGTACGACGAGGTGTTTGCCGAGAACGTCCGCCAACTCGGCGACGAGAACAACGTCATCACCTGCGCGACCGACTGGATCGGGATGGCCGACGAGGACATCGGCCCGGAGGCGGTGCCGGCGCTCCTCGACCTGTCGAACTTCGAGCCGCTGCCGGATCGCCTCCAGCAGGGGTTCCTGAACTTCGTCTACCTCGGGCGACTGCTCATCCAGCCGGACGGGTTTGCCTCCGACCCGGCGTTTCGGTTCGGCGGCCAGCCGGTGATCGACACGAGCCACGTCTTCTACTACGGCAACAGCCAGGGCGGGATCGCGGGCGGGGCGCTGACCGCCATCGAGCCCGACGTGACCCGCTCGGTCCTCTACGTGCCCGGAATGAACTACGGCGGCTTGCTGCTCACCCGCAGTATCGACTTCGAGGACTATGCGCTGATCCTCTACCCGTCCTATCCGGACGAGGGCCAGCGCCCGCTGCTGCTGTCGATGATCCAGTCGATGTGGGATCGCGGCGAGCCGAACGGCTACGCGAACCACATGACCACCGACCCCCTGCCGGGCACGCCCGAACACAGGGTGATGATCGCCATGGCCTACGGCGACCACCAGGTTGCAAACGTCGCCACCGAGACGGAGGCCAGGACGATCGGCGCGCCGATGCGCCAGCCGGCGCTCGACGCCAACCGCCTCCCGGCCGGTTTCGAGCAGCCGTTCTTCGATCTCCCCGCGCTCGGGGACCTCAGCGGCCCGGCCGCCGACGGCAACGCGTTCTTCGTCTGGGACATCGGACCGAAGCGCGACGAGGCGGGGACGATCTTCGGCACCGACCCGCCGCCGATCACCAACACGGCCCCGAACGACTCGTTCGGAGTCGACCCGCACGACACCGTGATAGAGGAGTCGCCGCTGATCAGGGCGCAGATCGCCAACTTCCTGATGCCGAACGGCGAGGTCACGGACCCGTGCGGGCCGACCCCGTGCTACGCCGCGGGGTGGATGGGCATGCCGTAATAGGGTGGGCCGGTGAGGCGCCTTCGACGCGGTGCCCTCGCCGCGGTACGCCGCGGTGGCAACGCTCGCGATCTACGTGAATCCCGCTCAAGCGAGCGGTCCGAGGCTGACGGTGCCGACGGCCGACCTCGAGGCGGCGTTCCACTGCCCGATCGACCCCACAGACGCGACCGGCACCCCGCTGATGTTCGTCACCGGCACCGGGGCGACCGGGGACCAGGGCTACCTGATCGGCCAGTCGGCATTCGAGCTCTACGGGCATCCCGTCTGCTACATGAACTACCCCGACTTCACGACGGCCGACATCCAGGTCTCGGTCCAGTATCTGGTGTACGGATTGCGCAGGGAGTTCGCCCTGGCGGGGCGGAAGGTGGCTGTCTTCGGAATCAGCCAGGGCGGGCTACTGCCCCGCTTCGCGCTCACCTACTGGCCGGACCTTCGCCGCAAGGTAAGCGACGTGCTGGCGGCGGCAGGCACCCAGCACGGGACCACGATCTCCCGGGGCTGCACCGAGACGACGCCGTGCACACCGGCGAACTGGCAGCAGGGCCGCCACTCGAACCTTCTCGACGCGATCAACGCCCAGCCGGACGAGACTCCGGGCGACGTCTCCTACACGACCGTGCGCTCCCTGGCGGACCAGACCGTCCAGCCGCAGGACGGCAAGCACCCGACCTCGTCGCTCGACGGCGCGCGAAACATCCTCATCCAGGACGTCTGCCCGAGCCGCGCCACGACCCACATCGGGACCGCCGTCGACTCGGTCTCCTTCGCCGCCTTCATGGACGCGATCGCCCACGGTGGCAAGGGCAAGAAGGGCGCGGCCAACGTTTCCCGGTTTCCGGACGACGTCTGCGCGCACCCGTACGCCACCGGGCTCGACGAGGCTCAGACGACGCTCTTCCTGAACGCCTCCGGCGGCCTGGTCTCCGGACAGCAGGGGCAGGCCCCGAAGGTCCCGGCCGAGCCGAAGGTCCGCAGGGTCTTTCTGCGCCCGGCCCGTTAGCGACCGCCGCCGAAGGCTCCTACAATCGTCGCTCCGGGTACGTCGGTACCCCACGGGCCCGTAGCTCAGCCGGATAGAGCGTCGGTCTACGAAACCGAAGGTCACAGGTTCGAATCCTGTCGGGCCCGCTTCGAAACCGCCTGGTAACAGGGAATGAAGCGGCTTTATCTCCTCCGCCACGCTAAGTCGAGCTGGGACGACCCCACGCTGGCCGACTACGACCGGCCCCTGGCGCCTCGCGGTCGCCGCGCCGCGAAGGTCATGGCGGAGCACGTACGGCGAGAGGGGATTGCGCCCGAGCTGGTGCTGTGCTCGCCATCGAGGCGCACCCGCCAGACACTGGCCCGAATCGCACCAGGTCTGGGTGAGAGCACCGACGCCCAGATGAGGTCCGAGCTCTACGCGGCCTCTGCGGCCGACCTCCTCGAGGTCCTGAACGCGGTGCCGGACGAGGTCGAGTCCGTGATGCTGATCGGCCACAACCCCGGGATCCAGGATCTCGCCCTGAGCCTCGCCCGAGACGGTCCCGAGATAGCGCGACTGAGAGTCAAGTTTCCAACCGCGGCGCTGGCAACGCTGGAGGTCGGAGCGAGCTGGCGCGAGTTGGCGCCGAGGACCGTCGAGCTGGTGTCGTTTGTGAAGCCGAAGGAGTTGTCGCGCGGGGTGGCGGGCAAGCCGTCGGGGGGTATGCCTAGCTGACCGGAGTCGTCGCCCCGTGTCCGCAGATCGCCCGGAACCGCCGAGGACGAGTGTCATGCCCAGCTCGACTCAGCGCCTTGCAACCAGCCGCGTTACGGCCTGGTCGACAGTCGGATACGCGTAATCGAGGATCGAGTCGCCTGGGGCCGCATCGAGGACGTCACGAACCTGACCGACGTCGCGGGCGATCACCATCCGGACGCCGTTGGCTTGCAGCTCCCGCGCCACCTGGTCGAGCACCTGGGCCGCGGTCACATCGATAAACGGCATCGTCTCCGCGTCGATGACGATTGCGTGAACGTGATCGCGTTGGGCCGCGCCGCGAATCTCGGCCGCGATCGCGCCGACATTGGCGAAGAACAGCCCGCCCTCGATTCTCAGCACCGTGATGCCCTCTACACGCCGGTTGTCCGGATGCCGATCGAGATCAGAGAAGTGACCGCTGATCCCGGGAACTCTCCCGAGCTCGGTCACCGGCGGCCGGGACGCCCGGTAGAGAAGGAGCAGGAGCGAGATCAGTACTCCGATGAACAGCCCCGCCAGGGTGCCGAAGATCATCACCCCGAGCATCGCGGCGACCGCTGCAATGAAGTCCGCTCGAGCCGCGAAGCCGTACGCCCGCCCGAGCCTGCTGCTGTAGACGCGGTAGAAGTCGCGTAGCGCCGCGAGGTCGATCAGGTCGATCAGGGCGGCGATCACGATCGCCGCCAGCGTCGCCACGGGCAGGCTCTCGAAATAGCCGGTGAGAAAGAGCAGGGTGAGCATGGTCAGTCCGGCGACGATCAGCCCGACGAGCTGGGTCCGTCCGCCGGCGGTGCTGTTCACGGCTGTCTTCGAGAGGCTCCCGTTGACGGCGAAGCCACCGGAGATCCCGGCGCCGAGGTTCGCGGCGCCGAGACCGATCAGCTCCCGGTTCGGGTCGATCTCCCGGTGGTCTCGCTGGGCGTAGGTCTTCGCGGTCCCGAGGCTCTCCGCAAAGCCGACGAGCATCACTCCCAAGGCTGCGGCTATCAGGCCCCCGAAGCGGTCGAGCCCGACGTCGGGGATACCCAGCGAAGGCAACCCGGGGTCGATCGAGCCGACGATCAGGACTCCGTGAGCGCCGAGGTCGAAGAGCTCAACTGCGCCGATTCCCAGAACCACAGCCGCCAGTGGCCCCGGGATTGCCGGTGCCAGTCGAGGGAGCCCGAACAGCACCGCGAGGGATCCCACCCCGACCAGAAGCGTGACGCCGTCGGTCTCATCGATATTGGTCAGGAAGTCCCAGACCCTCTCGAAGAAGTCGCCGCTGCCGGGCTCGACTCCGAACAGCTTCGGTAGCTGGCCGACGATGATCGTCACCGACAGACCGACGATGAAACCCCTGAGCACGGGCTCGGAGATGAAGCTCGCGAGGAACCCGAGCCGCAGGAACCCGGCGACCAACGCGGCGAGCCCGACGCAGATCGCGAGCGCAGCCGTCGTCGCGACGAACTGGTTTCCGTTGCCCGCGACGGCGTTCCCGACAACCGCAGCAGACAGGGCCGCGGCGGCGGCGGACGGGCCGGTGATCAGCTGGCGGGAGCTGCCGAGTGCCGCGTAGAGAACCAACGCGGCCGGCGCCGCGTAGAGACCGACGACGGGTGGGACTCCGGCGATCGTCGCGTAAGCCAGAGCCGAGGGCACGAGAACGGCCCAGACGGTCAGCCCGGCGACTACGTCCCCGCGAGCCCAGTCGCGCTGGTAAGCCCTCAGCGATGGAAACACGCGTCTCACGAAGCTTCACCGGGGAAGGCAACCTACCCTCCGATCAACGTTCGCGCGCGACTGAGCCGGCGCTGGAGCCCGCCTACGGAACGCCTACGGCATAGAAGAGCGGCGCGGTTTCTTACGGTTTCGAGTGGGGCCGCTCGGCTTGTGCCCGTTAGCAGGCCTTTTTGCCGGATTCGCAGACCCACCGGGGAGATCGTGAAATCGCCCGAGTCGGTCGACGAAACCGATGGTCACAGGTTCGAATCCTGTCTGGCCCGCTGCCGGCCCGTGCGAGCTTCCGGCACTTGGCGCGGTCACCGCTCCCACCGCCGTGCTGATCCGGCCCGACGAATGCGTTGCCTGGGTGGGAGACCGGACCCACCTCGGACCCTGAAGCGCTGACCATCTGGTTCGGACCGCCCACTGCGCTATAGCCACCGTGACTAGGGAGCGGCAACGCCCCCAAGGGCAGGCGCCGCCTACTTGCGCTTGGGCTTCTTGTACGCCTTGGCGTCGTAGTCCTTGAAGAAGACCGACACCGTGTGCAGGTCCGACGGCCAGTTCGGCACGTTGGTGGTCTGCGTCTGCGCCCGAGGCTCTCGCATCGTCTCGACAACGGAGATCGTGCCGCTCGCGTCGGGGCTCGACGCCATGAAGCTGTCCACGCCGGTCAGGAACCCCAGCGAGTTGAACGGGGCAAGCGAGGCGCTGAGGTCCGAGACGCCATCGGAGTTCTTGTCGAAGTTGAAGACCGCGAGCACGCGGCGGGCACGCGGCGCGATCGCAGCGTTGATCACGTTGAAGCCGTTGAACGACAGCGTGTCGTTCGTGGTGGGCGTCGCCTGGTCGCCCCAGAACTCGCGCATCCGCGTGACCGCGATCGAGACGTGGGCGGCGCTGCGCTCGATGAAGGGGTTGAGGAGTGGCGCGGTGAGCACGCGGTAGAAATGGTCATCGCGTTCGAAGGGCTCGGGGTAGTTGTGGATGGTCGACTGCCCCGTCCTCGAGATCTCGAACTCGTAATGGCGGCGGCCGTTGACCTTTATCGGGCCGAAGTTGCCCGTCGCATCGATCGCCGTCTCGTAGACCGGCTTGCTGCTGGAGCGCTGTCCCGTCTCGGCGTCGACCTGGTACACGCGCAGGGTGCCGCCGTCGACCCCGACGTTGGTCGGGAACTCCAGCGCCCGCCCCTTGACCGTCACCTTGCTCGGCTTTTCCGGAAGGACCTTCTTCGTCTCAGGCTTGTCGCCCAGCAGGAAGGCGTAGACCTTGCCGAAGGCCTCGGCCGAGGTCGTGACCTCGGTGTGGGCCTTGTTGGGGAAGTAGACGTTCTCGGCGCCACCGATCGCGCGCGTCTGATCGCCCTCGCCCCAGACCGCGAGCGTGGGCACGTTTCCGGGCGGCGTCGCGCTTGTGCGGCCGTCGAAGTTGACGTAGCGGCGCACTGATACGGCACGCTCCGGCGTCGCCAGGTAGGTGTGCATAACGGTGGTCCCTCGCGAGTGGGCGAGGATGTCGACCTGGCCCGCCCCAGTGCGCTGCTGTACGTCGGCGATGAAGCCGTCGAGGTTCGCAACCGCCGCGTCGTTGTTCGACGCCAGCGAGTTGTACTCGTAGGCGAAGATCCGCTTCTGGGGAAACCCGTTGGAGGTGAGCCGCATCGCGTTGGTCTCGAACTGCTGCGCCGAGCCCGAGTTGCCGTGGACGAAGATCACCGGCGTCGGCTCGTCCTTGGGCGCGGCGGCGGCCGCCGGCGCAAGCGCCAACAAGGCGGCGGCGACGATTGCTAGCACGGTTCGTGCGGTCAAGACTCGACCCTCCCTTTCAGCCCCTGCCAGATGCTTCGACGGCAGCATACTTGGCGCAGAGCGGTGCGCGAGGTCGGACGATCGCTGGCCCTGGTGGAGGTCACGATGCCGAGTTCGCCTCGGCGCTCGTGCGCGCGAATCGTCGTAGTCGGAGCGCTTCTACCAGGAGCAACGTTCCGCCGGCGAGCCCCCACGCTGCTGCGAGGAAGCGGACCCACGTCGACGTCGAGTCCGACGTGACGATCAGCACGATTCCGAGTCCGACGTCGAGAGCCCCGACGAGCATGCTGGTCCGCCTCCGCAGCCGCTCGTCCGCGAGTTGGTCGTCGCGGAAGCCCCCGAGTGTCCGCATGACGCCCGTAGCGATCGCACCCGCCCCCACGAGGTCGAGCACGACGCCGGTGCTGATCACGTTCTCGAGTGGGCTTCGGGCCAGCAGCGCCACCGCGGTGAGTGCTCCGACCCCGGCTGCCAGTGTCCCCAAGCGCCTGCCGGGTACCCCCGGGCTTCGCAGGACCCACCGGATCGTGAGCACCGCGCCGAGCAGCCAGTACATGCCGATGAAGGTCGCAAGCCGCGATTGGCCGGCGCCGGCCACCAGCAAGGCTCCGCCCAAACACAGCGCAACGAGGCCGCGGACGAACGTCAGCCACCAACCCCGCGCTGAGGGGTTGGTCCGCTCGTCTACGCCGACACCCCCGAGCCCTAGCTCGACCTGCCCGCCGGACGGAGTGCTCACGGCAGCACGACCACGTCGTCCACTAGGTCCGCGATGATCACGAACGCCGGCAGGATTTTCAGGAAGTCCACGGGAGCTCCCAACTCGGGTTCGTCGCCTTGTCGGCCCAGCCTAAGCGACGGGTTGGGCGCTCCCATCGCCTGCGCGGGGTGACTGGGTCGCGCATCAGGCGCAGCCGGCGACAGCGGCGCCCGCCACCGATCCACGCGTCGAGGCGCTCGAGCGGCTCGCGAAGCTGCGCGAGGCCGGCTTGCTCGCCGACGAGGAGGTGGAAGCCCGAGAGGCGGCGACTCCCTCTCGAGCTTCAGCGCGGCCGGCGCACGAATAGGCAGCGGGCACACGCATCGCGAGCTCCACTCAACTCCGGCCGTCCCCGCCTCCCCATTTGGCGGCCGAATAAGTGCCGCTTTGCATGCGGAACCTACGGCCGGTCTGCCGGGTGCCCTCGTCTTCTCAGCTCGCGAGTCGCGGCGGCGAGGCGGATCTGGAGCTCCGTCGCCGGCCGGCGAGCGAGCGGGTCCCCCTTCGATCGGCGCGCCTTCCGTTCTCACGGCCGCGCGGGCCGCGGCGTCCTCGATCAGCGCGTACCGGTCCGCCGCTGGTCGTGGCGTCGTGCGTGTGAGAAGCCCTCCGAGATTATTGGCTTGTGACACGCGCGTCTCCCAGGTGGCGCGGGTGCCCGGCGCTTCTGAGCCGCGAAAACCGCCCTCGATGCCGCTTTGGCTCGTCGAGGGCTCCTGGGCAGAAGCGCAGAAGAATCGTCTTCATGATCGACGTGTGATCGAAGAGCGTCTTTGACACTGACCCTGGCTCCACCCACGGCGAGACGATCAGCGCCGGTATCCGCACGCCGTAGCGTCCGAACGTGTGGGGGTCGTCGTCCGGCGCCGAAGGCGGCGCGACGTGATCGAAGAAGCCGCCGTGTTCGTCGTAGAAGATGATGAGGAGCGTCTTTTCCCATTGGGGGCTTGTTGCGAGCGCGTGGTAGACGGCGAGCACAAGCTCCTGGCCGTCCTTGATGTCCGCGGGCGGGTGGTCGTCGTTGGGCTGAAAGCCGATTGGGTTGAAGTTGCTGAAGTTCGGGTCGATCCATGAGACTGACGGCAGCGCACCACTGGCGGCGTCTTCGAGAAAGCTGGCCGCTTTTGCGTCCATCCTGAGCTCGAGGCTGGTCCTCCAGTTCAAGTTGGTCTTGCTGAAGAACGCGAAGCTGTGGTGGTGGCCCAGCTTGTAGTGCCCATCGGCGAAGCGCAGGGTTCCCGCCTCGAACGAGTACCAGCGCCACGAGATGCCGTTGGCGTCGAGGTGTCGCACGAACGAGGGTTGGTTGTACATCGGTGGGAGGTGGAGCGGGCGGTCATCGCGACTGCCGGCGGCGCGACCGCAAATCGCGTACAGGCGGTTGGGCCAGGTCGCCCCGGGAACAGAGCTGAACCAACGATCGCAGACCGCGAACTCGCTCGCCAGGTGATCGTAGACCGGGACATCGGCGGCGTTGTAATAACCAATCACGCGACTGGGATCCGCATCCTGGACGTCGTTGTGCGAGAGCGTCTCGGCGAAGCTCGTGACGAATCCGTTCATCTTGCCGCCCCCGATCTGGAGGTCGACGGCGCTGGCGGAGTGATCGGGATCGTCCTCGATCACCGTGCTGTCGAGATGGTGGACCGGATAGTTGCGCCCGCCGTGCTCGTTGGCGAACTCCGCCCGCAGACCATCGACATCGCCGCGACCACCCTCGAGCGAGAGATACCCCAGCATGTGGTCGAAGGAGCGATTCTCGAGCATCAATACAACGATGTGGTCGACCTTCCCGAGGTTGGCCATGCTGGTCTCCTCAGTCACCACCGCCTCCTTCGCGGTCGCGTTTGCAGGTGGTCGAGCACGGCTGGGTTAGCGACCGGCCCGGCAGTGGCCGCTGGGATGGCGATACCTGATCGTTTAGGCGCAGCGTGAGGGCGGGTAGGCGTTGAGGAAGTCGCAAACGTTGTAGCGGATCTTGTCCGAAGACGAAAGCGGGAGCTTTGCCTCAAGGCCGTGCCGGGGTGTGAATTAGCCACCTCGAGCTCAGCGGTGGGTTGGGCTCGGCGCGACTATGCAGGCGTGAGAGACTTGCAGCGCTGCGACCTAGGAGCTTGGAATTTGTCGTTTGATGGCCTCGCTTGACCAAACTGTGCTGATCGACGAGTGCTCACAGCTGCGAAGGGGGCGGTGCGATAGGTCGATGTGGGCCGCCGTCTCGTCGTTCCGATCGATGGCTGTCCGCTCTAGCCGTACCGCACGTGCACTGGACGAGCCCGGCGGAAGCTTGCCCGTCGCCCGAGATAGCTGAAGGTTTGGCCCACGGTTGACCATGGTGGACCGTCAGTGAGGCTGGCCAGTTCGCTGCCTGGTGCCCGGATGCTCGCGTCCTATCGCGGGTCGTGGTTGCGGCGCGACGTAGTCGCCGGCCTCGTGCTGACCACGCTGCTGGTACCCCAAGGGATGGCCTACGCCGAGCTTGCCGGCCTGCCGGCGATTACTGGGCTGTACACGTCGGTCCTCTGCCTGATCGGCTACGCGGCGTTCGGGCCTTCGCGAATCCTTGTGCTCGGCCCGGATTCCTCCCTAGGTCCGATGATCGCGGCGACGATCCTGCCGATCATCGGATCTGGCGGCGATCCCGAGCGCGCGGTCGCGTTGGCGTCGATGCTGGCCCTGCTGGTGGGCGTTATCACGATCGTCGCGGGGATCGGGAAGCTGGGGTTCGTCGCCGACCTTCTTTCGAGGCCGACGCAGATCGGATACATGAACGGGCTTGCCCTGACGATCCTCATCGGGCAGCTGCCGAAGCTCCTTGGGTTCTCGGTCGACGCGAATGGGCTGATTGACGAGACCCGCGAGTTCGTAGACGGGATCGCATCGGGCGAGACAGTTGCGGCCGCTGCAGTGGTCGGACTGGTCAGTCTCGCGCTGATCCTGGTCATCCAGAGCTGGCGGCCTCGGATACCGGGCGTCCTGGTCGCAGTGGTGGTCGCGATCGCCGCCGCAGGGGCGTTCAGCCTCGGCGACCACGGCGTGGCGCTCGTGGGGACCCTTCCGGCGGGCCTCCCAGACCTCACCTGGCCGAGCCCGGTCTCCGATCTGCCGCTCCTAGTCGCAGGAGCGCTTGGCATCGCGCTCGTCTCTCTGACCGACACGATCTCGACCGCCTCGGCCTTTGCCTCCCGCACGGGTCAGGAGATCGACGGGAATAGGGAGATGATCGGAATCGGCGCCGCGAACGTCGGCGCAGCGCTCTTCCAGGGCTTCCCTGTGAGCACCAGCGGCTCACGCACCGCCGTCGCCGAGCAGGCCGGTGCCAAGACGCAACTCACCGGGCTCGTCGGCGCGGCAACCATCATCCTGATGCTCGTCCTCGTGCCCGGGCTCCTGCGCAGCCTCCCGGAGTCGACGCTTGCTGCGGTGGTGATCGCGGCGTCCTTGTCACTCGCGGATATCTCCGGTGTTCGCCGGTTGTGGCATCAGCGCCGCGTCGAGTTCCTGCTATCGATGACAGCCTTCCTCGGCGTCGCGCTGCTCGGCGTGCTCCCCGGCATCGCCGTGGCGGTCGCGCTTTCGATCCTGAACGTCTTTCGGCGCGCGTGGTTGCCCTACCGAACCACCCTCGGTCGCGTCTCCGGCATGTCGGGGCACCACGACCGGCGTCTCTATCCCGACGCCGAGCAACTGCCCGGCCTGGTGATCCTCCGCTTCGACGCGCCGCTGTTCTTCGCCAACGCACGTACCTTCCGTGACGAGGTTCGACGCCTGGCGCGTGCCGAGCCGCGGCCGCGCTGGATCGTCGTCGCGGCAGAGCCGATCACCGACGTCGACACCACGGCGGCGGACATGCTCGCCGAACTCGACGCGGAGCTCAACGCCGACGGCACCTCGTTGGTGTTCGCCGAGCTCAAGGACCCGGTGAAGGCAAAGCTCGAGCGCTACGAGCTGGTCGGTCCGCTGGACCCAGTGCACTTCTTCCGAACTTTGGAGGGTGCCCTGGACGCCTACCGCGAGCAGACCGGCGCCGAGTGGACGTCAGCCCAAGGTCATACCCTCGATGGAGACTGATGGCGCCACCTCCGGAACGCGCGTCATGCGGAACGCGTTGAACAGCCCAAGAAGAGGCGGCACCGGCCGATACCGCTTCGGAGTCGCGGCCGGAAGGCCACCTGCGCACGACCTGGCGGAGCAGGGGCGCCGCCGAGCGTGGCTACGGAAGCCATGCCCAGTCTCCTTCCGCGCCTGACCGAAGGCCACGGGCGAGGTCGGCCCGCCCAGCCGTCGAGCTGCGAGCTCCGACCGGCCGCTTGGACTCGTAGAAGCCGACGATCCACCCGCGGTTGTTGATGTCACGCGCGAGGGTGTAGGCGGCATCCGGACCTTCGAACAGCCTGAACCGGCCACGCTCTAGCAGGAAGCCTCGCGATCCGCCTTGGGAGTCGAGGACCCCGCCCACTATCTGGCCGCGATCGTTGATGGCGCTCGGAATCGTTGCTGGGCAAAGGCGGCCGAGGCGATGGTCTGGCCGGCGCCCGCGGCGAGTCCTCCGCGCCCCCGCTAGGCGTTCGACGCGAACCCTGCCGTTCTCCCCGGTTTCTCGTCAGTAGCGGAGCCCGATCCGTTTCTCGCGACCACCCGCAGATCATGGTGCGAGCACGCCTACCGGCCTGATCGTGGCTTATCGCCCTTCGCCCGAAGCGATACTTCTGTCCGAACGGCTAAGCCCCACACGAACCGTCGCCGGACCCGGGCCAAAGACTCGAAGTTGGGGGCGGCTAGATGTTCGTTCGTGCGAAGACTCCCCAGGGCTCAGATTCCCAGCACCTTCGCCTTCTCGCTGGCGAACTCCTCATCCGTGAGCACGCCTTGTTCGTGAAGCTGACCAAGCTCCTTCAGTCGCTCGGTGGTGTCGGCGGTCACTCCACCCGACGCCGCTGGGGCGGGGTCGGTGGGCCCAGCCTGCGGCGCGCTGTCCTGCTGCTCTGCATCGTGCTTGTCGTCCATGTGCTTCTTGGCAGCGACGGCGGCTCCGCCGAGTGCGGCTAAACGTCGTCTGCGTTGGCGTCTGTCTTGCCCCATGCTCGTCCTCTCCTTCGATTCGATCCTCGACGAGCATCTCACACGCTGCAAAGCGGTGGTGCGGGCAGGACCCCTGCTTGGCCGGGCGTCCCGGGTGCCTCTGCGGTAGCCGGGTTGTCTCCCGGCGTCGCAACGCCGACACCCGTTACCCCGCCTTACCTCCGGCATGCGGGGCAAGGCGGCTTGAGGCGACCTGTTCCGGGCCGGGACCCGGACGCCGCGCCCGGGGCCGCGCTCAGCCGGTGTGGCGGTAACGCAGGTGCGTCACGCCGGGCGCCGCGATCGCCTCGACCAGCTCCAGGCGCGGCGGCGGGTCGCCGAGGTCGTCGAGGAGGCGCGCACCGCCACCGAGAACGACCGGGACCAGCGAGATCACCATCTCGTCGAGGAGGCCCGCCCGCAGGTACTGCTGGACGGCCTGGGCGCCGCCGTTGATCAGGACGTCCTTGCCGGCCGCCGCCTCGCGCGCCCGCTCCAGCGCCGACTCGGGACCGTCGGTTACGAAGTGGAACGTCGTCCCGATCAGCTCGAGCGGCTCGCGCTCGTGGTGGGTGAGGACGAAGACGGGATGGCGGAAGGGCGGCTCCTCGCCCCACCAACCGGTCCATGCCTCATCGCCCCACGGCCCCGGCCCGCCGCCGAACATGTTGCGTCCCATCACCGACGCGCCGATGTTCTCGAAGTGACCCTCGGCGATCGGCGAGCTCTCGTTGACCTCGCCGCCCTCCCTCCCGTGCGTTTCTCGGAAGGCCTTGAGGGGAACCACCCACTCGTGCAGCTGCTCGCCGCCCTTCCCCAGCGGATCGTCCTCGCTCTGGTCGGGTCCCGCGACGTAGCCGTCGAGCGACATTGAGATGTTCATGCGCAGCCTGGCCATCCGGGCCGGGACTATACTTAAGTAGATGATTAAGCGTCGCCCGGCCCCTGGCCCGCCTCTAGACGACGTCTTCCACGCCCTCGCCGATCCGAGCCGCCGGTCGATCGTCGAGCGACTCTCGCGGGGCTCGGCGTCCGTGAGCGATCTCGCCGCGCCGCTTTCGATATCCCTCCCGGCGGTGCACCAGCATCTGCAGGTCCTCGAGGAGAGCGGGCTCGTGAGCTCGGTGAAGGTCGGCCGGGTTCGCACCTGCACGATCGAGCCCGGGGCGCTCCGCCCGGCCGAGCGGTGGATCGTGAAGCGTCGCGAGGGCTGGGAGCGCCGCCTGGACCGCCTCGGCGGCTATCTCGCGGAGCAGGACGCCGGTTGATCCAGCACGCCGAGCTCAGGATCGAGCGCCGCTACGAAGCCCCGCCCGCCGAGGTCTTCTCCGCGTGGTCGTCGGTCGAGGCGAAGGCGCGGTGGTTCCTGGGCCCTGACGGGTCGGTCCGAGTGCTTCCGGGTTTCGAGCGCCGGTGAGTGCGGATCGTGGATCTTCGGCCCGGTCGATGTGGACTGCTCCCTGATCAGCCGATGGGACGCCAGGCGCGTCACCATCGACGCCAACTACCAAGTGACCAGCACGGGCAGCGGCATCGCGTGTGGCGGGACCGGGACGTGAGCACGGGTTACCGTCGCGGGTAGGTGAGCGGGCTGCGCGTCCGCTACTTGGCGCGGACGGTGAGCTTTGTCGTCTTGCCGGCGGCGTCGCGGACCGAGAGCCTGAACTTCAGCCGCTTCCCCGGTTTGAGGCCCTTTCCAGGCTCCAGTGCTCCGCGGGCGACCTTGCCCTTGAGCGTCTTCACAGCCTTGCGCGCTTTGAGTTTCAGGCTGGCCTGGGAGTGCTTCACGGAGATCTTCGAGCCGAACGCGCTTCCGTCGTCGAACGCCTGGCCGGCGGCGAATCGCAATTGCGGCGGCAGCTTCAGCTTGGCGCTGCGAAGCTTCTCCGAGGCCGACTTGATGCTGACTGTCATCCGGGGCTGGTCGCCGCCCAGCCCACCGAGCTTCACCTTCACCGTCGGCTTGCCGAGCGTCGGCTGGTCGGGCGCCGTCGGATCGAGTCGCACCCAGCTCGCCTCCGATGGCACGCCGGCGCCGTTCAACAGGAAGAGCATGTAGTAACCGGGCGGAGCGACGCTCGCCGACGGCGGCGCGACGACGTCGACTCCCCGGCCTGAGACCCGGTCCAGGACCTGAAGCTCGACGTGGCGCTGGTGCATGTCGAACGCGTGCGTTGTCGCGGCCGGGGCCATCAGCACCGCCCTGTCGAGCTTCGGGCTGGAGCTGCGGATCCCGAACGAGTCGCCCCAGTCGACGGCGTCCGGCGCCGAGTCGATCACGGGCCGTGCGCCCTTGAACAGGTAGGGCGGCGAGTAGACCTCACCGTTGTCGGCGGTGCTGAAGGCCCCGCCCGATTCGAGCGGGTTGTGTCGTCGCCCCCCGAGAACACCCTGCCGTCGGGGAGCAGGACCGCGGTCGAGTGATAGGTGCGGTCCTCCTGCTGCGCCGGCCCGAGCAGCCAGCTGTTCGAGTCGGGATCGAAGACCTCGATCTGGCGGGCGCGGCCGTCGGCGTACGTCACGTAGCCGCCGTGCGCGCCGCCGTCGGGGTCGCCGCCCTCCTGAAAGCCGCTGCCCCCGCCGACCTCGACCATCGAGCCGTCCGGCAGCAGCACCGTGTTGCCGTTGGCTCGGGCGACGTTGAGCGGTGCGTCCGCCTGCCAGGTGGGCGGGAGTGGCCCGGGCGTCGATCGTCTCGGACGTCTCGGTCGCCGGGTAGAACGGCCCCGTGCCGAGATTGCGGTCAAAGCCGCCCAGCGTGGTGACCGTGTCCGAGCCCCCCGGTTCGCCCGGCCGCCGCACGGCGTTGCCGGCGATCCGCGAGCGCGACATCGTCTGCAGGCTCTCGTCCCAGGTGAAGGTGGCGGTGTCGAGCGTCGCCGTCAGGGCCTTGGGAGGGCCGGTGACGATCACGTCGTCGCCGAACGTGAAGGTGCGCGGGTAGAGGCCGAGCCCGTTGCGAAGGGCGCTCGGCTCAGGCACGACGGTCCCCTGGCCGCCGCGCGCGCTCGGCGGGTTGAAGACCTCGACGCTGTTGGTCATCACCTGGCCGGGGGGCTGGGCGCCGAGCCCGCTCAGGATCACCGTCCTGCCGTCCGGGAGCAGGACCTGGCCGGGGTACCAGCGCCCCTCGGCCATGTCGGGCTGGCGCGTCCAGGTCTCGGTGAAGGGGTCGAAGGTGAAGATCATCGGCAGCCCGGCGAAGGCCGTGTAGGCGTCGTTGGGGAAGGTGTTGGCGTAGATCAGGTTGCCGCCGGTCGCCAGCACCTCGCCGTCGGGCAAAAGCGTCTGTCCCGAGCAGAAGATCGGTGCGTTCGTCGGGGGCTGGCCGCCGGGCCCGTCGACGTCGACGACAGGCGGGTCGACCTGCTCGAAGGCTCCCGGCCCCGTCCCGAGCCACGGCGACCACAGCGCTGCCTGACTCGAGTTCGGACGGACTCCCCCTGCACCCGCCGGGACCGGGGGACGGCCCCAGAACAGGACCTTGCCCGTCGGCAACACCACCGTGTGGATCGCGTAGGTGGGGAGCGCAAACGGCGCCGCGGTCCAGGCGCCGACATCGGACGGCGGGCCGACGGCACGCGGGGCCGTGACTCCCTCCGAGGAAAGCGCGGTGCGACCGCTTCCGAGCTCGAGCTCGCCGCGGGCCGCGCGGCGCTCGAGTCGGCGCAGGGCGGCGTGCTCGGCGGCATGCTGGGGCCCGAGCACCGCGGTCTCGAACACCCTCATGTCTGACTCCGTTGCGCCGGCGGGAATCAGGTCATCGACGTCGTGCGCCGCGGCGTCCGAACCAATGCCGACGGTGAGCAGAGCGGCCGAGATGGCGAACGCCGCCCGGAGCCCGTTGCGCAACGGGAGCGCGGCGAGCATCACCCTGCCAGCCGAGATTGCGATACGAAACCGACGGTCACAAGTCCGAATCCTTTTGGGCCCATCGGATTGAGAGAGCGCCGAATCCCGCATCCAGATCGTTTTCGGCGTCGCGGCGTCGGAGCCGCCCGGAACCGCTACGGGCCTGCCAGAGAAACGCTCAGAACGGCCCGAGTCTTCCGCGGTCCGCGCACAGGACTAGCGAAACCCGGCGAGAAAGCGGGCGGTCTGGGTCAGGTGCCGCTTCAGGAGCTGCTTGGCCTCGGCCGTGGCTTGGCGCTCGGCGGTGTGCAGCCGCTTCGACGCCGAATCGGCCGGCCCGGGAGCCGCCAGAAGGTCGAGCGCGTGTTGCGCGCGCGCCCTGGCCTCCGCCAGCGTCGGCGCGTTGATGACCGGGATCAGCACCTGACGGAAGAGCGGCCGCGTGTTGGCCCGTATCTTCCGGTCGAGGACCTCGCGGCTTCTGTTCCAGTGGCGCAGGTCGCTCCGCTCGGCCCGCTGCTGATCCTCGAGCCATGCCCTGACCTCGACGGTGCTCGGCGCGTTCGGCGCGCTCGGCGCGGCTCGGGCCATCACCCCGGCCGCGAGGACGGCGAGCAGGGCGGCGACCGCCACGACTACCCGCTTCACGGACGTGCGGATGCTCGCCTCCCACGTCTCGAACCGTGCACGCGGCCAGCCTACCCCCCGCGGCGACGCCGGGTCGATGGCGGAACTTGTTTTTGCTGCGCGCCCGCGCAAAAGCTCAGCGGCGAACGGCGCGTTCCCTTGTAGGAAACCCACACACGGAGGTTGATCAATGGGGCTCAAAAAGGCAGTGCAACCGGTGACGCCGGGCGCTGAGCCGACCATCGGCGCGGAGGAGATCTTCTCGGCGCTGCAGCGGACCGATCGCGCTTGCCGATTGCTCTTAAAGCAGCTGCGGGAGGGTCATCCGGACATCCTGGCGTCGGCGGACTTCGAGGATGTGCACAAGCTCGCCCGGCGCCAGATGCGGGAGAACAGGGAACTGCTGGGAACCGGTCCGAGCGCGACGGCCTAGGCGGTCGCCGCCGTGGTCGTGATGTCGACCGCCGTCACAATCGAGAGGGTCGACGTGCTCGGCGCCGAGGCGCCGGCGCTGCTGGATTGCGGGCTTACGAGCCCCGAGGCGGGCCAGTCCGCGGTGGAGCTCGGCCTCGAGATCAAGGGCTGGGCAATCGGTAGGGCGGCGCCGGTGACCGCGGTCGAACTCGTGTGCGAGGGCGAGCTCTTGCGCACCGTGCCGCTGGACCTCGCCGGGCCGTCACGGGGGCGAGCGCAGGACAACGGCGCCCCGAGCCGCTTCTTCGGCACCGTCGGCGCGCGTGCGACTCCCGCCGCGATTCACGCTCATGGTTCGCGCCCGGTTAGAGGACGGGGGGGACGCCCCGCTCGCCGAGATCCGCGGCCGGCGGGAATCGCTGTCGGACGTCGGCGGCGCCGAGGACCTGCGCGCCGGCTTCATCTCGACCCCAACCGGCCGAACCGGCACGACCTGGCTCGTCCACGTCCTCGGCCACCATCCGGCGGTCGTCGCCTATCCGCCGCACGGCGTCGAGCCGCGCGCGGCGAGCTACTGGCTGGAGGTGCTTGTGGCGCTCAGCGAGCCCGGCAGCTACAAACGAGTGCTGCGCACGAACATCGACCGCGATCACTGGTGGCTCGGCGAGTGGCCCGAGGCGGGCCGCCAGCCGATTCGGGACGAGTGGACGCGGCGGTTCTTGGGCAGTGATCGGACGCTCGCGCTCGCGCGCCACGTCCGGGAGCAGATCGAGAGCTTTTATCGCGGCGTCGCCGGGCAGCAGGGCAAGCCCGACGCCGAGGTGTTCCTCGAAAAGGCGCCGATGGGCGAGGTGCGCCTGGAGGTGCTCTCCGACCTGTTGCCGGGCACGAAGGACGTGACCCTGTTTCGCGACCCGCGAGACACGATCTGCTCGATTCTCTCCTACAGCGAGAGGAACCCCAACGCGGCGCTGGTAAGCGACCGACCCGACGCCGGAGAGGACTACCTCGAGTCGGTCGCGGAGGCGTTCCGTGGCCTGCTCGAGGCGTCGTCCGGCCGCGGCGACGCATCGCTCGCGGTCCGGTACGAGGATCTCATCCTCGATCCGGAGCCGACGATACGCCGCATCCTGGCCCACCTCGATCTCGAGGCTGACGACGCGAGCGTCTCCGAGACCCTCTCCGCGGCGTGGAAGTCGGCGGAGCGCCTCAGCGACCATCGCACCGCCTCGGGGGACGTCAAGGCGTCGATCGGCCGATGGCGGCGGGACATGGAGCCCACGCTGCAGATGCGCTCGAGCACGATCTTCGCCGAGGTGCTCGAGGCGCTCGATTACCTGGACGGGACCTCGGGGCCGGCTCGCGCCCCCACCCGGCCGCCCAAGCACGTCCCGAAGCCCGCGCTCGGCCTGCTCAGATCGATGGACCACGAGCGCTGGCGCCACGTGTACGCGGCGGGATCGCCGGGTGATCGCGTCGAGCAGGACGCGAGGGCGCCGATCACCGAGCTCGGCGCTCTGCCGGCGACACCCGCCCCGGGCCTGATCCCGCTCCGCCTGCGCGACGACGGCTTCGTGGTCAACCGATGAGTTCGAGCCAACGAGGCCGCGTGTGGGGCCGACTGGGCCCCTGCTTTGGGCGGCGGCGCCGCTCGGCTGGACCGCGGACGCCAGCTTCCGCACCCGGGCGCGGTCCTCCCTCGGGCGTGCGCGCCGCCTGGTCTTGAGACCGTGGCGGAGAGGCGGACGCGATGACGCCGCGGCGACCCTCGGGTACCTGCAGACCAAACCCGGAGCGGGTCGTCGGGCGCTGTACTCAACCGTCCACCCGATCACCGGCGATCAGCTGCTGACCACTCGGCCCAAGGAGGCGCACGACCTCGGCTATCCCGATCCGACCCGGCTCGGATTCATCGAAGCCGCCGCGCCGGTGACCGGCGAACTCGCCCCTCAGCGGGCGATCGTGCCCTGGGCGTACCGGTTCGGAGCTTGGCGCTCGAAGGGCCGCGGCGCCAGCCAAGGAGCGATCTTCGAGCCAACGAAGGGAAGCGTCCCGCGTGACGCCGTTCGCGTCCGCGGTTGGGCCGTGCTGCGGGCCGAGCCGGTCGCCCGGGTCGAGATCGTGATCAACGGAACGCTCGTCGGCCGCGCGCGGCTCGGGCTGCAGCGACCGCGGGTGAGTGAGCTCGTCAACCCCGAGACCGTGATCTCCGGCTTCGACCTCCGCGTGCCGCCGTCCGCGCTCCCCGCCGGGATTCGCCGGGCGGGCATCGAGGCGATCGTCACCGGGGTCCGCGGAACGCGCTTCAAGCTCGCTGTCGGCGAGGAGATCGAGCTCACCGACCCCGCCTTCTCGGTGTCGGACGCCGGAGTGCGCCGCGCGCGCGGGCGAGGGACGGCCCGCGTGGACGGGCGGCGACGGCAACGGGCGCCCGTTCCAGGGCGACGGAGCCGCCGACGACGCCCGTCGGCCAGCGGCGCGCTCGACCGGCGCGAAGGAGACCCTGAGCATCGTCGCCTTTGCCCACAGCCTGGCGCCGGGCGGTGCTCAGCGAACCCTGTTCGAGCAACTCGACCGCCTGACCAAGTCGGGCGAGTTCGCGGCGCAGGTGGTCGCCAGGCAGGAGGGACCATGGGCCCAGCGGTTCGAGGAAATCGGCGTGCCCGTTCATATCGCGGGCACGAGCCGCGACTCGCCGCCCGATGGATACGAGCGGTGCGTTGCCGAGCTGTCCGAGCTCCTCGTGCGCGAGTCACCCGATGCGGTGCTCGTCAACACGATCGACTCCTTCGCGGGCGCCGACGCGGCCACCCGGCTCGGGCTGCCGATCGCCTGGATCATTCACGAGAGCTATGAGTTCCCGGTCTGGTGGCAGATGGGCCACCCGGCCCCGGAGCAGGATCATGGTCGCGAGCGGTGCCTCGAGGCGCTGTTCGCAGCCGCGGCCACGATCTTCCCCGCGGACGCGACGCGCGCCCTGTACGAACCCTACGTCCGCCCCGACCGGGCGCTGACCGCTCCCTGTGGGGTCGAGTTCGGTGAGATCGACGACTTCCGCTCGCGTGTGGACCGCGTCGCCGCGCGCCGATCTCTCGGTCTCGATCCCGAGCGACGCATCCTGCTCGCTCTCGGAATCGCCGAGCCTCGCAAGGGCAACGCGGTGCTCGCCCGGGCCTGGTCGATGGTCAGCAAGCGCCATCCCGACGCTCAGCTGCACATGGTCGGCGCGCGCGAGACGCCTTACTGCAAGGCGGTCAGTCGCTACATCGAAGCCGCCGGGATCGCCGACTCCTGCAGCTTTAAGCCGCCGACGACGAACGCGTTGCGCTGGCACGAGGCCGCGGACGTCTTCGTCCTTCCCTCGGATGTCGAGTCGGCCCCGATCGCGCTCGCCGAGGCGATGGCATTCGAGACGCCCGCGGTGGCCACGCGGGTCTTCGGGGTGCCCGAGTTGATCACGGACGGTCTCAACGGGATCCTGTTCGAGCCCAACGACGTCGCGGATCTCGCGGCGACGCTGGATGCCGTGCTGCGGGTGGACCCGAGCCAACTCCGGGCGATCGGAGTTCGGGGTGCGGCTCGCGTCCGCGAGCACCATGATCCCGAACGCTTCGACGAGCGCCTCGGCAACGTGCTGCAATCCATCGTCGAGGAGAGGGATGCAGCAGCGCTCTGATGGCACCGACAAGGCTCTGAAGGAACCCAAGGCGCCGCGCGGCAAGCGCGACATCGCCGAGCTGCGACGGCTGCTCGCCAACCGCGATCAGCGGATCCGCCGGCTGCGCCGGCGGACGGACGTTCTCGAGCGGCGCCTCGCGCAGGCCGAGGACGCGGCACGAGCGGCCAGATCGGAGGCCGAAGCCGCCGGGGCCGCGCCGCCACCGTTCTTCATCGTCGGGCAGGCCAAGTCCGGGACCTCTTGGGTGATGCGCCTGCTCGACGCCCACCCCGAGATCATCGCCCGCGGCGAGGGCCGCTTCTTCGGACGCGCCTATAAGCGTCCCGACGTCGAGCGGATGGACTCCGCGACGCTTCAGCCGAGCTCCCTGCACCGCGCCTTGCTCGACGCTGCCTATCTGCGTCGCTGGATCGAACGCTCGGTCTGGACGCGCGCGGACGATGCCGAGGCCGTCATCGACGAGCTGGCCGCCGTCTGCACCCGGCACCTCCTGGGCCGAGCGCTCGCGGGCAGCGGGATGCGGCTCGTCGGTGACAAGACGCCGTTCTTGAACGCTGCGGCGATGGCCGAGCTCGCCTCGCTGATCGACGACGCTCGAGTGATCCACGTGATCCGCGACGGACGCGATGTGGCGGTGTCGGCGATGCACCATCTCTGGAACCACAGCCTTGACCTTGGCGGTGGATTCGATCTCACCCCCGATGAGGTGATAACCAGGGAGCGTTACCGAGTCGACCCGCAGCGGTTCCTCGCCTCGGGCCACGGCATCTTCAGTGAGCAGCGGATCACGGCGCTTGCCAGTAGCTGGCGAACCAACGTCTCACGCGCGATCGCGATCGGCCGCAACCGCCTCGGCGACCGCTATACGGAGGTTCGGTTCGAGAGCCTCGTAACGCGATCCGATCTCCGAACTGCAGCGGTTGACCCGGTTCCTCGGCGCCGACGCGGGGCGGGGCCCGATCGCGGGATGCGTCGAGCGAGCCCGCTTCGAGCGCTTCTCCGACGGGCGGCCGGCCGGGGTCGAGGACTCGAAGGCGTTCGCCCGCAAGGGCGTGGTCGGCGACTGGGAGGAAGTGTTCACCGAGCGAGACCGACGGCTGTACGAGGACGAGGCCGGTGAGCTGCTCAACGAGCTCGGATACCGGTGAAAAGGCGAGCCGGTGACCGACCGACAGCGCTTCGAATAATGCCGATAGCAGGCATTATTGGCGTTGTAATCGGGTTGTAATGAAGACCCGACCTTTCTCCTACCTGCGGTCGACTACTTTCACCTTGTAGCGGGTGGGCACAGCCTTTTCGGCTTCCTACCTGGTTTTCCGAGATTTCGTCTGTCCGCGAGCTGACGGCAAGAGGGGTTATGAAGGCTGGCGCCGAGACCGATGTCGTACCGGGGCTCGGCCGTCGCGTGGGTAAATGGAGAGCGCCCGAGCCTGGTCACGGTGAGTGCGGTCCTGGACGTGGTCCGGCCGCCGGGCCGGACACTGCGGATCCTCGAGGTCGCAGGTGGCGCTTGCAGCCTCGCGACGCCGGCGTCGCCCGATGAGGTCGTGAGCCTCGAAGGGTCCGCCGTCGACGATCCCGCGCCGAGGGCTGCCGAGAACGCGTACGACTGCGCTGTCGCCATCGACACGCTGGATCGGCTCGACCCGGAGGAACGGCGGTCGCTGCTCACGCGACTGCGGCGAGCGGCGCGAGCCGCCGTACTCGTCGAGGCGCCCCGTCCCGATGGGGCGCCGCACCCGTTCGACGAGGCGATCGCGCTCTTCCGCGGACTCGGTGACTCGGTTGTCGTGCTCGGGACCGAGCACCTGCCGACGCTGTTCGCCCTGCGCGAGGCGGGGCTGGGTCGCGAGCCCGCCGGCCGCTCCAACGGGAACGGCCTCGAGACAGCCGCGCTGCACCAGTCGGTGTCCTCAACGCCCGGTTCGCGCTCCGTGCTCGTCGCGATCATCGACCCGGACGCAGTGGGGGTCGAGCTCGCCGGCCTGAGATCGCGGTTCGCCGGGCTCCATGTGCAGGCACCCGAACGAGCGGACCTCGCGGTGTTGTCGCTGTCGGTCGAGATCCGTCGGCTTTCGGAGCGACTCGACGGAGAGCTGACCAGGCGCGATCGGGCCGAAGCCGAGGCGGTGGACCTCCGAACGAAGGTCGCGGAGCTGACCAGGGTCGCGTCCGAGGATCGCGCCGCCCGGGAAGCCGCCGAGACACTGGTGGAGGTGATCGCCGCGGCACGCGGGTACCGGATCGGCCTCGCGCTCTGCCACGCGCGCGCCGCGGCGCGGCGCGGGATGGCCAAGGCGGCGCGGTTCTTGACCGCACCCTGGCGGGCCGCCGTCGCCAGGCTGCGCCGAGGCTCGACCGCCGCCGGCGGTCCGTGACCGCCGAGCTCGACTACGGCCTCTGGTGCCGCCGGCAGGAGGCCGGCGAGCACGAGCTCGATTCGATGCGCGCCCAGGTGGAAGCGATGCCCCGAGCACCGCTGGTCAGCGTCTTGGCCGTCGCCGGCGAACTCGACGAGCTCTGGGTGGGAGCCGGCTTTGAGTCGGTCGCCCGTCAGCCCTACCCCCGGTGGGAGCTCTGCGCGGTTCAGTTCGGCACCCGGACGGCGATCGAGGAGGTCCTTGCGGCCCGGATGCCGGACGAGACGAAAGTCCGAACGTCGCGCCTCCCGGTCGAGCCGGAGAGCTCCGAAGCCGCGCTCGCCCGAGCGCTCGCCCTCGCAACCGGCGATTACGTTCTCGTCCTCGGCGAGGGCGACGAGCTCCGGGGCGAGGCACTCGTGCGCCTGGTCGACGCGATCAACGCCACCGAGGCCGACCTCGTCTACTCCAACGAGGACCGGATCGACGCCAGGGGCGCTCGCTCGGACCCGGTCTTCAAGCCGGGCTTCTCTCCGGATCGACTGCTGAGCACGCCCGACCTGGGGCGCCTGTGCGCGATCCGTCGCGCCCTGGTCGAGCGGGCCGGGGGCCTTCAACCGGCGCTCGGTCCGGTCGCCGAGCATGACCTGTTGCTACGGGTGGCGGAACGCGCACGACGGGTCGTCCACCTGCCGCAGATCCTCTATCACCGCCGGGTGCTGTCGGATGCCGACGGGCGGATCGTCTGGGGCGCGCCCGACCCCCCGCCCGCGGAAGCGGCGGCGGCGGTCGTCGAGGCAGCCCTCCAGCGTCGCCGTGAGCCCGCCACCGCGCGGGCCGATCGCGAGCTCGGGCACCGTGCGGGTGATCCGGAGTCCAGCCGCGGGCGCCCGCGCCACGCTCATCGTGAGCTCCGACAGGATGGCCGCCTCGATGCCCCTTCCCCACCAGCTCGAACGCCGTTCGACGGCTCGGATCGACGAGGTCATCGTTGCCGGGCAGCGCCCCGCCCGCGACTGCCGGTGGCCCGTAGTCGAGGACGTGTCCCAGGCCCGCGCGGCGAACCGCGCAGCGGCTGAGGGGACGGGTGATGTGCTCATCTTCTGCGCTCATACGGGCATCCTTCCGCCCAGCGCGGGGCCGAGATGGGTCGGCGAGCTGCTCTCCCAGGCCACGCGGGCGGGGATCGGGGCGGTCAGCGGCACCGTCGTCGATGCCGAGGGACGATTGCGTCACGGCGGGCCTGCGGGTCGACGTCCAGGGACTCGCCGGCCCGGCTTCGCTAGAGCACGACGCGAGCTGCTGAGCGCGGGCAGGCCGATCAATCCCGGCGGGGCGAGCGGTGATCTGCTGGCGATCGAGCGGAGCAAGTTCGAGGCTGTCGGCGGCTTCGACGCCGAGCATCTGCCGGACGCCCTGTTCGCGCTCGACCTCGCGTTCCGGCTCGAGGAAGAGGGCTTGTTGAGCGTCTATACGCCCGTGGCGCAGATCGTCTGCCGTGACTCGCGCGCTTTTCCGGGCGCGGACGAGGCCGAATACATGTGGTCGCGCTGGAGCTCGCGGCTCAACCGGCTGCTCGACTACGAGCGGGCCCCAGCCGATCCGCGCCGCTCGCCGCTCGCGCCGCAGCGTGCACGCTATGCGACTTTCGCCGGCGGAACCGAGGTGGCAGCAGCGTGAGGATTCTGCTCCCGGTCCATCAGTTTCTCGCCGACTACTTCGCGGGCACCGAGGTCGCCGCGCGCGACACGGGCGTCGAGCTGCTCCGCCGGGGCCACGAGGTCCACGTGCTGACCGTGGATTCGACCCCCGGCTCATTCGAGGCCTGAGATCGCGGCGACTGATTACCTCCACCGGGGACTCCGAGTGCACGCGCTCCGCGATCCCGTACGGCGCCCGCGACGGCAGATCGGGCTGGCGCCAGTGCGCCTCGAGTACGCCGACGAGGCGGTCGGGCGAGCACATCGGCGCTGGTCTCGCGAACTCGCGCCGGACGTGGTCCACATGTATCCACCTGGCGCGCCTGAGCAGGCTCTGCCGTCGATGCCCTACGCGACCTCGGCGTCGCCGCTGATGTTCACCGCGACGGACTTCTGGTCGGTCTGCGTCCGCAGCATCCTGATGCGGACTGACGGCCAGCTCTGCGCCGGGCCGGACGGGCTCTCGTCGAACTGCCTCGAGTGCAGGCGGGCGGACCGGTGGTTCGGCGTCGAGCAGCCGACCCGCCCTCGGCCGCCGCCGCGCCCTGTACGGCGGATCGCGCGCGACGCCCTCGTCGGGACAACGACTCCCCGGGCCGAGGGAGGCGACGGTGCGCGCGGTCATCGACCGCGGCAGACTTCCTCGCGCGGTCGATCGAGCGGATGGACGCAATCGTCGCGCCGACGGCGCCTGATGCGGGAGACGCTGGATCGCCAACGGCTTGCCAGCGGAGCTGATCCGCGATCCACCCTACAGCATCGACTCCTCGCGGTTCGAGGCGGTGCGTAAGCAGGTGCGAAGCCGGGACCGGTCATCCGCTTCGGCTACGTCGGCACCCTGCGACACCGAAGGGCGTCGACGCACTGTCCGCGCCTTCCGCCGGTCGCCGATCCGAACGCCACGCTGGAGATCATCGGTGATCCGGACGCCGAACCTGAGTATTTCCGTCGTGCTCCATGAGCTGGCGGCTGGCGATGATCGGATCCGTTTCGCCGGCGGCGATCCCGAACGAGCGGATCCCGGACCGCCTGCGCCGGATCGACGTTCAGGTCGTGCCCTCGATCTGGTACGAGAACGCCCCTTGACGATCTACTCGGCGCAGGCCGCCGGGGTGCCGGTCGTCGCCTCCGATCTCCGCGGGATGTCGGAGGTGATCACCGACGAGCAGAACGGCCTGCTGTTCGAGCCAGGTGACGCGCCGACCTCGCGGCGCAGCTGCGAATCGCCTGGCCGCGGACCCTGGCCTGGTCGAGCGCCTCGGGGCCAACGCCGGCCGCCGATGGCCGCAGCCGAGGGGGTGGACAGGCTTCTGGCGCTCTACGAGGAGATCCGTCGGGCCCGCGGGGCCGGCCGGGGCGAACGGTCGCCGAGGACGGCGGTCGACGTCACGTGCAAGCCCTGGACCGCGAACCCACGGCGCGGCCGTGCCGGGCAGGCCCGCGCACGCGAGCCCGGGGCCCGTCGTTGCGAACGGTAAACGCGCGCAGCCATCCGAAGCCCCAGCGGCGGTGGCACCGCGACTCGCCGCGAGCGGCAGCGACGGACGCGTGTCGCGGCGCCGCCCGCCGGGGCCGCCCGCAAGGCGCCGGACGTCCGCGAGATCCGTCGGTCTTCTTCCTCGTCGGTCGGGCAAAGTCGGGGACGACCTGGATGATGCGAACGCTCGACGCCCACCCCGAGATCACCTGCCGCGGGGAGGGGCAGGTTCTTCGGCGCGACTACGTCGCTCCCGGGCCCCGAGACGGCGACGATCCCCGCCCGCCCACTGGCAGGCGCGCTCGTCGCCGACCCGGCTCTCCGTTCCTGGCTGGAGCGATCGGTGTGGGCCCGTGATCGCGACCCCGACGAGCAGCTCGGGAGCTGACCAGGATCACGATCGACTACTTCCTCGGCCAAGCGGCCGCAGAACCGGGAACCCGATCGTCGGCGACAAGACGCCATTCCTGAGCTCGGACGCGTCCGCGAGATCGCCCAGATCCACCCGTCGGCGCGGGTCGTGCACGATCATCCGCGACGGGCGCGACGTCGCGATCTCGTCCAAGCACCACGTCTGGAACCGCAGCGTCGGCGGCGGGGGAATCCACGAGCTCGATCCGGCGGACCTGCGAGACGCGCGATGCCTACCGCTCCGACCCGACCCGCTTCCGCGAGATGGGCCGCAGCATCTTCACGCCGCGACTGGCTTGCGGGCACGGCCCGCGAGTGGGCCGAGATGACCAAGCGGGCCCGCGACGACGGACGCGCGCTGCTCGGCGAGCGCTACCTCGAGGTTCGCTACGAGGACGATGTTGTACGACCCGCTCGAGACCACGCCGCGAGGTACTCGGGTTCCTCGAGGCCGACACCGACAACCCCGCGGTCGAGCGCTGCGTCGAGTCGGCGAGCTTCGAACGCGCACCCGCGGTCGCAGCCGCGGTGACGAGCGGCCGACGGAATTCCTGCGTAACGGGCTCGCCGGCCAGTGGAACGACGTGTTCACCGCTGGCGACCGCGAGACCTTCAAGCGTGAGGCCGGCGACGTCCTGATCGAGCTCGGCTACGAGACGGACCGATCATGGTGAGATACGTCGGCCGCCCGGCGGTAAACGTCGACGGGCTCGAGAAGAGCTTTCGGATCGGTAGGCAGCCGCGAAAGTCGGGTGGGCGCCGGCGCCTGCCCGGTCGCTTCCAGACCCTCGAGGTGCTGCGCGGGGTGAGCTTCGAAGTCGACCCGGGCGAACTCTTCGGCCTGATGGGGCGCAACGGCTCCGGCAAGAGCACTCTCCTGAAGGTCATCTCGGGGGTCTATCCGGCCGATTCCGGCACCGTTTCGGTCAGCGGCCGGCTGGCGCCGGCGCTTCAGCTCGGGGTCGGCTTCAGCCCGGAGCTCTCAGCGGCCGAGAATGCAGCGGTGACCGCGGTGATGCTGGGGCTGTCACGCCAGCGAGGCGCGCCGGCAGGTGACCTCGATCCTCGAGTTCGCCGACCTCCGCGAGTTCTCCGAGACCCGACTCAAGGACCTCTCCAGCGGGATGAGGATGCGGCTCGCGTTCGCGGCCCTGATCGAGACCGACCCCGACGTGCTGCTGGTCGACGAGATTCTGGCGGTCGGTGATCGCGCCTTTCAGGAGAAGTGCACCGAGGCGTTCGCCGACTATCGCCGCCGCGGACGCACGATTCTGCTCGTCTCACACGCGCCCGCCCTGATCGAGCGGCTCTGCGACCGCGCCCTATTGCTGGAGAACGGGCAGGTCGAGTCGCTGGGGGACCCGGCGGCGGTCGCCGCGCGATACATCGAGGTCAATCTCGCCCGAGGGCGGCGGCGAGACGGAGATGATCGACGACGGAGACGAGCGCCGGGCCAAGCGATCCGGAGGTCAGCGACGTCGAGCTCTCGGCCGCCTCATCAGGGCCCGAAGGGGCGATGCGGACCGAGATCGAGATCAAGGCGACGCTGGAGGCACACGGCGCGGGTCGAGCACCCGGGCCTGCGGATCGAGATCCGAAACGAGCGCGGAGCGCGGATCTTCCTATCGCCGGCGATCCCGCTCGCGCGCTGAGCGCGGCGAGCGCGAGGCCGGGCTCGAGGCTGGGTCGAGAACAGGCTGCATCCCGGCGAATACTCGCTCAGCCTTGTCGTCGTCGGCCGGGCAGGCGCGGCAAGGACATCCCGGCGTCGCCGCTCGCCCGGATCTCGCTGCGAATCCAAGGCGGCGCGCGCCAGGGGCGGGGGGCGGTGGCCCTTCGCCACGGCGCCACGATCGAGCCGATCGAAGCCGGGAGGCGGTGCCGATGACGGGCGACGCGGCGACAACGCTCGAAGCACGGTCCGCCGCCCCCGAGCGCGACGGACTCGCGCGGCGCTTCTGGGATTTGGTCTTCGTCATGGCCCTGACCGATTACCGCCGCCGCTACGCGGGCTCGGTGCTCGGCTACGCGTGGGCCCTGCTTCGGCCGCTGATGCTGTTCGCGGTCCTGTACGCGGTGTTCACCCGGGTGATCCGCTTCGGCGGATCGGTGCCCGACTACGCGGTGCTTGCTACTGTTCAACATCACCCTCTTCTTCTTCTTCCAGGAGGGCACCAACGCGCGACTGCGGGCCTACGTCGCGCGCGGCTCGATCATGCGCAGCCTCAGGGTTCCGGCGCTGGCGGCGCCGCTCTCGGCGATCCTCGCCGTCGCGTTCACCTTCGCCGCCAGCCTTGCGATCGCGATCACCTGGATCCTCGTCTACGGGATCGAGCCGACCTCGACTGGCTGTCTGTTGCCGGTCCTGCTCGCGTACCTGGGGGTGATCACGGCGCGGTCGGGGTGTGCTTGTCGGTCCTCTTCGTCCACTTTCGTGACGTTGGGCAGGCGTGGCAGCCGATCGCCCGACTGCTCTTCTACGCGAGCCCGGTGCTGTTCCCGTTCGAGTACATCCCGGAGGGGTTCTCTGAGGTCCTCGCCGCCTTCAACCCGCTCTCGCCGCTGTTCGTCCAAGCCCGCCACTGGATCATCGACCCGACGGCCCCACCTGGACCGAGGCGGCCAGCAACGGCTTTCAGACCGTGGTCCCGTTCTCTCACGCTCGGGTTGTGTGGCTCGCCGTGTTCAGCTATCGGCGCGTCCGCGCAGATCGCGGAGAGATTGTGAGCGCCGACGCCACTCTGCCCACCGCGATCGCGCCACCGGTGGCGGCTCGGCCACGGCTCGACCCGCAGAAGCGGACAGCGGATGCCGGCGACGGCGCCGTGCAGCTCTCGAGCCGCGAGTTCCTGCTGCTCGAGCACCTGATCAGGCGCGAGGGTGAGGTCTGCACCCGCGCGGAGCTCCTCAACAGCGTCTGGGGGTTCTGGTTTGACCCCGGCACTAACGTCGTCGACGTCTACGTATGCCGGCTGCGCGCAAAGCTCGGTTCGACGACGATCGAAACGGTTCGAAATGTCGGCTACACGCTTGCGGCCCGGTCTCCGGATGCCGAGATCGGCGTGAACGGGGGGCGGCTGGGGTGATGGCCGCCACCGTCCGGTTGCGCAACGGGCTCCTGGCTCGCGTTCGCGATTCCGGCCGCCCTGCTCGCGGTCGGCCTTGGGTCGGACGCCGCCGCGCATGACGTCGATGACCTGATTCCGGCCGGCGCGAACGAGTCGACCATGAGGGTGTTCGAGACCGCGGTGCTCGGGCCCGAGCACGCCGCCGAGCACGCCGCCCTGCGGCGCACTCGAGCGCCGGGTCGCGGCGCGCGGCGAGCTCGACGTCCCGGAAGCGAGTCGCACCGCGCTTTCCTCGGAGGGAGTCGCGGCCCCGCGGCCGCCGGCCCGCCGTCCGAGGTCGGCGCCTGGACCGCGGCGCCGTTTGCGCTCCCCAACTACGCGATCCACACCGTGGTGCTGCCGACGGGCAAGGTCCTGTTCTGGGGCCGTCCCCCGGTCCCCGCCGGTGCAGGGGGAGTCCGTCCGAACACCGGCGAGGCGGCGCTGTGGTCCCCGTGGCTCGGGACCGGGCCCGGTGCCTTCGAGGAGGTCGATCCGCCGGTGGTCGACGTCGACGGGCCGGGCGGCCAGCCGCCGGTCAAGGCCCCGATCTTCTGCTCGGGACAGACGCTGCTGCCCGACGGCCAGGTGCTGGCGGCCGGCGGCAACCTGATCTACGGCGACACCTTCCCCAACGACGCCTACACCGGCTTCGCCGGGCTGCCGATGATCTTCACCTTCAACCCCTTCACCGAGACCTGGACCAGACAGCCCAACATGGCAGGACGGGCGCTGGTATCCGGGCCAGGTACTGCTGCCGGACGGGAGAACCGTCATCCTGAGCGGGCTCGGCGAGGAGCCGCCCGGCGGGGTGATGACCAACACGGTCGAGGTCTTCAACCCGCCCGCCGACTCTCGGCGGTCAGGGGACGGTCGTCCAGAAGCCGAGCGCCTTTCGCAGCGGGCTCGGCCTGTACCCGCGCACGTTTACGTTCGGCGACGACGTGATCGTCACCGGTCCCGCCAAGGCGCTGACGGCGACCCTCGACACCGCCACCTTCACCTGGGACGAGCGCCTGCAGACGATGTCGCGCTCGCGGATCGCCGGCAACGCGGTCCGCGGCACCCGGCGGCCCGGGTGGCTCTGACACGATGACCACGCTGGGCGGCTTTGACCGCACCATCGACCCGGGGCCGTTCTTCCCCGCGACGGCTACTTCGGAGACGATCGACGCGCGCGCGACTCCCGCCACCTGGCACGCAGACGCGCCGCTCAACGTCGCCCGCGCCAACGGCAACACGGTGCTGCTGCCGGACGGCTCGATGGTCGAGGTCGGCGGCGGCAGCGGCTATCAGCTCGGCGGCGACCCCGACGTCGGGGCCGCCGGGGGATACGTCACCTACGCCGATGGCCGCGCCCGCCAGATCGAGGTCTTCGACCCCGACTCGAACAGCTGGCTGCTCGGTCCCGCACAGCAGGAGGACCGCACCTACCACTCGACCGCGGTCCTGCTGCCGGACGGCCGCGTGTTCTCCGGGGGCGACGACCACAACCCGCTCCAGTCCGGCGGGGCGTTCAGCGTCACCGACAACGGCGAGCTCTACTCGCCGCCCTATCTCTTCAAGGGACCGCGGCCGGTGATCGGCTCGGCCCCCCAGTCGGTCGACTGGGGCGACGCGTTCGGGATCAACAGCCCGAGCGCGGGCATCGACCGGGCGGTGCTGATGGCCCCCGGCGCGACCACCCACGCCTTCGACATGCACCAGCGCCAGGTCGAGCTGCAGGTGCTCAACCGGAGTCGGCGGTCAGGGCGTCGACGTGGTGGCGCCGCCGTCGGCGAGCGTCGCGCCGCCCGGCTACTACATGCTCTTCCTGCTCAACGACGCCGGCGTGCCCTCGGTGGCGAGCTGGGTGCGACTCGACCCGACGGCGCCCGACCGGCCGACGCTGGGCCCGCCCCCGAAGGGGGGACTTCAACGGGGATGGATTCACGGACCGTGCGGTCGGTGTCCCGCTCGAGGACGTCGGATCGGCCACCGACGCCGGCGCGGTCAACGTCCTTTACGGCTCGGGTGCCGGCCTCACGGACGCCGGCAACCAGCTCTGGACCCAGAACGCCATCGGGGGCGGCGAGCCCTCCGAGGGTGGGGACCGGTTCGGCGCGGCCCTCGCCACCGGGGATTTCGACCGCGATGGCTTCGCCGATCTGGCGATCGGAGCCCCCGGCGAGGACCTCGGAACCGTCGCCGACGCCGGCACCGCCCAGGTGCTCTACGGGTCGGCATCGGGACTGTCCGCGGCCGGAAGCCAGGCCTACAACCAGGACAGCGCCGGGATCGCCGACGCCGCGGAGACCGGCGATGGGCTCGGCAAAGCCCTGGCGGCCGCCGACCTCGATGGCGACGGCGACGACGACCTGACCGCCGGCGGCCCCGGGGAGAGCGTCGGAGCCGCGACGGCGGCAGGGGCCGTGAACGTGATCTACGGATCCGGGGGCGGGCTGACCTCGGCCGGCAACCAGGTCTTCAATCAGGACAGCGCCGGGATGGCGGACGCGAGCGAAGCCGGCGACTCGTTGGGCTCCGCACTGGCGGCGGGCGACCTGAACGGCGATAGTCGCGACGACCTCGCGGTCGGGGCGCCCGCCGAGACGATCGGAGCGACGTCGGCCGGCGCCGTGAGCGTCATCTACGGGTCCGGCGCCGGCCTGAGCTCAGCCGGCAACCAGGTCTGGCAGCAGAACAGCGCCGGCATCAGCGAGGCGGCGGAGTCCGGCGACTCGTTCGGCGCGGCTCTCACAGCCGGCGACCTGAACGCCGACAGCCGAGATGACCTCGCGGTCGGCGTCCCGTCTGAGACGATCGGAACGACGAACGCCGGCGCCGTCAACGTCATCTATGGGTCCGGCGCTGGACTAGCTCCACGGGCAACCAGCTCTGGAGCCAGAACAGCACCGATGTCAAGGACGCTGCCGAGGCCGGTGACCGGCTCGGCGCGGCGCTGGCGGCGCGCGACCTCGACGGCGACGGCGATGACGATCTGGCAGCGGGAGCGCCCGGGGAGAGTGTCGGCACCACCGCGACCGCCGGCGGCGTGAATGTGATTCTGGGCTCCGGCGGGGGCCTGAGCGCGACCGGTAACCAGTTCTGGAGCCAGAACAGCGCCGGCATCAGCGAGACGGCGGAGGCCGGCGACTCGTTCGGCGCCGCACTCGTGGCCGGCGATCTGAATGGCGACGGCCGCGACGACCTCGCGGTCGGGGTGCCCGCCGAGAGCATCGGGACCCTGGCCGCCGGGGGCCTGAACTTGATCTACGGCGCCGCGGGCGGGCTTACCTCCACCGGCAACCAGCTCTGGAGCCAGGACAGCCCGAACGTTCAGGAGACGGCGGAGGCGGGCGACCAGTTCGGCAGCCGCACTGGGCGCGGGCGCTCGCTGAGCGTCTAGACGGTTCATGCCCTCGCAGCGAGACCGGCCTCCGACGCCGCGCCGAGCTCGCAAGCTGGGCCACCGAATGGAGCACTCGGAGATGCGGGCGGCACGGGCGCGACGGGGCCGAATCGACCCCGTCGCTCATGTTGCAGCCAAGCGACTTTTGCGTACCCGGCCACAAATGCCGTGCTCACCTTGAGAACGGCTGAGACGCACCGTTTCGTGCGGCCGGTCCTCGACAACCGCACAGCCGAGACTGGCGAGTGTTGCGCCTCGGCTGGGTCTGCGATTAGGGTGCGAAGGTGGCGGTTAACCACGGAGTCAGCGGGCGCGGGCTGACCCAGGGCGCCGCGCGCGCCGCTGTTGAGGGGCCTCGCCCGAGGCGCGCGGGAGCCGCCGTCATCGCCGCCGCGCTCGCTGGGCTCCTCGCCGCCGCGCCGGCGGTCGCCTCGCCCTACATCCACGCCCACCGCGGTGGACCGATCGTGAACGGAAAGCCGCGGTTCGGCGAGAACACGATGCCGGCGTTTCGCGACTCCGCCGAGCGCGGGTTCGTGCTCGAGCTCGATGTGAAGCTGACCGGCGACAACGTGCCGGTCGTCTTTCACGATGCGACACTCGACCGGGTCACGGACTGCGACGGCCGAATCGACCAGCGCACGTACGCGGAGCTGCGCGCCTGCAGGGTCGACATCCTCGGCACCGAGGACGACTTCAAGCAGCTCGGCCCGCGCGACGACCGCCGGGTGCGCGTGCCGACGCTGGCGCGCGTGCTGGAGCTCGTGCGGCGCACCGACGCGCACGCAAACATCGAGATCAAGAACCAGCCGACGGACCCGGACTACGATCCTACGGCTGGGTTCGCGCGCACGGTGAGCGATTCGATCGCGTCCAGCGGGGTGCCACCCTCCCACCTGATCCTGCAGAGCTTCTGGTCGCCGAACCTCGAGGTGGCGAGGCAGCTTCTGCCCGGTGCGGAGCTGTCCGGACTGACGCTGACCTCCTTCAACGCCAGCGGGCCGCCGACGGCCCAGCGCAACGGGTACCGGTGGGTCTCGCCGCAGTGGCCGGTCGACGCCGAGTACATCGCCGACGCGCATGCGCGCGGGCTCGAGATCGTCCCGTTCACGCTGGACGATGCGGGAGACATCGACGCCGCCACCCGCGCCGGCGTCGATGCCCTGATCTCCAACGACCCGCGGCTCGCCCGTCGCGCCGTTCGCAACGCCGTCGGTCCCCGGCCGTGGATCCCGCCACCGCCGACGGAGCGCGAGTGCCGCTCGATCAGGCCCGCCACCCATCTGCCGCCCCAGGTCAGCCGCGATCCCGAGCCGCGGGCCCCGCGCGTGTTCGCGATGCAGTACAAGCAGGAGCTGGCGAACGTCGCCGGCTACGCGGCCTTCCGGACCAAGATCGAGTGCCTGATCCTCGAGTACGTCGAGCCACGGCTGGCGCGCGGGCGCCCCAACCTCGTCGCGTTCAACGAGGACGTCGGTCTGGCGACCATCGCGACGGGTTCACGGGGCCAGGCGGCCCGCGACCTGCTCGAGGCGCCGGGTGAGGTGCCGGGGTGCGAGGGGCAGCCGGCGCCGTGCGCCGCCGCCGGCCTCCTGTTTTCGATCAACGCCGCCTATGGGCCGCAGAACGACGCGTACGCCGGCCGGTTTCCGCAGATGGGCCCCATCGAGCGGGGGTTCATCGCGCCCACCGACACCTTCGCGCGGGGTTGGATGCAGGTCTTCTCGGACATGGCGCGGCGCTACGGGGTCTACATCGTCGGCTCGAACAACCAGGCTCCCTTCCGCGAGTCCAGGGACCCGTCGGAGATCGCAGCCTTCGCCGATCCGGACCTGCCCGAGGCGCCCAAATCCGTGTTCGTGGCCACCGACGACAGCGTCTACAACGAGGCGTTCATCTGGGGCCCGCAGGACGTGCACGAGGAGGGGCCGTGGCCGCTGCGCAACGTCGTCGCCCAGAACAAGAAGGTCCCCCTGACCGCCCTCGAGGAGGCGCTGCAGGTCAGCAACGGGCCGAGCACGGGCCCCGACGGCGTCGCGAACCTGCGCCCCTACCGGCTGCCTGGGACGAAGGCGCGGCTCGGAATCGCGACGAGCCTGCCGGCCTTCCAGTTCGGACACGACTTCGGCCAGCCGCCGCCCGACGTCGATCCGTGCTCGGACACCAGCGTCTACTACATGCGCTGCCTGGACAAGCTGGGCGCCAACGTGGTGATCCAGGACGAAGCCAACCCCGGTCCCTGGGCGGTGAGCCAGCCGGGCGGGTGGCAGCCGCTCGAGTGGATGAGCTCGTCGTGGCGCCACGTCGGCGACCCCAGCGTTGATTTCGCGTACAACGTCACGCCGTTCATGGTCGGCAACCTGGCGGACCTCGTCTTCGACGGGCAGAGCTCGATCGCGCAGCGCGGCAGGGCGCGAGGGCCCGGGTGCAACTACGTCGGCACGCGGAAGTTCCAGGGCGGCCCGCCGGAAAACGATCCGGCGCCCTATCGCCCGTACGCCGGCCCGAAGCGCGAGTTCCTCGCCGTCGCGCCGTGGGTCGAGCGTCGCGGCACACGGGACGAGTTGCGCGCGGTCGCCGAGAAGCTCGCGCCCGACTCGGGCGATCCGATGGAGAACGACTACGTCGAAACGGCCCTGATCGCCGACCTACCGTTCCCGGTGGACCGGCAGCGGGATGGGTGTGCGAGCTAGTCGAGCGTCCCGCAGCCCCCGCTGGAGCACGTGCTCACGGACGTTTGGCGTGCTGTCGTGCGCGTTGACGCTGGGCCTCGTGCTCGCGCCTGCCGCGCTCGCGTCGAGGCCGCCGCTGGATATTCGCGTCTTTGCGCGCGTGCCGAACCCCGGGCAGCCCGAGCCGGTCGCCGTCGGTCCGGACCGCAGGATCTATGTCGGCACCAACCAGCAGGCAAACGGCGATTCGGCGGCGCCGTCGGTGGTGTTCGTCTTCTCGCGCGCCGGCCGCCTCCGGGACGCAATCGAGCTCCGCCGCCAGCGGCTCGACCAGAGCCACGGCATCCAGGGGCTCGCGTTCGACGGCGAGGGCCGCCTCTACGCGCTCGACCGCTCCGCAGCCCCGCGCGTGGTGCGGATCAATCTGAACACCGGCCGCCAGCGCGACTTCGCGCTCTTCCGCGACGTCCCGAGCTGCTCGGCCTCGGGACGATCGCGGAACTGTTCGGCCACGACCGGCGACCTTCCGGCCGCTCCGGACTACGCGGCGTTCGCGCCTGATGGGCATCTGTACGTGACGGACATCGACCAGGCGCTGATCTGGCGGGTGCCGCCGGACGGCGGACGACCGCAGGTCTGGTTCACCGACCCGCGCCTGGAGAGCATCTTCGGCCCGAACGGGATCCAGGTGATGGCGGATGGGCGCACCCTCGTCTTTGCGGACACGGTCGCCTCGCAGAGCAGTGGCCACTTCCCGGCCGGCGCTCTGTACTCGCTGACGATCAAGGCCGACGGTCGCCCCGGGCCGCTCGTCGAGCTGTGGATAAGCCGGCCGGCCGACGGCCCGGACGGGTTTGCGATCGGCCGGTCCGGGAGGATCTACGTGGCGCTCGCGGGCGCCGACCAAATCGCCGCGATCTCGCCCCAGGGTGAAGAGCTCGCCCGCGTGCCCGCCACGCCCGAGGAGAACCTCCTGCTCGACGTTCCGCTCGACGGGCCCGCGAGCGTTGCGTTCATGGGGCGGCGGCTCCTGGTCACGAATCAGTCCCTGGGCGGCAACCCCGCCAGTTGGGCGGTGTTCGATGTGTTCGTCGGCGAGCGGGGCCTGCCGCTCTTCTATCCGTGAGCGCGGCGTCCTACGGAAGCCCCGTCCAGCCGCCGCCGTAGCAGGGCCTGCCGCCGCAGACGTCGGTGATGTAGCCGTTGGGCTGCAGCATCGTCGCCGTCATCAGCACCGCGGCGTCTGCGCCGCGGGGGGCGCCGTGCGGGTCCTCGCCCAGGGTGTTGGGAACGTTCTCGAACGGCGGCGGGGGAGTGCCGATCGTCTGCGAAGGATCCATCGGGTCGGGGCGCATCGGCCCGCCGTCGAAGTAGACGATCGAGGAGCCGCGGAACGGGTAGTCCGAGGCCGCGAGGCGGGGAACGTCCCAGAGCACCTCGTAGTCCGGCCAACGGCCCTCGTCGAGCACCGGCGCGTGGGCCTGCATGCCCACCGTTCGGGCCTCGACCTCGGCGGCGAAGTTCGTCACCTGGTGGTCGCCGAGGGCGATCATCAACGAGACGTTGTGCGGCGGCGTCTCGGGCGGCGGGTCGGTCGTCATCACGTGCGCGTAGCCGTTCGGCTCGCCGCGGTCCCAGAGCATCTGGATCAATGAGAACAGCAGTGGCCGCTCGAGCTCATCGGTATAGGCGTTGTTGAGCAGCGGCGAGTACGGCGTGTAGTCGACCGACCGCGGCAGCAGGATCGAGTAGTTCATCGCCCCGACGAGCAGCGCCGACTGGGTCGCGTCGGGCGAGATCGCGGTCAGCGCGCCGCCCATGATCCCGCCCTGGCTGGCGCCCATGTAGTACACGTGGCTGGTGTCGAGCACCGCCGGGCTGGCGAGCGTCGCGCCATCGACGTGGAACGCGACATCCGAGTTAAAGCCCTGCGGGTGCAGCATCAGGCGCTCGAGGAAGAGCTCGTTGATCAAGCCCTGTTGAAGGCGGTCGGGGATGCGCGGGAAGTTCGACAGGTTGCCGAGCACGCCGGCGATCGTCGCCAGGTCCTTGTTCGACATCCCGATCTCGTCGGTGGCGCAGCCGGCGAAGCCGTGGTCGTTCTGGAGCTGCGGGTTGACGCTGCCCCTGACCCCGGTCGCGTCGCCGAACAGGCCGTGCCCGAACACGTACGGGCGCAGCCGGACCGGGTTCGGGCCGTCGACGCCCACCCTTGGGATCGCGCACTCGAACGGGGCGGTCCAGGTCCCGTTCCGGCGCGGCACGCCGCCGGCATCGAGGTCGAGGACGCCGCCGGGACCGCAGTCGGGGGTCATGAAGCACGGCACCTGGTAGGTGCCGATGATCCGGCGCGCGATCTCGCTGTTCTGCGCCGGGGTGAAGTTCTCCACCGTGGTGACCGAGAACTGCGGCGCGGTGCCCTGGACGACCAGGTCGGCCATCGTCGTGTCGCCGAGCGCCGCGAAGGCCTGGTCGCGCATCGCCAGCGCCCGCTCGTAGCCGTTGCGGTCGCTCGCGACCGTGAAGTCCCAGGCCAGATAGAGGCTGTCGCGGCGGATTCCGGCCGCCCTCAGGATCCGGAAGTCCCGCTCGAGCGCCTCCCGCCGCGCGTTGATCTCCGGCTGCGATGACGGCATCTCGTCGCGCAGGTAGCGAAACGCGGCGGGCGCCTTGATCGGGGCGCCGTCGGCGCGGTGCAGGTTGCGCAGGGCGACGATGTAGTTCCCGCCGGACTCGAAGTTCTTCGAGGGGTGGATCTCGAGCGCCGCCTTCGACGGTTCGGTGGCGTTGGAGTCGATCTCGGCCCAGATCGGCCACCGCTCGCCGGTGTTCGCGTCGATCACGACCACGCGCTGGTCGGCGTCCGCGAAGCGGCCGAGGTGGTTGATCGGCACCAGTCCATTGGCGGCGACGTCGGCGACGGTGCCGATTCCCGGGACCTTGAGCACGATCGTCGACCCCTGGCTGAAGCCGTCGGCGGCGTTGTAGGGCGCCGGGTCGATGCGCACGCCGTCGGCGTTCGCCGGGAGGGCGTCGGCCTCGAAGTCGACCCGGCGCCCCGTGGGGCTGGCCGGGTCCGTGCGGCTGTAGTAGTCGTTCGGGAACGGAAGCAGGCAGTGCGATTCGTCCGGCATGGCGATGAAGTCGCATGAGCCGGCCCGGCTGGTGTCGATCTGGGGCAGCCTGCACTCCGGCAGGTTGCGCTTCAGCTGCACGACCTCACGCGCCCGCACGCGCCCGCTGTGCCTGGCGACGACCGCGAGCGTGCGGCCCGAGCAGCCGCGGATGCCCTCTGCGGCGGCGCCGGTCAGGCGGAGCTTCACCTTCGCCTTCCCCGAGGCGCCGATCCGCGCGGTCCGCTTCCCGGCGAGCTTCCGCTTGCCGTCGTCGAAGGTGGTCGAGCTCGCATGGAGCTTGAGCCGGCCGGGCCTCGCCGACCGCACTCGCACCACCAGGCCGTGCTCGAGGAGCTGGCGCTGGCCCCTGTCGACGATCTCGAGCTTTGCCCCGTGCTCGGCCGCGTCGGCCCCGGCCGTTGGCGCCCCTGCGACGACGGCCACCCCGATTGCGATCGCGATCACGCGCCTGCCGGTCAACTCGCCTCCTCGCGGACTGGCGCTTCCCGCGAAATCTATCGTTAGGCCGTGTTGCCACCCTAGCCTGAGTGGAACCGACCGAACGGCGTAGACTGCGACTCGCATGGGGGTTCGCATCAGCCTCAACGGGAGGTCGCGAGTGCTTGGCGCTGGGATTGCCGCCGCGCTCGGGCTGATGGTGCTCGCCGGCGGCCCGGCTGGATTCGGTGCGGAGGCGCTCGCTCAGGGCACGTACGCCACGACGTCGCTGACGCTCGAGGTCGACGAGAACGTCGTCGTCCGGCGCCGGGCGCTGATCCGCGCGACCGGGAGCTCGCTCACCCCGGCCACGCTCTCGATCTTCGTGGACCCGTCCGGAAGGCCCTGCCCGCCGACCGCCGCCGAGCGGCCGCTCGGAGCGGCCGCGATCGTGTCGAGTCTCCCGGTCGACGGGGACTATCTCGCGATCACCGGTTACCGGCCGATCAAGGACGGGCTGCAGGCCTTCTGCGCCTATCTGGGCCCGTCCGAGTTCGTGCCCACGCTGACGGCGACCGCGACGCGGGACGTGAGTTTGCCGCCACTGGCGGGCGCGGTCGCGCGGCGGACCGTGTTGTCCGCGCTCAGGCGCCACGGGTTCGCCAAGCGCGTGATCGCGGCGGTGGATCGAAAGTGCCGCCGCAAGGGTCCCCTCGAGTTCGCCTGCGCCTTCACCGCCGAGTTCAGCGGCTACAGCCTCTCCGGCCGGGGCCGGGTGCGGCAGACATCGGACGGCGTCGCCTACCGCTTCAAGGTCGAGGCGCAGGACGAGCGCCTCGTGCTCACCGACGGAAACGAGCCGCGCGGCCCCGGCTAAGAGGCCCCACTAGCAGGGGTGGCCCGCGGTGTCGAAGCAGGGCTGCTCCGGCGCCGGCTCGGAGCTGCTGCTCGCCGATGGCGTGGGCGCGGGTGCGGGTGCGGGTGCCGGCGCGGGTGCGGTCGGCGTGGTCGTCACGGGCGCCGGCTCAGTGGGCTCGGGCTCCGCGGCCGCTGCCTCGCGGCGCGCTGCTCGCCGCGCGGCGCGCTCCTCGGCGAGCTGCGCCGCGATCGCCGCCTGCTCCTGCTCGACCGCCGTCGCGCCTCGCCCGGCGCCGGCGTGGCTTCCGTCGCGGTCGCCGGCCCTGGTGCCGGCCGCTTCGCCCGCGCGCTTTCCGCGTGGAGTCGCGTCCCGGATCGCGTCCCTGCGCGCGTCCTCGAACGCGCTCGCGAACGCCTGTCGCTTGAGCGTGGCCACGTCGCCGGCGTCGACCGTGTTCGAGTCGCCGACGAGGTAGCCGATCGCTCCGGCCTGAAGGGCGCCGACGCAGGCCAGCAGAGCGACCCAGATCCGCGAGTCGATCGCCGAGAAGCCGCGCCAGCCAAAGCGCCTCGTGATTGCCCCGGGCCGCTGGTAGCTCATGGCTCCTGCACCGTCACCTGCTCGGGGACTGCGAGCCCGGCGTTCTCGAACTCACCGCGGTACGCCGCCACGTATGCCTGCTCGTAGGCCTGCCGGTAGGCATCGTCGCGGGTGGTCTTGAAGCCCTCCGAGAAGCCCTCTCGCGTTCCCCGTGCCTCGCCGCGCTCGGCCCCCGCGCGGGCGGCCCTGGCCTCGCTCGACCCGGTCTCGACCTCGTTTGAGATCGCCATCCGGTAGCCGACGACGCTCGCAGCGATCAGGAGCAGCACGACGACGGCACCCGTGATCAGCGTTCCGAAGCGGACCCAGATCAGATGCCACCGATGCAAGCGGTGTGCTCCTTCATCAACCCCAAGATTCCGTGCACACCGAATCTACACCGCCGATGGTGAAGCCGCGCGCCGCGGGGTCGGAGCCGAGCTAGCTCGGCGACAGCCTGACCGGGAGCGTCCGGAGCTGGTTGACGAACGGCGAAACCACGTACTCCGGCTCACCGTCGAAGTCGATGCCCGGATAGCGGGCGGCGGTCTCCTCGAAGAGGGTCTTCAGCTCGAGGCGAGCCAGCGCGGCTCCGAGGCAGAAATGGCGACCGCCGGCGCCGAACGCCTGATGCGGGTTCGGGTCGCGGGTGAGGTCGAAGCTGTCGGGCTCTCGAGAACCGGGAATCGTCGCGGTTCGACGACACGTACCACATCACCACCTTGTCGCCCTCGCGGATCGGCTGGCCGGCGAGCTCGGTATCGGCGGTGGCGGTCCGGCGGAAGTGCGCGAAGGCCGGGAACATGCGCAGGGACTCCTCGACCGCGCCTGGGACGAGCGACGGGTCGCCGACCAGCTTCCGCCACTGCTCGCGGTCTGACATCAGCGCTCGCATGCCGCTGGAGTAGGTGGCCTTGGTGCTGTCGTTGCCGGCGGCCATCAGCAGGAAGAACCCCATCACGATCTCGTGTTCCTCCAGCCGCTCGCCGTCGAGCTCCGCGTGCACGAGGACGCTGGTCAGGTCGTCGGTTGGGTTTTCCCGGCGCTCGGCGATCAACGCTCGGCAGCGCTCGAAGATCTCGGGGACGTCCTGCTCCATGATCAGGCTGGCGTCGCCCTCGCCGAACTCGCGGTCGCCTGCGCCGAGGACGTTGTTCATCAGTCTCGCCCAGATCACGTCGTCCGCCGCGGGATGCCCATGAAGCTCCCGATCACCCGCGCGACGGTCGGCTGAGCGACGTCGGTCACGAGGTCGCACGTCTCGCGTCCGTCGAGCCGGTCGAAGACGTCGGCGGTGATCCGGCGGATCGCGTCCTCGTGCTCGGCGATCCGCCTCGGGGTGAAGCCGCGCTGGAAGAGCTGCTTGAGCCGGTCGTGTTTCGGCGGATCCATGCCGATGAACATCGCCTGGATCAGCTCCAGGGGCATGATCGCGTTGGTGAGCGCGGTGATCCCGCCGCGCTCGGACGAGTACATCTGCCAGTCGAGGCTCACGGTCTCCAGGTCCTCCGGCCTGGTCACGGACCAGAAGCCGTCCTCCTCGGGGAACTGGCTGATCTGCGACGACCAGTGCACCGGGCACTCCGATCGCATGCGCTTGAAGAGGTCGTGCGGCGGGCCGTCCTCCCAGTTCTCGATGTCTCCGACGAGAACCTGATCGAGCGAGCTCGGGCGCGTGGTCACAACCGGGACCCTATCGCCGCGGCCGCACCGGGCATAGTGTCGCGGGTGTGGACGGTGCTCGGTGCTCCCCTTGATTCGGCGGGCGCCGGCCGAGGCGAGGAACGAGCCCCGGGAGCGCTGCGGACCGCGGGCCTGCCGGAGGTGTTCGACGCCTCCGACGCCGGCGACGTCGCCCCGCCGCTGCGCGGCGCCGAGCGCGATCCGGCAACCGGGGTGATCGCTCGCCGGGGCCTGATCGAGTCGTCGCGACAGTTGCGTCAGGCCGCGGCGGCGGTGATCGAGTCCGGCGACCGGCCCCTTGTCCTCGGCGGTGACTGCACCCTGCTGCTCGGCGCCATTGCCGGTGCCCGGGCCGCGATCGGCCCCGTCGGCCTCTGGTTCGTCGACGGCCACGCCGACTACCTCGACGGACGCACCTCGCCGACCGGCGAGGCGGCGGACATGGAGCTCGCGATCCTGACCGGCGACGGTCCCGGCGGCCTCGTCGATCTGGCCGGACAGCCGCCGGCGGTCGACCCCGCGGCGGTCGTGATCCTCGGACACCGGCCTCACGAGAGCGACGCGAACGTCGCGCTCGAGCTCGAGCGGGTTCCCTCGACGATCGCGCGGATGAGCGCCGACGAGATCGCCGTCGCTGGCCCTGCGAAGGTGGGAGAGCGGTGGGAGCTCGAGCTCGCGGGCCGCGGCCCGGCCTGGCTTCACCTGGATCTCGACGCCCTCGACGAGACCGCTCTGCCGGCCGTGTCATATCCGCAGCCACACGGCCTCGCCTGGGATTCGTTCGTGGCCCTGATCGGACCGCTGCTCGCGTCGGACGCTCTCGTCGGCCTCAGCGTCGCCGACTTCAACCCGGACCTCGATCCCGACGGCTTCCACGCCCGGCGCGTGGTCGAGGCACTCGGCGAGGCGATGAGCCCCGCTCCCCGGGTGCGACCATGAGGCTGTGTGGTTCTCGGAGGACAACCTCGTCCTGGTCGTAGCCCAGGCGCTCTGCATCGCGCTCGCCGGCGCCGGCGTGCCCGCCTGGACTCAGCGCTTCCGGCGTTCGGGATGGGCGCTCGTGCTGCCGCTGTCGATCGCGGTGGTGGTGGCGGCCATCGCGGCCGTGCCCGAGAGCGCCGACCTGCTCACCTGGGTGGCGCTGATCCTGGTGCCGATCGGCGGCGCGCTCGCCCTCGGCTGGGCGATTCGCGGGGGACGGCCGGCGCTGGCGGCGCTGGCCGTGCCGCTGTTGATCGTCGCCTGGACGATGCAGGACGAGGTGGCCGGCGAGCTCGCCGCGCTCGTCCTGATCGCCGGCTCCGCGATCACCGCCGGCCGGTTGATCGCCGGCGTGGCGCCGCTCGACCTGCTCAAGGCGGGGGTGATCCTGATGGCGATAGTCGACGCCGTGCTGGTCTTCTCCGGCAACCTGGAGCACCCGAACGACGTCCTCGTCGCCGCCTCGCCCGGAGCCGGCCTGCCGCAGTTCCAATCGGCGTCGTTCAACGGCGCCGGGCTCGGCTACGGGGACTTCTTCGCCGCCGCCGTCGTCGGCGCGATCTTCGCCGTCGAGCGGCGACCCCAGTTCGCGCTTGCGGCGCTGATGATCGCCGTGGCCCTCGCCTGGGAGCAGCTGTTCCTCGTCTACAACGGCGTGCTGCCGTTCACGATCCCGCCAGCGCTGGTGCTGATCGCGGCCGAGGCCCGCGACCTGGTTCGGGCTAGAGGCGCTCGCCGAAGAAGCGGAGGATCGCCTGGTGCGTCTGGCGCGGCGCCTCCATCTGCGGCACGTGGCCACAGTCGAGCCCGACGTGGCGAGCCTGCGGCAGCGCCCGCTCGACGTGCTTCATGAACGCGATCGGCACCAGCTGGTCCTGGCGCCCCCAGACGAACATCGAGCCGCAGCCCAGCGCCTCGAGCCGGTGCCAGAAGCCGTCGTCGCCGTTCGGCTCGTCCATGTAGATGCTGCGCGCCGACTCGTAGAAGGCGAACCGGCCGGCCGCGGTCAGGTAGGAGCGCAGGAACTCGTCGACGCCGGCGGCGCTCCAGCCGCGGTCGCCACCCGGGATCAGGCGGCGGACGATCGGCTCCACGATCGCCCTTGGGGTTGGCTGGAGCAGCCCGAGCCTCGGCAGCGGAAGCGCAAGCAGCCACTTCAGGTTCCGGTCGCGAAGCCACGCCATCGCCGGGCTCAGGAGCGCCATCTGCTCGACGCGGTCTGGCGCGCGGAGGCCGACCTCGATGGCCACGCGCCCGCCCATGCTGTTGCCGATCAGGCGCGCCCGCTCGATGCCGAGCTCGTCGAGCAGCGCCACGGTCGCCTCGGCGAAGTAGGCCGAGTCGTACGCCGCGGTCAGCGGCTTGTCGGAGTCGCCAAACCCGGGAAGGTCGATCGCGATCACCCGATAACGGCCGGCGAGCGCCGACACCGTCGTCATGAACGACGCCTTGGTCCCGCCGAGCCCGTGCAGGCAGACCACGGGGTCGCCCTCGCCCGCTGTCAGCGTCGAGATGCGGCCGACCGCGGTCGGCACCGAGACGAACCGAAGCCGTCCGGGCTCGGTGGAGCCGCTGGTCGCGGCGAGAAAGCCGATCCCGAGGTGGAGGTTGCGCCGCACGCGCAGTCGCCTGCGCCGAAATGCCTCCATGCCGCCGCGGATGTCGCGGGCGATCAGGCGCCAGGTCGAGCGGTCGGCGGTGATCGTCGCCTCGCCGTCGCCCTCGGGCGGCTCGAGCCAGGCGCCCTCGCGTGAGATGACCGCGTCCCACTCGCCCTCTCCGGAGACGACCAGCCTGATCCTCGCCGGCTCGGAGCGCAGGTCGATGACCTCGGGCTGGTAGCGCTCGAGCAGCGCGTCGAGCATCGCCGGCGGCGGCGCCGTGGCGGGCCTGGTCGCCGAGAGCAGTTGCACGACCGCCCCATCTTCTCGCATCCCGGGGCGGCAAACGCCGATCGCCGGGAGTGGGCCCTCAATCCTCGACGAAGCCCTTGAGCTTGCCGGGCATGCTCTCGACGAGCTGACCCCGCAGGAGGCCGACGAGCGGGCCGCGGATCACCATCCCGAGCATTCGCCCGAGGTCGACCTCCATCCAATACGTCGCCTTGGTGCGGTCGTCCCCGAGGTCCTCGAACTCCCAGCTTCCCTTGACGGACTTCAGGTCGCCGTCTGCCTGCTCCCAGCTGATGCCCGTCGGATCGTCGTAGCCGAAGCGAAGCGTCGAGGAGAGGGTCCGGACCTTGGCGTCGGTCTCGGTGCGGACGAGCACCTGGTGGCCGTCGGGGTCGCGCTCGAGGCACTCTGCGACCTTGATCTCAGGCTGCCAGCGCGGCGAGCCCTCGACGTCGGCGGCGACGGCGAACACCTCCTCGATCGGGGCGTCGATCTCGACGCTGGCTCTTCCCTCGATCGCCACGGTGCCGGCGTCTCCCCCTCAGTCGAACCGGCCCGTGTCGCGGACCCGCTCCATCGTCTCCGGGTCGTACGCGGGCAGCCTCGCCGTCGCGCTCGAGTTGGTCGACGTACGCGGCCATCGCCCGGTCGGCGTCCTCGGTGCCCAGGGCGGCCATGAATTCAGCCCGTTCGATCCGCAGCCCGGCGGAAAGCGGTTGGGAGCCACCGAGGTACACCGCCCGCTTGACGCCGGCGATCCCCGCCTTGGGCCGGCGCCCCAGGCGGGCGGCAAGCTCGCGGGCGCGATCCAAGAGCCGATCCGAAGCGACGAGCTCGTCGACCATGCCGAGCTCGAGCGCCTCAGCCTGGGGAAGCGGGCTGCCGTCCAGGCAGATTCGCAGCGCCGCGCGCGTGCCGAGCATTCGGGTCAGCCGCTGGGTGCCACCGCCGCCGGGCGGAAAGCCGAGCAGGATCTCCGGCTGGCCGATGACGAAAGGCCCCTCGGCCATCAGCCGCATATCGCAGGCCAGGGCGAGCTCGCAGCCGCCGCCCATCGCCGAGCCGTTGAGCGCGGCGACCACCACGGCGCCGGCGGTGTTGAACCTCAACAGGACCTCCCCGAAGCGCTCGACCTCAGCGAGGCCGGCCGCCGGCGTTCGCTCCAGCGCCGCGTGGGCGCCCGGTACCCGGCGCAGCGCTCCCACCGCGCTCAGCGAGGCTCGCGCGACCGAGCGGCCGACCGACGGCGATGCCCTGGTGGCGCTGAGGATCTCGCCGACGTCGTAATGAGCGACGAAGCGGCCGGGGTGATCGCCGGTGAGCACCACCCCGCTGACTCCCGGATCGGACTCGGCGCGCGCGGCCAGCTCGGCGAGCGCCGCGACGATCTGGTCGTCCATCAGCGCATGCGGTGGGTTGGAGATGGTCGCGACGACTACCCCGTCGTCCGGCCCGGTGATCCGCACCTCGCCCATGGCGAGACCTTATCCCGGTTCCTTCTCCAGCCGTTCGGCGAGCCGGTTCATCCCGAGCTCGCGAGCGGCGCGGGCGCCGCCGTCGCGATCGGTGGGCGAGTCGGGCGGGCGCTTGATCCCGGCGTCGCGAAGCGTGGCGATGTCCTTGAACGCGAGCAGCTCGTCCTTCGAGCCCAGCAGGGACGTGCGCAGGGCCGGCCGTGTTTCGGCGATCGCGTTGTCGAGCACTCCCTCGAGCGACCCGTGGCGGCGAAGCAGGTCGGCGGCGGTCTTCGCCCCGACTCCCTTGGCCCCGGGGATTCCGTCGGAGGGGTCGCCGCGCAGGGCGATGAAGTCGGGCACGAGCGCCGGCGGGATCCCGTAGCGCTTGTCGACCTCGTCCGGGTCGACCCGCTCGGCGCCGCGGCCGCCGGTCTTCACATAGAGCACGGTCACCGAGTCGCTCGCGCATTGGTAGAGATCGCGGTCGCCGGTGAGGATCAGGGTTTCGCCGCCGGCCTTCGTCTCGGCGTCGGCGAACGATCCCAGCAGGTCGTCCGCCTCGAGAGTGTCGTGCTCGGCGACGATCCACCCGAAGGCCTCGAAGAACTCGCGCGCACGCTCCCATTGGTGGGCGAGCTCGTCGGGCATCTCCGGGCGCTCGGCGTGGTAGGCGTCGAGCAGCTCTACCCGGTAGGTGGCCGCGTCCGGCCCGAAGCAGAGCACCACCGCGCGCGGCTCGTAGAGCTCCACCTCACGCAGGATCAGGTTGACCGCGCCGAGCAGGGCGTTGACGGGCCGGCCGTCCGAGCCCTTGATCGACTTCGGCAGCGCGAAGAAGGCGCGGTAGAGCATGGACGGCGCGTCGACGACCAGCAGCGGCTTGGAGGGACCTTGGCCATCGGCGGACCGAAGTGCCTGTCTCGCCGGATCGACGCCGGCGCCCGGAGCACGTCGCGGATGCGCGTCCTCGGTGCCGCGTAGCGGTGCTACGCGGCACCCTGCGTCCTTGCCCCGCTCGTCCTCCGAGCGCCCAGGCGCACGCCCCGAGCGAGGCAGGTACTAAGGTCCCGGCGTGCCCGAATTCGAGGAGTGGGAGGCCGAGCTTCACGGCCACCGGGTGATCTACCGGGCGGCCGGCAGCGGGCCGCCGGTGGTCCTGATCCACGGGATGGTCAACTCCTCGCGGCACTGGGGCGAGGTCGCCCTGAGGCTCGCCGATCGCTACACGGTGATCGCGCCGGACCTGATCGGCCACGGCGACTCGGCCACCCCGCGCGGCGACTACTCGCTCGGCGCCCATGCGGCGGCGATTCGCGACCTGCTGACCGCGATCGGGGTCCACCACGCGACGATCGTCGGCCACTCGCTGGGGGGCGGGGTGGCCATGCAGTTCTTCTGGCAGTTCCCGGAGCGCGTCGAGCGGCTGGTGCTCGTCTCCAGCGGAGGGCTGGGGCCGAAGGTGAGCCCGCTGCTGCGGCTCGCCGCTGTTCCCGGCGCCTCGACCGCGGCCGCGCTCGCAGCCCATCCGCGGTCGCTGGCCCTGCTCGAGGGCGGCGCCGACCGGCTCGAGCGACGGGGCTCGTCGTACGCCGTCTACCTGCAGGCGGTGGCGCGTGCGCTGCGGCCGCTCCAGCAGCCGGGAGCGCGGCGCGCCTTCTTGCAGACGCTGCGGTCGGTGATCGACATCCGCGGCCAGCGCGTGAGCGCCGTCGACCGCCTCTACCTGCTCGGCCCGGTGCCCACGATGGTGGTTTGGGGCGAGCGCGACCACACGATCCCGCTCGAGCACGGGAGGGAGGCGCACGAGCTGATCCCGAACTCGCGCTTCGAGACCCTGCCGCGCGCGGCGCACTTTCCCCACCTCGAGGACCCCGACGGGCTCGCCGCGGTGCTCGCCGACTTCATCGCCACCACCGCTCCCCACCGCCTCGACGACGCAGACTGGGCCGAGCTGATCGAGTCGCGCACCACCCGCAGGAGGCGCCTAAGGGCCGTCGCCTAATCCGCGTCGAGCATCTCGGCGGCGTCGGGCCCGCGGCCCGGTGGCACCCGGAGCGCGATGTCGCCGCGTCCGTGCTCGTCGAGCGGCCAGTCGGCGGTCAGCGCCGCATCGACCCCGCGGTCGGTGAGCGACTGGCGAAACGCGCGGGCGGTCTCGAGATCGGCGAAGTCCTCGACGACGTCCCAGTCGTCGTAGGCCGGGTCGCCGACCTTGAGCTCGGCGAGCCCGTCGGGGTGAGAATCGCCTGCGCGCGAATCCCCAGAGGCGCTTGAGCCGGTCGCCCAGTCCCATCGTTCTCAGCCCTCCGGCTCGACGCCGAGCGTGGCCGACCCGGCGCGCAGGTTGGTGCCCAAAGCCTCGAGATGCTTGTGGATGCCGTCGAGCAGCCCTTCGACCTGGCGCCGTGACGTCGCCAGGTCGCCGAGCGCCGCGTTCAACGAGACGCCGTCGACGTCCGTGCCGCCGCATCCCGGGCAGGCCTCGAACCCGTCCGACGGCCAGACCGATCCGCAGGCGCCGCAGGTGAGCCGGTAGACGTCGATCACCGCCGCACCGGCCTCGCGGATCGCTCGCTCGGCGCTGATGTCCGTGATGATCCCGTCGATCAGCCGCCGTCCGCTCGCGTCCTCGACCAGCACCGCGCGGTCGCGAACCCAGACGGTTTCCCCGGTCCGGCGGCGCATCCGGTATTCCTGGGTCAGCTCGGCCCCGGGCTCCTCCAGCTCGGCGAATTGCTCCTCCATCGCCACCACCCGTTCGCGGTCGTCCGCGTGCAGGCTCGCGGCCCACAGGGTGGGGTCGGTGACGAGCTCCTCGGGGCGGTAGCCGAGCAGCCTCTGGACGTGGCCCGAGACGAACAGCCACTGGCCCGTGACTCCGGCCTCGGCCCGGTAGGCGCAGGCCGGCAGACCCTCGACGATCCCCCGGTGGCGTTCATACGCATCCTGAGCGTCTGCTCGGGCCACGCGCTCAGGGCCGACGTCGAGCATCACGCCGCGCCAGAACACTTGTCCGGAGGCCGGTTTGCACAGGCGGGCGACGTCGCGGACCCACACGACCTCGCCGTTGCGGCGAAGGAGCCGGTACTCGCTCGCCAGGTGTTCGGTCGGACCGCCGGCCCTTCATCACCTGTTCGGCCTCGGTCTCGAACTCCGGCGCACGATCATCGGGGTGGAGCCTCGCCGCCCAGAGCGTCGGATCCGCCGTCCACTCGTCGGGCGTGTAGCCGAGCATCTGCTCGATCTGCGGGCTCACGTAGAGGAAGCGTCCCTGGGCCCCGGGTTCGGCCTCGAAGACGACCGCCGGCAGCCAGCTCGATCATCTGCCGGAAGCGGTCCTCGACCCGGCGAGCGCGCGCTCGGTCTCGACTCGGTCTCCCGACTCCCGGGACGACCGCGGCGAACCCGAGCTCGCCGGTCTGCGGGTCTTCGGCGACGCGAGGCGCGGACGTCGGCCCAGACCAGGGTTCCGTCCGGCCTGACGCATCCGGACGGTGATCCGGTCCTGTTCGCCGACGGGCCCGATGGCGAGGCCGGCCAGCTTGCGCTCGATCTCGGGCCTGTCGACGTCGTCGAAGAGTTCAGGGCCGGGGGTTCCGATCAGTTCGTCGGGCGGGCGCCCGACCAACTCCTCGGCGCGCCGAGATCGTAGGTGATGGATGCCGTCCAGCCGTAGCCAGGCGAAGATCTCCGGGGCGGCGTCGGAGCAGCTCGGAAAGGCCATCGGCGGGGCCTCGCGCTCTGCGCGGCGGCGCGCCGTCACGCGCCGGCATACTGATTCCAGTAGGCATCAGACCCAGAGTAGTCGGCACTGACCTAGACTCGCGCCGATGAAGTGGAAGCGGTCAAGAAAGGTCGCAAGAGCGGCGACGTGGTCGACATCCGCGGCGCCTCGCGGATCTTCGCGGCGGCGGCGCGGGCGGCGGTCTCGGCGGCCTGCCGCTTCCCGGCGGGATCGCCGGCATCGGCGGCGGCGCCGGGCATCGTGATCGTGCTCGTCATCGTCGCGATCCAGGTCTTCGGCGGCGGCTCGACTCGGGCAGCGGCGGCTTCTCGATCGACGACGTGTTCGGCGCCGGGGCCCAGGCGCCCGGCGCCGACGACCCGGCCCCGCTCCCGCCAGACCAGGACCCGCAGCGCCGAGCTTCGCGACTTCTCCGCCTACGTGGCCGAGCGACGCGCAGGACACCTGGACCAAGGTCTTCGCCGAGCAGGGGACCAGTACCGAGCGAGCGCAGCTCGTCCTCTACGCGGCGCGGTGCAGCACCGACGGCTGCGGCTCGGCGACCTCGGCCGTGGGCCCGTTCTACTGCCCGGCCGACGAGCGCGTCTACCTCGACCTCAGCTTCTACGAGGACATGAGCCGCCAGCTCCAGGCGCCGGGCGACTTCGCCTGGGCCTACGTGATCGCCCACGAGGTCGGCCATCACGTCCAGAACGTCACCGGGACGAACGACCGAGGTCGACCAGCTCGAGCCGCCAGAACCCCGACGACGCCAACGAGCTGTCGGTGCGCCTCGAGCTACAGGCCGACTGTTACTCCGGCGTCTGGGCGAGCACGGTCTTCGCGGCCGGGGACCTCGAGCAGGGCGACCTCGACGAGGCGTTCACCGCCACCGAGGCGGTCGGCGACGACCGGCTCCAGCGGCAGGCCGGCCAGAAGGTGAACCCGGACAGCTTCACCCACGGCACCTCCGAGCAGCGCCGCAGTTGGTTCGAGGCCGGCTACGAGTCCGGCGAGCCGGCAGCCTGCGACACCTTTTCGGCCGAGAGCATCTCCAGCAACCGCCCGCCACGCGGCGTTACGATCGCGGCGTGGGGATCTTCGAGCTTCTTCTCTCGGCGGCGGGACCGGGAGAGCGCGACCTCCAGCGAGGGCGAGCCGGCCGTCGCGGCGCGCGAGGGCCAGCCGGTGGTCGGCCAGCAGGTCGGCGGCGCGCCAGGGCCTTCACCTCGGAGCCGGGCAGATCGACCTCTCGCAGCTCGGCCCGATGATCCAGTAGGCGATGCCAGGGGAACGACTCAGACGGCCAACGTGACCATCGAGCAGGGCCCGTCGCAGACGATCGACATGCGCGGCTCCGGGTTGCGCGAGGAGATCTTCGAGATCATGCGCCGGCACGGCATCGACCCCGAGTCGGGCACCGCGAGCAAGGTCGACGCCGCCGCGCTACGGTGACATGCAGCGGCAGATCCTGGAGGCGCTCTCCAAGCACGGGCTCAACTTCGGGGCCAACGGGGATCAGCCGCCGAGCTCGGGCGGCAGCGCCTTCGGCCCGTCCGGGTAGAGGTCCGCCAGCTCTTCCTCGGTCATCTCGAGCGTGTTCGCCGCCTCGTTCGGCGCGCCGGCGACGAGCCAGAGCTGGTCGGAGTCGGTGTCGTTGAAGACGCTGGCGCGGCGCTCTCGCGCAGGATCGACTGGCGACCGAGCGCGGTCACTCGAGCTCCAGGGAGCCTCTAACGATGGCGATGCTCGTCGCCGACCCGCCACAGCGGCGTGCCGAGGCTGCGGACCTCGAGCTGCCTGGCCAGATCGGTGTTGAGCACACCCATCTGGTTCGACGGGCGCCAGTGGGCCTCCGGCGCGTGGAGGACGCGGTAGCTCAGTCGCGAAGCTCCACGCGCTCGATGACCTGCGGCTCGACCGGGCGGTCGCCGGAGCCGGTCGGAGTCGCCTCGATCGCGTCGACCGCGTCCATGCCCCCGGTGACCTGCCCGAAGACGGTGTGCTTGCCGTCGAGCCAGGGCGCCTCCTGCGTGGTGACGATGAAGAACTGCGAGCCGTTGGTGTTCGGGCCCGGCGTTCGCCATGGCCAGGGCGCCGCGGACGACCTTGTGCTGGTTGAACTCGTCCTCGAACGTGTAGCCGGGCCCGCCGGTGCCGGTGCCCTCCGGGCAACCGCCCTGGATCATGAAGTCGCTGATCACCCGGTGGAAGGTGAGCCCGTCGTAGAAGCCGTCGCCGGCGAGCTTGCGGAAGTTTTCGACCGTCTTCGGCGCGTCGTCGTCGAAGAGCTCGACCGTGACGGCCCCTGCATTGGTGTGGAGTATCGCTTCGGACATCGGGCCGGACCCTAGCGAGAGGTAGCCTGAACCTGCGATGCGCTGTCCTTCGTGCGGAAACGAAAACCGCGAGGGAGCGCGCTTCTGCGACAACTGCGGCTCTTCGCTCCCGGCCGAGCCGCAGCCGGCCGAGCCGGCGCCGCCCGAGGCCGCGGTCGACTCGCCGCGCGAGATCGACGGGCGCTACGAGATCATCGGCGACCTCGGGCGCGGCGGCCGCAAGCACGTCTACCTGGCGCGCGATCGCGAGTCCGACGATTCCGAGGTGGCCGTGGCCGTTTTCGAGACCGAGGGCATCGCCGAGACGGCGGTTACGCGCGCCCGCCGTGAGGCGCAGGCGATGGAGCGCCTCGGGCGCCACGCGCACATCGTCTCGGTGCTGGCGAGCGGGGAGGACGACGGCGGGCCGTACATGGTCAGCGAGTACATGCCCGGAGGCGACGTCGCCGGCCTGCTCGCCGACCAGCCCACAGGGCGCATCGACCCCGACCGGGCGATCGGGATCGCGGCCGACATCTGCCTCGCGCTCGAGCACGCCCACGCGCGCGGGATCGTCCACCGGGATCTGAAGCCGGCCAACATCTGGATCGGCGAGGACGGAAACGCCCGGCTCGGCGACTTCGGGCTCGCCGCCACCGAGCGCCGCTCGCGCGAGGCGGCCGAGGGACTGCTCGTCGGCACCGTCGCCTACCTGCCCCCGGAGCAGGCCCTGGGCCGCCGGGTCGACGCCCGCGCCGACCTCTACTCGCTGGGAGGCGGTGCTCTACGAGATGGTCACCGGCCAGCCGCCGTTTCACCGGCGACGACGCGGTGGCGATCATCAGCCGTCACGTCAACGCCGAGCCGGTGCCGCCTCGGCGCCTCGAGGAGGCGGTGCCGCCGCGCCTCGACCGGCTGATCCTGCGACTGCTGGAAAAGGCGCCCGACGACCGGCCCGAGAGCGCCGCCGCCGTGCGCGCCGAGCTCGACAGGATCGCCGCCGACCCCGAGGGAGCCGAGGACGCGGAGCCGGCCGCCGGGCCTCGGCGACGGCTCGCCGGCGGGGCGATGGTCGGGCCGCGCCCGAGAGCTCGATGAGATGCGGATGGCGGTCGACGAGGCGCTCGCCGGCCGCGGCAACCTGCTGTTCCTGGTCGGCGAGCCCGGGATCGGGAAGACCCGCGCCGCCGAGGAGCTGGCGACCTTCGCCGGGGTCGGCGGAGCGCGCGTCGCCTGGGGCCGCTGTCACGAGGACGAGCGCGCGCCGGCCTTCTGGCCGTGGATCGAGGCGATCCGCGACTTCGTCCGGGACGCCGATCCGGTCGGGCTGCGCTGGCAGCTCGGGCCGCGGGCGCCGGAGCGTCGCGCGCCTCGTCCCCGAGCTCGCCGAGCTGCCTCGGGGAGCATCCCGAGCCGCTGGCCGACCATCAGCGAGGCGGACCGGTTCCGCCTCTTCGACTCGGTCGCCGGTTTCCTGGCCGACGCCTCGCGCTCGCGGCCCCTGGTGATCGTCCTCGACGACCTTCACTGGGCGGACGCCTCCTCGCTCGAGCTGCTGCGGTTCGCCAGCGCGCCAGCTCGCCGACGACGGGCCTGCTGGTGGTCGGCACCTACCGCGACGTCGAGCTCGGCCGCCACCACCCGCTCTCGGCGACCCTCGCCGAGTTGACCGCCGGCGAACGCGCCGGACGCATTGTCCTGCGCGGTGCTCGACGGCGCGGGGGTCGCGGCGATGCTCGAGTCGGCGACCGGGTCGCCGCCCTCGCCGGGCCTTGCCCGGGCGGTCTGGGAGCAGACCGAGGGCAACCCGTTCTTCGTCGGCGAGGTGGTGCGCCTGCTGGCGCGCGAGGGCCGGCTCGACGGCGATGCCGCGGCGCTGCCCGCGGCGATCCCGGAGGGGGCGCGCGACGTCGTCGGCCAGCGGCTCGACCGAGCTCACCCCCGAGGCCAACGAGGTGCTCAAGGTCGCCGCGGTGGCCGGCAGGGAGTTCGAGATCGCGGTGGTCGAGCGGGCCTCGGCTCGTGATCCCGCCGAGGTCGAAGAGGCGCTGGCCGCGGCGCGCGAAAGCGCTGCTGGTATCCGACGAGTCCACGGCGGGGGCGGGGTGGATGTCGTTCGCGCACGCCATCGTCCGCGAGACGCTCTATGCCGAGCTCTCGACCGCCCAGCGCGTGCAGCTCCACAAGCGAGTGGGCGAGGCGATCGAGGACATCGAGGGCGCCGGCGCCTCCGATCGGCTGCTCGACGACCTCGCTCGCCACTTCATCGAGGCGGCGCCGGCGGGCGAGCTCCACAAGGCCATCGACTACGCGCGCCGCGCCGCCCACGCCGCCAGCTGCCAGCTCGCCCACGAGGATGCCGCGACGCTCTACGCCCGGGCGCTCGAGCTCGTCGACGACCAGCCGGGCGCCGATGCGCCGCACCGGATGGAGATCGCCTGCCAGCTCGGGCGGGCGCGCTGGCTCGCGCGGCCGCTTCGCCGAGGCTCGCGCAGCCGTTCGAGCAGGTCGCCGACCTCGCCCGCGAGCTCGGCGACTCCCAGAGGCTCGCCGACGCCGCGCTCGGGATCAGCCTGGTCGCCGTTGCCGGCCAGCTCGACGAGCCGCTGATGGCGCTGCTGCGCGAGGCGCTCGAGGGGATCGACGATCGCGGACGGCGGCGACCGGAATCCAGCTACTGAAGCGCGATCGCCGGGCGAACGGTCTGGCACGACCCCGACGAGGCCCGGCGGCTTGCCGATTCGACGCTCGACGCCGCCCGGCGCCTCGGTGACGACCACGCGCTCGCGGTGGCCCTGTTCGCGCAGCAGTTGATGCTCGCCGCGACCCCCGAGTCGCCGCGCGACCGGCTGGCGAACGCCGACGAGCTCATCCAGGTCGCCCGCCGCTCCGGCGACCAGGACTTCGAGGTCCGCGCCCACGCCTATCGCCTGCACGCTCAGCTCGAGCTCGGCGACATCGCCGCCTCCGACGCCGCCCTCGCCGACTACACGCGACTGGCCCACGAGCTGCGCCAGCCGACGCACCTCTGGCACGTGCCGATGGTCGGCGCGATGCGGGCGACGATGGTGGGGCGCTTCGACGACGCCGAGCAACTCGCCGAGGAGGCTCGGCGGGGCGGCGAGCGGGCCCAGGAGCCGCTCTCCGGCCAGTTTCACGCGCTGCAGATCGCGGTCATCCGGCGCCTCCAGGGCCGGCTCGAGGAGGCGTTGCCCGCCGTGCGCGAGATGGCCAAGAAGTTCCCGGCGATCCGGGCCTGGCGCCTCAGCCTCGCGAGTTTCCTGGCCGAGCTCGGCAGCCTCGACGAGGCGCGCTCGGAGTTCGAGCAGCTCGCGGCGCGCGAGTTCGACGACGTGGCCCGCGACATGCAGTGGGTGCCTGCGATGACACGCCTCGCCGACACCTGCTACTGGCTGGGCGACGCCGACAGGGCGGCGATCGTGCACCGGCAGCTCGAGCCGTTCGCGGGACTCATGGTGATCGTCGGCCGCGCCTGCTCCTGCCAGGGCCCGGTGGACCACTACCTCGGACTGCTCGCACTGACCATGGGGCGGCCTGATCAGGCACTGGCGCACTTCGAGCGCGCGGTCGAGCTCGCCGACCAGGGTGGGCGACCGGCCGTTTGCGATCGAGGCACGCTACGGGCTCGGGCGCGCGCTGGCCGCGCGTGGACGGAGCGGCGACGGCGAGCGGGCGGCCGAGGAGCTGGGCGGCTGCCTCGACGCCGCCGAAGCGATCGGGATGCGGCGGATGGTCGAGCGCGCGCTCGCCGCCCGGCTCGAGGCCCAGGGCCTGTCCGACATCGACGTCCTCACCTCGATCGAGGCGGTCGTCGCGGCCGTGGGCAGTGAGCGGCCGGACCTCTCGGCGCTGGCCTCGGACGACGGCACGGTGGCGATCCTGTTCTCGGACATCGAGAACTCGACCCTCCTCAACGAGCGCTTCGGCGACGCGCGCTGGCTGGAGGTCCTGCGGGAGCACAACGGGATCTTCAGGCGGCGGCTCGGCGAGCACGGCGGCTATGAGGTGAAGAGCCAGGGCGACGGCTTCATGCTCGCCTTTGGCGATGCCGGCGAGGCCCTGAGCTTCGCGATCGAGGTCCAGGGAGATCTCGCCTCGGAGTCCGAGCCGACCGAGGGGATCGCCGTGCGCATGGGCATTCATTGCGGCGAGGCGATCGCCGAGGAGGGCGACCTCTTCGGCCGTAGCGTCGTGCTCGCCGCCCGGATCGCGGCTCAGGCCGTCGGCGGCGAGATCCTCGTCTCCGAGGCCCTCGCCGAGCGCTGCACGAACGGCGACTACAGGTTCGACGATGGCCGAGAGCTCGAGCTCAAGGGCCTCTCCGGTACCCACCGCGTGTTCCGGGTCGAGCCGGCGACCGCGGTCACCGCCTGAACGCCTGGCTCGACCCGGTACCGCAGCCAGACCAGCTCGCGATCCAGCGCCTCAGCGGCGAACAGGGCCAGCCGCCGGCTCCGTACCGGCCGCGACCCGTGCCAGCGTCGTTGCGAGTGGTCCGCGACCAGCCGGGGGTGGACCAGCAGGCTCACCTCGTCCACCAGCCCGGCGGCGAGCAGGGCGCCGGTGAGGGTGCCGCCGCTATCGACCCGGACCACGCTCGCACCGTGATCGCCGGCGAGGTCGGCGAGCGCCAGCGCCAGGTCGACCTGCCAGACGCCGGCGACGAGCTCCTGAACGTCCGCGTCGGGGGCATCCGGGCTGGCCGCGGCGCGCAGGGCGATGACGTCAGACCAGTGGCCGCAGTCGCGTAGGGCCTCCCAGTCGCGAACACGCCGGCGACCGTCGATCACCGCGAGCAGCGGAGCGTCGGGGTCCGGGCCCGGCCGGGGGGCCGTGGCGAGCGCCCGAGACTGGGCGAGGATCGTGTCGGCCCCGGTCAGGGTGACGTCCTCGTCGAACTCGCGCGCGAGCTCGTAGAAGCGCTCGACGTCGGGCTCGAAGCCGCCTGTCGCCCCGTCGAGCGAGACCGCGGCGTGGACGACCACGTGGGGGCGCTCGGCCGACACGCTCAGCCGTCGGGGTCGTACTTGCCGACGGTGAACTGCGCCCCATCGGGGTCGCGCAGGACCGCGTTTCTGACCGGGCCGGCGTCGAACGGGGGCACGTCCACCGTGCCCCCGAGCTCTGCCGCGCGCGAGGCGGTCGCGTCCGTGTCGTCGACCGCGAAGGTGATCCCCCAGTGAGGGGCGGCGTCGGCGCTCGGCACCAGGCTCGCGACGGCGTCGGCGAAGCCCTCGGGCGCGTTGTCGGCCGCCATCCGCTCTCGCAGCTCGGGATCGCGCTGCTCGAGGAAGTCGCCGTAGCCGGGCAGCGCCCAGAAGCCGAACTCGAACCCGTCGACGCTGACCATCTCCAGCTTCCAGCCGAACACCGAGCCGTAGAAGGCCTTCGCGCGCTCGAGGTCGCCGCTGTTGAGGTCGCTGAAGTTCCAGCTTCCGGGAGAGTTGACGAGCCGGGCGCCGTTCGTCTCTCCGGCCTGCCAGAGGCAGAAGCCGGCCCCCTCGGCGTCGGCGCAGACCGCCATCCGCCCGGCGCCGAGCACGTCGAAGGGCTCCATCGAGACGGCGCCTCCCGCCTCGCGCACGTCGGCGGCGACCTCATCGGCGCTCTCGACGGCGACGTAGGTGTTCCACGCGGGCGGTGTCTCGGGGGCGCCCTCGGGACGCGAGCCGATGGCGGCGACTGAGCGGCCGCCGAGCTTGGCGACGAAGTATCGACCGGGCGCCTCGGCCGGCATCTGGTCCTCGAACTGCCAGCCGAACAGGCCCTGGTAGAAGGACAGCGACGCCTCGGGCTCGGGTCGGTCGCTGTCGACCCAGCACGGTACGCCCGCCGGATAGCCGTCTCGCTCGTCGTTGGTCATCTCGCACCCTTCCTCGATCTACCGCTCGGCACCCTACGACCGATTTAGGCCAGGATCTGTCCTCAATATCGACGAGGATTGGCGAGGTGACCGAGACCTCAAGCCGGCTCTTGACCCTGCTCTCGTTGCTCCAGGGACGGCGCGATTGGCCCGGCGGCGAGCTCGCCGAGCGCCTCGGCGTCTCGGCGAGAACCGTGCGCCGAGACGTCGAGCGCCTGCGTGCGCTCGGCTATCCCGTCGAGTCGATGACCGGGCCGGCAGGTTGCTATCGACTGGCCGCCGGCACGGCGATGCCGCCGCTGCTGCTCGACGACGATGAGGCGATCGCCATCGCGGTCGGGCTGCGGACCGCCGCCCGGGCCTCCGTCACCGGGATCGAGGAGACCGCGGTCCGTGCCCTGGTCAAGCTCGAGCAGGTGTTGCCGGCTCGCCTGCGCCGCCGGGTCTCGGCCCTCGGCTCGGCGACGATCGCCGTCTCGCCGCCGGGAGAGACCGTCGACCCCCGGTCGCTGACGCTCATCGCGGGCGCCTGCCGCGACTCCGAGGCGATCCGGTTCGCGTACCGCAGTCGCGACGGCACCGACAGCCGCCGGCTGGTGGAACCGCACTCGCTCGTCAACCTCGGCCGCCGCTGGTATCTGCTCGCCTGGGACCGCGGCCGCGAGGACTGGCGAACCTTCCGGCTCGACCGGCTCGCCCGCCCGGCGGCGACCGGCCTGCGGTTCGCCCCCCGCCGGCTGCCGGCGCGCGACGCCGCGGCCTACGTCGCCGACAGCCTCTCCTCACGCCCGAACCGCTACGAGGCCCGGGTGATCCTCGACGCCCCCGCGGACCGGGTGCGCGGCCGGGTGGCCCCCGGCTGGGGAACGGTCGAGGCCATCGACGAGGGAAGCTGCGAGTACCGGACGGGCGACGACGACCTCGACTGGCTGGCGCTGCGGATCGCGATGTTCGGGGTCGAGTTCCGCGTGCTCGAGCCGCCGGAGCTGGTCGAGCACCTGCGCTCGCTCGGCGACCGCCTCGCGCGCTCGACGCTCGCCCCGAGCTAGAGCGACACGCCCTGTGAGGCGGAGCGGAGCGGAGCGGAGCCGAGCCGCGCCGCCTTTGAGGCGCCTTATGTCAGCCAGCGGACCGGGTTTTCGACCATCATCGTCCGCTCCTGCTCGTCCGTCATGCCGCCGTCGCGCAGCCGCGGCAGCACCTGCTCGGGGACGTTGCGGATGTCCCAGTCCTTGGCGGCTCCGGCGGCGAGCAGCTGCTCGATCACGTTGGCGGGAAACCAGTCCAGCGTCGCGCAGGAATCGGCCGAGATGAACATCCGCCCGGCGTAGCCGCGCTCGAGCAGCGTCAGCACGGTCGGGTCGCGCTGCGCCGCCGGCAGGTACATCTCCAGGCCGTAGCGGTCCATGCCGATGAAGACGCCCTTGTCGAGCAGGCGCTCGATGTAGTCGAGGTCGTCGGTGTCGCCCGTGTGGGCGATCTGGACGCGTTCGAGGTCGACGGCCTCGGACTCGAAGATCTCGATCTGCCTCGGGCCTGTGTCGCTGGCCGGGCGCGAGTGGGCCATGATGGGCGCCCCGGTTCGAACGCTCGCCCTCGCGGCGGCGCGGTGGATCTTCTCGACGTTCTCCGTGATCCCCGGCTCGTCGGCCGCGCACTTGATGAACCCTGCCTTGATCTCGGTCCCCTGGACCCCGCGCTCGATGTCAGAGACGAAGAGGTCGGCGATCTGGTCGGGGTCGCGGCTCGCCAAGAAGCTCGGCAGGTGGTCGTAGGTGTAGACGCCGGTGCAGGGGACCACCTGGAGCCCGGTCTGCTCGGAGACGCGGCGCATGAAGTCGACGTCGCGGCCGAGGAACATCGCGGTCGGGTCGCAGATCGTCTTCACCCCGAGCCCGACCGCCGCCTCCGCCGCCTCGACCGCCGCCTCGTACTCGCCGCCAGGCCCGAGCTCGCGCTCGGGGATGCCTCCGAAGGTGGGGGCCTCCGGCCACTGCAGGTGGACCGCCTCGTCGCGCGCGACGAGGTGCTCGTGGATCAGCGTCGTCCCGAGCTCGCTTGCGTCGATCGCGCCCCTGACGGTCTCGACGGTTGCCATCGGGGCGGGACTACTAGATCAGCTTGACCAGCGCGATCACCATCGACGCCAACAGGCAGACGACCAACAACGCCATCATGATCTTCCAGCTGGTGGGCATCGGAGAAGCTCTGCGGGCCGGATAGTATGCGCGGGCAACCGGGACTGAAGGAGGGCCGGTCTTGTTCAAGCGGATTGTCGTCGGTACCGACGGGTCGGACACCGCCTCGGAGGCGGTGCGCCAAGCCATCGAAGTCGCCAAGCCGCTGGGCGCCACGCTCCAGGTCGTCAGCGCCTACGAGCCGGTCCCCCGGGATCGCCTCCGCGAGGAGGCATCCGAGATCCCGGGTGATATCGCGTACGCGGTCGGTCCACGCGAGGACGTGAACCAGGTCCTCGAGGGCGCCGCCGGCGCCGCGCGCGAGCAGGGGGTCGAGGTGACCACGCACGCGCGCGAGGGCGATCCGGCCGACGCGATCCTCGACGTCGCGGAGGAGACCAACGCCGACCTGGTGATCGTCGGCAACAAGGGAATGACCGGGGCCCGCCGCTTCCTGCTCGGAAGCGTCCCGAACAAGATCTCGCATCACGCTCCCTGCAGCGTGCTGATCGTGCGGACGACGTGAGGTCCTGACCAGCGCCGACGAGCATTTCATGCGGCTGGCGCTCGCCGAGGCGGAGCGCGCGGCAGAGCACGACGACGTTCCGATCGGGGCGGTGGTGGTCCGCGACGGCGACGTCATCGCCGGCGCCGGCAACGAGCGGGAGCTGCGCGCTGACCCCACCGCGCACGCCGAGGTACTCGCGCTGCGCGCGGCCGGCAAGGCGGCTCGGCGGCTGGCGGATCCCCGATTCGGTCCTCTACGTGACCCTCGAGCCGTGCACGATGTGCGCGGGCGCGATCGTGCTGGCGCGCATGCCGCGGGTGGTCTACGGCGCCCCCGACCCGAAGGCCGGCGCCGCCGGAAGCGTGCTCGACGTGCTCGCCGACCAGCGGCTGAACCACCGCGCCTGAGGTCGTCTCCGGGGTCCTCGCCGACGAGTCGGCGGCGCTGCTTCAGGCGTTCTTCGCCTCCCGCCGCAGCCGCAGGCCGACGAGCGGGTAGATCAAGGTCGAGAGCACCGCCGCGCAGACCAGCGCCGCGCTGGTCTCGAGCCGCATGTGGCCGGTGTCGACGGCGACCGTGGTGATCGCCACGACCAGCGGTAGCTGGGTGGCCGTGAAGAACGCCAGCGACGCCCGCTCGCGGGCGGCGAGCTCGCCCCGGTAGAGCAGCAAGGCCGGCGTGCCGCGGACGACCAGGAACAGGCCGAGGAAGGCAAACAGCTTGACCACACCGTCGGCGCTGTCGAACAGCGCGTCGATCGCGATCCCCATGCCGGAAACGACGAAGAAGAACGGGATGAAGAATCCGAACGCGATCGCGGTCAGCTTCGAGTCGAACACCGCCACCTCACGGCCGCGAAGGATCTCGCGGGTGATCAGGCCGGCGGCGAAGCCGCCGAGCAGCAGGTCCAGCCCGAGGTCGTTGGCGATCAACGCGAGCGCGAAGACGAGCACCACGATCCAGCGCACCATCAGCTGCGAGCTGGTCTCCAGCCCGCGCTCGAGGAACGGAAGCGTGCGGTCGGCCGAGCCCACCGCGAGCACCGCGACGCCGACTGCGAGGGCGACGAAGGCGAGCAGGATCCCGGCCTCGTGGATCGCGCTCTGGGTGGTCAGGATCAGGGTCAGCAGCAGGATCGGGCCGAACTCGCCGACCGCGCCGGCAGCGAGCAGGTAGGTCCCGAACCGGGTTCGCAGCTCGCCGGTGTCGGAGAGGATCGGGATCAAGGTCCCGATCGCCGTCGTCGCCAGCGCCGAGCCGGTGTAGAGCAGCGACAGCACCACGCCGGCGGCCGCGAGCAGCCCGCCGAGCGTGTAGGCGATCGCCAGCGACAGCAGCCAGCCGAGCACTGCGAGCCTCAGCGGCGCGCCCCGGATCCGCGCGCAGATCGATCTCGTAGCCGGCGAAGAAGAACAGCATCCCCAGCCCGAGGTTCGAGAAGAACTGGGTGAACTCGTCGATCTTGGCGATCTCGAGCACCTGCGGCCCGATCACGATCCCGAGCAGCAGTTCGACCACCACCGCGGGCAGCAGCAGGTTCCGCGTCGCCGCGAAGGCGGAGACCGTCCCCGCGACCGCGGCGGTGACGACGATCGCCAAGAACGAGCCGGCGTCGACGTCGATCGCGGCGAATTGGAGGACGCTCACGGCGCCCGCACGAGCAGGTCACGATCGAGCTCGGCCGGGGAGGCGTGGCCGGTGAGCCCGAGGGTGAGGTCCAGCTCGGCGAGCATCGCGCGCAGGACCGCGACGACCCCGTGCTCTCCGCCGAGCGCCAGCCCCCAGAGGTAGGGGCGGCCGACGAACGCCGCGTCGGCGCCGAGCGCGATCGCCTTGGCGATATCCGAGCCAGAGCGCACCCCGCTGTCGAGGATCACCGTGAGCTGGTCGCCGACGGCGTCGACGATCGCCGGCAGGGCATCGAGTGAGGCGATCGCCCCGTCGACCTGGCGCCCGCCGTGGTTGGAGACGACGACGCCGTCGACCCCGCGCTCACGCGCCTCACGGGCGTCGTCCGCGTGCAGCACGCCCTTGACCAGAATCGGCAGCTCGGTCTCGGAGCGCAGGTGGTCGAGGTCGTCCCAGCGAAGCGACGGGTTCGAGAACTGCCCGACGAACTCGCCGACCGCCGCCTGCGGGTCCTGCTCCGGCGGCTTCTCGAGGCGTGCCCGGAACACCGGGTCGGAGAGGTAGTTGGCGATCCCGACGCCCTCGAGGAACGGCTGCCAGGCGCCCTGCAGATCTCGCGGCTTCCAGCCGGGCAGGAAGGTGTCGACGGTGAGCACGATCGCCTCGTAGCCGGCCTCCTCGGCGCGGCCGACGAAGCTCTCCATCAGCTCCGGGTCGCGCGGCCAGTAGAGCTGAAACCACTTCGGCCCAGCGCCGGCGCCGGCGATCTGCTCGAGCGGGAACGACGAGACCGTGCTCACCGTCATCGTCAGGCCGAGCGCGGCGGCGGCCCTCGCCACGGCCAGCTCGCCGTCCGGGTGCACGATGGACTGGACGCCGATCGGGGCGAGTGCCAGCGGCGCCGGCATCTTCGTGCCGGCGACGGTCACCGACAGATCGCGCTCCGAGACGTCGCGCAGCATCCTCGGCACCAGCCGCCAGCGGCGAAACGCCTGGAGGTTCGATGCCATCGTCTGCTCGGCGCCGGCGCCGCCGAGGACGTAGGCGGCGGCCCGCGGCTCGGCCGTCTCCTCGACGATGCGCTCCACCTCGGCCAGCGAGATCGGATGCTCGGGCGTCTCGCCCGCCATCCCGCGAAGGAAGATCTCGGCCTGATAGCCGGCGAACGGTGGCCCGTGTGTCGGCCCGGCGTCCGTGCTCATCGGCCGAACCCTATTCGCCGAACGTCCCGGACTTATCGCTATGGCGGGCACTCCGGGACGCTCGGTGGTGGCGCCAGTTCCAGGAGCACCGACGGACGCTCGTAGACGTCGTCCGACGAGACCCGGCGAACCGTCCAGCCCGCGCGCTCCCAGGCGGCTTGCTTGCGCGCGTCCTCTCCGACGTCGAGGTGGAACGGTCCGCCGTCGATCTCGATGATCAATCGCGGGCCGGACCAGCTCAGGTCGGCTTCCTCGCCAGCGATCTTCGCGTTGAGTTTCGGGAGCGGCCGCCCGGCCGCTCGCAGAGTCTCCATCGCGCGAACCTCGGCCCCGCTTCGCGCGCGTTCGAGCGGGAGGCCCATGTAACGCGCCACCGTTGCCGCAAGGCGGCGTGCGCCGCGCCGGCCGCGGTGGCGGCCGAGGGCGTCGCCGACGGCGTGGAGCGAGGTCAGGTCCAGTCTCACCGCCTCGCGCAACGCCCTCGCCAGAGCTCGGTCGCTGGCCCCGGGCGCAAGGTCCAGCAGCGTTCGCGGCGCTGTGGTGATCGCGATCCCGTGCAGCAGCGTCGTCTCGCCCTCGAGGCAGGAGCTGCGGTGGACCAGGACCCCACCGTGGCGCCGGGGACCGCCACGCCCGGGCCGGGTGACTGTCTCAACCGGCCGCGGCAGCGACCAGAAACCGCTCGCCGCCGCGGCGCTCGTGTGGCTGAGAACGGTGCCGGGCGAAGTCAGCGTCGCGGCCATCCACCGACCCCATTCGTCGTGCTCGAGGACCGGTGCTACCGCGTAGACGCCCTCCTCGACCGCCACGAGCTCACCGGTCGAAACGCGATACGCGATCGACTGTTCACCGATGCCGAGCGCGAGCAGCTGCCGTCGCGCTACCCGGTTGAACTGCCGGCTGGCCAATCCCGCGATCCGAACGTCCCGCACATATCTCTATAGCCCGGAGTGCGGGACGTTCGCCCCCTGATGGCCCGTGGCTATCGCCGCGCCCGCGCCGTGATCGCCCAGGTGGACGATTGTGCGACCACGGCGCCGTCGTCGGCGACGAAGTCGGCCAGAGCCGCGCGGAGGTCGGCTGCGATCTTCGGGCGGATGTCGTCCACCCTGCCGCCCCACCCGCGGAGTACCTCGGCGGCGGGACCGAGCGCCATGTTGAAGGCGACCGCATGGTCGAGGTCCCTGCCCATCTTGTACGGCAGGTCCTGGCGGGCGAGCGCGATCTGCTCGTAGCCCGCGTGCCTGAGCACGTCGGTGACAGTGTCGGCGTTGGCCATCGAGAACGGGCCCGGGCCGCAGCGCGGCGCCTCGGGGTCCTCGGGCTCGTCGAGGTACTCGGCGACGACCAGCTCCGCGCGGTGCATGACCTCGTTGTCGAGCTTTCGCCGCCAGACGACCATGTTCAGCAGCCCGCCGGGCGCGAGCGCCTCGCGCACGTTTCGGAGCGCCGCGACCGGGTTGGCGAAGAACATCGTCCCCATCCGCGAGAAGGCGTAGTCGAACGTCTGGTCGAACTTCGTCAGCTCGACGTCGCGGGTCGCGAAGCTGACGTTCTCGATCCCGGCCTCGGCCGCCTCCTCGATCGCGGTCTCGATCATCCGCTCGGCGACGTCGACGCCGTGCGCGTGCCCCGCCGGGCCGACGAGCTCGGCGAGGCGGACGGTCGTGTCGCCGAGCCCGCAGCCGAGGTCGAGCACCCGGTCGCCCTCGCGCGGCGGGTTGGCCGCCAGCGCCGTCTCGCCGTGCTCCCGAAGGCCCTCCGCGACGACGTCGCGGTACTCGATCCAGACATCGAACAGCGGCCCGTTCCAGGCCTCGGTCGCCTCGACGTTGTCCTCGACCTCGCGGATCTCCTGTGCCACGATCGTCGAGTCTAAGGACCGAATGTGTTCGGTTCAAAGACCGCGAGGGATACTCCCCGCACGCTAAAGGAGCGTGACGTGAATCAGCAGCCGCCGACATTCGCGGCCGATATCCGGCCGCTGTTCCGAGACAGCGACGTCGAGGAGATGTCCTGGTCCTTCGACCTGGCGTCCTACGACGACGTGCGGGATAACGCCGAGGCGATCTACGAGCGGCTCTCCGGTGGGTCGATGCCGTGCGACGGACCGTGGCCGGACGAAAGAGTCAAGACGTTCCGAGCATGGATGGAAGCCGGAACACCCGCCTGACGGCGCCAGGAAGCGGAGAGGGTGGGATTCGAACCCACGAGGCGGCTTTCACCGCCCACACGATTTCCAGTCGCGCACCTTAAGCCACTCGGTCACCTCTCCGGGGCGCCTGAGATTATGGCTCGGCCGCATGGACCTTCGCGACCACGTGCGCGACATCCCGGACTTCCCGCGCGCCGGGATCGTGTTCAGGGACATCACCCCGTTGCTGCTCGATCCGGCGGCCAGCCGGACCGCGCTCGACCGGCTGGTAGCGGCGGCGCGGGCGCGCGAGCCGGAGCTGGTGGTCGGGATCGAGGCGCGCGGGCTGATCTTCGGCGCCGGGATCGCGCACGCTCTGGGCATCGGTTTCGCGCCGGTGCGCAAGCAGGGAAAGCTGCCCGCCGAGAAGGTCACGGTGACCTACGAGCTCGAGTACGGGACCGATGCGCTGGAGCTTCACGCCGACGCCGTCGCCGAGGGGACCGCGGTGCTGATCCACGACGACCTGATCGCCACGGGGGGCACCGCCGCGGCCACGGTGGAGGCGGTCGAGTCGCTCGGCGGCCGGGTGGTGGGCTGTTCGTTTCTGATCGAGCTGGCGTTCCTGAACGGTCGCAAGCGCCTGGCCGGGCACCCGGTCGACGCCCTGATCAGCTACGACGCCTAGGGGAGACGGCGCGCCGTCGCGGCGAGCCTATGATCCGCAGCGATGGCCGAACCCAACGGCACCTGGAGCGTCTATCTCTCCGGCGAGATCCACTCGGACTGGCGCGAGCGGATCGCCGAGGGCGCCGCGGCCGGCGGCCTGCCGGTCAGGCTGCTCGCCCCGGTCACCGACCACGCCGCCTCCGACGACGTCGGGGTCGACATCCTCGGCCCGGAGGAGGAGGGGTTCTGGAAGGACCACAAGGGGGCTGGGGTGAACGCGGTTCGCACCCAGACGCTGCTCCGCCGCGCCGACGTGGTCGTCGTCCGGTTCGGTGACAAGTACCGGCAGTGGAACGCCGCCTTCGAGGCCGGCTACGCGGCGGCGCTCGGCAAGCCGCTCGTCACCCTCCACGACCCAGAGCTCACCCACGCGCTCAAAGAGGTCGACCGCGCCGCGATGGCGACCGCCTCCACCCCCGAGCAGGTGGTCGAGATCCTCCGCTACGCGATCACCAGCTAAGCCGACATCCCAGCTCGGAATTAGGTATACCTAACGCGCATCGCAGTTAGGTCAACCTAATCATCAGAGAGGGAGTCGATTGAACAAGCTGAGGGCATGGGCCGCGATGGCGGCGATCGGCGGGGCCGCGCTCACCGCCTGGGGATGCGGAAGCGACGAGCCGGAGACGACCGCGGCGGCCGAGCCCGGGGCGGACCTCGCCGCGGTCAAGGGCTACCTGACCGACCACACGGCGGAGCTCGCGGCGACCGTGACCACGCTGCGGGAGAACGGGGAGCGCTACTACGAGCTCGCCGAGTCGACCGGTTTTGACTACGAGCGCCTGATGCGCGAGCACGGCGACCAGGTCGAGGCTCTGCTGGCGGACTCCAAGGATGCCTACGTGGAGGCGAACCCCGCCTACGAGGAGATGGAGGGGATCGTCGCGGGCGTCCCGCGCCTGTCCCAGTACGACGTCGACATCGACGCCGGCGCCGACGCCTCGGACCCCGAGAACGCGGTCTCCTTCAGCCTCGAGCTCCCGAACGGCGAAACGCTCGAGCAGCCGGGCAACCTGTTCTTCGTCACCGAGACGGCGCTCTACGGCACCAATCCCGACTTCCTCGCCAAGGGCGTCGAACAGGACGTCGACGGCGACGGCAAGGAGGAGTTCGGCGAGGGGATCCCGGACGCCGGGATCTACGTCGCCGCGGTCCGCGAGTTCGACCGCCAGGCGCAGGCGCTCGACGCCGACGCGCAGGAGTTCGCGCCGACCTCGTCGGACGCCTTCACGGCGCTGACGATCATGACCCCGACGATGAGCGAGTACTTCGAGGCCTGGAAGAACTCGCGCTTCGTCGCCGGCGAGGGGGCGAGCGAGCAGGCCTTCGTCGCCGCCTCCCGGCTTGCCGACATCGCCGACATCCTCGAGGGGCTGGTGTTCACCTACGACGAGGTCGAGCCGCTGGTCGCCGACGAGTCCAAGGCCGCAGGCCGAGCAGACCTCGCGGGCCCTTGGACAGCTGCTCGCCTTCGTCGAGCGGCTGCGCGACGAGGAGGCCGCCGGCAGGAAGTACACCGCCGAGGAGGCCGACACGCTCGGGGTCGAGGCCCAGCGGCAGGCCGAGGCGATCGCCGGCCAGGTGACCCAGTCCGCCGAGCGTCTCGGAATCGAGCTACAGGACGCGTGACCAGCGGGTGAACAGCGCCGGTCCAGCGGGAGGGGCGCGCACGACCGCGGCGGCGGGGATCGTCGCCGCGGTCGTGGCGTCCCTGCTGGCGTTTGCGGCCGGCGCACACGCCCAGGGCGAGGCCCCCTGGCGGGCCGCGGAGCAGGTCCGCTCGGGCCTGTTCGAGGCCCAGAGCTCGATGCTTCTCGGCGACGGCGACGACGCCGAGGCGCTCGTCGCCGGGGCCCAGCGCGCGGTTGACGCCGAGCTCGCTCGCGGCCTGGCGCGCAGGGCGCCCGCCGACCTGCGCGCCCTCGAGGCCGACCTCGCGGCCGCGGCCGAGGCGGCCGACCGGGGCGACGAGGTGGCGCTGGCGGCGGCCCGCGGGCGCGCCGTCGCCGCCTTGCGTCGCGGCGCCTACGCCGTCACGCTCGCTGCGGCGCGGCGCGGCGACGTCGCCGAAGCGCGCCGCTGGCTGCTGATCCGCGACTTCCGCCAGGCGACGCGCTTCACCCGCCCCGGGGTGGACGCCACCGCCAGTCTCGCCGACCTCGCCGCCGGCGAGATCGAGCCCGGGGCCGCCGTCACCGGGATCAAGAAGGACCTGCTCGACGCCTATCAGACGCGCCTGCTCGGCTACCTCGACGCGGCCGAGCAGGCCGCCCAGCGGGGCTTCGACGCCGCACTGGCCGAGAATGCGGCCCTCGCCGCCGGCTATTGGCGGATCCTGGCGGCGGAGTACGAGCGCCAGCGCGGGGTCGAGGAGCGCGCCGGCGCCGACCGTTCCTTCGCCGAGCTCGCCGCGGCCTCCCGCGCGGGCGAGGGAGCGGAGTTTCGTTCGGCTCTGACCGACTCGCGCGAGGCGCTCGACGGCTTCACCGCGGCGCCCTTTACGCCGGAGGAGCAGGCGCGGCGGGCCGCGCAGCTGATCCGTTTCCTGGACCTGGTCCCGATCGAGTACGACGACGGAACCGACGACGGTCATGTGACGATTGCCTTCGAGCTCCAGGAGGCGGTCGCCTTCACCGAGGGTGCGGAGTCGGCGCTCAACGACCTCGAATCGACGCTCGCCGAGCGCGATCCCGCGGGTGTCGAGACGATCGAGGCCGCGCTCGCGGAGCTCGAGCGCTACTCGCGCGCGGCGCACGAGGGCGGCGAGGTGGTGCCGCTCGAGGAGGTCGAGGCGGCCCACGATCGCGCCAGCGACGCGCTCGACGCGACCCTGCCGGAGGAGTGGAAGGAGACCGACACCGAGGCGGACTTCGACCTCATCGACATCTCGCTGGACCAGATGCAGGCGGCGATCAGCGCCGGCGAGTGGGACCAGGCCGAGCAGGCGCGGCTGTCCGCCTACGGGTTCTTCGAGTTCGGGCCTGAGCCGCTGCTGCGGGCGCTCGACCCGCAGCTGGTGGCCGAGGTCGAGGGTCTGGTCTGGTACGGCGCGCGCGACGTCAACGGGCTCGGAGAGCTGATCGCCAACCGCGCCTCGATCCAGGACGTGCGCGAGACCCGGGTCGAGCTCGACGAGGCGCTCGATCAGGCGCGCGGGGTCACCGGCGAGGGGGCGAGCGACGCGACGATGATCACGAACGCCGCGGTGATCGTCTTCCGCGAGGGTCTCGAGGCGATCCTGATCATCGCGGCGATCACCGCAAGCATGGTCGCCGCCAACCGCCCGCTCCGGAAGCCGATCTACCGCGGCGCCCTGCTCGCGCTCCCCGCCAGCGCGGTCCTCTGGGTGCTCGCCCAGACCGTGATCGACTCGTTCTCGCGCTACGGCGAGAAGCTCGAGGCGGTGGTCGGGCTGATCGCGATCGCGGTCCTGCTGCTGGTCCTCAACTGGTTCTTCCACCGCGTCTACTGGACGGCCTGGATCGCCGGACACCGCAAGCGCGGCAAGGCGATCGTCGGGACGGCGGCCGCCGCCGGGGTCGCCGGCGCGACGGTCGCCAGCCTCTACCTGCTCGGCTTCTCGAGCGTCTTTCGCGAGGGCTTCGAGACCGTGCTCTTCCTGCAGGCGCTCGACCTCGAGGCCGGGACGGGCGTCGTCCTGGCGGGGGTCGGCCTCGGGCTGGTGCTGACAGCGGCCGTCGGGGCGCTGACCTTCCTGCTCGAGCGCAGGCTCCCCTACAAGCGGATGCTGGTCGTCACCGGGGTGCTGATCGCGCTGGTGCTCGTGGTCCTGGTCGGCAACACGGTGCGGACGATGCAGGGCGTCGGCTGGGTGCCGATCACGCCGCTGGACGTCGAGTTCCCGCTCTGGATGGGGACCTGGCTCGGCGTCTTTCCGACCGTCGAGACCCTCGCCGCCCAGGCGCTCGCGTTCGGCTTCGTGGTCGGCAGCTACCTGCTCACCGAATGGGTCCGCAAGCGCCACCTGCGCCAGGCGATCGCCGCCCACGAGGCGGAGTTCGAGCGCGCGGGCTCAGAGTCGCCCACGCCGGTTCACGCACGCGGCGCGGGCGCCGAGGAGGAGCGTCGCTCAGTAGCTCCCCAGCTGTAGTCGCGCCCTGGCGGCGCGCAGCCACGTCCTCGCTTGCGGGTCCACGTCCGCTTGAGTGCTTGACCGCATCGCCGAGGGAAGCGCCGGCCTCGTGGGCTCGAAGAGCCACGCTTGGAACAGTGGTCCGAGCTCGTGGCCCGAGACCCGCTCGGCGGTGGAGATGAACTGGCCCGTCGTTCCGTATCCGCCGCGCTTGCGCTTCGCCCACTGGCGGATCAGCTTCCAGAACGCCTTCTCGCCGACCTCTTCCCGAAGCGCGTGGAGCGTCATCGCGCCGCGGAAGTAGACCGCATTCGCAAACAGGTCCGCTGCGCCCGGGTCGCCGATGACGAGCGACCAGAACGGGTGGTCGGGCGGATAAGAGTTGTACGCGGCCTCGAAGCTCTGCCTCGCGGTCGCCTGGCCTTCGTGCTCGAGCCAAAGCCACTCGGCGTAGGTGGCGAACCCCTCGTTGAGCCAGATGTCCTTCCAGCGATCCAGCGTCACGCTGTCGCCGAACCATTGGTGCGCGAGCTCGTGGACCACGACGAAATCGGCGTTCGCGCCATCGCCCCACACGTGCGACCAATAGACGGGGCGCGTCTGGGTCTCGAGCGCGGAGAAGGAGATCGGCCGCTCCGGGTCGACGATCGCCCCCACCGTGTTGAACGGGTAGCGGCCGAAATGCTCGACGAGCAGGTCCAGGATCTCGCCCTGGCGAGCGAGCGACGAGCCGATCGCCTGACGCTGCGCGCCGGTGACGGTGACGTCGACGGCGTCGTAGACCGGGATCCCGGACGCCGTTCGCCAGCGCGAGATGTCCCAGTGTCCGATGTCGATCGTGACCAGATACGAAGCCATCGGCGCCTTGGCTTCCCAGTACCACTCGGTCCGCCCGTCCGGAAGCTGCGTTTCACCGCGGGGCTTGCCGTTCGCGACCACGCCGTAAGCATCGGGGACGGTGATCGCGAACGAGTACGACGCCTTGTCGCTCGGATGGTCGTTGACCGGATACCACCCGGATGCGGATTGGGGTTGGCCGACGACGACGACGCCGTCGGAGGTCGGGGTGAACCCGGTCGGGACCCCGAAGGTCGGGTCCGCGAACGTTGTGGGCAGCCCCTGATAGTCGACCGAGACGGTGACCTCTTCGTCTCGATCGAGTGGGCGTCGGGGCGTCACGGTCAGCTCGTCACCGGCGCGGCTCGACGCCGCCCGATGGCCATCGACCCCCACGCTCGTGACGTCCATCCCCGCGAGGTCGAGGTTGAAGCTGCAGAGTCGCCGTTCGGCCCGCAACTCGATCGACGTACGCCCGAAGAGCACGCCGTTGCCGGGTCGTAGCTCAGCCGAAGGTCGTAGTGGAGGGCGTCATAGCCGCCGTTGCCCGCCAGCGGGTAATACGGGTCGCCGGCGCCCGCACCGCCCGCGACGCAGGGACGCGCCGTTGCCGCGTCCGGCGCACCAAGCGCGGCGATCGAAGCAAGCGCAAGCAGGCCGACCGCGATCAGCCGTACCCGACGTCGATCCGAGCCCTCTCTCACTGCTTCCTCTCCGTGCTCAGCGGTCTTCGTGACCGTATCCCGCTTCCGTCGAAAGTCAACTCGCGGCGAAACCCTCGCTAGCCTTGACCTCGCCGTCTGGAGGGGTGGCAGAGTGGTTGAATGCGGCGGTCTCGAAAACCGTTATGGGCGTTTTCTCGTCCATCGAGGGTTCGAATCCCTCCCCCTCCGCTGATCGAGCCGAATCCCGCACCCGGAGCGCGATTCTGCGTACCTGGGTAGTCGCCTGCGGGGCCGCTGGATCTGTATCAGCGGACCTCAGTAGACCTCAGATCTTGGGTGGTCAGTGTGGCGCAGTGGTGGCGCACCACTCTCTGAAAATCAGCCGCGGCGGTCAGCCTCAAGCGTCGCAGCCAGCCGCCGGCTTGCACCGGGTGTAAATCCGGGTGTTAGCCTCGCCCACGACTCAGAGCACAGCCGCGCCGACCGAATGTCGTGGGCGGCGACAAGGGGAGATGGATGTATGGATGCACGGTACGTAGCGGCTCGATCGCCTGGTTTTGCTGAGCGGGCGCGGGGGATGGGAGGAGTAGTCATGTGCGCTACCCGCGCGCCCCGAGCCCTGCTGGCCGGTATTGCGGTGCTCACTGTGCTCGCGATAGCCGCTCCGGCGCAGGCGGACAGCGTCACCGATTGGGATCAGATCGCCGCCGCGGCGCTGCAGTCTCCAGGAACGGTCACGCCACCCGCGGTGCCCGGGGCGGGCCAGGGCGGACCGTCGATCGTGCACCTGGCGATGGTCCATGCCGCCGTCTATGACGCGGTGAACGCGATCGATGGCGGCCACGAACCGTACGTCTCTTCGCCCGCGGCCAAGCCCTGGTATTCGCAGGATGCCGCGGTCGCGGCCGCCGCACACCATGTGCTCGTCGAGGGCGAGCTCGGCATCCCCGCCGCGCGCCTGGCCACCATCGAGACCGCGTACCAGGACGCGCTCGATGCGATCGACCCCGGGCCAGCGAAGCATGGCGGGATCACAGCGAAGGCTGGCGGGATCGCCACCGGCGAGGCCGCCGCAGTCGCGCTGTTGGCGGCACGCGCGGGCGACGGGCGCTTCGGGTCGTTCCGCTTCACCGTCGGGACGCTGCCAGGCGAATGGCGGCCGACCAGCGGCGTCAACGACCCCTTTGCCTGGGTAAAGGACGTCACGCCGTTCGTGCTTCGAAATCCTGACCGGTTCCGCGGTCGCGCGCCGCACCGCCTAAAAAAGCGCGCCTACGCCGCCGACTTCAACGAGGTCGAGGCGGTCGGATCGGTGGACAGCGAGGTCCGCACGGCCGGCCAGACCGCCAGCGCCGAGTATTGGGGCCTGACCAACGGGACCGCGACGCTGTCGAGCATCCTCCGCTCCGTCGCGAACGGTCAGGGCGGCACGCTTGCCGACCACGCCCGGCTGCTCGCCCGCGCCTACACGAATGCGGCGGATGCGCTGATCGTTACGTGGCGTGACAAGGCCCGCTACAGCTTCTGGCGGCCGGTCACGGCCATCCAAGAGGCCGCGAGCGACGGCAACCCGGCCACCGAGGCGGACCCGACATGGATGTCGCTGATCCCCAGCCCGCCGTATCCCGAACATCCGTCCGGGCTGTCGACGCTCGGCTGCGCAGTGGCGGCCACGATGAAGCACTTCTACGGCCGCGACGAGGCGACGTTCAGAGGCACCACGCCGGGCAACGTGACGCGCACGTTCACGAGCTTCTCGGAGGTGTGCGCCGACATCGTCGACGCGCGGGTGTGGTCCGGCATCCACTTCCGCTTCGCGGACGAGGAGGGCGCGAAGATCGGGCGCCGCGTAGCCCACTGGGGCAACCGGCACGCCTTCCGCTGATAGAGCCAGACCCGCCAATTGATGCGGGAAACGTGCATCGATGAGATCTGTTGCAGCCGTTCCAGCTGACCGCTCGAGGCCGCTGGAAGCCGCTCGAGCTAGAAGTTCGACCCAAGATTCCGCAAGACCATCTTCTGTACCTCCTGAGTCGTGCGCAGCTGGCATTCAGGCACGGCCCGATCACGGTACCCGGACTGGGGAGCGAGCTGTCCAGCGCGGAGCCGGCGAGGAATAGGGCGAGTGGGGCCCACCGTGAACCGGCCGCGTCCAGCCACCGGGCCCGACCGGCGAGGAGCTCGAGGCAAACACAGAGCGCAGCGGCGGCCAGCAGGCTGATCCAGGCCGGAAAGAGGCCGAAAATAGTAGGTCGCGGTTTCGTCGCTCCCGTGCGAGGCCCCGACACCTCACCACCGTGGAATTCGTTTGTTGGGTGATGCACGGAAAGGTTTGCGAGCTGACGCTGAAGTTCGACCGGTTCGGGGAGCGTGCGCTTCGCGGGGTGGCCGACGGCGAGGGCCGGACGCTCGAGGCGGTGATGGTCGATGCCCTGGCGCACCTCGACGCCCCCGAGCAGCGCCGTCGCCTGGCGGCGGTCCCGCCGGCGTTCCTCGCGGAGCGAGTCCCGGCCGAGCTGTCAATCCGGCTCGCGACGGGTTCGTCGCGCCTGGAGCGCCTGCAGGGCGACGCTCGGTGCCGGGAGGTTCCGGTGGAGCGGCTGGTCGAGCACGCGCTCCTCCTCTATCTCGCCGACGTCGGGTCCTAGCGCGAAAACGACCCGGCGACGGCGTGGCGATGAGCTCCGGAGCTGATTTCCCGGATTCCGAGACCACGACCGCGCTCGGGGTCGAGGATCATGCTCGCGGCCTCGTTTCGCGATGAGACCCCCAGCTTGCCGAATGCTGACGAGAGGTGGCTCTTCACCGTGCTCTCGGCGAGGAACAGCTCGTGGGCGATCTGGGCGTTGGTGCGCCCGATGACGACGAGCGCCAGGATCTGCTTCTCGCGATTGGTCAACGCCAGTGTGCGGACCTCGCCACGGCGGTCACTCGGCACCGAGACCTGGCCGGCGCAGACCACCGCGACCACCGGCGCCAGCGCCATCTCCGTCTCCTCGGTCAAGACGACACCATCGACGCCGAGGTCGAGCGCCCGTTGAACCTGAGCCGCTCCGGCTCGCCAGCAGACCAGCACCACGGCGATGCGACGCGCGACCTCTGAGCGGATCAGGCGCACGGCTTCGATCGCCGCGCGGTCGGGCCGGCCGGCTGCAATCACCAAGCACGCCGGCCCGCGACCGTTGCAGGAGGCGGGCAGTTCAACGACCGAGGAGACCTGCGAGTGGATCGAGTGACCCCCTGCCTCGAGCGTCGCACAGACGCGGTCGCGAAGCGCCTGCTCCTCCACGCAGACCGCGACCGGCAAGACTTTGACGTCATTTCCGTTGCGGCTCGTCGACTGCGGGGTTTCCACGACCTCAGAACGCTCCAGCCCGCCTCCAACTTTCACCGCCGCCCCGGGCACGACTCCGCGTGTCGTCGGTTCGATCCCGGGATTCGGCGTCGACGACCACTACGTCGCCGACCAACCGGCCGAGGTGAGCGTGGACACTTTGGATGTCGTCCATTTGCGTAGCAACCAACCTCATCGTCCGTTGCCTCCCTAACAACGTCGGGGCCGGAGCGTGTCTTGCGCGGGCGGAGTCCGAAATGGGGTAATCGCCTGCTAGGGGAGGTCGTCCCACGGCATCAAGGATGACTGGCTTTTGCGGGTTCTCTTGATCGGCGGGGCAGCGATTTCCCGGATTGCCGGAAACGCGGTAATCGCCCTTGGCGGGGTTGCTTCGCCGGCGTCGGCCGTGGTACATGAGCGGTAGTACTGGGACGGACGCGGACTGATGGCCGAGATGTTCGGACCGACCTGTTGGAACTGGGGGGACGACGGATGTGGAGATGAGGGAGGAAAAGCGCGCGACACGTACGAGCCGGGCGCGACGTGACGATCGGAAGTCGACCGCCCTCGAGCGCGAGGCGATCGCAAGCGCAAAGGCGGGCGACTGGGATGCCCTTCACTTCCTATACGTCCGCTATGCCGACGACGTGAAGCGTTTCGTCCAAAGCATCGTCCACGACTCTCATGAGGCCGAGGACGTCACCCAGGACGTCTTCGCGAAGCTGATGAGAGCGATCAGGAAGTACGAGGAGCGCGATGTCCCGTTCGCGGCCTGGATACTCCGGGTGGCGCGCAACGCGGCGCTCGATAACGTACGCGCTCGCCGTCAGATCCCGGTCGAAGAGGTGCGGACGAGCGATGAGGGCCTGGATCAGGCCGTTCACGAGCGGGCGCAGTCGCTGAGGGAGGCGCTTGCAAGCCTGCCTCAGGGCCAGCGCCAGGTCCTGATCCTTCGGCACGTAGCCGGCCTGTCACCCAACGAGATCGCCGAGCGGCTCGGCAAGACCGAGTCCTCGGTCCAGGGACTCCACCACCGCGGCCGCGCGGCGATCAAGGTCGCGCTCAGCGAGCGCGGCGCCGCACCGGTCACGGCCTCTTAGCCAGTGGCTAGCTGACCGGGTTCGATTCGAGCCCGGCGACGCGCTCCGCGACTCTGTCGGCGACCCGCCCGGCGTCGAGGTCGGCCAGATAGAGCAAGGTAGCGTGTCGCACCAGGCTCTCGAGCGACGCACCTTCGCGTCGGGCTTCACGCTCGAGCACCTCGGCAGTGCGATGATCCAGCTTGAGCGTCAAGAGCCGAGCCGCGTCGCCTTCGTACTGCCTCCCCGACGTCGGAAGCTCGACCGCGATTCGTCCGCTGTCGACCTCGGATGCGTAGTAGCCGCAGGCCTGCTCGGTGATCGCGGCCACCTCGAAACCATCGGCGCTGGCCCGCTCGTCCAGAATTGTCCAGCCGAATCGGCTGAGCGTCAGGGGAATGTCATATCGCATGGTCGGCGGGGGTCGGAGAGGAGGGTTTTAGAAGATAACTACAAAGTTCGGCCCCGGATCTGCGTTTCCGCACCTTCGGCGGTTTTTGACCTTGCGCCGATTTGCATCCTTCGCGGTTCGGTGGCATGCCTAGCGCTCGGTTTCACCGCGGTCGATCTCGAACCAGATCTCGCCCTCACCTGGGCCACTTCCCCAGCGCTCGGCAAGATCCTCGATGATCCAGACTGGAAACGAGAGCTCGTCGATGGTCGTGTCTCCGTGCGGCGTCGTCAGCGCATTGCCACTGATCTCGAGCCGCACGAATGTCGCGTGCACGTCGAGGAGCACGCGGAGCGGCCCGCGAGGACGTCGTCTCGGATCGGCCAGACGGCTTACGACCTCGGTGAGGAGAAATCGGATTCGCTGCGCGGTGCTGGGCTCCAGCGTCCTCCAGAGGCCGCTGAGTTCGCGCAATGACTCACGCAGGTCGCGAGCATCGGAGTCGATCTCTACGACGGAGGGCGCAATGCGCCTCGGACCGTTAGTCGGGGCCATGTTAGGTATCGCATAAACGCCCGCCGGCATCCCGAGCCTCTGAAGCCTGCCCTTTGTTGGCACCTCCGCTGCGGCTAGCCGCGCCCCAAGAGGCTCGCCACCTCGAACGCCTCGCGGCGCTCTCTGATCACTTCGAGGCGGACCACCTTCCCGCCCCGGAACGACCAGATGTGGAAGTAGCGGAAGTCCACCTCGGCGCCGCTCTCCTTGCCGACTCCGCGCTGGAGCACGGCGACGACGACGCGATCGCCTGCGTCGATCAGCTCGTCGGCCTCGATGGTCACCCGCTCCCACGCCTCTAGGAACGTGCGCATGTAGTCCGCGATCGCGGCGGTTCCTCGGTACGAGCCGGCCTCGGGAAACTCCGGGCGCTGGACGAGGACCATGTCCGCGTCATAGAGCTCGACCCCGGCGCGGAAGTTGCCACGCCCCCACTCCTCGTAGATGGCGCGGACGGCTTCGACGTTCTCCTCGGACATCGCCCACCGCCACTCTAAGCGCAGCGGCGGGCGACGTCGGGAGCCTCAGCGCAGCGAGACCGCGACCTGCTCGAGCGCGTCCATCGCCTCCTGCATGCCCTCCTCCATGCCGGACTGGATGTGGGCGTCGCGGCCCTCCTTGTTCGCGTGTTCGACCAGGATCTCCATCCGCGTTCGCCCGTCGACCTCGGTGAGGGTCAACGTGTCGAGCGCCTCGGCATCCGGCATCCCCTCGAAGACCTCGGTGGAGACGAGTCGCTCGTCGGGGACGATCTCGCGGTACTCGCCGTGGAAGGCGACCTCGAAGCCCTCGTTGGCGGTCATCACGTAGCGCCAGCTCCCGCCGACGCGGAGGTCGATCTCGACGCTGGTCACAGAGCCTCGCTGGCCGCTCCACCAGCGCTTGACCAGGTTCGGGGTCGTGTACGCCTTGTAGACCAGGTGCGGGGGCGCGTTGAACTCCCGCGTGATCAGGATCTGCGTGTCGGTCGGCAGCGTCACCTTCGCGGTGCCGCTACTCGTCGCCGTCGTCTCCATCTGCTTGCTCCTCTCGTTTCAGTTGCTCGAGTACAGCGTCCATCAGCTCGAAGCGCTCCGACCACGAGTCCTCGTAGTCCGAGATCCAGTCGTGGATCGGCTTCAGCGCGCGGCCGTTCAGCCGGTAGAGCCTTTGGCGCCCTTGTTCGCGCACCTCGACGGCTCCGACCTCCCGGAGCACTCGCAGGTGCTTTGAGACCTGTGGCTGGGCGATTCCCATCGTGCGCACGAGATCGTTGACCGGTCGCTCGCCGCCGGCGAGCAGGTCGAGGATCTGACGCCGTCGCGGTTCAGCGACGGCGTTGAACGCGTCCGCTGTGGTGGCCGCCCTTGCCATCTCGCCGAGCATCATATACCCATATAGGAATATGTCAAGCGCGATAGGGTCGGGCCGAGATGGAGGACCGCGAACGGGTGGTCATCGTCGGCGCCGGGCCGGCCGGTATCGGCGCCGCCCTGGCGCTCAAGGACGTTGGGCTGAGGCCGCTGGTGATCGACCGCGCGCACGAGGTGGGATCGTCGTGGCGCGGCCGCTACGACCGCCTGCGGCTCAACACCTGCCGGCCGTTCTCGCACCTGCCCAACCGAAGTTGGCCGAAGGGGACGCCGATGTTCCCGACCCGCGATCAGGTGATCGAGCACATCGAGACCCACGCCAACGAGGACGGCATCGAGCTTCGCCTCGGCACCGAGGTTGAGCGAATCGACCGCGACGATGGCGGCGGATGGAGGGTCGAGACCTCGGCCGGATCGGTCCCGGCCGCGCAGGTGATCGTCGCCACCGGCTACGAGAACGTCCCCTTCATCCCCGAGTGGGGCGGTCGCGAGCGGTTCGGCGGCAAGCTGAGCCACTCGTCCGAGTACCGCAACCCGAAGCCCTTCGAGGGCCGCTCGGTGCTCGTCGTCGGCCCAGGCAGCTCGGGGATGGAGATCGCCCACGACCTGGCGGCCGGCGGTGCGGCCAAGGTCTGGCTCTCGGCGCGCACGCCGCCGAACATCCTCCTGCGGTCCGGACCCGGCGGTCTGCCCGGCGACATGATCGGCGTCGCCCTGTTGCGGTTCCCGGTGCGGTTCGCCGACGCGGTGGCGCGCTTCGGCCGCCGCATGGACGTCGGCGACCTGACCGAGCACGGGCTCCCGGTCCCGGAGGAGGGCGTGTTCTCGCGCATGTACCGGCTTGGGGTCGCGCCGGCGATCGTCGACCGAGAGGTGATCGAGGCGATCAAGGACGGCAGGATCGAGGTCGTGCGGGGGGTCGAGTCGCTCGACGAGTCCGGCCTCACGCTCGCCGACGGTGCCCGGGTCGAGCCCGAAGCGGTCGTCTGTGCGACCGGCTATACGAGCGGCCTCGAGCAGCTGGTCGGGCACCTCGGCGTGCTGGGCGATCGCGGCCAGCCGAGCGCCGTCGGCGAGCAGCCGGCAGCCCCCGGCCTGCGCTTCCTCGGCTACGTCCCGCGGCCCGGCGCGATCGGCTACGCCGGGAAGCAGGCGCAGCGGGCAGCGAAGCTGATCGTCCGCGAGCTGAGCGCGACGCCGACCCCGCAGCCGGTCGCCGCCTGACGTTCGCCGAGGGTTGGAGAGCGGTCCGAATCGATGACCGGTGAGACGGTCGAGGGCTCGGGGCCGTTCGCGACCCGGAGGGTGTGGCGGCGGGCCGATGGCGGTCTGGCGATCTGGGAGTCGCGGACGGCGAGGAGGCGAGGCGTCCTGCAGCAGGTCACCGGTCGCGAACAGGAGATCTCCGAACAGCCCGATGTCCTGATCGCGCGTCGGCTCGGCCGCCTCAACCTCGTCGCCTCGTTGGCGTTCATCGTCGGCGGGTCGCTGTTCGCGCTGGGCGCCGCGGTGGCACAGCTCGGCTCCGGCGACGCGACCACGAGCTCGGCGATCTACTTCGCCGGCGGTCTCTGCTTCAACGCGGGCGGGTACACGTCGTTGCTGCAGGCGATCAACGCGCCGCGGCCGAGCGCCGCCGGGGACTCCCTGGTCGCGGATCGCTGGCGCTGGTGGAGCTACGAGCCGGAGAGGATCGACTGGCTCGGCACCTTCGTGCTGTTCGCCGGCACGCTCGTGTTCGGGGTCAATCTGCTCGACTCGTTCCTGCAGGGCCTGAGCACGGAGCAGGTCAACCGGTTGATCTGGGCGCCCGACGTGATCGGGTGCACGCTGTTTCTGATCTCGGGCCATCTGGCCCTGGTAGAGCTCTCGCACGGGCGGCTGCGCTGGTGCCCGAGGCGTGAGCTGGCCTGGTGGATCGTCTCGATCAACCAGCTGGGCTCGATCCTTTTCGCTGTCGCTGCTCTGTCCTCGTTTACGCGCCCCGCGACCGACAGCCTCGTCAACGTCGACATCGCCAACTGGGGCACGCTGACGGGGGCGGTCTGCTTCGCCCTCGGCGGGGTCTTGCAGATCTTCGAGCGCCCCGCCCGGGTATCAGCGACCCCATGAAGCCCGTCCACATCGGCTGCTCGGGCTGGAACTACAAGCACTGGCGCGAGCGCTTCTACCCCAAGGGGATGCCCGCCTCGCGGTGGCTCGAGCACTACGCGACCGTGTTCGACACGGTCGAGGTGAACGCCACCTTTTACCGGCTGCCAAAGCGCGAGACGGTGCAGAACTGGGTCGAGCAGACTCCCGACCGATTCGAGTTCGCGGTCAAGGCGAGCCGCTACCTGACCCACGTCAAGCGCCTGCGCGAGCTGCCGGAACGGCTCGACCGCCTGCTCGATCCGCTCGAGCCGTTGATCGCCTCCAACAAGATGGGCCCGCTGCTCTGGCAGCTGCCGGAGAGCTTCCACCGCGACGACGAGCGCCTGGCCGAGGCGCTGGTGGCATTCCCCGACGTGCGCAACGGGATCGAGTTCCGCCACGCGAGCTGGTTCGTGCCCGAGGTGATGGCCTTGCTCCGGGAGCACGGCGTCGCGCTGGTGATCGGCGACCACCCCGAGCGTCCGTTCCAGACCCGCGAGCTGACCACCGATTGGACCTACGTGCGCCTGCACCTCGGCGCCAAGGACCGCAGCGGCAACTACACCGACCCCGAGCTCGAGACCTGGAAGCGGCGCATCGCCGCCTGGCGAAGCGAGGCCGAGGTCTACCTGTACGCGAACGACGACTGGCGCGGGTTCGCCCTCGACAACGCCAGGTGGCTGCAGGCACACCTGAGCTCGTGACCGTTTCGGGCCCCAGGCCGGGGGTAGAGGGGGCGCCATGGAACTATCGCTACTGCTGATCATCATCGGGATCGTGCTCGCGGTCCTGGTCCATTACGCACTCGGAATCGCCTGCATCCTGATCGGGCTCGTCCTGTTGCTCTGGCCGCGGCTTCGCGGTCCCACGACGACGACGCGCGTCTGACGCTAGACCGCTTCCCCTGAGCGCCCGGCCGCGCGCAGTGCCTCGAGGTCGTGGAGGTGGCACTCGACGTGGACCCCGTCGACCTCGAGCGGTCGCGGTTCGGCGCCCTGGCGGAAGCTCACTGCCGCGCCGCGATCGGCGAGCTCGACCCGTGAGATCCCCTTCCAGAGGGGGTCTTCGGGGGCGTCGGCGCGCATCGCCTCGAGCACCGCCATCGCCTCGGACGCGTCGTGTCCGGGCGCCGCCGGCAGCACGGCGTCGAACGATGGCTCGTCGAGCTCGTCGAGGTCGCCGATCTGCTCGCGCTCGGCCTCGAAGCGCTCCTCCGGGAGCTTCGTCCAGCGCGCCTCGAGGATCGCGCGCAGGTCGCGGCTCTCCCATCCGCAGACTTCGAACGCCTTCGGGCAGCGGGGGTGGAATCGACAGCCCAGCGGCGGGTTGACGGCGTCCGGGATCTCGCCGCGGGGTAGGTCGCGCGGCACGCTGCGAGTCGGGTCAGGTTCGGGAATCGCGTGCAGCAGCGACTGCGTGTAGGGATGCTTGGGATCGTCGTAGATCTGCTCGGCGGGCCCAAGCTCGACGATCCGGCCCAGGTACATGATCGCGATCCGATCGCAGAAGAACTTCGCCGTGGCCAGGTCGTGGGTGATGTAGATGTAGGTGAGGCCGAGGTCCTTCTTGAGGGCGATCATCAACTCCAGGATCTTGGCCCGCACGCTCATGTCGAGCATCGAGACAGGCTCGTCGGCGACGAGGATGTCGGGGCCGAGGACGATCGCACGCGCGAGCACGGCTCGCTGCTTCTGGCCGCCGGAGAGGTCGGTCGGGTACTTGTCCGCGAACTGCGATGCCGGCGCCAGCCCGACGCGCTCGAGTACCGCAGCCACGCGGCGCTCACGGTCGGCGCGGTTCTCGGCGATCCCGTGGAAGCGCAGCGGGTCGCCGATTGCGGTGCCGATCGTCATCGCCGGATTCAGCGAAGCGTGTGGATCCTGGAAAACGATCTGCACGCGGCGCCGCAGCGGCCGCATCTCGCCCTCGCTGAGCCCGGTGATCTCCTGGCCGCGTAGCTTGATCGAGCCGCTGGTCGCCGGAACCAGTCCGAGCATCGTCCTTCCGAGCGTGGTCTTGCCGGACCCCGACTCGCCGACGAGGCCAAGCACCTCGCCCTTGTGCAGGTCGAGGTTGATTCCATCCACGGCCGCGACCGAACCCGATTCTCGTCCGCGCAGCCGGTCGACGAACGATCCCCGCACCGAGTAGTGGGTGTGGAGGTCGCGAACCGCGAGCAGGGTTTCGGCGGATGTTTCGATCAGGCTTCCTCCGCGATCGCGATTTCGGCGCGCTCGAGCGGCTCTTTCCCGCCTTCAGGGATCTCCTCCTCGGGACCATGCAGCCAGCAGGCGACCCGTTGGCCTCCGGCGGCCCGGACCTCCGGAGGATGGCGCTGCGGGCAGACACGCATCGCGTCCGGGCAGCGTGGATGGAAACGACATCCGCTCGGCGGATCGACCAGGTCCGGCGGCGCGCCCGCGATGTAGTTCAGCCCCGTCGTCCGTAGCGAGATCGTCGCCCGCAGGAGCTCGCGGGTGTACGGGTGGGCCGGCTCGGTGAAGACCTGGCGGGCGTCGCCCTCCTCGGCGATCCGCCCCGCGTACATGACCGCGACCCGGTTGCATGCCTCGGCGACGATTCCGAGGTTGTGGGTGATCAGCAGCAGACCGGTATCGAAGTTGGTGCGCAGGTCGGCGAGGATGCCGAGGATCTGCGCCTCGACGATCACGTCGAGGGCCGTCGTCGGCTCGTCGGCTATCACCAGGCTGGGCTCGAGCACGAGCGCGAGCGCGATCATGATCCGCTGGCGCATCCCGCCCGAGAACTCGTGGGGATACTGCTTGAAGCGAGTCGGGGGGATCCCCATCTTCGCCAGCGTCTCGAGCGAGCGCTTGCGCATCTCGTTCTCGGTTCATCTCGGGTCGGTGAGTGCGCAGCGTCTCCAGGAAGTGGCTCTCGATCGTGTGCAGCGGGTCGAGGCGGGTCATCGGCTCCTGGAAGATCAGTCCGATTCCGGGCCCGCGCAAGTCGCGAAGCTCGTCGGTGTCGAGGCCGACGAGATCGCGACCCTCGTAGAGAACGTGTCCGGCGATGCTGGCGTTTGCCGGCAGCAGGCCGAGGATCCCGCGCCCGAGCGTCGACTTTCCGCAGCCGGACTCGCCGACGAGGCCGACGGTCTCGCCGCGGTTGATCTCGAACGAGACTCCGTCGACCGCGCGCACGGGATCGCCGCCGGTCCCGTACCAGACGCGAAGTCCGCGGACGTCGAGAACCGGGCCGCGCTCACTCACGATCCACCTCGGAGCGACGTGCCTCGGTAGCCGTGGCCGGCGCGGGGCGCGGGCCGCCCGGCGCCGATGCCGTTCCCTGGTCCGCGGGGATCTCCGGCGCGTCGATCGGGCGCTCACGGATCAAGGGGTTGAGAGTGTCGTTGATGCCTTCGCCGACGAGCGTGAACCCGGTGATGAGGAGGACGATTGCGAGCCCGGGGAACAGGCCCGTCCACCAGATCCCGGCGCCGGCGTCGTCGATCGCTCGCTGCAGGTCGTAGCCCCATTCAGCAGCCTCAGTGGGCTGGATCCCGTAGCCGAGAAACCCCAGTGCGGCCAGGGTGGCGATCGCATCCGCCGCATTCAAGGTTGCGATCGCCGGCACGTTCTGGATCACGTTGTAGAAGACGTAGCGGCTGATGATCGTCCGCCGCGGTGCGCCGAGCGCCCGGGCTGCCTCGACGTAGTTCTCCTCGCGGACTGCGATCACGTGGTTGCGAACCACGCGGAAGTACTGCGGGATGTACACCACCGTGATCGCTATCGCCGCCGAGAAGATGCCCTGGCCGATTGAGTCGGAGAGCAGGAAGGCGATCACGATCGCGAGCAGGATGTACGGGAACGCGAACAGCGCGTCCATGATCAGGACCAGAGTGCGGTCAAGGGGACCACCGATGTAGCCGGAGATGAGCCCGAGCGGAACCCCGATCACCAAGGAGAAGAAGACCGCGACCACGACGACCTCGATCGCGGTGCGCGACCCCCAGATCACTCGCGAGAGCACGTCCGTCGACTGCACGGTGGTCCCGAACAGGTGCGCCGAGTCGGGGGCGTGCTGCTTCGGGAACCGGACGCCGTCGGCGGAGACCTGGTCGAAGCCGTAGGGCGCGATCACGGGAGCGAAGATCGCGAGGATCAAGAACAGCGCGACAATCGCCACGCCGCTGATCAGCAGCCAGCGCGTGAGGCCGCGCGACTCGCGGACGGGCTTCGCCCAGCGCGGCAGGCGCATCAGTACCTCACCCTCGGGTCGACGAGCGCGGTGACCATGTCGATCAGTAGCGAGATGAGGACGACCGCGAGCGCGAACACGGTGATGATCCCCTGCACGGCAATGTAGTCGCGCTCGTCCAGGTAGCGCACCAGCTCCGCCCCGATCCCGGGCCAGTTGAACGTCTGCTCGGTGACCACCGCCCCGCCGAGCAGGATCGCGAACTGCAGGCCCGCGATCGTGATCACCGGGACCATGGCGTTGCGGAAGGCGTGGTGAATCACGACGCGGCGCTCCGATACGCCCCGCGCTCGCGCCGCCTCGACGTAGTCCCCCTTCATCGTCTGCAGCAGGTTGACGCGGACCAGCCTGATCATCACTCCGCTGACCACGAGGCCGAGTGTCACCGCCGGCAGGATCAGGTGTTTGACGCAGTCCCAGAAGGCGCTCCAGTTACCCGAGATCGCCGAATCGATCAGATAGAAGTGGGTCGTCTTCGAGAGCTCGAAGTCGACCACGGGGCTTGCCCGCCCCGACGTCGGTAAGCCCAGAGCGGGAGCGATCCAGATCTGGGCGAGGAAGCCCAGGAAGAACACCGGCGTGGCGTAGATGAGGATCCCGAACATGCGGCCCGAGAAGTCGATCGGCCCGTCGCGATAGCGCCCGGCGAGCAACCCGACCGTGACGCCGACCACGATCGTGATCAGGAAGGCAAAGAAGGTGAGCTCGACCGTCGCCGTCCCGTTGTCGACGATGATCGAGGTGACCGTGCGGTTGTCGGTCAGCGTCGTCCCGAGGTCGAGCGTGAACACGTCACCGAGGTACTCGACGTACTGCTCGAGGATCGGCTTGTCGAAGCCGGCGGCATGCTTTCGCTGCGCGAGCTCCTCCTGTGAGAGGCGGCCGCCGAGCGCAGACTGGATCGGGTCGCCCGGAGCGACGCGCATCAGCAGGAAGACGAGCGTCAGCAGGATGAGGACGGTCGGGATCGCCAGCCCCAGGCGCGTGAGCGCGTAGCGGCGCAGCGAGGTGCCCTGCGTCATCAGACCGGATTTTGGCGACGCATCGCTCGCGAGGGTGTGACCCCCGCGAGCGTCCGCGCCACCGGTGCTCCTAGTCCTTGGTGATCAGCCAGAAGCGGAAGATGAACGCCGGGTCGAACGTGTCCTCGACCCCGTTCACCCCGTCGCGCACGCCGGCGACCTGATCGCCCTCCCAGATCGGGATGTTGGGCGCCTCCTCGGCCGAGATCTGCTGGATCTTCTCGAACGCCGCCTGTCGGGTGGCGTCGTCGGTCGACGCCTTCTCGATCGCCAGCTGCTTCTGAACCTCCGGGTTGTTGTAGTGGATGTTCAGGAAGCTGGTCTTGGAGAGGAAGTTGCCGACATAGTCGTCGGGATCCGGGTAGTCCGGGAACCAGCCGAGCTGGTACTGCGGATACTTGTCGGTGAACGCCGCCTCGGAGTACTGGTTCCACTCGGTCGACTTCAGGGTCACCTCGAACAGCCCCGACTCGTCGAGCTGGCGCTTGATCTCCGCGTACTCGTCGCCGGAGGAGGGCCCGTAGTGAGACGGGGTCCACCAGATCTCGAGCGGCACCGGTGTCTTCACCCCGGCGTCGGAGAGGATCTGGCTGGCTGCGTCGACATCAGGGCTCTCGCCGTACTCGTCCTTGAACGACTCGGTCTGGTACGGCAGGCTCGCCGGGATCATCGAGTACAGCGGCTTGACGGTGCCGTTGTAGACGTTGTCGACGATCGACTGGCGGTCGATCGTCTGCGCGACCGCCTGGCGGATCGCCAGCTTCTGCGCGTCGTCGTCACCGGGCTGCAGGTCGAGGTTGAAGTTCAGGTACCGAATCTCGGCACCCTCGCCCTGGACGACGGTGACTCCGTCGGCGCTCTTCAGGTCCTCGAGGTCGGTCGGCGAGAGGCTACGGTAGGCGACGTCGACATCACCGGCCTCCAGCGCCTGCTTGAGCGGCGAGGCCTTGTCGTAGTACTGGATGATCGCCGTCTCCGTCTGGGCCGGGTCCTCGCCGGCGTATTGGTCGTTGGCCTGCATCACCGTCTGCTGGCCGGGCTCGTATTGCTCGACCGTGTATCGGCCCGAGCCGATCACCGAGCTGTCGTCCTGGAGCTTGTCCGCCGGATAGCTGTCCGAGGGCACGATCGCGAATGAAGCGGTCGCCAGCACCGAGGGCCAGGTCGCGTCCGGCTCGGAGAGATGGAAGACCACGGTGTCCTTGTCCGGGGCCTCGATGCTCTTCATGTTCGCGAGCAGCGAGGAGGCGCCGTTGGGGTCGGCGATCTCGACGTTGCGCTCGAACGAGAAGACGACGTCCTCCGCGTCCAGCGGAGAGCCGTCCGAGAAGACATTGTCCGGCCGCATCTTGCACTCGAAGGTGACGTCGTCGGTGAAGTCACACGACTCCGCGGCCTCCGGCACCGCCTTGGTCTCGCCGGGCGGGAATTGGAGGAGGTTCTGGTAGACGTTGTAGATGACGTCGTAGGACGGCAGGTCGTAGGCGCCCGACGGGTCCAGCGAGATCGGCAGGTCGGTGGTACCACGGATGATCACATCGCTGCTGCCGCTCGAGCCGCCATCGCTGTCATCGCCACCGCACGCAACCAGGCCGACGGCGATCGCCGTCGACGCAATTCCCGCAACCGCAAGCCGTCTCATTCGACGCATCTGAACTCCCCTGTCTGGACACGTGCCGCCCCAGCGACGACACCCTCTCTCTCCGCCTGCAGCCTATCCCTAACGCAGTCGCGGCGAAGGTAAGAGTCTGGTTAGAGACCTGATGGTGGCCGCCCGATGAATCGTCGCCTGCTCCCAGGTCAGCCGAACCACCCGTTCGCCGTGGGCTTCCAGTAGCGCCTGGCGTTCGGCGTCGAGCGATCGGTCGTGCCAGCCCGGCCCGTCCGCCTCGAGGATCAGCCGGTGTTGGGGCCAGCGAAAGTCCGGCACCACCCGGCGGCCGTCGATGACGATCGGCTTGTTGACGTCCGGATGCTCGAAGCCGGCGGCGAGGAGCAGATCCAGGAGGACGTCCTCGAGCACCGAGCGCGTCGGTGCCGGTCCGGTGGCGATGATCTTGCGGAGGGTCTTCATTCCTCGCCTCGGACCGAGGCGGTCCATGGTCTTGAGCAGCGCCGGAACGGAGGTCCGTTGCAGACCCTGTGCCCTGCGCACCGCATGTCGGAGCGCCTTCTCGCCGAGCATCGCGGCAAGGTCGATCAACGTGCGTTCGGGCGTCGTCACGGGGACGCCGCGAAAACGCGTGATGTCGCCGACGTCCAGGCAGTTAGAGCGGCGTATCCGGATCCCCGGGACAGAGCGTGTCCCCGGACCGGGGACGGTCACCTCGGGCAGGTGATCCTCTGCATCTTCGAGAAAGCCCCAGTGCTCACCGGCGCTGCGATGGTTTGCGACGGCGCCCGGGCCGCACGCCTTGACCGCCGCCAGCAGAGCACTCTCGGGCGCCTCGCTGGCGTATCCGACCGCGTAGACGCCCGGATAGAGGCGCCGGTAATGGCCGCTGTTCGTGCGCCGAAGCACGCCATCACGACTCAGCCCGCAAGACCGAAGCTCAGCGAGATTCAACACACCCCATTCCTCGCCGGCGAGCTCCGCGACGCGAGCGTCGGCAGAGACGCGGATTCCGCGTTTGAAACGACGCTCGGCCATCTCCGGCCGAGGGTGGCACTGGCCGCGTGGCGGATCTAGGTGCTTGTGTGTGAAACCGCGCCCGCGGGTGTCGCGGGTTGGTTGCGGTTGACCGGGTGGTGGCAGGCTGCGTAGTGGCCTCCGCCGTAGTCGACCAGCGGCGGGTCGACCTCGGAGCAGATCTCGGTGGCTCGCGGGCAGCGGGTGTGGAAGCGGCACGCCTCGGGTGGATTGGCGGGGCTCGGCACGTCGCCCTCGAGCACGATCTGCTCGCGAGCGGCGTTCTCGCGCGGGTCGGGAATCGGGACCGCTGAGAGCAGCGAGACGGTGTAGGGGTGGATCGGGCGCGAGTAGACCTCCTCGGCGGGGCCGATCTCGACGATCTTGCCCAGGTACATGACCGCGATCCGGTCGGAGACGTAGCGGACCACGCCGAGGTCGTGGGCGACGAACACGAAGGTGAGCGCGAACTCGTTTTGGAGGTCCTCGAGCAGGTTGATGATCTGGGCCTGGATCGAGACGTCGAGCGCCGAGACCGGCTCGTCGAGGATGATCATCTTCGGCTGCAGGGCGAGCGAGCGCGCGATCCCGATCCGCTGGCGCTGGCCGCCGGAGAACTCGTGCGGGAAGCGGTTGTAGTGCTCGGGGTTCAGTCCGACGGTCTCGAGCAGTTCCTGGACGCGGCGGCGGACCTCGTCGCCCGAGGCGATGCCGTGCAGCTTCAGCGGGTCGCCGACGATCTGCGCGACGCGCTTGCGCGGGTTGAGCGACGCGTACGGGTCCTGGAAGATCATCTGCATCTCGCGCCGCAGCGGTCGCAGCTCGCGGCGGCTCATACCGCTGATCTCCTGGCCATCGAACCGCACCGTCCCAGATGTCGGTTCGATCAGGTGCAGGATCGTCCGGCAGAGGGTCGACTTGCCGCAGCCCGACTCGCCGACCAGGCCGAGCGTCTCGCCCTCGGGGACCGTGAAGCTGACCCCGTCGACCGCCTTGACGTCGCCGATCTTGCGGTCGAAGAGGATCCCGGCGTTGATCGGGAAGTACTTGACCAGGTCCTCGACCTCTAGCAGCGGCTGGCCGTTGGCGGTCATGAGCCCTTCGCCTTCAGCCCGATCGCCCCGGTCTCGTCGATCACCCGCAGCTCGCGCTTCTGCTGCGGGCTGAGCCAGCAGCGGTCCGGGTGCCCCGCGTCGGCGCCGCGCTGCTCGAGCGGCGGCACCTGCTTGCACTTGTCGAATTCGTGCGGGCAGCGGGGGCGGAAGTGGCATCCCTCGGGCGGCGAGATCAGGGACGGCGGCTGGCCGGTGATCTGCGCGAGCCGCTGGTCGCGGGTGCGGTCGATCCGGGTCAGCGAGCCCAGCAGCCCCCAGGTGTAGGGGTGCTGCGGGTTGTAGAAGATCTCCTCCAGCGGGCCCGCTTCGACCACCCGCCCGGCGTACATGACCAGCACGTCGTCGGCCACCTCGGCGATCACCCCGAGGTCGTGGGTGATCATGACCACCGCCATCCCGAACTCCTCCTGGAGCCGCTCGATCAGCTTCAGGATCTGCGCCTGGGTGGTGACGTCGAGCGCGGTGGTCGGCTCGTCGGCGATCAGCACCTCGGGGTCGTTGGCGAGCGCCATCGCGATCATCGCCCGCTGGCGCATTCCGCCCGAGAACTCGTGCGGGTACTCGTCGATCCGTCGCTTGGGGTCGGGGATCCCCACCAGACCGAAGAGCTCGACCGTGCGCTCGCGGGCGGCGTCGTCGGAGACCGCGTTGTGGACCTGGATCGCCTCCACGATCTGCTTGCCGACCTTGTAGAAGGGGTGCAGCGAGGACAGCGGGTCCTGGAAGATCATCGCGATCCGGTTGCCGCGCACCTCGCGCAGCGGCTCGTCCTCGAGCGTGACCAGGTCGAGGCCGTCGAACATCACCCGGCCGCTGATCTCGGCGTTCTCGGCCCGGGTCAGCCCGAGGATCGACATGTTGGCGACGCTCTTGCCGGAACCCGACTCGCCGACGATCCCGAGCGTCCTCCCTTTCTCGACCGAGTAGGAGACCCCGTCAACGGCCTTGACGACCCCGTCGTCGGTGTCGAATCGGACCCGCAGGTCCTCGATCGAGAGCAGGGCCTTGGCCGGCGTCCTGGTCTGCGGCTCGACTGCTGGTGTGGTCATCTGTGCTCCAAGGCTAGTACCGGACCCGCGGGTCCAGGAAGGCGTAGGCGATGTCGACGATCAGGTTGAAGATGACGATGAAGAAGGCGCCGAACAGCACGATGCCCTGGATCACCACCAGGTCGGAGCGGTTGATCGCCACCACCAGTTCCTTGCCGACCCCGGGGATGTTGAAGACGGTCTCGGTGAGGATCGCGTTTCCGGCCAGCAGGGTGCCGATGTCGAGCCCGAGCAGGGTAACCAGCGGGGTGATCGCGCTTCGCAGCGCGTGCTTGCGGATCACCTTGCCCTCGGGCAGGCCCTTGGCGCGCGCGGTGCGGATGTAGTCCTCGCTCATCACGTCGATCATCTGCGAGCGCAGATACCTGGCGTAGATCGCAGCCGTCGCCAGGGCGAGCACGATCCACGGCAGGATCAGGGATTCGGCCCTTCCCAGGAAGGAGTCCGCGTCGTTGTAGGCGCCCTGGCCGGGGAAGATGGGCCAGGTGCCGACGTCCTCGGCGAACAGGTAGAGCGCCAGCAGCCCGAGCCAGAAGACCGGCGCCGAGATGAACACCAGGCTGGTGATCATCGTGCTGCGGTCGAGGAGGGTCCGCCGCCGGACCGCCGAGATGATCCCGACCGGGATCCCGATCGCGAGCCAGATCACGACCGCGCCTGAGACCAGGAACACGGTCGCCGGGAGGCGGTCGAGGATGATGTCCTTGACCGGGGTGTTCGACTGGAAGATCGAGATCCCGAGGTTGAACGGGCCCGTGCCGCCGTTGTACTCGTCCGCTCCGAACCACGAGAACGGGGTGAACACCTGGGTCAGGTAGCGGCCGAACTGGGTCAGCTTCGAGTCGTCGAGGCCGAGCGACTGGCGCAGCTGGTCGATCTGCTCCGGTGAGGCGTTGCGCCCGGCGCGCAGGGTCGCCGCGTCGGCCGTCGGGAAGATGTAGAAGATCGTGAAGACGACCGCGCTGACGATGATCAGCATCGCGAACGACCAGAGCAGTCGTCGGACTATGTATCTAGTCAAGAACTCGAGGTGCGGTTGGGGGTGGGGGAGCTTCCCCGCCGCACCTGCCGGCGCGGCGGGGAGTCTCCGTTTGCTTCAGGTTGTCGTCGCCTCCTGCCCTATGGCTGGAGCGAGGTGTACGACAGGTCGCTGTTCGCGTTGAACAGGTTGATCACGTCGTTCACGTTCGCCGAGTGGATGTTCGACTGGTTGTCCCAGACCCAAGGCACGGCCGGTGCCTGGGCCGTGATCTGGGTGTCGATCTCGCCCCACGTCTGAGCGCGCTCAGCCGGGTCGTCGATGTAGACGGCCTCGTCGATCGCCTTGTTGATCGCCGGGTCGTCGAGCAACGGCCAGTTGGAGTTGTTCGACGGCACGATCGCGCTACCCAGGAACGTCGGCTGCAGGATGCACTGCGGATCCTGGCAATCCTTGATCCACCCGACGTTCGGGCAGACCTCCGGCTGGTTCTCCGGGACGTTGCAGAACTTCGTGTACATGACGTCGTGAGCGACCTTCTGGAAGTTCACGTTGAACCCCAGCTGCTCGAGCTGGTTGACGAACACCTCGGCGGTGTCGGAACCAGGAGGCGAGTCGTCGCCGACCATGGTGATGTCGCAGTCGCCCTCGCACTGACCGGATGTCCATCCGGCGGCCTCCATGTACTTCTGGGCGACCTCCATGTCGCCGTTCGGGTTGGCGACGAAATCGTGGCTCGGATCGCCCTCGAGGCCGCCCGCTTCCTCGAAGCCGGGGATGCCCGGCGGGATGAAGTGGGTGGCCACCGGGCCGATCAGCTCACCGCCGCGCGTGTTGCGCAGGTCGGTGCGGTTCGACGCCGCGATCACCGCCTTGCGGACGTTGATGTCGTCGAACGGCGGCTGCTGCGTGTTGAACGCGATGTAGCGGTTACCGCCGCTTGGCGTCACGGTCAACTGCTCCGGGTACTGCGTCGCCGCCAGCTTCAGCGACGGCGCGTCGAGCGAGAAGTCGCCGTTGACGTACGAGTCGCCCGAGAGGATCTTCTTCACCGCCGAGTTGGTGTCGGTGAAGCCCTCCTGGACGTCGATCGAGTCGAGGTAGGCCGGACGCCAGTCGGTGTCGGCGTTCCAGCTCGGGTTGCGGACCAGCTTGATCTCCTTGCCGGAGGTGTAGCCGGTCAGCTCACCGGAGGCGTCGTTCTCGATCATGTACGGCCCGGTCGCGACCTGGTGAGTGCCGTAGGTCGACGGGTTCTCGGCGTCGAATTCCTCCGCGTACTCGCGCGGCACCGGGGAGCCGACCGGCAGTGCGATCGTGCCGAGGACTCCGGCCGAGCCGGGGTTGGTGAGCTTGATCGTGAACGTGTTGCCGGAGCACTGCAGCCCGCTGATGTCGGGCGCCTTGGTCTCATCCTGCTCGACCGCCTTCTGCGCCTCGGCCAGGCCCTCGATGTCGCTCATGTAGGTCGGCACGTAGCCGTTGGCCACACCCGGCATGAGCGAACGCTCAATCGCGTACTTGAAGTCGTCGCATTCGACCTCACGGTCGACGGGCGGCGAGAACTTGATCCCGCTCTTCAGCTGGAAGGTGATCGTCAGCCCGTCGCTGGAGATCTCCGGTTCGGCCTCGGCGAGGTCGGGGGTGGGCTTCTCGACGTCGTCGGGCTGCCAGGACAGCAGCTGACGCTGAGTGGCCGAAGAGATCATGTAGGTGAACTGGTAGTACGCCGCGCCGGGGTCGATGTAATCGACGTCCCCGGCCGCGAGCACCTTCAGGTCCCCGCCCGCCTGGGCGTCATCGGGCGCGGCCGTGGTGGGCGCGAACTCTCCGCCGGCCGCCGAGGCGTCGCTGGTGGTCTCGTCGTCATCGCCGCCGCAGGCCGCGAGTCCGAGCGGGAACACCAACAGCACCCCGGCCACAAGCAGCCAGAGCAGTTTGGAGCGCATCGTCTTTCCTTTCGGTTCGTTTGAGCTTTTGACTCTTGGTTCCATCCGTTTACGTCAAGACTTCTTCGTCCGCGGGTTGAGCGCATCCTGCAGCGCGTCGCCGACGAGGTTGAAGGCGAGCACGGTGAACAGCAGTGCCAGTCCCGGGAACAGCATGTACCACCAGGCGCCGCCGGGCCCGAGCGAGATCGAGGAGGCGTCGGAGATCATCTGCCCCCAGCTCGGCCGGTTGGTGACGCCGACGCCGAGGAACGAGAGCGCCGCCTCGTAGAGGATCACCTGCGGAATCAGGATCGAGGCGTAGACGATGATCGGCGCCGTCAGGTTCGGCAGCAGCTCGCGGAAGATGATCCGCGAGTTGCCGGCGCCGAACGAGCGCGACGCCTCGATGAACTCCTTCTCGCGCAGCGACAGCACCTGGCCGCGGACGATCCGCGCCATGTAGGTCCAGCTGGTGATCGCGATCACGAAGATCACCACCCCGAGCCCCGGCTTGATCAGGCCGCCCAGGCAGCCGGTGCCGCCGAGCGTGCAGGCGGCGGCGAGCCCGGTGGCGAGCAGCAGGTACGGGATCGCGAGCAGGACGTCGACCGAGCGCGAGATCAGCGTGTCCGCCCAGCCCCGGAAGTAGCCGGAGATCAGGCCGAGGATGATTCCCATCCCGGTCGCCAGGAAGGTGGCGACGAAGGCGACGATCAGCGACACCTGGGCGCCGTAGATGGTGCGCGTGAACACGTCGCGGCCGATCTTGTCGACCCCGAACAGGTGGTCCGAGGAGGGGCCCGTGGCGGTCGCGAAGACCGGGTCGAGCGCGCTGGTGTCGCGGTAGTTGTAGTCGGTCGGGGCGCCGAAGATGCGGACCACGACCGGGGCGAAGATCGCGACCAGGATCAGCAGGACGATGAACACCAGCGACGCCATCGCCAGCTTGTCCTCCTTGAAGCGTCGCCAGAACAGCTGCCACGGAGATCGAGGGATCTCGGCGTCAATTTCGAGCAGCTCGGCGGACGCGCCGACGGGCGTCGGGCGATCCTCACGAAACTCTCCAGCCTCCAAGCAGCCCCCCGGCCTTAGCTCAGCCGCCTGTTCACAGCATCGACACAGTAGTCCTTTGCGGGGGGTCCAGGCACGCGCAAAACGGTGTTGAAGCTGTTTCTAACCAGACTCTTACCTTTGCTATTCGCCTTCCTTCAGCGTCCAGCTGGAGTAATCGTTCTGGTAGACGGGATGGAAGATCGCCGTCGCCGGGTCCATGCGGTCGGAGAGGAAGGTCGCCACCTCCTTGTGGCCGAAAACCGCGACGTAGCTGCGCGGCGGCGAGACCACGTAAGCGTCGAGCGCGCCCCATTCCTCGGCCACCGAGTCGAGGTCCGGGATCTCCCGAAGGCGGGCGACCTCGCGGTTGATGTGAGGGTCGTCGATGTTCCCGACGTTCGGGTTGTTGGCCGGCTGGATCGAGTCGCCGCTCAGCTGGAGGAAGAAGTCGAGCGGGTGGGGGAAGTCGGCAAACCAGTTCTCAAACCCGGTCTGGGCTCGGGTGCGCTGGTCCTCGATCGTCGCCAGGTAATCGCCGGCGTCGACCAGGCGCGGCTCCGCGTCGAGGCCGATCCGCTCGAGCATGTCGGCGTACGCTCGCGTGGCGGCCGCGGTGTCGCCCTCGGTCGAGCCCCAGACGGTGACCCGCTCGCCGGTGGCCCCGGCGTCTTCGATCAGCGCCCGTGCCCGCGCCGTGTCCGGTGGCTGTCCCGGGTCCCCGTACGGGCACTCGCTCGTGTCCAGCTCCTCGTCATACCCCGGGACACCGGGAGCGAGGAAGGCGCAGCCGGGCTGCATCGTGCCGGCGTAGAGCCGCGCCAGGGCCGCACGGTCGAGCCCGAAGTTCACCGCCTGGCGGACGAGCGGGTCGTCGAACGGCGGCGTGCGGGTGTTGAGGAAGAAGTAGTAGGTGGTGGCGGTCGGGTGCTCCTCGTAGCGGTCGCCGGCCTGCTCGACGATCGTCGGCTTGAGGCCCGCCGGCGGCGTGTCCTGCATGTAGTCGAGGCTGCCGTCCAGCACGCCCAGCGCCTGCTCGCGCTCGCTGCCGATGATCCGCGTGGTGATCGTCTCGATGCTCCCCGTGGGGATGTCGGGGATGTCGAGCTCGTCGAACACCGGGTTTCGCTCGAGCACGAAGTCGCGCTCCGGCTCGGACCTGGTGATCGCGTACGGCCCGACCCCGGGCGGCGGGTCGGCGGTCATGTCCTCGAACGGGGTGTCGCTCGGAACGAGGCCGCCGAAGGTCATCGCGAGGATGTTCTGAAACGCCGCGTCGGGGCGACGAAGCTCGATCGTGATGGCCCGCGGTCTCGTCGTCGGTGCTGATGCCATCGATCTCGCCCGACTTGTCGTGCGCCTTCAGGTAGTCCTCTGCGCCGACGATGCCCTCGTAGAAAGACGAGCCCGACGACCGCAGGTACAGCACGCGCTCGATCGCGTGCTCGAAGTCGCCGGCGAGCACCGGGGTGCCGTTCGAGTATTCGAGGTCCTTGCGCAACTCGAGCGTGTAGGTGAGACCGTCGGCCGAGACCTCGGGCAGGTCCGTGGCGAGCCCCGGAATCAGCTCGGCGCCCTCCGCGCCCTCGGCGTGGCGGTAGGTGAGCAGGGGCGTGTAGACCAGCCACATCGGCTCGAGGCCGTTGATGGAGAACGAGAGCGCCGGGTCGAGGTGGTCGGGCTGCGAGGTCTGCGAGATCGTGATCTCGCCCGGCGGCTGCGCCTCCGAGCCGCAGCCCGGGGCGAGCGCGACGAGCGCCGCCGCGGCCAGCGTGACCCAGCCTCTTGTGCCCACCCTCACGCCGCTTACTTCGAGCCCGGCGACGGAAACTGCGAGCGCAGGATCGAATCCCAGGCGCGGTCTGTGAGCATCCGGCGCTGGGCGATCGCCAGGCGTGCCGATGGAGTCACCTTGTAGCGCGTCTTCGGCCGCCGGGCTGTGATGGCCCGCTCGATCGCCCGGGCGACGGTCTCCGGCCCGCCGCCGAGCCTCGACAGCGGCCCGCCCTCGTAGATGCCGACGGTGGCGGCGCCGACGGCTGCGTTGAATTGTGCGTAGGGGTCGCCGGAGTCCGGCGCCTCGTCGGTTCGACCGGCGTCGGAGAGCGACCCGGCCGCGGTTTCGCCGAAGCGGGTGGTGATCAGGCCGGGCTCGATGATCGCCACGTCGACGCCGAAGCCGCGCACCTCCCAGCGCAGGGCGTCGGAGAACGCCTCGACCGCGAACTTGGTCGCGTGGTAGGCACCCCCGCCGGGGAAGACCAGCTTGCCGCCCATCGAGCTGACGTTGACGATCCGTCCCTTGCCGGCCGCCCGCATCCCCGGGAGGACGAGCTGGCACATCCGCACGAGCCCGAAGACGTTGGTCTCGAACTGGGCCCGGATCTTCTCCATCGGCAGGGTCTCGACCGCTCCCGACTGGCTGTAGCCGGCGTTGTTGACCAGCGCCCCCACCCGTCCCTCGGCCTCCTCCACGGCCGCGACCGCCGAGCCCATCGAGTCCTGGTCGGTGACGTCGAGGGCGAGGGTGCGACAGCCCGCCTCGGCGAGGTCGGCGAGCGACTCGGGCCCGCGGGCGGTGGCATAGACCGTCCAGCCGCCGGCGGCCAGGTGCCGAGCCGTCTCGTTACCGATCCCCGACGAACAGCCGGTGATCAGGACCGCTCCGGGCTCCTTGCTCATGGCCTAACCCTAGACTGCGCGCCGATGCGAGCGGTGACGTTCCAGGCACCGGGCGAGGTCCGCGTCGACGAGCGTCCGGAGCCCGAGCTCGCCGACCCTGGCGACGCGATCGTCCGGGTCGAGGCCAGCGGCGTCTGCGGCTCGGACCTCCACATCTACCACGGCCGGGTGGCGATCGAGCCCGGGTTTACGATCGGCCATGAGTTCGTCGGCACGGTCGTCGGGGCCGGCGACGAGGTCTCGGGGGTGCGCGAGGGCGACCGGGTGCTCGGCACCTACTGCACCGCCTGCGGTGAGTGCTTCTTCTGCCGCCGCGGCGACTTTCACAAGTGCGACCATGGCCGCGTCTTCGGCCACGGAGAGACGCTCGGCTCCCTCCAGGGGGCCCAGGCCGAGATGCTGCTGGTCCCGAACGCGGACCTGACGCTGCGCCCGGTGCCCGACGGTCTCTCCGACGACGTTGCCCTGTTCGCCGGCGACGTCATGGGCACCGGCTATCACGCCGTCGCCGAGACCGAGGTCGGCGCCGGGGACAGCGTCGCCGTGCTCGGGCTCGGGCCGGTCGGCCTCTGCGCCGTCCAGGCGGCGCGGGCGGCGGGGGCGGAGAGTGTGATCGCGATCGACACGGTGCCCGACCGGCTGGAGATGGCGCGCTCGTTCGGCGCCCTGCCGGTCCACCTCACCGAGGAGGACCCGCGCGCCGCGGCCAAGCAGGTCTCCGAGGGTCGTGGGGTCGACGCCGCGATCGACGCCGTCGGGCATCCCGACGCGCTCGAGCTCGCCTGCCGGCTGGCGCGCAAGGCGGGAATCGTCTCCGCGACCGGGGTCTACGCCGAGCGGATCGAGGTGCACATGGGGATCGTCTGGATCAAGGCGCTGACCCTGAAGACCGGCCACGCGAACGTGATCAAGCACGTCGACCCGGTGCTCGAGGCCCTGGTCGACGGCAGCCTCGATCCCTCGCCGCTCGTCACCCATCACATGAGCCTCGACGAGGCCCCCGAGGCCTACGAGATCTACGATCGCCGCGAGGCGCTGAAGATCGTCCTCAAACCCTGATGCCCGCCGAAGAGCTGTCCTGGGGTGAGTTCGACGCGGTCGACATGCGGGTCGGCCGGATCGTCAAGGCGGAGGAGTTCCCGGAGGCACGCCAACCGGCATACAAGCTCGAGATCGACTTCGGCCCCGAGATCGGCACCAGGCGCTCGTCGGCGCGGATCACCAACTACGAGCGCCGCGAGCTCGAGGGCCGGCTCGTCGTCGGCGTGGTCAACTTCCCGCCGAAGCAGATCGGCCCGGTGCGGTCCGAGGCGCTCGTCCTCGGAGCGGTCTCCGACGAGGGGGTCGTGCGCCTGCTCGAGCCCGACGCCGGAGTCGCGCTCGGGGAGCGCATCGCCTAGGGCTGGGGCTCGAGGTCCTCGGGCTCGACCCCGTCGAGCGGGTAGGCGAAGCGGATGTGGCCGCGGGCGACGGCGACGAAGTCGCGCTCCGCGACGCTCGAGCCGTCGAGCGCGCTCATCTCGACGTTCGAGAGCGGGATGAAGTCGAGGTCGCCGCGGTTCAGGTAATCCGACAGCCGGCTCCGGTAGCCCTCCCGCGGCATCGTCAGATCGCCGACGATCCGCTGGCCGGCGGTCTCGAGCACGATCCGTTCGACCCGGTTGTCCATGCTTCACACCGTATCGGCCGGGGTAGTCCCACCATTCAATGAGCTCGATGCTCCAGACATATCTTCAGGACCACCACGCCGGCTCCACCGCTGGGCTCGAGCTGGCGCGCCGGACGGCCGGCGCCAACGAGGGGACCGAGTACGGTCCCGAGCTGCGCTCGATCGCCGACGAGATCGCCGAGGACCGCGAGACCCTCGAGCGTTTGATGGAGCACTTCGACGTCGGGCCGAACCGGATCAAGGACGCCGGCGCCTGGGCGCTCGAGAAGGTGGGCAGGCTGAAGCCCAACAACGCCATCCTCAGCTACTCGCCGCTCTCGCGCGTGGTCGAGCTCGAGGGGCTAGTGACCGGGGTCACCGGCAAGCTCGCGCTTTGGGAGGCGCTGCGCGCGAACTTCGGCGACGCCGTCGGCGGCATCGAGTTCGCGCCGCTGTCGGCGCGCGCGGAGTCGCAGCGCGAGCGCCTCGAGGCGCTGCGCCGCCGGGCGGCGGTGGAGGCGTTCGGCTCCCGGCCCGGCTAGCGGCCAGCCGACCTAGCCGACAACGACCTTGCCCTTCATCTTCTCTGCCAGGTGGAAGCGGCAGACGTACTTGTAGGTCCCCGGCTTCTTGAACTTGCGCGAGGTGCTGGCGGTGCCGTTGGGCGCGATCGTCTTGTCGAACCCGTTCTTGAAGGTCACGGTGTGCGAGCCCTGGGTCGCCGTCCACTTGACCTTGGTCCCGGCCGAGACCGAGATCGACTTCGGCTCGAAGTCGAAGTTGTCGGCGGTCACCTTCTTCGCTCGCTTGGCCGGCTGATCGCCCGCGCTGGCCTGTCCACCGACCGCGACCGCGACCAGCACGGCCGCGAGGGCCGCCACGCTCACTCGTCTCATTCGTCCTCCTCCATGGCTGTCCGGCCTACGCCGGGTTGATACGGGCGCCCGCGCCGAAAGGATCGCTCATGACGCGAACTCGTACTGCGCCGGGTCGATGCGCCGGGTCCGGCGGCGAAACTCGAGCCAGGGTCCCGGCCAGTTGTTCGTGTTCTTGCCGGCGGCGTTCAGGTACCAGCTGTCGCATCCGCCGGCCCGCCAGACGGTGCGCTCACTGCGGCCGTCCATCTCGCGCCGCCACTCCGCCTGCACCTCCGGGCGCAGGTCGAGGAACCGCGAGCCGCTGGCCCGAAGGCGGCGCAGCGCATCGGTCACGTAGCGGTACTGGCACTCGAGTGTGAAGGGCACCGAGCCCGAGCCGTGGTTGGTGTTCGGGCCGTAGAGGACGAACAGGTTGGGAAAGCCCGAGACGACGGTCCCCAGGTAGGCCTCCGGCGCGTCGGCCCAGACCTCGTTGAGCTCGCGACCGTCGCGGCCGCGGATCCGCATCGGGGCGACGAAGCCGTGACTCTGAAAGCCGGTCCCGTAGACGATCGTGTCGGCCGGCCGCTCGGCCCCGTCCGGTCCCACCACCCCCTCGGGCGCGATGCGCTCGACACTCCCGTTGATGAGGTCGACGTTGTCGCGGGTGAGGGTCGAGTACCAGTCGGCGGTGATCAGCACGCGCTTGCACCCCATCTCGTAGTCGGGGGTCGCCCGGGCGCGCAGCTCCGGATCGGCGAGGGCGCGCTTGCGCGCGGAGTTGGCGACCGCCCTGACCGGGGACATCACCCACGGCTTGCCCGTGAACGCGTAGGTGAAGGTCTCGAAGAACGCGAACAACCCCAGCCTCGCCGCCGCCACCCGAGCCGGAAAGCGCTCGAACACCCGTCGCTCCCAGTCCGGGTACTCGCGATCGGACTTCGGGAGGATCCAGGGCGCCGAGCGCTGGTAGATGGTCAGGCGCTCGACCAAGGGCGCGATCTCGGGGACGAACTGGATCGTGCTCGCGCCGGTGCCGATCACCGCCACCCTGCGCCCGCGGAGGTCGTGCTCGTGATCCCATTCGGCGGAGTGGAAGGCGTGGCCGCGGAAGTCCTCCATCCCCTCGATCGGCGGGATCGCGGGCCTGCTGAGCTGCCCGCAGGCCGTGACGAGAACGTCGAACTGGTGGCTCTCGCCGTCGCCCGTGGCGACCGTCCAGCGGCCGGTCCCGGGCTCGAAGCTCGCCTCTGTGACCTCGGTGTTGAGCCTCAGGTGCGGATCGACGCCGAACTTCGACGACACCTCGCTCAGGTAGGCGAGGATCTCGTCCTGGGGCGCGTAGCGGCGCGACCAGTTGTGGCCGGGCGCGAACGAGAACGAGTAGAGGTGCGAGGGGACGTCGCAGGCCGCGCCGGGATAGGTGTTGGCGCGCCAGACGCCGCCGACCGAGTCGCCGCGCTCGAAGACGGTGATCTCGTCGTAGCCCTGCTCCTTGAGCTTGACCGCCATCCCCACGCCACCGAAGCCGGCGCCGACGATGCCGACCGAAAGGGAGGCGCGATCTCCATTGGCGCTCACCATTGCTCGGCGAACAGCGTAGGGGACCAGCGTTGCCCCGGCCCGCGGAGGGGCGGGCCGGGGCGCTGTGAACGCTGGGGACGAAGGGCGCCGCCCTCAGGGGTCAGGCGGCGCGGGGAGTCCGTCGCAGCCCGGTCGGGCGGTGTCGGCGCCGGAACCGGCTCCCGTGCCCGCGCAGTTGCGACGCGCGGAGCACGAGCAGCGAGCGGATGTGCTCGGTACGCACGAACGGGTCGGCGATCACCTCGCCGGTCGCCAGCGAGATCGCCGCGACCAGGGCGCCGTCGAGCTCGGCGCCGAGGACCTCGCCCGCAAGCGGTTCGCGCGAGTCGAGGTCGGCCAGGTACGAGAGAGCGGCGCGGTCGGAGGGGCGGTCGTCGAGCCGGCGGACGGTGACGTCGGCCATCGCCGCCTCGACGGCGGCGCGGCGCGCGCCCCGGCCCTTGCGGCCGAAGCGCACGCGCCGGCGTCGCTCGGCGCTGCGCCGCAACTCGGCGCCGCGCTCGTTTGCCAGTTGAGTGATCAGTGCGGTCATCCTCATTCCCTTCGTCGTCGATCCGTACGATCAAAGTACGGCTAAGGCGGGCTGCCGACATCGGCCAATCGGGCCGACTTTCGCCCCCGGATCCCTTACCTGCGCCGGTTGGGGCCTTACCGGGATTTCTGGCTTGTTGAAGCGGTTTTCGAGCGGCCGATAAGGTCCGCTGATGCGACGGGTAGCGCGCGAATCGCTGGTCCGCGACTCAGGCACGCCACAGCGCGCGACGACCCTCGAGCTGTTCTACGACCTGGTGTTCGTGTTCGCGATCACGCAGGTCTCACACCTGCTGCTCGCGCACCTCGACTGGGAGGGCGCCGGCCAGGCGACGCTCGTGCTGCTGGTCGTCTGGTGGTCGTGGAACTACACGACCTGGGTCACCAACGAGCTCAATCCGAACTCGACCATCGTCCGCCTGCTGCTGATCGCCCTGATGCTCGCCAGCCTGCTGATGGCGATCGCGATCCCGGACGCGTTCGGCGACAAGGCGCTGCTGTTCGCCGGCTCCTACGTGGCGATCCAGGTCGGCCGCCACACCTTCCTCACCTACGTCGCCGCCGAACGCGGGACGATCGAGCGCGAGCGGGCGCGCCGGATCCTGATCTGGTTCGTCGTCGCCGGCGTGCTCTGGATCGCCGGCGCGCTCGCGGACGGCTCCCTCCGAACCGCGCTCTGGCTCGCGGCCCTGGCGCTCGACTACGTTGCGCCGCTGGTGACCTACTGGGTCCCGGGGTTGCCTTCGCTTCGGCTGGTGGCCTGGGACGTCGGCAGCGCACACTTCGCCGAGCGCTTCCAGCTCTTCGTGATCATCGCCCTGGGCGAGACGATCGTGATCACGGGCGCCACCACATCCGAGCTCGAGCTCACGACCGCGAGGATCACCGCATTCGCGCTCGCCTTCCTCGGTACGGCAGCCCTGTGGTGGCTCTACTTCAGCCTCGTCGCGACGATCGCCGAGCGCCGCCTGGAGCTCGCCGAGAACAGGACCGTGATCGCCCGCGACGCGTTCACCTACCTGCACGTGGTGATCGTCGCCGGGATCCTGCTGACCGCCGTTGGAGACGAGCTCGTGATCGCGCACCCGACCGACGAGCTGCCCGACGACGAGCTGGTCGCCGTCGTCTGCGGGCCGGCGCTCTACCTCCTCGGGCACGTGGCGTTGAGGCTGCGGCTCGCCCACACCGTCGCCTGGCGCCGGGTCGCCGGCGCGATCGCCTGCCTCGCCGTCGCCGCGGTCGGCTCCTTCGCCCCGGCGCTGGTCGTCTCCGCCCTGCTGCTGGCGGTCTTGGTCACGGTGATCGTGGCCGACCAGCTCGCGGCCGCGCGACGCCGCAGCCGCGGCGAGCCCTCGCCGCTCGAGCGCGTCGGAATCGCCGGCTGACGGGCCGCCCGATCAGACCAGCGGCTTGCGCATGTAGACCAGCGAGCCGGCCCCGACGTCGCGGCGGTCGTACTCGACGTAGCCGATCCGCGCGTACAGGTCGAGGTTCTCGGTCATCGTCTCGTGCGTGTAGAGCGCGATCGAGTCGAATCCGGCCCGTCGCGACTCGGCCTCGGCCCGTTCGAGCAGGATCCTGCCCACCCCGGTTCCCTGGGCCGCGGGATCGACGGCGACGTTCTCGATCGTCAGGCCCTCGCCGGTGAGCGCGAGCACGAGCAGCCCGACCACGGCCCCGTCGCGCGCGGCGACGGTGACGTCGAAGTCGCGGACGACCTCGGCGTAGTCGTCGACCAACGGTCTCGGCGGCGCGCCCATGCGCTCCATGTAGTGGCCGTACGCCGCCCGCGCGATCTCGGTCAGCCGGTCGACGTCGGCCTCGGTCGCCGGACGCAGCGAGATCTTGCCTAGTCCAGCCACTCGCCGTCTCGCATCAGCCGCCTGCCGGCGAGCTCGTTCGACTCGCGCCAGGCGAGGATCGTCTGAGGGGCGATCCGCAGGTAGACGGGCTCATCGGGCTCCGCTCGGGGATCCCAGCCTGCGGCCTCCGCGTAGGCGTCCTCGCGCTCTGGGTCGGCGCCGACCGTGAGCACCTCGAGCGGGCCCTCGATGATCACGACGTCGCGGGTCGGCCCGAGGGCAACCCGGGCCCAGCCGGCGCGAACGAGGTTGCGGCCGGTGCGGCTCGCCTTCGGCGTCGCCAGGGTGAGCGTCGAGCCGTCCCAGTAGAACGAGAGCGGCAGCAGATAGGCGGTGCCCGCCTCGTCGGCCGAGGCGGCCCAGAGGTCGACCTCGCTCTCGAGCTTGGCCAGCGTGTCGCTGCGGCGCTGGGACCGCGGCCGTGGCGCCTCGGTCATCGCTCGACCTCCGCCAGCCGGCGCTCGAGAAACGTCCGCTCGGCGTCCGAGTGGACGAGCTCGAGGGCGCGCAGGTACGCGGCCCGCGACTCCTCGCCTCGATCCAGCCGGCGCAGCAGCTCGCCCCGGGTCGAGTGCAGGTAGAGGTACTCGTCGAGTTCGAGACGGTCGATCAGCGCCAGCGCCGCTTCGACGTTTCCCGACTCGGCGATCGCCACCGCTTCGTTCAGCTCGGCGACCGGGGAGCGGGTGATCCGGGCGAGCTCGCCGTAGAGCGCTGCCAGCTGCGGCCAGTCCTGCGGCTCCTCGGTGTGCAGGGCCGCGATCGCTGCCTGGAGGACGTAGGGGCCACGCCCTCCGAGCGCCATCGCGCGCTCGAGCGCCGCCTGTCCCGCCGCGATCTGGTCGCGGTCCCAGAGCGACCGGTCCTGATCTTCGAGCAGCACCAGAGCGCCGTCTGCGAATCGCGCCTCCCGGCGGGCGTCGTTGATCAGCATCAGTGCGAGCAGCGCGTGAACGTCGGGCTCGTCGGGCATCAGCTCTGCGAGCGCGCGCTCGAGCCGGATCGCCTCGGCGGCGAGCTCCCCTCGCCCGCCGTAGCCCTCGTTGAAGATCAGGTACACGACGGCGAGCACCGCCGCCAGGCGGTCGGGGAGCAGGTGGTCGGCCGGGACCCGGAACGGGATCCCGGCGTCCCTGATCTTGTGTTTGGCTCGCACCAGCCGCTTGGCCATCGTCGGCTCGGGGACGAGGAAGGCGCGGGCGATCTCCTCGGTGCTCAGCCCGCCGAGGGTGCGTAGGGTCAGCGCGACCTGGGCCTCGAGAGCCAGCGCCGGGTGGCAGCAGGTGAAGATCAGCTCCAGTCGCTCATCGGGGATGGTCGTGCTCTCGTCCACATCGTCCTCCACCGTCTCCGGGACGTCGAGCTGCTTGGTCTTCTCCGAGAGGGTGCGGTCGCGCCGGATGCGGTCGATCGCACGGTTGCGGGCCGTGGTTGCCAGCCAGGCGCGCGGGTTGTCCGGGGCCCCGTCACGCGGCCAGCGCTCGGCGGCGATCGCAAACGCCTCCTGAGCGGCCTCCTCGGCGAGTTCGAAGTCGCCGAGGTAGCCGATCAGGTTGGCGAGCACGCGCCCCCACTCGTCGCGGAAGACCTGCTCGAGGGTCGCGGTCACTAGCCCAGCGGGCGAACCTCGATCGCGCCGCCCATCCGCGCGGCCGGAATCCGCGCGGCGAGCTCGATCGCGGCGTCGAGGTCATCGGCCTCGAACACCAGGTAGCCGGCGAGAGCCTCCTTGACGGCGACGAACGGGCCGTCGGTGACCAGCGTCTCGCCGTCCTCGACCCGGACCGTGGTCGCCGTCTCGGCCGGCGCCAGCTGCTGCCCCGGAGTGACTCCGGGGGTCGCGTTGACGGCCTGGTAGTCGGCGTAGACCTGCTTCTGCTCGTCCTCGGAGAGCTTCGCCCAGGCCTCGGGGTCGCGAGGGGTCGGGGTGTCGCCCTGGTGGATCAACAGCATGTACTTCATCGCTTCCTCCTGGTTGGGATGGTCGCGTATGAGACGAACGGCGAACCCGCCGATGGACACTCCAGGCGCGCGAACCGGGAGTGTGGGTGTTAACTCGAAGCCTCGCCTCGGCGCTTCAGCTTCGCCTTGCGCTTCGCCGTGGCCGACTCGCCGCCGGCCGGCGCGTGCTCGACCTCGAGCTTGACCTTCGCCTTTCCGTCCCGGCGGAGCTTGCGTTTCAGCTTGCCCTTCGGCTTGACCTTCAGCTTTACCTGGCCGGGCGTGGCGACGGTCTTGCGCATCGTCTTCACTCCCTTCGCCCGGAGCGTGAGCTCGCCCGGATGCGTGACCGAGACGGTGAGCTTCGCCGTGCCCTTGCGCTTGTCTCGCTTGAGCTTGCCGAGCGTCAGGTTCTCGCTCCGCTCGAACCACACCGGGCTCGAGTAGACCTCGAAGCGGTCGGCTGCCGGGGCTTGACGCATCACCTGGACCGAGTAGCGGCCCGGATCGGTGGCGACGAAGGTGTGGGTGAAGTCGTCGCTGCCGATCGCCACCCCGTCGGCCACGGCACCGTCGCGCAGCAGCTCGAGGCGGTAGGTGCCCGGCCTCGCGGCCCCGGCCCCCGCCCTCAGCACCTGGACCTCGAGCCCGAGCTCGGGGCCGGCGATCGTGTCGCCGAGAGTCGCGTCGGGAGCGCCGGGCGTGTGAGCGATGACCCGGATGTCGGGACCGTCGTTGCCGTAGAGCTTCACGTAGGTGCGGCCGTCGCGGATGCCCTGGACGATCGCGGGCCTCGAGAGCTCGCTCGCGCGCACGACCGTCGTCGCGCGCCCGATCGGCGCGCTGGTCACGTCGGCCTGGTCCGCCTGGTGGGAGTCGCTCGAGCCGACGGCCGCGACGTGGTCGCCGGCCGCCAGGCGCGCCTCATAGAAGGCGATCGCGGTCTTGGTGAACGGGTTCTGCGTGCTGCCGATGTCCGCGGGCCCGGTCTGGATCTCGATCGCGTCGACGTTCGCGTAGCCGGTCTCGTCGGCGGTCCAATCCCAGGGGCAGCCGCGACAGGCTGCCGGCGCCCCGGGGAAGATCGTCGGGTGGTTGATCTGGGTCCAGCCCCCGCCGGCCTGCATGGCGGCGAGCTGGCTCCCGGGCACCGTCGTGGGGGCGAGCTGGCTCATCGAGGGATACGAGAGCACGGGCCCCCCGCGGAAATCCGCAAAGGCGCTCGAGCCGATCACGTTGTAGTGGCCGTGATACGTCGTCACCTCGACGCCGGGGATCACGAGCCTGCCGGGATGAGCGGCCTCCTGCTTGCCGACCTCGCCGCGGGCGACGTCGTTGTTGTGATCGACGAGGCCGACGAAGTCGAGCCCGGCGCCGCCCGCGGCGAGCGAGCGGAACGCGTACTCGAGGCTCGTCGACACCTGGGCATTGCCCGGCTCCTGCTCGCCGTGAGCGTGCACGTCGCCCGCGTACCAGCCCGGGTTCGGGTTGGCGGGGGCGCTCCCCTGGGCGGCCGGCGCATAGGGATCGTCGGACCAGTCGGGGCTCGAGGTCGTCTCGACCCGGAAGGTCGAAGCCCACCGAGGGACCGCCGACTGCGGCGATCCCGAGCTCGGCAGTCCACAGTCCGGGCGGGAGGGGCCCCGGCTGGTAGGCGCGCGTCGTGTAGCCGTGCACGTAGGCCTTGCGGTCGGCTTCGTAGACGCTCGGCGGCGAGAACCCGTTGACCGCTATCGCCAGGTCCCTGACCGCGCTGCCGCTCCAGCCGCGTCGCTGCGCGGGGCCTGGGACCCCGCCGCCGGCGGGCTGGTAGACGCCCATGTCGAGCGTGGTCCCGGACGGCGGGCTGTCCCAGCAGTAGCGGATGCGGATCGCCGTGGTCCCCGCGGGGACGTTGAACGGGATCTGCAGATACGACCCCTGCTGCGCCGCGGTCACCGAGCCGGTGAAGTCCTGGGGCGGGTCGAAGCCGACGTCGGGGCTGCCGGGCACCGTGCACGGCGCCGGCGAGGCCCGGAGCGGCGCAGGCCATCGCGGCGACGACAGCCGCCCCCAGTCCGATCCGCCCGACCCTGCGCACGGCGTAAACCTAGCGCGTCAACTCTGAGAGGCCCGTCAGCGCCTCGAGTGCGCCGCCCGGCTCGAGCGCTCCATCGCCCGGTCGAGCTCCTTCGGCCCCATCGGCTTCGCCTGAAGCTGCTCCGGGGATCGGCGCCCGGCCTTGAGGCCGTCGACGACGATGCCGAGCATCCGCCGCCAGATGTCGGGCTTCGCGTCTCGCGTGAACTCGATCGCGCCGGCCAGCATCAGCTCGAGCATCGGCACGTCGAGGACGTCGAGATCCTCGCGGAGCTTGCCCTGCTCCTTGGCCGCCTTGACCATGGCCTCGACCTTCGGCTTGACACGGGCTCGCACCTCGTCCACCCACTCGCGGCTGCCGCGGGCGCTGAACATGAGCTCCTTGAGCGCGCGGTTGCGGCCGTGGAACTCCGCGCCCGACTCGATGAACTCGATCAGCCCCTCCCAGGGGTCGGGGTTGGCGGCCGCTCGCTCCACCATCTCGAAGAACTCGTCGACCCGCGACTGCAGCAGCGCGTCGATCAGGGCGTCTCGATCGGGGAACCGGCGATAGACGGTCCCGATCCCGACCCCGGCGCGCTCCGCCACCTCATCCAGGCTGACGTGCAGGCCGCGTTCGGCGAACAGCTCCGCGGCGGCGTCGAGGATGCGCTGCCGGTTGCGGACGGCGTCGGCGCGCAGCGGGCGGTCGGTCTCGGTCTTGGCGGGGGGCATGTGTGACATCTTACCTAAACGGAGATCGGACCTCCGCTTATGTGCTATCGTGGCAGAAGTTGAGACGTTTCCTCCACTTACAGGCAGGTTCCATGACTGACACCACGAATCCCCACTACGCCCGCCGGTGGCTCATCCTCGGGGTGATCGCGCTGGCGCAGCTGATGGTCGTCCTCGACGTGACGATCGTGAACATCGCGCTCCCCTCGGCCCAGGCCGACCTCGGGTTCTCCGACGACGCGCGCCAGTGGGTGGTCACCGCCTACGCCCTCGCGTTCGGGAGCCTGCTCCTCCTCGGCGGGAAGATCAGCGACCTCGTCGGGCGCAAGTGGACCCTCACCGTGGGGCTCATCGGCTTCGCGGGCGCGTCCGCAATCGGTGGCGCCGCCCCGAGCTTCGAGGCGCTGATCGCGGCCAGGGCGCTTCAGGGCGCGTTCGCGGCGTTGCTCGCGCCGGCGGCCCTCTCGCTCCTCACGACCACGTTCACCGACCCCGGTGAGCGGGGCAAGGCGTTCGGGGTCTACGGCGCGATCGCCGGTTCCGGCGCCGCCGTCGGCCTGCTCCTCGGCGGAGTCCTGACGGAGATCCTCGACTGGCGCTCGACGATGTACGTAAACCTCGCGTTCGCGGTGCCCGCCGCCATCGCAGCCGTCCGCCTGCTGGTCAACCAGCGCCCGGCGGTCCGGCCGCGGATCGACATCCCCGGCGTGCTCGTCGCCAGCGCGGGCCTGTTCGCTCTCGTCTACGGGTTCGCGAACGCGGAGACGGACGGCTGGGGAGCCCCGCTGACGATCGGGATGCTCGCATTCGGCGCCCTCGCGATCGCGGCGTTCGCCGTGATCGAGCGCCGCGCCGCGCACCCGCTGCTGCCACCGCGGGTGGTCAGAGACCGCGACCGTGGCGCCGCCTTCCTCGCCGTGGGCATCGCGGCGATCGCGATGTTCGGAACGTTCCTGTTCCTGACCTACTTCCTCCAGCAGAACCTGGGCTTCTCTCCGATCGAGGCCGGCCTGGCGTTCCTGCCGATGGTGGCGGTCATCATGGTCACGGCGACGGTGGCGTCCACCCGGCTCCTCCCCCGCGTGGGGCCGCGGCCGCTGGTGCCGACCGGGATGGCCCTGGGGGCGGTCGGGCTGGTCTTCCTGACCGGGATCCAGCTCGACTCGGGCTACGCCGGATCGGTCCTGCCGGGCCTGCTCGTGATGGGCCTCGGCTTCGGCCTGATCATGGCGCCGTCGATGGCGACGGCCACGAACGGCGTCGCCCGAGGCGACGCCGGGGTCGCCTCGGCGACCGTCAACACGATGCAGCAGATCGGCGGGTCGATCGGCACCGCCTTCCTCTCGACGATGTTCGCCGATGCCGTGAGCGCCTTCGCCGCGCCGGCCGGGGCCTCGGCCCAGCTGGTGCAGGCGCAGGCGGCGGTCCACGGCTACACGGTCGTCTTCTGGTGGGCGGCCGGCGCCCTGGCCCTCGGCGCAGTCGTGACCGCCCTCCTCTTCCGCCCGCGCAAGGCGGCCGCGGAGGAGCGAGCCGTCGCGGCTCAGCCCGTACCCGAAGCCACCGGATAGGTCGCCCTCCCCGCGGTGGCCCCTCGCGTCATCCCCGGGCGCGAGGGGCCGCGCATAGAGTCGCGCCGTGAGCGCGTCGCGGGCCGAGGACTGGCGAGCCCGTGGTGGGTATTTCTCCTGGCGTCCGGACGAGCCCGACGCGGAGGCGGTGCAGATCTTCCACGTCGAGGCCGGTGATGCGGACGCTCCGCCGCTGCTGCTCGTCCACGGCTTTCCGACCAGCAGCATCGACTGGTACGAGGTCGTCGACCGGCTCGCCGAGCGATTCAGAGTCTGCGCGCTGGACTTCCCCGGCTACGGGTTCTCCGACAAGCCGCGCGGCTGGGGCTACGGCCTGATGCGAGATGCCCGGTTGCTCGGGTTCTACCTCTCCGAGGTGGTGGGCACCGAGACCGCGGTCGTCCTCGCCCATGACCGCGGTGACAGCGTGGCGCTGATCCACGCGGGCGGTCATGCGGGCGACGACCCTCGGGTTCGCGTGGAGCACCTCTTCCTGACGAACGGCAACATCTTCCTGCCGCTGTCCAACCTCACCCAGGCCCAGCGGCTGATGCTCGACGAGTCCGCGGGACCCGGCCTGCTCGAGGACCTGGCTCCCGTCGGTCCTCGCCGCGGGTTTGGGCGCGGCGACGTTCTTTCCGCCGCGCGGCGCGGATGATCCCGGGATCGAGGCCCTGGCCGAGACCTTCGCCCACCAGGACGGCATCCTCGTCCTGCACGAGACGATCCAGTACCTGGTCGAGCGGTCCGCTGATGAGGACACCTGGCTGAAGGCGCTGGCCGAATCAGAGGTGCCGACGACGGTGATCTGGGGCCTGAACGACACCGTGTCTCCGCCGCGCGTGGCGAACTGGGTCTGGGATCACCATCTGATGTTCAAGCCAGGCCGCAATTCCCTCTACTACCTCCCGGACGCCGGCCACTATCTGCAGAACGACCGACCCGACGCTCTCGTGGACGCCATGCTGCGTGCGCTCGAGTCGACGGACGACGAGGAGCCCGGCGCCATCGAGGTGGCACCGGCCGCTCCGATCCTGGTGGATCGCTCCCGGGAACGGATGCCCAGCGCGGCGGAGGTCCTCCCGGCAGGGGAGCAGGCGCCCTAGCGCTCCCCCCTCACCTAGCCTCCAAGGAGGCAGCGGATCGACAAGCACACCTAGGACGAATGACGAGCGACTACGCCCCGACTCCGGTAGAGGACTTCCTCGATCCCGACCATCCGACGCTCTTCCCGCGGCTGACGCCGGAGCAGATCGAGTACCTGGCGGAGATCGGAACCCAGCTGTCATTCGCGCGCGGGGAGCTCGTCTTCGAGCACGGCCAGCGCGAGGCCCCGCTGTACGTGGTCCTCAGCGGAGCCCTGGACATCATCGACCGAGCGCCGGAGGGTGACCGCTACTTCACCCAATGCAGGGAGGGGACCTTCGCCGCCGATATCTCCATGTTCACCGGCGAGCCGACGCTCGCCGCCGGCTTCGCGGCCGAGCCGACCTCGCTCCTGGCGCTCCCGCCCGAGGACGTGCGCAAGGTCGTGGCGACCGCGGCCGAGCTCGGGGACCTCCTCCTGCACACGATGGTCACGCGCCGGGAGTGGCTGCAGGGTCGCGGCTTGGGTCAGCAGCGCCTGATCGGCTCACGCTGGTCGGGCGAGGCGTTCACGGTGCGGGAGCTGCTGGAGCGCAACCTCGTTCCCTTCACCTGGCATGACCTCGCCGCCGACGAGGAGAGCAGGGCCTTGCTCGACGGGCTCGGCATCGGGGACGCCGACTGTCCTGTCCTGGTCCGATCCGAAGGTGTTATCCGGCGGGCCACGGTGAAGTCGGTCGCAGATGAGCTGGGCTTGCGAGCGCAGGTCGACGGCCAGAGCTTCGACGTCGTCGTGCTGGGCGGCGGTCCGGCGGGGCTGGCCGCTGCGGTCTACGCCTCGTCCGAGGGTCTCACCACGCTGGTGGTCGAACGGTTCGCCCCGGGCGGCCAAGCCGGCACGAGCGCTCGAATCGAGAACTACCTCGGCTTTCCCACCGGACTTACCGGCTCCGAGCTCACCCGACGCGCGACGTTGCAAGCGCGCAAGTTCGGCGCCGTGATCTCCAGCGTCCACGAGGCCTCCCACGTGTCGGAGCCGGAGGAAGACGGACTCCGCGACGTCGGGCTGGCGGATGGCCAGCGCGTGCGGGGTCGATGCGTGGTCCTGGCCCCGGGTGCGGAGTATCGCCGGCTACCCGCCGAAAACGCCGATCGATTCGAGGGGCTGGGCCTGTATTACGCGGCGACCCACAGCGAGGCCGTGCAATGCTCGGCGGAGGACGTGGTCGTCGTCGGCGGAGGAAACTCGGCTGGCCAGGCGGTGGTCAAGCTCGCCGACCACGCCGGCCAGGTCCACGTCGTGGCGCGGAGAAGGCTCGAGGCGGCGATGTCGCGCTACCTGGTCGATCAGATCGAGGCCAAGTCGAACGTCCGCGTCTGGTCCGGGTGTGAGGTCCGGGCGCTCGAGGGCGACGAGCAGCTCGAAGCCGTCGTGATCTCGGGTGCGGGGCCGGATCGCCGCGTCCCGACCTCGGCGGTGTTCGCGATGATCGGCGCCTCGCCGAGATCCGAGGGGCTGGTCGACTACGTCGGCCGGGACGACAAGGGCTTCGTGGTCACCGGTGAGGAGGCGCGCCGGCACCCCGACTTCTCCCGGCATTGGGACGGAGCGAACCGCGGCCCACTGATGCTCGAGTGCACGCGTCGCGGCGTCTTTGCCATCGGCGACGTCCGCAGGGGCTCGACCAAGCGCGTTGCGGCGGCCGTGGGCGACGGCGCGCTGGTGGTTCGCTCGATTCACGCCTCGCTCGATCCGAGCGCGACGTAACCAGGATTGCGCCTTACGACGAAGCCCCGGTTCCGGCAGATCGAGGTGACGCGCTCGCGGCGTCGGGCGGCTCGGCAAGCGCGATCGCGTTTCCGTCCGGATCGGGAACGTTCACGTGGCGGACGCCGTTGGAGTAGGTCTCGATCGGCTCGTGGCCAATGCCCTGGGCAGCGAGGCGCTCGAGCAGCGCGTCGAGGCCAGAGACGGAGAGGGTGATCCGGCCGGCGCCCGCGTGCACCGCGTTCGGCTCGATGAAGAGCCAGGCGCGCTCGTCGATCTCCCAGAGGATCTCTTCTCCGACCCGATAGTCCGGGGGCCGGCCGAAGAACCGCGTGTACCAGTCGATGCTGGCGTCGAGGTCCGAGACCGGGACACCCGCATAGAGGTGTGTGATCGCGCTCATCGAGACACGGTCTCGGAGCTCGAATGGATATGGGCAGTCGTCATTGGCGTATGGCTCCCCGCTCGAAGCGGGCAAAGCGGCTCTGAGGGCCACCAGGTTTCGCTCGACATCGCACACGAGTATCGAGTCTTATCGCCACATCGCGGTTCCCTTGAAGGAGGCCGATCCAGCGTGGTCGGATATGGCCGGTTTCGGTTCTATTTTCGGCACGACAGCAGCGTTCGTCTGACCCAATCCCAGCCCGTTCGCACTCCCTAGCGGCTCGTGCACGCGATCATGCCGGGGCGGTCGACTCTGCCAACCTGAGCCAGGATTCTTGGTGGGGCCGGGTCCCGCGGTCTACGATTGAATACTGGACGGATCAGCAGGGAGGACGACTCCCACCGATGTCCAGGAAGGACATGACCTCCGCTCCCACCAAACCCGAGCTCGTGCATACCGCCTCCGCGGATGAGCGCGCAGCCGCCGGCAAGGCGGCGCGGGAGAAGGTTCCGCGCTCGAGCCACGGCGAATGGGAGCGGCCAGCGCGCCGGCGAGATCCGGTCAAGGTGCTCGAGGATCAGGCCAAGAGCCGTGTCCAAGAGCTGGTGCCGATCCGCTACGGGCGGATGCTGGCCTCGCCGTTCACGTTCTTTCGCGGCGCGGCGGCGATCATGGCGATGGACCTCGCGAAGACCCCCCAGTCCGGGTTGCGCGTCCAGGCATGCGGCGATGCCCACCTCTCGAACTTCGGTGTCTTCGCCGCCCCGGACCGCCGTCTGGTGATGGACGTAAACGACTTCGACGAGACCCTGCCGGGGCCCTGGGAGTGGGACGTAAAGCGCCTCGCGACGAGCTTCGCGATCGCGGGGCGCGACCGTGACTTCACCCCGACGCAGACCCAGACCGCCGTCCTGAGCACGGTCCGCTCCTACCGCGAGGCGATGCGGGAGTTCGCCGCGATGCGCAACCTCGAGGTCTGGTACGCGCGCCTCGACGTCGACACCCTGCTCGCCGACCTGGCCAAGGTCGCCGACCGCAAGCAGATGAAGGGGTGCAGCCAGAACGTCGCAAAGGCGCGAAAGAAGAACAGCCTGAAGGCCTTCGATCGCCTCGTCCGGGTGGTCGACGGCGAGCCGCAGATCATCAGCGACCCACCGCTGCTCGTCCCCGCCAGGGAACTGCTCGGCGAGGGCGAGGAGGCGGAGTACGAGGAGCGGATGATCGAGATGCTCGGCCGCTACCGCGAGAGCCTCAAGGGCGACCGCCGCCACCTCTTCGACGGCTACCGGTTCGTCGAGATGGCCCGCAAGGTGGTCGGGGTCGGCAGCGTCGGGACCCGCGCCTGGGTGCTGCTGATGATGGGCCGCGACGGACAGGACCCGCTCTTCATGCAGGCCAAGGAGGCCGAGGCCTCGGTGCTCGAGCCCTACGTCGGCGAGAGCGAGTTCGGAAACCACGGCGAGCGGGTGGTCGAGGGCCAGTGGCTGATGCAGGCCGCGAGCGACATTCTCCTCGGCTGGCTTCCGGCGCTCGGGTTGGACGACAAAAAGCGAGACTTCTACGTCCGCCAGCTCTGGGACGGCAAGCGATCGGTCGACGTCGAGAACCTGCCGCCGGAGGGGCTGGCGATCTACGGGCGGGTCTGCGGCTGGACGCTTGCCCGAGCCCACGCGCGGTCCGGCGACCGGATCGCGATCGGCGTCCTACCTCGGCAAGGGCGAGACCTTCGACCGGGCGATCGCCGAGTTCTCAGAGCGCTATGCGGACCAGAACGAGCTCGACTACGGCGCCTTGGCCGACGCCGCCAAGTCGGGCCGCATCGAGGTGGAGACGGACCTCGACTAGAGAACGTCAGCCTGCGGTCGCGGTCGTGTTTGCCGCCTCAGCGAAGCCTGCCATCGAGCGAACGGGCGGTCACCTCGGCGAGCGCGATGCCCAGGAGCGATCCAGCCGCGACGTCGCCGGGATAGTGCACGCCCGTGTGGACGCGGGAGTACGCGACCAACGCTGCCAGCGCCCGTAGGGGCACGGCCGCCGCCGGAGAGACACGAGCGACTCCGGTCGCGAACGCAAACGCTGCGGCCGTGTGCCCGGACGGAAACGAGCTGGAGACCGGCATGCGGACCTGGCGGGCGAGGGGGACCTCCTGCGCGGCCCGGTCGGGGCGTCGGCGACGGCCGAGCGGCTTGGCAATCAGGTTGGCGACGGTCGCTGTGACCGCAAGCGACGCGAGCCCGAGTACGGCCGCCCGGCGGCCGTCGCGCCCGCCCGCCACCGCCAACACCGCAGCCGAACCAAGCGATAGGCGCGAATAGTCGGCGGCGCGCGACAGTCGGCTCATGGCGCGGTCGATTGTCGGCGTAGGTGTGCGAGCGATCGCCGCATAGACGCCGACGTCGAGGCGCTCGGCCTCATCGAGCCAGCGTGCGCATCGCGGCGCCGCCGCGACGGTGGAGGCGTCCATGTCGGAGGCGCTCAGGTCCGGTCCGGGGTCCCGCCCAGGATCACCACTTCAACTCGATCTCTAACTCTCGTTCATTGCTCTCCACCTCTAGCTCGACCTTGAGCTGCACCTCGTCGGGGACGTGGACGGTCATGTTCGTACCGCCCTGCTCGAACTTGACGTCGTTGCCCTTGGCGAGCATGGTGGCGAGCCTGCGCAGCCGGGTCGCGACCTCCTTGCGGCTCAGGGTCTCCTTCTGCTCGATCTCGACGATGTCCATCGTTTCTCCTCGCCTCAGTGGTCTGCGTTTGTTGTCTCATGCTGCGGCCCTTCGCGCTGCGCGGCGCCTAGCCGGCGCTCGAGCGGAGCGCGCCCCGCTGCGATCCGCGCCAGCGCACGGGCGGTCTCCCAGAAATCCTCGGGCATCGCGGCGGAAGGCGAGGCGCCCGGATGCCCGCGGGCGATCCGCACTCGCAGCACGCCGGGCCTGATTCGGAAGTGAAGTGGCGGGTCCAGCCTCAGCGCCTCACCGTCGATCCCGGCGGCGACCGGGCCGTCTGCGTCGACCTCGAACTCGGGGGTGGACCACTCGCGCCAGGGTCGCTGCAGCGGACGCTGATGCTCACCCCGCCCGGTCGGCGCGGCGGCAACCGTGACCCCGAGCAAGCCATCGTCAATTCTCGGGCGGGTTCCGGAGCCAACGGCGCGGCCGAGCCGGTAGCGGTTATTGGAGACCAGGATCGCAGCGCCGGAGGAGTGTTCATCACCACCAGGCCCCCTCCAGCGCAGATCGAGCCCCTCGCCGTCGGGACCGAGGGCATCGGGGAGCGTGTCGATGATCGTCCGCAGCTTCGCGTCGCGATAGCCCTTCTGCTGGACCGCCTCCGCGTAGAGCCCGAGCGAGACGTTGTTGACGAACACCCGCCCGTTGATCTCGGCGAGGTCGACGCGGCGCTCACCACCATTGACAAAGGAGTCGAGAGCGCCCACGACGTCATCGCGATCGACGCCTAGGTCGAGGGCGAAGTGGTTGCGAGTGCCCGCCGGAATGCAGCCGTAGGGCAGATCGAGCTCGGCGGCAATCGCGGCGACGATTGCCTGTGACCCGTCGCCCCCGGCCATCGCCAGCCCGTCGGCGCCATCGGCCACGGCACCACGGACGAGTTGCTCCAGGTCGCTGCCGAGCGTCAGCTCGATAGGCCGGATGCCGCGGGCACGCGCTTCCTCGGCGAGGTTGAACTTCTCGGCCTTACCTCCGCCGGACTTTGGGTTGAAGAAGAGCACCGGGTGCTCCGGCGGTCGGGCGTTGGCAAGGGGGACATGGACGCTGAAGGCGGCGCGTGTCGCGGCGAGCGATAGCGCCAGCCCGGCCAGGATGACGAGCGCCTGGACCACGTGGTCGCCGTCGGTTATCAGCACGACGACCGTCGCCGCGAGCGCAACAACTGCGATCGCGACTCCCAGGACCCTGGCCGCCCCGGTGCGAAGGAGGCCGTACCAGGCGGCGGCGAACGCGATAACGACTGCCGCGAGGACGATCAGGCCGCGCGGGAACTGCTGGACCACGATGTCGACGGCGAGAATGAGGATCACGGGCGGCAGCACGAGAGCCGTGAGTGCGGCTATCCGCTGCGGGGCCCGGTACTTCCCCATGAGGTAACCGTAACCGCTGGCTCCACCGTCCGCGCGCGACTCCGTTCAACCGCGAGATCGAGTTCTTACGCGTCGGTGACGGAGCCGTTTAGCGAGCCGAAGTGCTCTCGTGCACCAGGCGCCGGGCGCGGGTCACCTCGGTCGGAGCGCTCTCCATCGGCGGCGCCTTGTCGCGGGGGTGGCGCTGGAACCAGTCCGCGTAGCGGTTGGAAAGGGGAGCGGCGGTGAGGCCGTGGGCGAAGACCGAGAGCCCGACGGTGAGGTAGATCGCGAGCACGATCAGGTGCTCGTGGGGGAGCTGGGACTCCTCGATCACGATCACGGCAAAGACGATCGAGGCCAGCCCGCGAGGACCGAACCAACCGAGAAAGCCAAGCGTCGGCACCTGCGCGTGCGAGCCGAGCATCGCGAGGGCGACGGGCACCATTCGCACGACGGTCAGGCTCAAGACCGCGTAGAGGACGAGCTCCCAGCTGAGCTCGCCGAGCGCCGGTCCGAGCAGGATTGCCCCGAAGAGGACGAAGGTGAGGCCGTTTAGCACGCTGCCGACCTCCTCGGTGAGGCGGTTGACGTCCTCGGGGTCGCGCTTGATCACCGCCCGGAAGACCATGCCGGCGACGAAGGCGGCGATGAACCCCGATCCGTCGAGCGCGCTCGCGGTGCCGTAGGCGAGCGCTGCCCCGGCGGCCGGGATCACCTGGCGCCAGGCACCGTCGATCAGGTCGCGGCGCCCGGCATAAACGATCACCGCGCCGATCAGGAGCCCGGCGGCGACCCCGCCGAGGACCCCGTAGCCGATCTCCTCGAGCAGCAGCGTGGCGGCGCTTCGGCCCTCCGAGATATGCGATCCGACGTCTGCCGCCGCGACCGCAGCGAACAGCAGCGGCACGCAGATCCCGTCGTTGAGCCCGCTCTCGACGTTAAGGCCCTGGCGGATCCGGCCCGGAAGGCGCGGCTCGGTGACGACCGCCTGGCCGAGGGCGGCGTCGGTCGGCGCCAGGACAACCGCGAGGATGACGGCTTCCCCGAAAGTCAACGTGTCGAAGACCACGGCCGCGGCGAGGGCTCCGAGAGCGATCGTCAGCGGCAGGCCGATCCCAAGCAGACGCAGGGGCACCGAGATCTCGCGCCGCAGCTTTCCGAAGTCGATCCGCGAGGAGTCCGAGAACAGCACGAGCGCCAGAGTCGCCTCGGCCAGCGCGCGCACGGTCTCGCTGGTGCTCGAGATGTCGACCGCGTCGAGGCCCTTCGGGCCGACCAGCAGGCCGATTGACACGAACAGGATCGCGGGCGTGATCGGCGACCCCGAGATGCGCTTCGAGACCGCGGCGACGGCGATCAGCACCAGCGCCACGGTCGTCAGCGCCCACTCCATTCAGATCCTTTCGATCACGGTCGACCTCCGTGCGTCGAAACCTACCGGCGGGTTCGTTCGCCGTTTCTCTGGCTGGATTGACTCCTGCTGCCGAGTAGGGCACCGCGAGTTGCCTGTGGCCACCCAGGCCGAGTGCGCAGCTCTGCGCGGGAGATCCGTTGCCTCGTCGGCGGCGGCAACTCGGCCGGCGGCGGTGTTCCTCTCCCAGGGAGCCGCGCGTTGCCGGCTGCTGATCCGCGGCGGGGATCTCGGAAAGTCGAGCGTTGGATGCGACCCCCGGTCCGGGCGTTGTCATCCTGCTGCCGGGCGAAGCCCGTGCCTTTCCGGCGCACGAACCGGACGCCGCCAAGACATGGCTCCGAGAAGGACTCGACGCTTAGACCGGCATCGGGTCCCGGCAGCTCGCTGCAATGAGGGGACCTGGCTGACCGCCGCCAGCCGATAATCCAAGACAGCTCGGGGGAGCGTCAGCAGAGAGCGAACTTCGAGCCCCGGATAGACAGCTCCCAATCTCCCGTTCGGAGGGTCGGGTCAGGCGGGCGGGGACCCGTGCGGGGCGGGCCCTTCTTTGTCGCCGGCCCTGGAGCCGGCGCCCGGTTGCTTGATCGCGTTGGCGGCATCCTTTCCTTTGTCCTTCAGGCTTCCCTCGCCGGTCGCGATGTCCTTGAGCTCCCCGGCATCCTCCTTGAGGCTCTCCGTCCCGCCACGCTTATCGACGGTCCGCTTCGCCCGGTCGGCGAGCTTCTTGAAATCCATGCCTTTCCTCTCGTCCTCGACGGGTTGCGTTCGCAATCTAACGCAGCGACTCCAGCCGAGGCACGCCGGAACTAGAGGTGCGTGATCGCGCGCATGGGGGCAGACGGAGTATCTCGTCCCATCGCCACGACCTAGGTCGCTGCGAGCCACTCTTCGAAGCTGGGGCCGGCGAGCTTCGCGCCCGGGTTGGGCAGCGCGGCGCCCTCCGCGTAGGCCGCGGCGTCCGGGTCGCCGGGCTGACGGCCTTCGCGGATCTCGAACGAGTCACCTCGGCTGGCGAAGAGCGCGGCGGCCACATCGGCGAGACGCTCCTCCCGCGGGCCGGCGACTTCGGTGATCCTGCCGTTCTCGATTTCCGGCTCCGCGGCCGCATCGGCGAGGGTTTCGGCGACGACGCGGGCGGCCACGAGCTGCGTTCGGAACTCCGGCAGGTAGGCGACGCCGTCCTGGATCATCCACCCGACCAGCTGATCGACGAACTCGTGAAACTGCGCGGCACGAACGATCCGGACCGGGAGCGGGCCTTCGAGCAGCGTCCGCTCCTGCGCCACCTTCGCCGCGTTATAGCCGCCCTCGAACTTGTCGATGCCGATGATCGAGACGACGACGATCCGCTTCGCCCCGGCTGTGGCGCCGGCGCGCTGCAGGTTGCGCGCCGAGGCGGTGAAGAATGCGGTCGCCTCCTCCTGGTCGGGCGAGGGCCCGGTGGCCGTGTCGATGATGGTCTCGGCCCCGGCGAGCGCGTCGTCGAGACCCTCGCCGCTGACCACGTCGACACCCTCGGAGCGCGCGATCGGGACCACTTCGTGTCCGCGCTGCTCCAGGATCTCGACGAGGTGCGATCCGACCCGGCCGGTGGCTCCCGTGACGGCAATCTTCTGGCTCCTTTTTTCGGTCTGCATCGTTCATCCTTTCCGGCGCCGGCGGCTCGGCGCCGGCAAGTTTGATCTGTCCTAGCGCGAGCGGAACCACGCCACGGTCCGCTCCACCGCCTCGCGGTGCGGCGTCGGCTCGAGCCGACCGAAGGCACGCTCGAACTTCGACGAGTCGATCACGAAAGGTCCCCTGACCTGATAGGCGGTCTCGCGCAACTCCCGGAGCGTGGGCGAGAAGATGCCGGCCACGGCGAGCAGCGCCGGCCCCGCGATCTGGGCCTTCGCCGGTGTTGGCCTCCCGGCGGCCTCGAAGACGAGGTCGAAGAACTGCTGTGCGGTGAGCGGCTCTGCGGCCGGCAGGTGCCAGACCTCACCGTCGGCCTCCGGGCGCTCTGCAAGGACCACGAGCCCGCGGGCGATGTCGGGCAGGTAGTGGAAGGTGTGCGGCGCGTCGAGCCTCCCGGTCCACAGGGGACGTTTCCCCGCCAGGGCCCGCCCGAAGATCGGCTCCCCCGCGGTCGAGTTCGCGCCGCCCGGCCCGTAGTAGTCCGAGGCCCTTCCGATCGCGACTCGCACGCGGCCCTTCCGATGGGCGGCGAGGAGCTCGGCGGCGACCTCGACCCGGGTTCGCCCCTTGGGACCGGCGGCGGCCGCCGGCATGTCCTCCCGCAGCGGTCCGTCGACGGGCCCGTATGCGTACAGGTTGTCGGCGTAGACGAGCTTCGCGCCCGATGACTCCGCGGCGCCGAGGATCGAACGGCTGACCGGCGGCAGCAGCTCCGGCCACTGCGTATATCCGGGATTGACGCAGTGATAGACGACCCCGGCTCCCCGCGCGGCGAACGACGCCTCGGCAGGGTCCGCGGCATCGGCGGCCACTCCCTCCGCCCCCTCGGGTGCCTGCCCGCGGCGGCTCACGGCTCGCACGGGTCTGCCGCGGCGCAAGAGCTCGTCCACGACCGCGCCCCCGATCCCGCCGGTGGCGCCAAAGACGACGTCGATCGAGTCGACGGCCATGCGCGGCCAGACCCTAGCCAGCTGACCGCGCTGTCGCTTCGCGCGATGGGGAGCAGAGCTGTCCGAACGCGGGAGGAGAAGCCCGACCAAGGCGGGCTGGCTCCTCCCATCGTGCGGCTACCGCGGTCTGCTGCCTCGTAGGCGCGTCTGACAAGCCCGGAAGATCAGAGCGGGCCCGCCCAGCGCGCTCCTACCTTCCGCCACTTGAGCACGTCGGTCACCCCCGAGGTCAATTCTGCCGTCAAGGTAAGCCGTTTGTTGTGCGCGGAGAACTGAAAGCCCCGAACCTGATCGGTGCCGATCAGGCTCGGAGACGAGGAGGCCTGAACGTGGTGGACGACCACCCCGGCCTTTCGATGAACCTCGGCCGTGGCCGTGTACCAAAGGGCGGATCCGGCATCGAATGATGCCCGTGAGCCCACTATCGCCCAGAGGTCGCCACGCGGGGTGTAGGTCACCTTGCCGACGGGATCGGGAAACGCCGAGCCGACGGTCGCCCCGTTCTGGTCTACGAGGGTCTCGGACACAATGCTCCAGGTCCCGACGAATTTCGCCGGTATCGCCGGCGGTTGTGTCGCCGAAGGCCGGGCAACGGGCTGAGCCGCCGCTGCCGGGATCGCAAGGATGGTCCCGGCTGCCAGGACAACTCCGAATAGAACGGATTTCCTCATGCGCGTGCGCCCGCCCACATCGCCCGATCGACCATCCGTGCATCGCATAACCTGCTCCTCGGTGAGCGTTTCGCCCCGCCTCGGGCGTTCTCCGATGAGGCTATCGGCCCGATTTACACCCCATGCAAAGGGGCAAAATGTGAGGGTCCAGAGTGACCGCGCGCCTGCTTGACTTCGCAGCGCCGGTCCTCCGGGCGGCTCGCATCGAAGCCAACCTGAGCCAGGCCGAGATCGCCGAACGCGCCGGGGTCAGCCACGCGACGATCTCGCGCATGGAGACCGGGAAGGCGTGGCCCAGCGGCAGGAATGTCGAATCGGTGATCGACGCCTACGCAACCGTCACCGGCCTCAGCCAGCTTGATCTCCTAGATGTAAGACCCGAGCGCGTTGTTTAGCTCGGCGAGCCGAGCTGCGGGCGGCCTTCGGCCAAGGGAGCCGTGTGGACGCTTGAAGTTGTAGCGCCATAGCCAGCCCTCGAGGGCGGCGGTGCGCTCGGCGGAGCTGCGGTAGACCGCGCCGCGTAGGTCCAGCCGGCGAGCATCGTGCGGATAAAGCGCTCGGCCTTGCCGTTGGTCTGCGGCCGGTAGGGACGGGTCCTCAGGTGCGGATGCCGAGCGTCCGGCAGGCGATCGCGTGCACGGCCGAGCGATAGGCCGAGCCGTTGTCGGTCATCACCGCCTCGACCGAGACCCCGTGGCGGCGGTAGAAGCGAAGCGCGCGGCGCAGGAAGCCGATCGCGGTGATCGCCTTCTCGTCGGCGAGCACCTCGACGTAGGCGAGGCGGGTGGCGTCGTCGACGCAGACGTGGACGCACTCGTAGCCGACGCTCTTGCGACGCACGCCCGCGCGCGTCGGTGCGTGCCGGGTTGCGCGTCGCCTTTGGCGGCCGACGACCCGGTGCCCGGCGCCGCCGGCGATCCGACCGAGCTTCTTGACGTCGATGTGGACCAGCTCGCCGGGGCGCGAGCGCTCGTAGCGCTGCGCCGGGCTCCATGCCCCAGGCGCCCGAGCCGACCGAGCCCGAGCGGGTGAGGATGCCCGAGACGGTCGTCTCGGGCATCCCGAGGATCTCGGCGATCTCGGCGCCGGTCATCCGCAGCCGCCGCAGGGCGCAGATCACCTCGATCCGGTCCTCGGGGGTGCGGTTGTGGACGTGGTTGGCGGCCGAGGGGCGATCGAGCAGGCCCGGCCTCGCCCTCGGCGCGAAAACGCTGCGCCCACTTGCGGGCCGTGGGCTCGCTCACTTCGGCGGCCTCGGCCGCCTTCGTGAGCGACCATCCCTCTTCAACGATCCTCTGAACGAGGAGCTCGCGCTTTTTCAGGCTGAGAGCCGCGTTAGCGTGGAGCTTCATCCGGACTACCTCCTTGATGCTGGGTGGCGTAGACACCCCCAGCCTTCAAGGAGGCCCGGATGAAACAACGGGCTCAGGGATTACACCTAGAGCGCATAGTCCTCGACTGGCGCGAGGAGGAGCGTGGGGGGTGAGCGATCGGGCCGTGATGACTGAGTCGTGAGCGCGATCTCGGTGAAACGCCAGGGACACGGCACGGAGATCCTGCTGGTCCACGGAGGCGCGAGTCCGGACGCCACCTGGGGCGCACTTGCGCCCCTGCGCGATCAGTGGACCCTTGCTTCGGTCCATCGTCGCGGCTATCCGCCAAGCCCGCCGCCCCCGGATGGGCGCCAGGACTTCGAGGTCGATGCCGCTGACGTCCTTCCATTGCTTAGCTCGCGACCTCACGTCGTTGTCTGCCCAAGCGATCGGCGAGGCTACCCCTCTTCGTCCGAAGCGGTACTCCGTGCCCGGCGCATGTCGCTGCTTCGTGCGAGCGGGGAAGCCCGGCACGAGGCCCAGTCGTAGGCGCCGCCTCGCCAATAAGAAAGGCCGGCGGCGGGCGCTCGCCCGCCACCGGCCTGCTATCGAAGCGCTTACCGTCGGTTGCGCCCGAACAACGACTTTGCGGTGTCGGCCGCTTTGTCGGCCGCATCCTTTACTGACGACTTGGCCCGGTCGGCCTTGCCCTCTCGCTTGAGATCCTTGTCGTCGGTCAGGGCCCCGGCCGCTTCCTTCGCGCGTCCCTTGGCCTCATCAACGTTCTTGTCAGTCATCTGTGTCCTTTCCCGGTTGCACTAAACGCCACGCCTGGTCTCGGCTTCCGGTTCGGTCTCGGATCGCTCGGCCTCCGCCGGCTCCGCGTCGGGGTCGAGCTGCGTCGCGTGCTCCTCGTGCGCGCTGGCCGTCTGCCGTTCGCGCTCGGCCGCCCGCGATCTTTCCTCTGCCTCGGCCGCCTCGCGGCGCGCGCGTGCTGCCTGCTCGTCGGCCGCCGCGGCCTCCTTGTCGGCCGCTAGCCCGCGGGCGGCCGCCTCGTCGCGATGCTCGCTCGCGAGCTGACGTCGGTTCTCGAGCTCGCGATGTCGTCGTGCTCGCATCGCGGCCGCGACCAGCGCGATCACGATCACGGCGCCGATCACGATCAAGACGATTGCAACTGTGCTCATTGTGTGATTCCTTTCGGTTGGTGAGTCAGCGTCCCAGCGAACGCCCCTGCGCGTATCCGGATCGGAGCGGACGAGAAACGCCCATAACGCTTTTCGAGACGTCATGAGGCGCGCTCCGAGTTCGCACTGCATTCGGCCGGTCCGGGGCCACCAGATGCCCACCGACCCGGCACCGCTGCGTATCTAAGCGATGCGGCGGAAGAGGTAGATGGCGAGCAAGACGAGGACGATGATGACGAGGATGGTGACGATGGACATGGGAACTCCGATCGATTTCGGGGATGGGTGACAGTCCCTCATCGCCTAATCGCTGACTTGGCTCGTCGTGCGTCGAGGCGATGGGTAAGACGAGGAAGTCAGGCAGCGCAGCTCAACCAGCGGTAGGCCGAACGTCGAGGCGTAAGCCCTCCTAGTCATGACGGTACCCCGGATTCGGCCCCAGCAAACCGAAAGCGGCCAGGTCGGAGTGCTCGAAGGTGCCGCTTTCCATGGCGGATTCAAACCACCGCCGCACCACCGAAGAGAGTCAGCGACTCGCTGACGAACGAAGGAGGTGCGGCGATGCCAAACCCGCGTGTGAATCATGTACCGCTGCGGTTAGCTGCGGTCTGCCGAGTTACGGCTTGAAACGCTCCACCGCGGGCTCTGCCTCTGTTCCAAACTTGAGTCAGACCGATCGGCGGCAGGTGACTGGACCGACCGGATGGCACTTCCCTAGCTCGATCGTCTGCATCTGAGTTTCACCCAATTAGCAGGAATCCTTCCGGGTACAGCGGTCTTACGGGGTGCGCGTAAGCGCGCTCGACCACACACCGGGCAACGGTCCGCGCCGCAAGCGACCGAGCCGGAGCTCAGCAAACCGCGTGGAGGAGACAGAGATGGCACAGACCGCCAAGACGACCCGCAAGAGGGCGACCAGCCCCAACGGTTCATCGACCGGAGCTTCGAGTTCGAGCAAGAGCGGCTCGGCAAAGCGATCGAGTTCTCGCACCCGCTCGAACGGAAGCGCGAGCCGGACGCGCAAGCCGGCCTCCACGAGCGCGAAGAAGTCGCGCTCGACGAGCGCGCGCTCAAAGCCGCGGTCGAACACCCAGTCCGGGAACGGCTTGGGATCGGTCTCCGGTAGCGCTGTTGAGAAGACGAAGGGCGCCGCTCACGTGATCTCCGAGGCCGTCTCGAACGCGAAGACGCCGTTGATCGTCGGCGGTACGGCGCTGGTCGGTGCCGCGGCGGGAGCGGTCATCAAGGACCGTTTCGGCACGAAGCGCTCCAAGAATCCGCTCAACCGGCTGCGTGGCGTCTCGCTTCCGAGGCCGACGACCAATCTGAACCTCAGCGAACTCGACCTCGACAAGGTCAAGAGCACCGCGGACCGGGTCAGCGCATACGGCCAGCAGGCCTCCGATATCGCCACCGCGGTGCAAAAGACCCGCAAGAAGAACAAGAGCTAGCGACTTTCTTAGACCGGGAGGGAGAGGCGATGGCTCAGCAGACGAAGAGGAACTCGCGCCCGTCGACCGCAGGAACGGGCTCGCGATCAGGCGCGGGAAGCACGAACGGACCAAGCGGGAGCGCGCGCCGAAGATCGTCATCGAGCAGCGGTTCCTCGCGGCGCTCAGCGGCGTCGCGAAGCCGGAGCTCAAAACGGCCCAACTCGGCCGGCTCGAAACGCTCGAGTAAGAGTAGGAGCCAGGCCGGTGGAAGCAGCCTCACCGACATCGCGAAGAAGGCGATGACCCCCGCGCTGGCGGCGAGCGCGGGCTTCGCCGGGCTGGTGGGTGGCCTGGCGATTGCCCACCGAACGACACGAAAGCGGATCCTCGGGGTGCCGATGCCGAACGGCGGTGCCGCCCATGCCGTGAGCAAGAATCTCGCCGAGGTGGCCAAGGACGTCGGCAGCTTCGGTGAGGGGATGGGATCCCTCGCGGCCGAGGTCCGTCGGGTGCGCGAGGGCATTGCAATGGCGGGAGAGCCCAAGCGCTCCCCGATCGAGGTCGTGCTACAGGGCCTGACCAGGCGGCGCTGAGCTTGCGGGTCGCCCGGGTAGACGACCCCGGTGCCGTTTGACAATGAGCGTGAGCGCGGGCCGCGAACCGGTGCTCAGCAAAGGGCTCGCATCCTGCCGGCGAGGAGGGGTGGTCACTTCGCAGGAGGCCTAGCGGTGGGTATCGATTAGCAGCCGAGCCATCGATTTGGCTTGCGCCGCGGCATCGAGATCGCCCTCGACGGCCTGCACGATTGACCCCTTCATCAGGATGTGCCAGGAACTCGAGAACGAGTGCGGATCGCGAAGCCCGGCCTCCTCGGCAAGCCGACGAACCACTGCGCGAATGTTCTCGAGATGACGCACGCTTGCGCTTCCGACCGGGTGACGGGGGCCCATCTCGAGCATGACGTTCACGAACGCGCAGCCTTCGAAGTCCTCGCGATGAAACCACTCGTCGAAGAGATCGAAGATCGCGAGCAACTGCTGCTCCGGCTCCGAGCCGCGTCCTCTTGCCTCGGCCTCGACCCAATCCAAGGTCCAGCGTTGCTCGCGCTCCTCGAGAAAGGCAACCACCAGGTCGTCCTTGGAGGGGAAATGCCGATACAGCGTCGCTTTCGCGACGCCGGCGCGTTCAATGACCTCGTCAATCCCAACGTCGCGAACTCCGCGGGCCGAGAACATGGCGTAGGCCGTCTCGAGCAGGCGTTGGCGGGCGGGTTGGTTGGCCGGGGCGACGCTGCGTCTCGGCTCGGACGTTGAGCTGGCTGCCTGGTTGGACATTCCTCTCTTCACTATAGCTCTAGACAGACAGGTCTGTCTCAGGTAAGCTCCACGAACTGGAGGGCACAGCTCCGACGGGTTAGCAGTCCGCGAGACCCGGCCGCGTCGCCGTTGACTTCCTTCATCGCCTTTACGCGACCCGAGGAGGTCACCGAATGTCCCCTGCGCAGCCGCTGCTTACGATCGAAGCTGAAAGTCAGCCCGGCGCCCACGTCATCCGGATCGCCGGCGAACTAGACCTCGCGGGGTGTCCTGACCTCGAATCCGCGCTGCAAGTGGCCGAGCGGGTCAAAGCGGACCGGATCATCGTCGACCTCGAGGCGCTGACATTCATCGACTCGGTCGGGCTGGGAACCCTCCTTAAGACCAGTCGTCGGTTGGCGAGCGACGGGAACCGTTTGGAGATAACCCGCGGTAAGGGCCAGCCGGCAGGGATCTTGCGGCTAACGGGACTCGAGAACGTGCTGCCTCTCGCCGACCCCGCTCTGTGTCCCTCGATCCAGGAGGCTGGCGATGCGCCCGGCGCTCGATCGATGCCTGACGATGCAAACCGACCGCGCACCGGCGAGCACGTCCTTGTCGGTCCCAACGAATGGCGTTGAGAGATTCAACGCCGAGCGGTGCTGTCGGCTGGAAGCGTTCGCGATTCGTGCCGCAATTCGGGCCGACGTTGGGCGCCTCGTGCGGCGTGGCAGTACCGGTATGACGACCGCAGACCGCTCTAGAGTCGATGGCGATCGCCGCACAGCCGCGGTCGCCCAGCCGACCCGACCCCCGTCGGGCAGACAAGCGGCGCGAGGACGAACTCTTTCGGGCCTACGCCGTTACCCGCTCGCCAGAGCTGCGAGAGGAGCTCGTGCGGCGCTTCCTGCCGCTGGCGAAATCGCTCGCGCTCCGCTATCGGCGGCAAACCGAGTCGCTCGACGACCTCGTGCAGGTGGCAAGCCTCGGCCTCGTAAAGTCGATCGATGGATTCGATCCCGCGCTTGGTTTCCCGTTTAAGGCCTACGCGACGCCGACGATCCTGGGCGAGCTCCGACGCCATTTTCGCGATCACGTCTGGAACCTTCGCCTGCCGCGAGGCCTACAGGAGCTGACGATCAAGATCCAGCGGGCGACCGACGACCTCGCCGACGAGCTCGGGCGCTCGCCGATCCCGACCGAGATCGCGAAGCGGCTTGACATCACGGTCGAGGACGTGCTCGACGGAATCGAGGCCAATCACGCCCGCCGCACGCACTCGCTCGACGCGCCGAGTTCCCAGGACGAGGCCTCGCCGACGGTGATCGAGACGCTCGGCGGAACGGACCCGGGCTACGACCGGGTCGAGGCCGAGGCGGCGGCCGCTGGGGCCGAGCTCGACGAGCGCGAGTGGCGCGTGCTGCGTATGCGGTTCGTCGATCAACTGCCCCAACGTGAGATCGGGATCAAACTGGGCGTTTCGCAGATGGAAATCTCGCGCATCAGCCGCCGCGCGCTCGGCAAGCTTCTGACCGCGGTCCGCGGCGAGCAGGCCGACGATGCCAGCAAGGCCCCTGCCTGAGCGGACTCGGCGGTTGCGACCTCGCGACCAGGCACGCCCCGGCCAAGCGAACGGAGTCCTGCCCGAACGTTTGTTTGGGGGAGTCTGGCAGCGGGCAGTCGTACGAAACGGCAGCGATTGCATCGCGCTTTCGCGACGCAACTTTGCCGAGCCGACCCGGGAGCAAATGGGCGGGAGTGGCTCCGTAGTCACCTGCACGGTCCGGCGAGGCATCCAAACGACAGGAGAACGGACACAAACATGACCGAACGCGAAACCGACGAACGAACCACCGGTGGACTCGCCGGCAAGGTGGCCGGCAAGGCGAAGGAGTTGGCCGGAGAGCTGACCAACAACGACGATCTTGCCCGCGAGGGACGGCTGCAGCAGGCTCATGGAGAAGCCGGGCGCGAGGCCGCGGAGGCGCGGAACGACGCCCGGCAGGCCGACGCCGGGGCGCAGCTGGAGGAGGACAAGGTCGAGACGGCCGAGGACCGCCAGCGACTCGAGGTCGAGATCGAGCAGCGCCGCGCCGAGGAGGTTGCGGAAGCCGACCGCGAGCAAACCGAGGAGCAGTCGATCAACCAGGCCGCCGGCGAGATCAAGCAGGCCGAGGCCACGCGTGAGCGCGAGCGGGCCCAGGCCGACCGGCGCACCGAAACCGTCGAGGCTCAGGAGCGCGAGCTCAACCTGGAGGCGCTCGAGCTCCAACGCAAGGCGCGCGAGGCCGAGTCGAAGGCTGCCGCGCTCGACCCGAAGGAGACCCGATGACCGCACTCAAGACGATCCCCAAGGCCACCGTGAATGGCGCGATCAAGCTGGCGCGGCTTCCCGTCGACACCGTCCTCCGCGCCGCGCCGGAGAGCGTTGCCGCCTCCGCGGGTCTCGCGGTCGACCGCGCCGACGCCGCGGTTCGTGACGCCGCCGCCACTGCGCTTCGCGACCCGCAGTTGCGCGACGAGGCGGAGCGTCTGCGCGAGGCCGTCGCCGAGCGCAGACGCGCGCTCGGACTCCGCGAGCGAGCGAGTGAGCGCACCGAAGCGGGCGAGACGCAGGCCGAGAAGGCCCGCGCCGAGGCCGAAAAGCGCCGCAAGCTGGCCGATCAGCAGGCCGAGCGCAAACGCGAGCGGGCGAGCCAGCGCCGCGACCAGAAGCAGACTGAGGCCCGGAACGCCGAAAGCCAACGCAAGCGGGCCGCGCGGAAGCGCGCTGCCAAGCAGCGGGACGAAGTCAAGGAGCAGGCACAGGCCGGGCGCGTCGATGCGCTCGAGGCCAAGGCCGACGCGCTCAAGGAGCGCGAGCGCGCGCTGACTGAGACCGACGAGGCTCAGCGCCTCAAGGATGCTGCCGCGCGGGTTAAGCAGGAGCGGAAGCACGCGACCGCGAAGACCCGCGGCTCGGGCTCGAGCGGCCGCTCGTAACTTCGACGTGGTGCCACGGCTGCGGGTTTGCAGCCGTGGCCACCGCCGTCGATCTGGAGCCCAGCGAACGCTGGAGCGCGTGTACGCGCGCTTCTATTCGCGGACATCGAGTAGACGATCACGCTCATACACGCCGGCGTCCAGCCGCCGAACGCGTTCGAGGCGCCCGGATCAGCGGTCACGAGGCGTGTTGCCGACCAAATGCGGACGGTGGAGCTGGTCGACGCCGGCGAGCAGGTGATCAGTGCCTCGCCGACTCCCCCAACCCCGTACCCCCCATTCTGTCGCCCTCGATCCCGCATCACGAGACAGATCGCGACGCTCAGGCCGGAGGGGTTGCCGGGTCGCTCAGTCGAGGCCTTTTCGCCCCAGTTTGCACCCGCGTGCGAGCGAACCGCTCGCAAATCGTTTCCAAGCGCCGTGGGCGGCCCGCCCGCCGTAGGCGGCCTCACGAGAAAACCTAGCCGTAGCGGGGCTTTTGACGATGGGCGCGGCTGGTTTCGAACCAGCGACCTCTCGCGTGTGAAGCGAGCGCTCTCCCACTGAGCTACGCGCCCTGCTCGGCGGCCGATTCTAGAGCGGGGGCCTCGACGCCGAGCACGCCGGCGACGGCGCGGACCGCGAGCGTTTCGTCGTGCGGCTCGCGACCGGCCAATGCGATCACCGTGCCCTCGAGGGCTCCGACGAACGCCTGCGCGGTCGCGCGGGCGGGCGGGCCCGGTGGAATGGATCCCTCTCGGCGGCCCGCGTTGATCAGGCGGGTGCAGCGCCTGATCAGGCCCTCCGAGACCCGTTCGACCTCGCGCCCGACGGGGTGATCGCGGCCGCTGAACTCGAGCCTCAACGCCATCGCGACGCGGGCGACGTCCCGCCGGCAGAGGATGGCGTGACCCCGCGCGAGCGCCATCAGCGCTGCGACCGGGCCGGGCTCGTCCCGCGCCGGGTCGCCGACCTCCTGCCGCCAGGTCTCATCGGCCCACCTGACGACCGCGAGGGCGAGATCCTCCTTGTCGCGGAACTGGTGATAGAGCGCGCCTCGCGTATAGCCGGCGTCGCGCGCGACGTCCTCGAGCACCAGGCTGCCGTAGCCGTAGCGCGAGAGGTGTCGGGCGGCGGACTCCAGCAGCGCGCTTCGGGTGCGGGCCCGTCGCTCCGGCTGGGTGATGCGCTCGCCCTTGCTATCTACATGCATACATGTATGTATATTACGTTGCCGGCGGAAATCCGTCTATCTCGTGTCCAAGCTCCCGAGCACAGCCCACACCTCCCAGCCCTGGCGCATCCACGAGCTCACCCGCGACTTCAGGCTCGAGGACGTCTGGGAGCTGCCGGGCCGCGGCGGATCAGACGACTTCCCGCGGCTCGTCGAGATGATCGCCGCGCAGGATCCGGCGAAGAGCTCATCCGTGGTCGTCCGGGCGCTGTTTGCGATCCGCTGGAAGCTCGGCGACCTGCTCGGCTGGGACGACCCGGACGCCGGAGTCGGGACCAGGGTCGCGACGCTTCGCGACCGCCTGCCGGCGGATCTGCGCGACGGTGACCCCGGCCCGAGCTTCGACGCCCTTCCGTTCGACTCGCTGTACCTGACCGAGGACGAGTGGGCCGCCGAGGTCGCCAACCGGACCATGCACGGCGTGATGCACATCTCCCGCGTCCCGGACGGGGCCGGCGGCTTTCGCGCACAGATGGCGGTCTTGGTGAAGCCGAACGGTCTACTCGGAAACGCCTACATGCTCGCGATCAGGCCGTTCCGGCACCTCGTGGTCTATCCGCCGATGCTGCGGGAGGGAGCGGCGCGGTGGCAGGCGGTCGCCGGCTCGCTCTGAGCCAGAGGGAGAACACTTGCCGCGCCGAGGGCGGCGGGATAGGGTCACTCTGCACGGACAGGAGGTCCAAGCAATGCGTGCTCGCTCCCGGACCATCGCCGGCCTGGCACTCGCCGGGGCCCTGGCGTCGCTCGCCTGCGCGCTTCCGCTTTCCGCCGCCTCCGCGAAGACGGTGATCGTCTTCTCGCGCTTCGACGAGGACTTCGCCAGGCAGCGACTCGTGGCGGCGCAACCCGATGGAAGCCACCTGCGACAGCTCACGCACCCGGCGAAGAAGGACACGCTCGACATCGACGCCCAGATCTCGCCCGACGGCACCCAGGTCGTGTTCGAGCGCGACCTCAAACGTGGCAAGACGATCCAGATCGTGCTCATCGGAGCCGACGGCGAGAACGAGCGGGTTCTCGACCTCGGCTGCATTGAGCCGTGCGCGCTCGACACGGCGCCGACCTGGACCCCGGCCGCGGGCCGGATCGCCTATACCCCGGTCATCGGCCCGTTCGACGGGCCCGACGGCGCGGCGCGCTCGGCCGTGTTCCAGACCTCGGCGCTGGACGGCTCGGGCGCCCTGCGCCTCTCCGAGCCGGGCATCGACGGTGTCTACGAGGACTACTACGCCCGCTTCTCGCCGGACGGCAGCTACGTCGTCTTCACCCGGGTCCGGAATAAGCCCTTCAACAGCGCGGTGTTCCGCATGGACTCCGACGGCACCGACGTGCGCCAGCTCACGCCGTGGAAGATCGACGCCGATCTCGCCGACCTCTCACCCGCGACCAGCGGCCCGACCCAGGATCTGGTCGCGTTCGAAACCTACGGCCATGACGACACCCGCCCGGAGGGCAAGACGTCGAACGTCGCCACGGTGCCGACGACGTGCGCCTCGGTCAGCGATTGCCGCAAGCAGATTCGCTACCTCACCGACCTCAAACATCCCCCAGGGGCGCGCTTCAACCCAACCTGGTCGCCGAACGGAAAGCGGATCGCCTACGTGAAGTTCAGGGGCGAAACCAAGAACCACGAGTGCTGCGTGGGCGACATCTTCACCATGGACCCCGACGGTGGCCACCGGCGCGCAGTCTCGGAGTCACCGCTGTTCGAGTTCAGGCCGGACTGGGGGCCGGTGCCCTGATCCCGGACCCTCAGGGTGCCTCGAGCCGCCAGAGGTCGTCGCGGATGATCGGCACCTCGGCGCCGTCGGCGGTGATCCCGGTGACCTCGACCTCGGGGCCGCCGAGCATGACGTCGGTGTGCACGCGCGAGACGTTGATGCCGGCCTCGAGCTGCTCCTCGACCGACATCGACTCGTGGTCGTCGACGCTGAACGCGAACCCGGCGCCGTAGGCGACGTGGCAGGTCGCGTTTTCGTCGAACAGGGTGTCCATGAAGGTGAGCCCGGTGCGGCCGACGGCCGAGCTCGAGTCGACCAGCGCCACCTCGCCCAGGTAGGGCGCCTGCTCGTCGATCGCCATCTCCGCCCGGACGACGTCGGCACCGGTTGACGCCTCGACCTCCACCGCCTTGCCCCGCTCGAAGCGGATCCGCAGGTCGCGGACAAGGACGCCCTGGCTTGGAAGCTGCAGCGGGCGGGTCGAGCGGAACTCCCCCTCGGTCCGCCGCCAGTCGGGGGTCGTGAAGACCTCTTCGGTCGGCAGGTTGGGAACGTGCTTTCGCCCCCAGGCGGTGGCGAAGTCGGCGCTCTCCCAGATCCCGCCCTCGATCAGCCCGACCGTGAGGTCGGTGTCCGGCCCGCGGAAGCGGATCGCGTCGAAGCCCCAGGCGTTCAACCGCTCGGCGCGTTCGCCGAGCTCGGCCACTCGCGCCCACCAGGCGCCCACCGGGTCGGGCTCGTCCAACCGGGTGGCGCGGGCGACGTGCTCCCAGAGCCGGTCGAGGTCGGGCTCGCCGAAGGCCGCCTCGGCCCAGCCCTCGGTGGGCTGGGCGACGATGCACCAGGCGACACTGCGCTCGCCGACGATCTCGCGCCATTTGTCGGCCGCCTCGAGCGGGCGCGCGCCGCCGACTCGCTCCGGGTCGAGGTCGGAGAACAGGTCGGGGTCTGGGTTGCCGGTGATCCTGATCGCGGCCCCGCGGTTGGCGGCCAGGTGGTCGAGGCGCGCCAGGTCGTAGGGCGGGGTCCAGGTCAGGGCCTCCTCGGGTGCGTGCTCGAGCATCGCGTGGCGGACGTGGTCGTCGAGGTAGGAGACGCTGACGTAGCGGGCCCCCGCCTCGTAGGCGCGGCGGGCGATCTCGCGGATCATCGGCGCGTGCTCGACCGCTCCGGCGATGTGAAGTTCCTGTCCCGGCTCGATGTTGACGCCGACCTGCACCGCCAGATCCGCGTATCGGCTCAGCAACTCCGGGCGTTCCACTCGCCGGAAGATATTGGCCCAGGGGGCCGCGGGGCTAACCGCTCTCGGGCACTACGGGCGCCAGGTCGAGCCGCGCGGCGACGCCGCCGCTCGACGAACCGCCGCCGGCGTTGGCGCCGCCGGTCGGCCCGTGGTCGTTGCGATCGTCGCGCTGGCCGTCCCCGTGGTGTCGCTTGCCGCCGTTCTTGCCGCCCCCGCCGGAGCCCTCCTCGACCATCGCGCTGCCCGAGGGCGGGGGCGGGGGGGTCGTGGTCGGCGGCGCCGAGGTCGGGCAGCGCAGCGTGTAGACGGTGCGGACCGGGAAACCCGGGCCCTTGGTCGACTCGGAGTGGCTCCACGAGAGGTGGAGGTGGTGGCGTGGCCCGTGGCCCGAGTCGCCGGTGTAGCCGACCCAGCGGAACGGGAACCGGGGGCGGTCCCGCCTCGGCTCGGCCCAGCGGGCGAGCGCCGTGATCTGCGCCCAGGTGCCGCCCAGCTCGGTGTCGGGAACGATGTCGAGCGCCAGGCCGAGTGGGTGCTCGCCGTTGGAGGCGTGGACCGGGTCGAGCGAGTAGCCGTCAGTGATGAAGAGCGGATAGCGGCGCTTGAGCCAGGCGATGTCGGCGAGCAGCCGGCGGTCGATGCGCTCACCGGGAAAGCCGGGGATCGGCACGAACCTGCCGCCGCCCGTGGTCTCGCAGGTCCCGTCGGCCAGCTTGGTGCTGTGCATCGCGGCGCCCGCCGGAGCCGAGCCGGCCATGAGCATCGCCAGGGCGGCGGCGAGCAGGATTGTCAGCCTGCGCGTAGAACCCATCCCGTTCCCCCCACCCGACCGGGGTGAGGCCTCGACCTTACGCACCCGCCCGCGACCGCGCCGGGTGAGGACGTGCAGGTTATGGCGGCCGGCCATTGGGTTCGTGATCGGCATCTGCGGCCGAGTCCTGAACGGCGGTAGGATTCGTGCCGACCGTGCTAGGCGGGGAATTAGCGGTGCCCTGAACCCGCAATCCGCTCTAGCGGGGCCGAAAGCTCGTCTGAGGTGATGGCCTTCGGGGCCAGTACGCCGCGGGCGGTGTTGACGGTCAGGTCCCGCGCAATGCGCGTCCGCGAACCAGGTCAGATCCGGAAGGAAGCAGCCTTAAGCGGTGCCGGGCAAGTGCCGCGGATTCGCCTGACCCGAGCCAGCCACGGCGGGCACGCCCGGAGACCCCTATCGAGGACGAGCCCGCACGGTCATTCTTTCCTTCAGGCGCCTCAGCGCAGGTTCTTGAAGGGCGAGACGTCGTAGCCGCACTTGCCCTTCGCGTCCACCTTGGCGAAGTACCGGGTGCCCGTCTTCAGGTCGCGGTTGACCTTCCAGTCGCCGCCCGAGTCGCTGTTGGTGATCGCGATCTTCTGGGCGCTCAACCCGCTCCAGGTGAACAGCGACACCTTGCGCTGCTTGAGGCACGAGTTCTCGCTCGATTCAAGCGTTCCCTTGGCGCCGGTCGTCTTCAGGCTCTTGATCTCGATCCGGGTCTTGATCTTCTTGCCGGCGGTGGCGGGGGACGGCGCCCCCGCCGCGACCAGGACGGCCAGCGCGGCGATCAGCGCGGCGGGCCTCACAGCCGCTTGTCCTTCGACGAGGCGCCCGCGCAGGTGAGCTTGCCGGCGGTCTTCTCCTTCACGGTCGCGAAGTAGATCCCGCGATTGGTGAGCGACTTGTCGACCGACCAGGCGCCCTTGCCGTCGGTCTTCGTCTTGCCGATGGTGACGTCGCCGTACTCGCCGACGAACTTCAGCGCCACCTTGCGGCCCTTGCGGCACTTCTTCTCCTTCGACTTCACCGTGCCGGCGCCGCCGCTGGCGCTCAGCTTCGTGATCTTGACCTTCGACTTCACGGGCTTCTCGTCCTGCGCCCCCGCGGTGGCGAGCGGCAGGGCGCCGATCGCGAGCGCCGCGATCACCGCGGCAAATCTGTTCCTTCGCATGGTCTGGCTCTCCTTTGCTCGGCCCGGGGTTCGATTCGGTGAACCAGGCGTTTACCCATCTGGCGCCGGTCGATGCATCTGTTGGATGCGCTCGGGCTGTGCCTGCGCGAGCCGCTCGTAGAGGTCGTCGACCTTCGCTCGAGTGCGGCGATTCGGCGGCCGTGATCCAGGAAGTTCTCGCTGGTCCCCACCGCCGGAGAGTCTGGCAGAGACGCGATCGGAGGCGCCAGGTGCCAGCGCTAGACTCGCCTCGGTGACTGGCGAGATGTCGCTCTACCGCCGCCACCGCCCCCAGACCTTCGATCAGGTCGTCGGTCAGGAGCACGTGGTGCGCACGCTTCGCAACGCGGTCGAGCGAGACCGGGTCCACCACGCCTACCTGTTCGTCGGCTCGCGGGGGACCGGCAAGACCTCGCTGGCGAAGATCCTCGCCCGGTCGCTGAACTGCGTCAACGGCCCCACGGTCACCCCGTGCGGGGAGTGCGAGTCATGCCTGGCGATCGGCGCCGGCACCTCGCTGGACGTGCTCGAGATGGACGCCGCCTCGAACCGGTCCGTCGACGACATCCGCGAGCTCCGCGAGCGCGTGGGCTATGCGCCCGCCGCCGGACGGTGGAAGGTCTACATCCTCGACGAGGCCCACATGCTCACCCGCGAGGCCTGGAACGCGTTCTTGAAGACGCTCGAGGAGCCGCCGCCGAATACCGCCTTCATCCTCGCCACCACCGAGCCGCACAAGGTGATGCCGACGATCGTCGACCGGTGCCAGCGATTCGACTTCCAGCGCCCTTCGCTCGAGCAGCTCGCCGAGGTCCTGCGGCGGGTCTCCGAGGCCGAGGGGATCGAGGTCTCCGACGGCGCGGTGGGCGCGATCGCGCGGGCCGCGGGCGGTAGCTTTCGGGACGCTCTCGGGACGCTCGACCAGCTCGTCTCCTATGGCGACAAGCAGCTCGAGACCGACGATGTGCTCGCCGTTCTCGGAGTCGCGGACGCCGAGCTGATCCTCGCCGCCGCCGACGCGATCGCCGCCGGCGACGGCCGCGCCGCGCTCGCGGCGAGCGACAGGCTCGCGCGGTCCGGCCACGACGTCAGCCAGTTCGCCCGCGACCTGCTCGCCCACCTGCGCCAGTTGATCGTCATCCGCACGGTCGGCGAGGCGCCCGACTCGTTCACGGTTACCGCAGCGGACTCCGAGCGACTGCGCGCCCAGGCCGAGTCGATGTCCGATCTCACCCTCGGCCGCTCGGTCGACACGCTCTCCAAAGCTCTGGCCGACATCCGGGAAGGTGACGAGCCTCGCATGACCGTCGAGCTTGCCCTGCTCCGCTGCGCGCGACCGCAGCTGGACCCATCCCGCGAGGCCCTGGCTGAGCGAGTCGAACGGCTCGACGGCAGGCTGTTGGGTCGGGGCCGGGGGATGCCGGATGAGGACATCCAGGCGACGGCCCACCACGCTCGGCGGCTGCCGCCGAGACGCCGAGCCGGAGCTCGGGTCCGATCCGGCATCCACCGAGCCCGTCCCTCCGCCCGAGGAAGAAGACAACGGAACTTCGCCCGTAGCCGAGCTGGTGGACTTGGAGAAGTTGGCGGGTTTGTGGCCGGCGGTGATCGACCAGGTGCGCCAGGGTGGGGCGGAGCTGCTCTCGCACGTGCTCGCCGCAGCGCGGCCGGTGGCCGTCGATGCCGCGGAGGCGACCGTCGAGGTCGGGTTCCCGCCATCGGCGGCCTTCAACAAGCGCAAGGCGGAGGGAAACGAGGCCCGCGACACGGTCGCCGACGCCGTGATGACGGTCGTCGGCGAGCGGCTGCGGCCTGTGTTCGTGCTCCTCGAGTCGGACGAAGAGGGCGGGGGCGAGCGCAAGCTGAGCGAAGAGGAGCTGATCGAGTTGATGCGCAGCGAGTTCGACGCCGAGGACGTCGAGCCGGAAGCCGACGAACCAGAGGCGAAGGAGGCCTAGCGATGGCGCGACCGAAAGGGGGCCCCGGGGGGCTCGACCTGAACGCGATGATGAAGCAGGTCCAGCAGATGCAGGCCGAGATGACCGACGCCCAGGAAAAGCTCAAGGACGAGGTCGTCGAGGCGTCGGCCGGCGGCGGCATGGTGAAGGCGAAGATGAGCGGCGACCTGCGCCTGCTCGAGCTCTCGATCGACCCGGAGGCGATCGACCCCGACGATCCCGACCTGCTTGCCGACATGATCCTGGCCGCCGTCAACGAGGTGATCCGCTCGGCCCAGGAGCTCGCCGCCAGCAAGATGGGCGGCGTCACCGGCGGCCTCGGGGGGCTCGGGCTTCCCGGGCTCTAGCAACGCCGCACGCACCGCTAGCTTCACGCCGATGTATCCGCAGCCGATCAACCGGCTCGTCGCCGAGTTCGCCAAGCTGCCCGGCATCGGCCAGCGCACGGCGCAGCGCCTCGCGTTTCACGTCCTGCGCTCCGATGACGACGAGGCCGCGGCCCTCGCCGACGCCGTCCGCGAGGTCAAGGAGAAGGTCGGGCTATGCGAGGTCTGCTTCAACCTTGCCGAGGGCCCGCGTTGTGAGATCTGCGCAGACCAGCGCCGCGACCGGACCGTGATCTGCGTCGTCGAGCAGCCCGCCGACGTGATTCCCATCGAGCGCACCCACGAGTACCGCGGCCTCTACCACGTCCTCGGCGGCGCGCTCTCGCCGATCGACGGCATCGACCCCGACGACCTGAAGATCGAGGAGCTCGTGTCCCGCGTGACGGACGGAGAGATCGCCGAGGTCGTGCTCGCCACCAACCCGACCACGACGGGCGAGGCGACGGCGCACCACCTCGCCGACCGCCTCCGCGGTCAGGCGTCGATAACCCGGCTGGCGAGCGGCCTGCCGGTCGGCGCCGATCTCGAGCACGCTGACGAGGTCACCCTAGGCCGCGCGCTCGCCGGACGGCAGTCGGTCGGCTAGCTGGTACGGCTGACCCCCGAGTTTCTGTCGCATACCGACAGAAAGTCCAGGGTGCGGCGGCCGAGGCGGTCGAACGAATCAGTAGCCGCTGTATCCGCCGGCCGACTCGGTGGTGGTCGTGGTCGTCTCCGGCGTCGCTGCGCCGGACCCGCCCGCGCGCACGACGTGCCAGGTGAACTGCTGGCCGTCGAACTCGTCGGAAAACCCGTCACCGGTCACCGTGCCCGGCCCTCCGTCCTCCACGAACGTGTAAAGGGGCGCGCGGTCCAGGGTCACCTGCTCGGACCCGTCCGGGCGCTCGACCGTGCCGAGCTTGCCGCTGACGTCGGTCGAGGCCGTCGGCTGGGAGGAGCCGGAGACGGTGAGCGGCATCCACTCGGATTCGCACCCTCCGGTGCAGCTGATCTTCCCGCTCGCCTCCTCGTCGGGCGTATACAGCGCGTTGCCGCCGGCGTCGACAAGCACCTCGCCGGCGCCGTCGATGTTCGAAACGGCGACCGTGTCGCCGCTCGCCGCGCCGGCCGAGGCTGAGCTGGTCTCGTCCTCGGAGCTGCCGCAGGCCGCCAGCCCGAGCGCCGCCGCGAGTCCGATCAGTGTGAGGATCCGTGATCCCCTGCCAAATGCGTTCATGCAAGGTGGTACGGGGCGCAACCTGCCCGGGATCTGGCCGAACCTAAGGGTCCGGTAAGGATCGTCGGCTACGCCTCGCTGAGCCCGATCCGGGCGTGCAGCCGGCGCAGCGGACGGGGCGCCCACCAGTTCCAGCGGCCGAGCAGCTGCATCAGCGAGGGCACCAAGAGCGCGCGGACGATGGTCGCGTCGATCAGCACCGCCAGCGCGGTCCCGAACCCGAGCTCCTTGATGAAGATCATCTGCGAGGTGATGAAGGCTCCGATCGCGATCGAGAACAGGAGCGCCGCCGCGGTCACGATCCGGCCGGTCCGCTCGAGGCCGATCGAGACCGCGTCGCGGTCCGAGGCGCCGCGGTCGCGGGCCTCCTTGATCCGCGAGAGCAGGAACACCCCGTAGTCGGTCGAGAGCCCGAACACGACCGCGAACAGGAACAGCGGCTGCGTCGTCTCCAGGGCCCCCTGACTGGTGTAGCCGAGCAGGCTCTCCAAGCGGCCGTCCTGGAACACCAGCACCAAGATCCCGAAGACGGCGCTCAGCGTCAGCGCGTTGATCAGCACCTGCTTGATCGGCAGGATCACCGAGCCCGTCATCGCGAAGAGCACGACGACGGTGAACAGCGCCGCGATCGCCAGCACCAGCGGGATGTGGTCGACGAGGCTGTCCTTGAGGTCGACGAAGTGGGCGCTCGACCCGGTGACCAGCGCGGAGCCCTCGAGGTCGCGCAGCTCGCCCGCCAGCTCCTGGCTCTCCTCGCTGAGCGGCGGGTGCTCGGAGACGACCTGCACCGCGGCGACGCCGTGGCCAAGCTCCACCGGGGGGCGGACCGCCGCGACTCCGTCGAGCTTCTCCGCCTGCCTGGCGATCCGCTTCGCCTCGGCCGGGCCGCCGGAGACGGCGAGCGTGATCGGCGACTCGCGGAACGGCGGGAAGTCCGCCCGGAGGGCGTCGTCGACCTGCCTGGCGCTCTGGGAGGTCGGCAGCACCTGGGCGTCGACGGAGGTGAACTTGATCGAGAGGAACGGGATCCCGAGCGCGATCAGCAGCGCTGCACTGCCGGCGGCGATCCGACCGGGGCGGCGCATGACGAGCTGCGAGAGCCGGTACCAGAAGCCCTCGGTCGCCGGGCGTGCGTCGCGCTCGGCGCGCCGGTGTAGGAAGCTGGGCGACAGCGAGTTGACCCGGTCGCCGAGGAGCGCCAGGACCGCGGGGAGGACGATCAGGGCGATCGCCGCGGCGATCAGCGCCACCATCGAGCCGCCGATCCCCATCGAGTAAAGGAACCGCTGCGGGAAGACGATCAGCGACGCGATCGCGCCCGCGACCGTCAGCGAGGAGAACAGCACCGTGCGCCCGGCGGTGGCCATCACCGTCCGCATCGCCTCCAGCCCCGGGCCCTGCTTGGCGATCTCCTCCCGGTAGCGAGAGACGATGAAGAGGCTGTAGTCGATCGCCAGCCCCAGCCCGAGGCCGGTCACCAGATTGAGGGCGAAGATCGAGATGTCGGTCGTCTCGGCGGCCGCGCGCAGGGTGACCATCGTCGCGACGATCGCCAGTCCGCCGACCAGCAGCGGCAGCAGCGCTGCCACCAGGCTGCGGAAGAACAGCAGCGAGAGCAGGAACAGAAGTGGGAACGCGTAGAGCTCGGCGGTCTGCAGGTCGTGCTCGACCTGCTCGTTCGCCTGTTTCTGGGCGAGCGCCTGCCCGCCGACGGTCACGCCGGGCTCGCCGGCCAGCGAATCGGCGATCCGCTCGGCGGCGTCCTGCTCCTCCTCGTCGTCGGTCGGCTTCAGCCCGGCGGCCAGATAGGTCGAGTCGCCCGAGCGCGAGACGAAGTCCGATGAGCGAGAGTCGAGGTAGCTCGAGACTTCGGCGACGTCCGGGTCGTCCCGGATCTGGCGCTCGACCGCGGCCAAGCGCTCACGCCCGGCGGGCGAGGAGACGTCGATGCCGTCGACGAGGACGACGATCCCGGTCTCGCGATAGCCCGCCCGCTCGAGCAGCTCGTCGGCCTTGACGCTCTCGGTCGCCGGATCCTCGGCGCCGTACGGCGCGAGGTGGTCGGCGACTCCGGAGCCGATCGCGCCCGCGGCGACGAAGGCGACCACGGCGACGATCACGACCGCGCGGGGGTGGTTCTGGGCCAGACGCGCGAGCCGGTCGAACATCAGGCGCTCCCGCTCTCCCTCGTCTCGGCGGAGCGGAGCTCGGCGCGAGCTCGCTCACACCAGTCGATCATCCACTCGCTCGACTCGACGCCGTAGCGCAGGACCAGGTTCGGGAACGGATCGCCGGTCGCCGCCGCGGCGACGGTCTGCGGCTCCACGGCTCGCAGCTCCGCCAGCTTTTCCTCGTGGATCCGCTGCTTGGCGGCGAGGATCTCATCCGCCCGGTCGGGGTCGGCGGTGGCGAAGAACAGTTTCAGCAATCCCTCGTCACGGCTCTCGAAGGTCTCGACGCCCTCGGCGAGCCAGCGGCGGAGCTCCTCGCGGCCGGCCTCGGTGAGCGTGTAGACGGTGCGCTTGCGACCGCCGCGCGGCTCGGCGCGGCCCTCGACCAGCCCGGCCTGCTCCAGCCGGCGCAGCTCGGGATAGATCTGCCCGTAGCTGGCCGCCCAGAAGAAGCGGGTCGAGCGGTCGACCACGCGCTTGATCTCGTATCCCGTCCGCGGCCCGTGGCGCAGCATGCCCAGGACGACGTATGCGGTGGGGTTGAGCTCCATGTATCTCGGGGATATATCAGGCGGATATATCAGCGACCGTGATTGCGGTCACAGTCGAGAGCGCTCGGTCGACCTTGCTCGCGAAGCGTCCCTGCCGTCAAGTCCTCCGTCGGCGTCGCGTTCGTATTCTCAGGCGATGCCCGCAGGCGCGGAGATCGTGGCGATGAAGTTCGGCGGCACCTCGGTGGCGAGCGCCGAGGACATCAAGCGCGCCGCGCGCCGGATCGTCGCTGCCCGCGAGGGCGGCAAGCAGGTGGTGGCCGTGCTCTCGGCGCGGGGCAAGACCACCGACGAGCTGGTTGCGGCGGCGTACGAGATCTCGGACCACCCGCTCGAGCGGGAGATGGACATGCTGCTCTCCACAGGCGAGCGGATCTCGTGCGCGCTCTGCGCGATGGCGATCCATGACATGGGCCACAACGCGATCTCGCTCACGGGCTCGCAGGCGGGCATCGTCACCGATTCCTCGCACACCAAGGCGCGGATTCTCGACGTCCGCGCCGAGCGCATCCGCGCCGCGCTGGCCGAGGACCGGATCGTGCTCGTCGCCGGCTTTCAGGGCGTCTCGGGCGACAGCAAGGACGTGACCACGCTCGGGCGTGGCGGCTCAGACACGACGGCGGTCGCGATCGCGGCGGCGCTCGGCGCGGAGGTCTGCGAGATCTACACCGACGTCGCCGGTGTCTTTTCCGCGGACCCGCGGCTGGTCCCCGACGCTCGCAAGCTGCCCGCGGTGTCGTTCGACGAGATGCTCGAGATGTCGTCGTCGGGCGCCGGCGTTTTGCAGCTGCGGGCGGTCGAATACGGGCGCAACCACGGCGTGCGCATCCACTGCCGCAGCTCGTTCGAGGACGGCCCCGGTACGCTCGTGCTCGCCGAGGACGAGACCGTGGAACAGCCGATGGTGACAGCCGTGACACACGCCTACGAGGCGCGGGTGACCCTGACCGGGTTGCGCGACGAGCCGGGCGTGGCCGGGCGGGTGTTCGGCGCCCTGGCGGACGCCAACGTCAACGTCGACATGATCATCCAGAACGAGCCGGTCTCCGACGACTCGAAGGCCGACCTCTCATTCACCGTCGCCCGCGATGACCTCCGCCAGGCGATCGACGCGCTCGAGGGGTTGAAGATCAGCGAGGACGTGAACACCGACGAGAACGTCGGCAAGGTCTCGATCGTCGGCGCCGGGATGCGCAGCCACCCGGGCGTCGCCGCGAAGGTTTTCAGTGTGCTGGGCGAAACCGAAATCAACATCGAGATGATCTCCACCTCGCCGATCAAGATCTCCTGCGTGATCGCCGCCGACCAGGTGCCCGAGGCCGTGCAGGCCATCCACGGGGCCTTCGATCTCGGCTCCGAGGCGGTCCGCGAGGAGGACCCGTCGGGCGAGCACCGGCCGCGGGTGGCGCCGTGAGGTATCGGGTCGGAGTGGTGGGCGCGACCGGCGCCGTCGGGTCGACGATCCTGGACGTGCTCTCCGAGCGCGGCTTCCCGGCCGCCGAGGTCGTCGCGTTCACCTCGGCCCGCTCGGCGGGGCAGAAGGTCCAGTTCGGCGACGACGAGATCGAGTGCCGGGAGCTCGCCGAGGATGAGATCGGCGGCTTCGACCTCGTCCTCTCCTCGGCCGGTGGGGCGATCAGCGCGGAGTGGGCGCCGCGGTTCGTCGCCGCCGGCGCGACCGTCGTCGACAACACCAGCTACTGGCGGATGCACGACGACGTGCCACTCGTCGTCTCGGAGGTGAATCCCGAGGCGCTCGACGATCACCACGGCCTGATCGCGAACCCGAACTGCTCGACGATGCAGATGGTGGTCGCGCTGGCGCCGATCGATCGCGCTGTCGGCATCGGGCGGATCGTCGTCTCCACCTACCAGTCGGTCTCCGGTACCGGCCGCAAGGCGATCGACGAGCTGCTCGACCAGTCCCACGCGCTGCTTCACGACCAGGATCCGGAGCCGCCCGGCGTCTATCCGCACCAGATCGCCTTCAACGCCCTGCCGCAGGTCGAGAGCTTCAAGGACGGCGACGACTACACCACCGAGGAGCGCAAGCTGATGGCCGAGACGCGCAAGATCCTCGGCGCCTCCGAGGACGAGCTCGGCATCTCGGCCACGTGTGTCCGGGTCCCGGTGCTCGCCGGCCACTCCGAGTCGATCAACATCGAAACACGCGGCGAGCTCTCCCCCGAGGAGTGCAGGGAACTGCTCAGCGAGGCGCCCGGGGTGGTCGTGCTCGACGACCCGGCTGCAGCGCTCTACCCGCTCGCCCGTGACGCCGCCGGTCGCGACGAGGTGTTCGTCGGCCGCATCCGGCGCGATCCGTCACACGAGCGCTGCCTGAATCTCTGGGTGGTCGGCAACAACCTGCGCAAGGGCGCCGCCACCAACGCTGTCCAGGTCGCCGAGCTGCTCGCAGAGCGCGACCTGGTCCGAGTCCCCGCGGGAGCGACTTTTTAAAAGCCGATGATCGCCGCGCTGGCCTCGGCGGCGCTGATCGCCGCGGGCTCGCTGGCGATCGGTCAAGCGATCCTCTTCGCCTGCGGCTCGCGGGAGTGGACCTGGCTCGCCGGCCCGGTGGGCCTCGCGGCCCTGTTGATCGCGTCCGCGGTGGTCGCCGGGCTCGACGGCCGCGGCGCCGCGATCGCCATCGTCGACGGGGTGCTGGTGGCGGGATCGGTGGTCTATCTCGGCGCCCGCGGCGGCGGCCACGGCTGGTCGTGGGCTGCACTCGGCGCCGCCGGGATCGCGGCGCTGGCGGCCGCGATCCCGTTCATCGCCGCCGGCGCAGTGGGCATCCTCGGCGTCGGCCTCGTCAACGACGACATGGCCAACCACCTGCTGCTCGCAGACTGGATCGGCGAGCGGTTCAGGCCCGAGCCGGTGCTGATCGACCAGGGGTATCCGCTCGGCCCGCACGCCCTGGTCGCCGGGCTTTCGAGCCTGCTCTCCGCGAGCTCGATCGACGTCTTCGCCGGCCTGGTGCTGGCGATCCCGGCCCTCACCGCGCTGGTCGCCTACCAGGCGCTCGACGGGTTGCGAACTGCGGCACGGGTCCCCGTCGCGGCGCTGGTCGCGCTGCCGTACCTGGCGGCCGCCTACCTCGCCCAGGAGGCGTTCAAGGAGCCGATCACCGCCCTGTTCGTGCTCGCCTTCGCGCTGCTGCTGCCGAAGGTCCGCGAGCCGCGCCAGGCGATTCCGCTCGGAGTCCTCGCCGCCGGGACCGTCTACGTCTATTCCTTCCCCGGCCTGGCCTGGCTTGCCGGCACGGCGGCGGTCTGGGCAGCGATCGAGCTTGCAGGGCGAGGGTCGGGGGGCGGTCGCGAGGCTATCCGCAGCGAAGCGAGGACTGCCTCGCGCGCCGCCCTCCCGGGCCTCGCCCTGGCGGCTGGTGCGCTCGTTGTGCTGACAGCGCCGGAGATCGGCCGCCTGCTCGACTTCATCGACTTCCGGGCGCTGCATCCGGACCGCGCCAACGACGGCGGCCTCGGCAACCTGCCAGGGCACCTCTCGCCCCTGGAGGCGCTCGGGATCTGGCCGACGAGCGACTTTCGGACCTCCGCGACGGCGGCGAGCGCTCCGGCGATCCTCTTCTACCTCGCCGGCGCCGTCGCGCTGGCGGGATTTGCGATCGCCGTCCCGCGGTGGGTGCGGCGCCACGGCGCAGCGATCCCGGCGGCGCTCGCCGCCGCCGCGGTGATCTACGTCGCCGCGCGCGCCTTCGGCACCGTCTACAGCTCCGCGAAGGCGCTTGCGATCGCCGCCCCGCTGATCACGCTGGTGACGCTGGGCGGGCTGCTCGCCGCCCCGAGTCGGGCGCTGCGCCTCGGCGGCGCCGCGCTCGGGATCGCGGCCGCCGTGTCGAGCTTCCTGCTGCTCCGCCAGGCGCCGGTGGCGCCCGAGGACCACATGGAGGAACTCGCCGAGATCCGCCCGCTGGTCGCCGGTGAGAAGCTGCTCTTCCTGGGCCGCGACAACTTCGTCCTCTACGAGCTGCGTGGCTCGAAGCCGTTCGTCACGGTGCGTAACTACTACGACCCGTACTACGCGAAGCCGAACGCCGAGCTCGCCGATGTCTTCGCGAAGTTCGACTTCGACACCGTCGACGCGAAGACCCTGGCGAAGTTCCCGTTCGTGCTCACGACCCGCGCGGCCTACGCGAGCGGGCCGCCTCCCGGCTACGAGGCGGTGCGCCAGACCCCCTCCTACGTGCTCTGGAGGCGCGAGGGTGGGGTCGGCGATCGGCATCCGGCCGAGCCCGGGGCGACCCCCGGCCGGGTGCTCGGCTGTCAGGGAAGCGAGCGGCCGCGCGGCCGCGCCGCCGTGTTCGCGGCAAAGCCGGTCCTCGCGGACCAATCGCGGTGGAGCTCGAACACGATCGAGGGCGACTCGCCGGCGATGGTGCGACTCACGCTGCCGGCCGGGGAGTGGGAGATCTCACTCCAGTACGACGCCAGCCGCCCGCTGACGCTGACCGCCGACGGTACCGTGCTCGGCGAGGTGCCCGCCAACCTTGACTTCCGGGGGCCTGGGCCGTTCTGGCCGGCCGGGAAGCTCGACGTCGAACGCCGCAGGGATGTCGAGATCACGGCGAGCGTCGATGACGTCCCGCTGGCGGGCCGCGTGCTCGGCGCCGACTCCGTCGCCCACCTGGGGCCGATCGCGGCCTCGCCGGCCGGCGCCGGGTACATCGGCGGCGGCGATGCTCCGATGCCGAGCACGGGCGAGCAGCTGCGTGCGGGCGCCGCGGCGTGTGATGCGTACGTTGACTGGCTGGAGGCCGGCTGATGGACATCGGCTTCGGCGCGGCGCTGCTGATCATCGGCACGCTGTTGGCGGTCACCGCGGCGCTCTCCGGGCTGATGCGCGGCACGGTGCTGTCGGCCTCGGTCCTCTCGGTCGGGCTCGGCCTGCTGCTCGCGGAGCTCGACGTCATCTCCGTCGACGTCAGCGACGAGGGCGTCGTCGAGCTGGTCGAGCTGGCCCTGATCCTGACCCTGGTGTCCGACGGGCTGGTGGTCGAACGCGAGCTGCTCGGCCGCCACTGGGGGCCGCCTGCACGGGCGCTGGTGTTCGCGATGCCGATCACGCTCTGCCTGCTGGCGCTCGGCGCGAAGCTGCTGTTCAACGAGCTCACCTGGGCGGAGGCGTTCCTGCTCGGAGCGGTGCTATCGCCCACCGACCCCGTGGTGACCTCCACCGTGGTCACCGCCCAGCGCGTCCCGGCCGCGATCCGCCACACGCTCAACCTCGAATCGGGGCTCAACGACGGGCTGGCACTGCCGTTCGTGCTCTTCTTCCTCATCCTCGCGACGCCCGGCGGCGACGCCGGCAGCGAGGCGGCGAAGCTCGCCGGCGAGGCGGCCTTCGGAGTGGTGGTCGGGATCGCGCTCGGGATCGCCGGCGGGTATCTGCACCGGGGGATGCCGGGCGGCGTGACGCCGCGGTACGAGGGGATCTACGCGGTCGGCTTCGGGCTGGCGGCGTTCGGGCTCGCCGACGTCACCTTCGGCAACGGGCTGATCGCGGCCTTCGTCTGCGCCATCACGCTCGGCGTCTTCGAGCACAAGATCACCGAGCGGTTCATCGACTTCTCCGAGAACGTCAGCGCGATCTTCCAGGTGCTGACCTTCTTCGTCTTCGGCGCGATCATCGTCGCCACCGGCTACGACGGCCCGATGTGGGCGCTGATCCTGTTCATCCCGTTCGCCCTGCTGGTGGCTCGGCCGGCGGCCGTGATGCTGTCGCTCGCCGGCACCAAGCTGCCGCAGCCGCAGAAGGCGTTCATCGCCTGGTTCGGGCCGAAGGGGGTGGCATCGATGCTGTTCGCGCTGCTCGTCCTCGACCGCGCCGTCGAACACCGCTCGCTCGTCTTCGACGTCGCCGCGTTCGTAATCCTCGCTTCGATCCTCGCCCACGGGCTCACCGACACGGTCGGAGCGCGGTGGATCGAGAAACGGATGGGAGAGCGATGACCAGCGTGGATCTCGCGCGGATCGAGGTCGCCGAGACGCGCCCGGAGGAGACCGAGGAGGCGATCGAGGTCGCCGCCCGCGCGCTCGCCGACGGCCCGCTGACGATCGCGGTTGTCAGCAAGGACCTCGAGCTCAACTTCCGCTACCTGCGCCGGTTCTTCCGGCTCCAGTACCGACTCGCCCCGCACCAGCGGCCGCTGGTGGCCCGGCTCGACGGTCGCATCGTCGCCTCGACCAACGACCTGCCGAACGGCGCCTGCCACGCAAGCCCGTGGATGAAGCTGCGCTCCGTGCCGACGCTGCTCGCCACCCGCCCCGCAGTCGCGCTCCGAGCCCTGCGCTGGTTTTCGGACTGGGAGCGCCGCGACCCGCTGCCGCGCCCGCACTCGCACTTCGGCCCCTTCGGAGTCCGGCCCCAGCTTCAGGGGCGGGGGATCGGAAGCGTGGTGCTCTCCGAGTACACCCGCCGCCTCGACGCGGCCGGCGAGGCCTCCTACCTCGAGACCGAGAAGCCCGAGAACGTCGCCCTTTACAGCCGCTTCGGCTTCGAGGTGATCGAGGAGGCCGACGTGCTCGGCGTCCCGAACTGGTTCATGTGGCGCGACCCCGGCGCGCTCACCCCGGCCCGCGATCGCTAGCCGTCGGCGAGCTTGTCGACGACCTGGCGGGCGGTCTCCGGGTCGACGCCGGTGAACTTGACGTAGAGGCTGACCGCGTCGTCGATGTGGCCGAGCAGGGCGGCCTGCTCGACCTCGGGCGGGGGCGCCGGGGCGCCGAACTGTTCGTGGGCGTCGCTCATCAGACCGGGACGCCCGCCAGGCGCTCGCCGACCCATTCGGTGGAGGCGATGTGGCGGTTCATGCCGAGTTCCCTGGGCTCGTAGCCGAGCGCGAGGCCGACGAGCTGCGGGAGGTGCAGGATGGCGAGGCCGAGGTCGCGGTTGACCACCTTTGCCGCCTCCGGCTGCTGCATGTCGAGGTTTAAGTGGCAGAGCGGGCAGGGCGTCACCAGGCAGTCGGCGCCCTGCTCGAGCGCGTCGAGGACGTGGGTCCCCGCCTGGCGCAGCGACGTCTCCCGGTTCATCGTGATGATCGGGAAGCCGCAGCACTTGCGCGCGCCCTCGTACTCGACCACCTCGCCGCCGAGGGTGTCGATCACCTTCTCGAGGTAGAGGTCGCGCTCCGGGTACTCCTCGTATCCGAGCCGGTGCCTGGGCCGGATGACGTAGCAGCCGTAGAACGGGCCGACCCGCAGGCCGGCGAGCGGGCGGACGACCTTCTCCTTCAGCCGGTCGAGCCCGTAGTCCTCGACCAGCACCCAGAGGAAGTTCTTGTTCTCGAACCCGTCCTTGCCCTTGACGTACTCGAGCCCCTCGCCGGCGAGCACCTCGTTGATGTGGGCGCGATAGGCCGAGTCGGCGTCGAGGCGCTGCTGGCACTCCGACTGCGCGCCCTGGCAGGTGGAGCAGATGTTCATCATCGCCAGTCCGGTCGACTGGGCGAGCGCGAACGTGCGGGCGTTCAGCGTGTCGGCGAGCTCCTGGTTGTGCTCGGCGATCACCCCGGCGCCGCAGCAGTTCGCCCGATCGAGCTCGACGAGCTCGATCCCGAGCTTGTCGGCCACCAGCGCCATCGAGCCGTGAAGCTCGGTGGTGAACCCGCGTGACACGCAGCCGGGCCAGTAGGCGAGCTTGAGGCCGTCGGTCATGCGCTGCCCTCCTCGGGTTCGTTGGCTCTCTCGGCGGCCGCCTCGGCCTCGGCCGCCAACGCCTCCGGTGCCATCTCGTCGGGCTCGGGCTCCTCGGCCTCCTCGCCGGCGATGTAGAGGTTGAGCTCGGTCCGGTGCTCCTCGGCGTGCGCGTAGACGCGCTTCACCTGGTCCTGCGCGTCGCCCGGGAGCTTGGGATGGACGCCGGGGATCAGCTTCCCGAGCGAGCGCATCTTGCCGGTACGCACGCCCCGGATCGCGGTCGGGATCGAGCCCAGGAGGCCCTTGATCGCGGCCGGCCTCGGGATCAGCTTGCCCTTCACGCCGGGCGCGTATGACTCCTGCAGGAGCAGCGACTCGTCGAGCGTGCCCTTCTTCTCGATGATGTTCACGAACGCGGCCTCGTGGTTGTGGCCGTTGTTCTTGTCGTGGATGTCCCGCTCGCCGGCGGCGCGGCGCAGGCGCATGATCTGGTCCATCGGCGCGACGTCCTTGGGGCAGGCGTCGATGCACGAGAAGCAGTGGGTGCAGTCGTAGATTCCGTGCGGGTCCTGGGCGAGGTCGTAGAGTCGCTCCCTGGTCTCGACGTCGCGCGGGTCGCCGACGAACCGGTAGGCCTTGGCGAGCGCCGCCGGGCCGATGAAGTCGGGGTCCACCTCCATCGACAAGCACGAGGAGACGCAGGCGCCGCACTGGATGCAGGCGATCGTCTGCGTAATGTCGACCATCGACTCGGGCGGGACGATCCGCTCGCGCTCGGGCGGGTCGCCGTCGTCGAGCAGCCACGGGGTGACCCGGCGGATCTTTTCCCAGTGGGTCGACTCCATGTCGGTCACCAGGTCCTTGACCACCGGCATGTTCCCCATCGGCTCGACGACGATCGGGTTCGGGCCGCCGTTCATGCGGTTGGCCCCCTCGTGCGCCTCGCCGATCTGGGTCTTGCAGGCGAGGGTCGACTCGCCGTTGATCTTCACGCCGCACGAGCCGCAGATCGCCGCCCGGCAGGAGCAGCGGACGGCGAGCGAGCCGTCCTCGCGGTCCTTTGTCTGCAGCAGGCCGTCGAGGACCGACAGGGTGGGGTCGAGCTCGACGTCGAAGCTCTCCCAGTAGGGAGGGTCGCCGCTATCGGGCTGAAAGCGCCTGACTTTGAGGGTGTACTCGGCCATCTCGGTCTAATACGTCCTCTCCATAGGTTGCCACTCGGTGATCGTCACCTCGGAGTAGGAGATCTCGGGCTCGCCGCCTTCGCCGAGGCGCATGTCGATGTGCTTGAGCCACTCCTCGTCGTTTCGCTCCGGGTAGTCGGTGCGGAACTGCGCCCCCCGGCTCTCGGTTCGGTGCAGGGCGCCGACGCAGGCACACTCGGCGTTGTCGAGCATGTAGCCGAGCTCGAGCGCCCCGAGCAGGTCCTGGTTGAAGACGTCTGACTTGTCGTCGATGTAGGCGCTCTTCGCCTCCTCTTGCAGGCGCTTGACGATCTCGAGCGCCGTCTTGATCCCCTCCTCGTCGCGGAACACCGCGACGTACTTGTCCATGGTCTCGCCCAGCTCCTGGCGGATCTCCGAGATCCGCCGCCCGGAGCCGCGTTCGCGTCCCATGATCTCCTCGATCATCCGCTCCTGGTCTGAGAGCACCGACTTGGAGGGGCGTCCGCCGCGGATTCCCTTCGCCCGGTTGGCGGCGTGGACGCCTGAGCGGCGGCCGAAGATCAGCGTGTCGAGCAGGGAGTTGGCGCCCAGCCGGTTGCCGCCGTGGACCGAGACGCACGCGACCTCGCCGGCCGCGTAGAGGCCGGGGACGTCGGTGGCGCCGTCGACGTCGGTCTTCACCCCGCCCATCGTGTAGTGGTTGCCCGGCTTGATGTGGATGGGCTCGCGGGTGATGTCGACGCCGGCGAAGTCGCGGCCGACGAGCACGATCTCGCGCAGCGCTTCGTGGATGCGCTTGCGCGGCACCACCGTGACGTCCAGCGCCACCGTGCCGTCGGGGAAGCCGCGGCCCTCCTTGATCTCGGTCTGCTCGGCGCGCGAGACGACGTCGCGCGAGGCGAGCTCCATCTTGTTCGGCGCGTATTTCTCCATGAACCGCTCGCCGTTTGCGTTCAGCAGGTGCGCGCCCTCGCCCCGCGCGCCCTCGGTGATCAGGAAGCCCTTGCCGGCGAGCGTCGTGGGGTGGTACTGGATCATCTCCATGTCCATCAGCGGCGCGCCCACGCGGTAGGCCATCGAGATCCCGTCGCCCGTGCAGATCAGCGCGTTGGTAGTCGGCCGCCACGCCTGTCCGTTGCCGCCGGTGGCGAGGATCACGTTCTCGGCCTCGAACAGCTCCATCGAGCCGTCGCGGACGTTTCGCAGCACCGCGCCGCAGCAGGCGCCGGAGTCGTCGAGCGCGAGCGCGGTGGTGAAGTACTCCTCGTAGCGGTCGACGGCCTCGGAGTACTTCATCAGCTGCTCGTAGAGCACGTGCATGATCGCCTGGCCCGTGATGTCGGCGACGTAGTAGGTGCGCGCCTGGGAGGCTCCGCCGAAGGCCCGGGTGCCGAGCTTTCCCTCCTCGTTGCGGTGAAAGGGCACGCCGAGGTGCTCGAGGTGCAGGATCTCCTCGGGTGCCTCCCGGGTCATGATCGCGATCGCGTCCTGGTCGCCGAGGTAGTCCGAGCCCTTGACGGTGTCGAAGGCGTGGGACTCCCAGGTGTCGCCCTCGCCGAGCGCCGCGTTGATCCCGCCCTGGGCGGCGTTCGAGTGCGAGCGAACGGGGTGGACCTTGGAGACGATGCCCACGCTCACCCCCTGCTCGGCGGCGGCGAGGGCGGCTCGCTGGCCGGCGAGGCCGGCTCCGATCACAAGGACGTCGTGCCGCGGCATCCGCAATCGATCCTATAGATCGCTCTAGCGGCCGAGCGCCGAGATCGCCTGGTTCAAGTCGCGCTCTCGCTCCGCGATCAGGCGCTCGCCGGTGAGCCGCAGGGCGCGGAGGTTGAGCTCGGTGGCGTTGTCGAGGTCGTCGCTGGCCGTGGTGAGCTCGGTCTGGAAGCGAAAGAAGCGCTCCTCGCCGAGCAGCTGGGTGAGCTGGTAGTCGACCACGTCGCTGGCGCCGTCGAAGACGACGTCGATCAGCGGCCGCGCCCACTGGACCAGGCCCCAGCCGCTGACCGCCTCGTACGGGAACGGGCGGGTGAGCTGGCCGGTTCCGAGCGAGACCAGCACGACCTCGGCGCCGGGCGTGTAGCGCATCACCTCCGCCACCGCGCACATCCCAGGGTTGACCGCGAACACGCCGCCGTCGATGAGCGGGCGGTCGCCGAGCAGCGCCGGCTCGAAGTAGGTCGGCGCCGACGAGGTCGCGCGGGCGACGGCGCGGAGCGCGAAGTCGCGGCTCGGGTCCTCGCGCGCGCGGGCGCTCTTGAAGAACTCGGGCCGGCGGCGCTCGGTGTCGTAGCTCGGGATCAGGACGTCGGTGACCGTGTCGCGCAGCCTCGCCTCGCCGAGGTACCGGCCGAGCGCGTCCTCGAGCCCGTCGTCGTCGTACTTCTCGTCGGCCAGGCCCTCGACCGAGTGGATCCGCTGCCAGACCGTGCGATCGAAGATCTTGGGGCCCTCGTCCTGGTACAGGTCCACCAGGCGCTCGGCGGAGAGCGCGTCCGGCTTCGCCAGTGCGCAGGCGAGGATGCCCCCGGTGGAGGTGCCGGCGATGAGGTCGAAGAGATCTGCCGTGGGGCGCCCGCTGCGGCGCTCGAACTCGGCCAGTACAAGCGCCGGGATCAGCCCCCGGATGCCACCGCCGTCGATCGAGAGGATGTTGACGCGCTCGGGCACGGGCTCACCCATCTCAGACGCTCGGCGGCGCGCGCATCGAGAGTGCGTCGCGCAGCGCACGGCCGACCTGGTCCGCGGTGATCACGCCACGCAGGCGCCCCTCGGCGTCGACGGCGGCCAACCCGCCCAGCCGTCGGAGGGCGTCGTTGCCGAGCAACGATTCGAGCGGCGCGTCGTCGCGCACCCTCAGGGTGTCGCCCGAGTCGACCTCGAACACGTCCCCCACCCGGCTCGTCTCCGGCGCCGAGTCGGCGACCTCCCGGACGATCAGGCCGCGGAAGCGGTCGGCCGAGTCGACCACCGGAAACCACGGCCACCGGTAGCGAAGGAAGTACTCGTCGAGCGCCCGCTCGACGCTCGCGTCCTCGGGGATCGCGACCGGATCGTGGTCCATCACGTCGGCGACCCGGATGCCCTCGATCCGGCTCGAGACCTCGGATTGGACGGCGTACCCGCGCGCCGACTGGCCGAGGATGAAGCCGACCAGCGCGAGCCAGATGCCGCCGATCACGTCGCCGGCGAGCAGCAGCAGCAGGCCGACGGCGATGAACACGTAGGAGAAGCCGCGGCCGAGCGTCGCGGCAAACCGGGTGGCGCGGGTCCGGTCCCCGGTGACCCGCCAGGCGATCGCGCGGGCGATGCGCCCGCCGTCGAGCGGGAACGCGGGGATCAGGTTGAAGACGAGCACCAGGGCGTTGATGCTCGCCAGCCAGGTGATCATCGCCAGGAGGCCTGAGACGTCGGCGTTCGAGTCGACCAGCACCGCCTTCCAGAACTGATCACTGCCCACGGCCGCGATCCCGATTCCGGCGCAGGCGAGCGCGATCGCCAGCGTCACCAGCGGCCCGGCGACCGCGACCTTGAACTCGGTTCCGGGCGAGTCGGTGTCGCGGGTCATCCGGGCGATGCCCCCGAACAGCCACAGGGTGATGTCGGAGATCGGGATTCCGCGCCGGATGGCAACGACGGCGTGGCCGAGCTCGTGCAGCAGGATCGAGGCGAAGAAAAGGAGCGCGCTCGCCACCGCCAGCAGATAGGGCTCGCTGTCGGAGCTGGCGGCGCCGAGCACGTCGCGGTAGTAGTCCGACAGCCAGATGATCACCAGGAACAGGACCAGGAACCACGAGTAGTCGACGCTGATCCTGATCCCGCGGATGCGTAGGAGGGTGAGCTGGCCGCGCACGGGCATGGGGGCATCGTTCCATACGCGCGCGGGCGCTCTGTGGATGTAGCTTGTCGCGCCCATGACCACCGCGACCGGGGCCGGGACGGCACAGGCCGAACGCGAATGGGCTCGCGCCCTGCTCGAGGAGCTGGCCGCGATCGAGCGCCCCTCGGCCTCGGAGGGCGAGCGCGAGGCGGCCGGGTGGATCGTCGACCGCCTGGCCGAGCTCGGCGCCGAAGCGCGAATCGAGCCCGAGCGTGCGCACGGCACCTACTGGTGGCCGCTCGGGATCGGCGCCGCCGGGGCGACCGCCGCCAACCTGGCGGCGCTTCGCGGCAGGAGGCTGCTCGCAGGCGGCCTGGGAGCGCTGGCCGCTGCCGCGATCGCCGACGAGTACCCGCCCGGCAAGCGACGCCTGCGCAACCGCCTCTCGCAGCGAACCACCCACAACGTCATCTGCGAGCTCGGGCCGGCCGACGCTCAGCGGACCATCGTCATCGTCGCCCATCACGACGCCGCCCACTCCGGCCTCATCTTCCACCCCCAGATCCCGGAGACGATGTTCCGCCGGCTCGGGGTGCCGATCGAGCTCTTCGACACCAGTCCGGCGCTGATGTGGCCGCTCGCCGCCTCGCCGCTGCTGGCGATCGGCTCGGCGCTCACCGGCAGGCGCGGCCCCGCCCGGCTCGGGGCGCTGCTCGGGCTCGGCTACGCCGCCGCGATGGCCGAGATCGGCGCCCGCGACGTCGTCCCCGGCGCCAACGACAACGGCACGGCGGTGATCCTGCTGCTCGGGCTGGCGCGGGCGCTGACCGCCGCGCCGACGTCCAACACCCGGGTGATCCTGCTCTCGGCCGGGTCCGAGGAGTCGTTCTCCGAGGGCATGAAGGCGTTCGGCGAGCGCCACTTCGCTGAGCTGCCGACCGACTCGACCTTCGTCTGCTGCGTCGACACCGTCGGCTCGCCGACCCTCAGCGTGCTCCGCGGCGAGGGCTTCCTGCGGATGCACGAGTACCCGGCCGACGCGCTGGCGCTGATCGACGGGCTCGCCGAGGAGCTCGAGATCCCGATGGTCCCGAACCTGCGGCTTCGAAACGGCACCGACGGCCTCGAGCCGCTGTGCGCCGGCTATCCCACCGTCACGCTCGTGCTCGGTCACCGACTTGAAGCAGCCGGCCAACTACCACTGGCCGACCGACACGGCCGAGAACGTGGACTACGGCACGCTCAGCAACGCCATCCGCCTGGTCGAAGCCCTGATCCGCCGCCTGGACGAGCGCTGGCTATAGCCGAACGCGCAGTTAGTCGCCATAGTGGCCAACAACTTCGCGTTCGGCGAGCGCGGGCCTACTGGAGCAGGATGCCGCCTAGGCGGACGTCCGAGGCGGTGCCGGTGCCCGTGTCGAGCGCGATCGAGTGGGTGCCGGCCGCGACGGTGGCCACGCCGATGAGCGTCAGCTGGCCCGGTGGCGCGCCGGTAACCGTGAACGTGGCACCCGGAACAGGCGATCCCGTCCACCTCCACCGTGTACGTGCAGGGCGCGGCGCAGGACGGCACCAGGGTGACGATCACGAACAACCGACCCGGACGGGCGAGTGAAAACGATCCGCTGCTCGCACTGAGCACGAACCCGTCGCTCAGCTGACCCGCCGCGAAATCCTCGCCGAGCAGGCTGCCGTTATTGACCTTCGCCGAGTCGACCGAGCCGTTGGCGAGCTTGCCGCCGTTCACCGATCCCTGGACGATCTTCTGTCGCGTTACGGCGTCGTCGGCGAGTTTCGGCGTGGTCACCGCGGCGTCGCCGAGGGTGCTTGTGATCACGGCGCCGGCGGCGAGCTTGGTCGACGAGATCGCGCCAGGGGCGACAGCGGCATTGGCCACCGCGGAGTTGGCGAGCTTGCTCTTCTTCACCGCGTCCTTGGCGATTGCCTTCGACTTCACCGACCCCGGAGCGAGGTTCTTCGCCTTGACGTTGTCGTTGCCGGGGAGCGCCGCCGCGGTCCCGCTGAGGGCGACGAAGAGGGCCACGTAGGCGACCGCGTTGGACCGCAGGTGCCCGCCGATCCGCTCTGAGGGAGTCACCGGGGTGCCATTACCCGTCTGCCGGGTCGGTGAACTCCGCCGGCTCGCCCGAGAGCGCCGCCTGGACGGCGGCGAGCTGGTTCGGTGAGCCGATCAGCGACCGCTGGGTCTCGGCCTCCAGCCGCAGGCCGGCCTCCGGGCCGGAGCGCCAGCCCTCGTTGAGGACGCGCTTCGCGCCCCTGACGGCGTCCGGCGACATGCTCGCGATCTCGGCGGCGAGCGCGAGCGCCTCGGCGTGCGGGTCGTCGGCGATCCGGGTCACCAGCCCGATCCGAAGCGCCTCCTCGGCCTCCACCGTCCGCCCCGTGAGCGTCAGCTCCTTGGCGACGTCGATCCCGACCAGGTCGGGGAGCGTCTGGGTCAGGCCCATGTCGGGGACGAGGCCGTAGCGGATCTCCATCACCGACATCCGCGTGTCGGGCGCCGCGATCCGGATGTCGGCGGCGAGCGCCAGCTGCAGCCCGCCGCCGAGACAGGCGCCGTGGACGGCTGCGAGCACCGGTACCTCCAGGCGCTGCCAGTCGTAGGTGGAGCGCTGGGCGAAGTTGGCGACGTCGCCGTCGGCGCGCGAAAAGGCGCGCTCGGGATCGAGCCCGGTGCCGGTCATGATCGCCTTGAAGTCGAGCCCGGCGCAGAAGCTCGGCCCCTCGCCGGAGAGCACGACCACGCGGACGCGGGAGGTGGCGGCAACCTCGGCCGCGCCGGCGACCAGCGCCTCGTACATCTCCGCGTCGAGTCCGTTGTGTTTTTCGCCGCGAGCCAGGCGGACGTCGGCGACGCCGCCGTCGCCGATGTCGATCGCGAGGCGGTCGGAGCTCACGAGAGCGGCACCGGCGCGTGCCGCTCGATGATCCGCCCGAAGTCCGTGCCCGGCGGCAGGGTCCCGAAGGCGCGGCCGGCGTCGCCGGCGAGTCGCGAGGCGCAGAAGGCGTCGGCCACCGCCGCGTCGCCGAAGCGAACCAGCAGCGAGCCCTGCAGTACGAGCGCCATCCACTCGACCACCCGCCGGGCGCGGCTCTCGATCGCCTCGAGGTCGGTGAGCTCCTCGCGCAGCTCTGCGGTGGCGGCGTCGAGCCGCGGGTCCACGCCGCGCGGCCTCGTCGACCTCGGCGAAGTACGCCTCCAGCGCCTGCGGCGAGCGGGCGATGCCGCGGAGCACGTCGAGGCACTGGACGTTGCCGGAGCCCTCCCAGATCGAGTTCAGCGGGGCCTCGCGGTAAAGCCGCGGCATCCCCGACTCCTCCACGTAGCCGTTGCCGCCGAAGCACTCGAGCGCCTCGGCCGCGTGCATCGGCGCCCGTTTGGTGGTCCAGTACTTGAGGACGGCGTTGGCGATGCGCTTCAACTGCGTCGCCTGCTCGTCGCCGGCGATCGACTCGTCGTAGGCGCGGGCGAGGCGCAGGGCGGAGATCGTCGCCGCCTCGGACTCGACCGCGAGGTCGGCGAGCACGTTTCGCATCAGCGGCTGGTCGATCAGCAGCTTCCCGAAGGCCGAGCGCTGTGAGGTGTGGTGGATCGCGTGGGCGGTCCCGTAGCGCATCTCTCCGGCGGCGCCGAGCGTGCAGTCGAGCCGGGTGTGGTTGACCATCTCGATGATCGTCGGCACCCCGCGGCCCTCCTCGCCCACCAGCCGCGCCCAGGCGCCGCGGAACTCGACCTCCGACGAGGCGTTGGAGCGATTTCCGAGCTTGTCCTTGAGCCGCTGGATCTGGATCGCGTTGCGCTCGCCGTCGGGGTTGAAGCGCGGTAGGAGGAAGCACGAGAGGCCGCCCTCGGCCTGCGCGAGGACGAGGAAGGCGTCGCACATCGGCGCCGACATGAACCACTTGTGGCCCGTGATGGCGTACTCGCCGCCGGGCCCGCCGCCGTTCGCCGGCACCGCGACGCTGGTGTTCGCGCGCACGTCCGAGCCGCCCTGCTTCTCGGTCATCCCCATGCCGCAGAGAGCGCCTGGCTTGTCGGGAGCGGGGCGAAGCTCGCCGTCGTAGGCGAGCGACATGAACCTCGGCTCCCACTCGGCCGCCAGCTCCGGCTGCTTTCGCAGCGCCGGGATCACCGAGTAGGTCATCGACAGCGGGCAGCCGACGCCGGCCTCGGCGTGGCCGAACGCCATGAACATCGCCGCGCGCGCCACGTGGGCGCCCGGCTGGGGCTCGCGCCAGGGCAGCGCGTGGACGCCGAGCTGGACCCCGGCGCTGAGCAGCTCGTGCCAGGCGGGGTGGAACTCGACCTCGTCGATCCGGTGGCCGAAGCGGTCATGGGTGCGCAGCCTCGGCGGGTTCTCGTTCGCCTCGGCGCCCCAGCGGATGGCCCGAGCCGAGCCGCCGAAGGCGCCGGCCTCGCGGACCCGAGGCTCTGCCCAGTCGCCGCCCTCCCGGCGAAGCGCCTCGACCAGGACCCGGTCGGTGTCGTAGGTGTTGAAGTTCTCCAGCGGCGAGGCCTGGTTTGCCACCTCGTGCGTGGGGGCCTCGGTGGGGGTCTCAAGCTGGGACACGGGCTGGCTCCTTCGCTGTGACTGCGCGGACGCAGAATTGGACAAGTGGATCGATCACGGCCTCCCGGCCGCCGTTCGACGTGGTGGGGGAGAGCGGGCCGACGAGCGCCTCGCCGATCGCGCCGACCAGGGCCGAGGCGCTGACCTCGACCTCCTGCTCGGGCAGCTCGCCGGCGGCGACCCCGTCGGCGATCACGCCGGCCAAGACGTCGCGGTAGGCGCGCCGGAAGATGAGCCGCTCGGCCTCCACCGCGGGGTCGACCGGCTCGGCCAGCAGGGCGTAGGCCATCCGCCGGCCCCGCAGGGCCCGGCGGGCGAAGCCCTCCACCCCGGCGGCGATCCGCTCCTGGGCGCTGCCGGAGACCGACTCGGCCGCGGCCGCCATCGCGTCGACCTCGTGCTGTGAGGCCGCGCGGAAGACCTCGGCGAAGAGATCCGCCTTGGAGGGAAAGTGGCGGTAGACGGTGCCGGTCGCCACGCCGGCCCGCTCCGCGACCGCGGCCACCTGGGCCTCGGCGTAGCCGCCGCGTGCGATCAGCTCGTCGAGCCGCGTCGACGATCCGTCGCCGCACGGCGGCCTTGCGGGCCTCGGTCCGCTCGAGTCGCTCGATAAGCCACGACAAGAAGTGAACCACGATTCACCTCTTGCGTCAAGCGCGGCGGCCGAGCTGGACCGCGCACGCTATCGCGATTGACGGACTCGGCTCCTCGCTAGGGTCTCGCCTCCACGATGGCCAAGATCGAAGTCAAGAACCCGATCGTCGAGCTCGACGGCGACGAGATGACGCGGATCATCTGGGCGTTCATCAAGGAGCAGCTGATCCTGCCCTACGTCGACGTCGACCTGAAGTACTACGACCTCTCGATCGAAAGCCGCGACGCCACCGACGACCAGATAACCGTCGACGCCGCGAACGCGATCAAGCAGTTCGGGGTCGGGGTCAAGTGCGCGACCATCACCCCGGACGAGGCCCGGGTCGAGGAGTTCGGCCTGAAGCGCATGTACCGCTCGCCGAACGGGACCATCCGCAACATCCTCGGTGGGGTGATCTTCCGCGAGCCGATCGTGATCTCGAACATCCCGCGGCTCGTCCCCGGCTGGAAGAAGCCGATCGTCATCGGCCGTCACGCGTTCGGCGACCAGTACCGGGCCGAGGACACGCTGATCCCCGGCGAGGGCATGCTCACGCTCAGCTGGACGCCGAAGGACGGCGGCGACCCGATCGAGATCAACGTCTTCGACTTCCCCTCGAGCGGGGTCGCGCTGGGCATGTACAACCTCGACGACTCCATCCGCGACTTCGCCCGGGCCTCGTTCCGGTACGGGCTCGAGCGCGGCTTCCCCGTCTACATGTCGACGAAGAACACGATCCTCAAGACCTACGACGGCCGCTTCAAGGACCTGTTCGCCGAGGTCTACGAGGGAGAGTTCGCCGAGCAGTTCGACTCGGCCGGGCTCAGCTACGAGCACCGGCTGATCGACGACATGGTCGCCGCCGCCCTGAAGTGGGAGGGCGGCTACGTCTGGGCCTGCAAGAACTACGACGGCGACGTTCAGTCCGACACCGTCGCCCAGGGATTCGGCTCGCTCGGGCTGATGACGAGCGTCCTGATGACGCCAGACGGAAACACGGTCGAGGCGGAAGCGGCGCACGGGACGGTCACGCGTCACTACCGCCTGCACCAGGAGGGAAAGCCGACCTCGACGAACCCCATCGCCTCGATCTTCGCCTGGACCCGAGGCCTCGCCGCCCGCGGGCGCATGGACTCGACGCCGGAGGTCACCGTGTTCGCCGAGACGCTCGAGCGCGTCTGCGTGCAGACGGTCGAGAGCGGCAAGATGACGAAGGACCTGGCGCTGCTGGTCGGCCCGGACCAGGAGTTTCAGACGACCCAGGAGTTCTTGGCCTCGATCGACGAGAACCTGCAGAAGGAGATGAGCTAAGTGCCCGATGCCCCCGTCAAGGTCACCGTCACCGGCGCCGCCGGCCAGATCGGCTACGCGATCCTGTTCCGGATCGCCGCCGGCGAGATGCTCGGCCGCGAGACCCCGGTCGAGCTGCGCCTGCTGGAGATCCCTGACGCCATCAAGGCCGCGGAAGGCACCGCGATGGAGCTCGAGGACTGCGCCTTCCCGCTGCTTTCGCGGATCGAGATCACAGACGATCCCGAGCTAGCCTTCGAGGGCGCGAACATCGCGCTGCTGATCGGCGCCCGGCCGCGCGGCCCGGGAATGGAGCGCTCCGACCTGCTGGAGGCCAACGGCGCGATCTTCAAGCCTCAGGGCGAGGCCATCAACGCGGGCGCGGCGGACGACGTCAAGGTGCTGGTGGTCGGAAACCCGGCCAACACCAACGCCCTGATCGCGGCCGCGAACGCCCCGGACGTCCCCACCGAGCGGTTCACCGCGATGATGCGGCTCGATCAGAACCGCGCGATCTCCCAGCTCGCCAACAAGCTCCAGGTGCCGGTGACGAAGATCAAGCGGATGACCACCTGGGGCAACCACTCGCCGACCCAGTACCCCGACCTGGTGAACGCCCGGGTGGACGGCGACTCCGCCTGGGTGACGGTCGACGACGAGGCCTGGATCGCGAACGAGTACATCCCTCGGGTCGGGAAGCGCGGCGCCGAGATCATCGAGGCGCGCGGCGCCTCGAGCGCGGCCTCGGCGGCCAACGCCGCGATCGATCACGTCCGGGACTGGGTCCTCGGCACGCCCGAGGGCGACTGGGTGTCGATGGCGGTGCCCACCGACGGCTCCTACCAGATCGCCGAGGGACTGATCTGCGGGATGCCGTGCACCTGCGCGGACGGCGAGTACTCGATCGTCGAGGGGCTCGAGGTCACGGAGTTCTCGCGCCAGCGGATCGACGCCTCGGTCGCCGAGTTGAACGAGGAGCGCGCGGCGGTCGACGAGCTCGGGCTGATCTGATCGCCGACCGGTGACGGGCTCCGCCGAGAGCGCGCCCAAGGGAAAGCTCTACCCGCGCGGGAGCGAGGAGTTCTCGCGCGTGCTCTCCTTCAGCGACGGCCTGTTCGCGATCGCGATGACGCTGCTGGTGGTCGGGATCGCGGTGCCGACGATCAGCGACGCCGACAGCGTCGGCGACCTCGCCGACGCGCTCAACGACCAGAGCGAGGAGTTCGTCAGTTTCTTCATCAGCTTCGCGGTGATCGGCCGCTACTGGGTCGCGCACCACCAGATGTTCTCGCTGCTCAAGGCGTTCGATCGCGGCATGGTCGGCCTGAACCTCGTCTACCTGGGCTTCATCGCCTTCCTGCCGTTCCCGACCGCGCTCCTCGGCGAGTACTTCGACAACCCGCTCGCGGTGACCGTCTACGCGGTCGCCGTGGCGAGCGTCAGTGGGCTGGAGGTGCTGCTCATGCGACAGGCACGGCGCGCCGGGTTGTTGATCGACGAGATGTCCGACGAGGTCTACCGCTGGGGCGCGGCGATGTCATCGATCCCGGTTGCGCTGTTCCTGATCTCGATTCCGGTCGCCTTCATCGACTCGGGCTGGGCGGTGGGAGTGTGGCTCCTCAACGTCCCCGCGGGGATCTACGCGGACAGGCACGCTCCGGAGGGCCTGCGCGAGTACTTCGGTTAGGCCGGGTGGTACGCCCGCCCGTCCTTGCGGACCTTGCCTTCCTTCTCCAGCTCCGCGAGCACGCGGTAGAGATAGTTCGGCTTGATCCGCATCTGCTTGGCGATCTCGGAGGCCGAGATCCCCGGGTTGTCGGTGACCAGCTTCACCGCCTGGTCGGCGCGGGTCCCTCCGCGGCGGCGCCGGCGGCGGCGCGGAGCCGGGGCTGCGGTGGACCGCCGGGGACGGCCGGGTCCACGGCGCCCCTCGCGGCCGCCGGTGAGGCTCGCGAGCGCCCGCTCGAGCTTCGCGCGCTCGGAGTCGAGCTCCTTGATCCGGCCGCGGATCAGCCCGGCGGCCTCGTCAACTGTGTTGGCCGGTGACATCGTTACCCCCTTGGAAAGTGACTGTCAGGACGGTCACACCGTAACAGTCACAGTGTGAAGTGGGGGCTTAACCGCCGCGGCGCGTGCGGGGCAGGGTGCGGAAGACCACGTCCCATAACGGGGAGGAGACACCGTATCCGTAACGGTGATCCTGGAAGTGGTGGCGCATGTGCTGCTCGCGAAGCCGCTTCCCGAGGTCGCTCTTGGGCACGAAGTGGTGGAGGTAATAGTGCATGTAGTCGTAGATCAGATAGCCCACGAGAAAGCCGGCGAAGAGTGGATAGGCGGTCGGCGTTCCGAAGATCAGCCAGAAGACGGCGAAGAACAGCGCCGCCAGCGGGATACTGGCGCCCGGCGGCATCACCAGACGCATCTTGTCGTTCGGATGGTCGTGGTGGACGCCGTGGATGATGAAGTGAAGGCGATGGCCGATCGGGTGGTCGGGATCCCAGTGAAAGACCTTGCGGTGAAGCCAGTACTCCGACAGCGTCCAGAGGGCGAGCCCGCCGATCACCAGCGCGATCAACTCCAACGCGCCCTGGCCGTCCCGAGCCCCGAGGACGACCAGGAAGACGATGATCGGCACGTAGATCAGCGCCGGAACGGCCGGGTGGATCCTCGAGAAGAAGTCGAGGAACCGGTTCCTGAACAGCGGGGGCGAGGCGCTCAGGCGCGCTGTGCGTTCACTGGCCATCGCCCGGCATTTTAGGACCTCGATCGATCTCGGCCCGTCCGGCTCAGGCGTCGCGCAGCAGCAGCGCCGGTTGGCGCGGAGGGACGAGGCCGGTGGGGCTGTCGGGCCGGAAGGTCGAGCACGGCTCGTCGAGGTCGAGCGCGCAGAGCAGGTGGTGGTGGAAAAAGCAGTCCTCGCAGCTGCTCCCGTTCTTGCGGCGACGCTTGGCGGTGCCGTGCCGGCGCAGCCCCAGCGCCTCGGCGATCCGCGTCGCCTCCTCGACCTCGATCACTTCTGCCCCTCTCGTGTGTGGTGTCCGCTTGCTTCGCTCGTTGCCCCGAGCCGCGGCGATCATCTCACCGCATCGAGAGCGCCGTGGGCCGGATTCGCGCAAATCGCCACAACTTCTCCGCCGGCCGGGCACCGCGCCTTTGCGGGCTTTGCGGGATTCGCCCCGTCGGCCGCAGCCGGCCATCCCCCGGACGCGGTAAGCGGGCGCGATCTAGAGTCCCAATCGTGAGGATCACGGTGCTGGGCAAGTCGCCGGCCTGGCAGGACGCCGGCGGCGCCTGTAGCGGGTACCTGATCGAGGAGGGTGCGACGACGCTGCTGCTCGATTGCGGCAACGGAGTGTTCGGGAAGCTGCGCCGGCACGTCGACTACACCGACGTCGACGCGGTGCTGGTCACCCATGTCCACGCCGACCACTTCATCGACCTGGTCCCGTACTCCTATGCCCTGCTGCTCACCCCGCGACAGCAGCCGGTGCCGGTGGCCGGGCACCCGGGGACCGACGAGCCGGCGCGGCCGCGGCTGATCATCCCGCCGGGCGCCAGGCAGACGTTCAGGACCGTGGTCGGCGCCTGGGGCGACGAGATGCTGATCGAGGAGGCGTTCCTGCTCGAGGAGTACGACCAGTCCTCGACGGTCGAGATCGGCCCGCTGCGGGCGACCTTCGCGGAGGTGCCGCACTTCATTCTCACGCATGCGGTCAACCTGACCTCGCCCAGCGGCGCCCGGTTCACGTTCAGCGCCGACTGCAGGCCGTCCGGCGAGCTCGTCGAGGCGGCCCGCGACACGGACCTGCTCCTGGTCGAGGCGACGCTGCCCAGACCGGAGCGAACCGGCATCCGCGGCCATCTGACACCCGCGGAGGCCGGCGACCACGCGCGCCGGGCCGGCGCCAAGCGGGTGGTCCTCACGCACATCTCCGACGAGCTCGACGCCGAGTGGGCTCGCGACGAGGGATCGAACGCCTACGGAGGGCCGGTCGAGGTCGCTCGCGAGGGTGACGTGCTCGAGCTCTGAGCGCTCAGTGTCCTAAATTGAATGCCGATGAGTCGGCAGCGCGACCTGCTGGTCAACTTCGAGCGCATGTGGCGCGAGATGGACGAGTTGCTCGGCGACCCGTTCGCCGAGTCGCGCGTGCGAGCGGCGCGCTCGGCGCCGGCGTTCGCGCCGCGGGTCGACGTCTACTACTGCGGCGAGCCGCCGAAGGCGATCGTCAAGGTCGAGCTCGCCGGGGTCGACATCGACACGATCTCGCTCGAGGTCTCCGGGCGCGAGCTGGTGATCACCGGCGAGCGGCCGGTCGCCGAGACCGAGGGCCGCGTCTACCAGCAGGTCGAGATCGAGGCCGGCCCGTTCCGTCGCGTCGTCGAACTGGGCGCCGACGTGGTCGCCGAAAGCGCCCGCGCCTCTTATGAGGACGGGATCCTCAGGGTGGAGCTGCCCCTCTCCGGGCAGGTCACCACCCGGGTGCCGATCGATTAACGGGTAGTGGTCGCCTGATGGCGGACCTGCAGGTCGTAGAGACCGGTGACGTCGAGGAGGCGGTGCGCGAGCGCATCGGCGAGCCCCTGCCTGCCGTGCTTCCGGTGTTGCCGCTGCGCGAGGTGGTCGCGTACCCGGACACGCTGACGCCGCTGGCGGTTGGCCGTGAGCGCTCGAAGAACCTGATCGACGAGGTGCTCTCCGGCGAGCGCCTGCTGGTCCTGGTCGCGTCGCGCGACCCCGAGGTCGAGGACCCGAGCCCCGACCAGCTCTACGCCGTCGGCGTCGCCGGCGTCGTCGCCCGGATGCTGAAGGTGCCCGACGGCACGATCCGGGTGCTGGTCCAGGCGACCGAGCGGGTGCGGATCAACGAGTACGTCTCCGAGAATCCCTATCTGGTCGCTCGCATCGAGGGGGTGCCCGACCAGCTCGCGCCGTCGACCGAGCTCGAGGCGCTGACCCAGAACGTGCAGCGCGCCTTCAGCGAGATCATCGAGCAGATCCCCTACCTGCCGGAGGAGCTCCAGCTCGCGGTCACCAACCTGGACGACCCCTCGGCGCTCGCCCACCTGATCGCAGGCGCGCTGCGGATCCCGGTGGCCGAGAAGCAGGAGCTGCTCGAGGAGGTGGACGTCGCCCGGCGGCTACGGCGCCTGTCGGAGATCCTCGCCCGCGAGCTCGAGGTGATCCAGCTCGGCTCGCGGATCCAGTCCGAGGTCCAGTCGGAGCTCGAGAAGGGCCAGCGCGAGTTCTACCTGCGCGAGCAGCTGAAGGCGATCCAGCGAGAGCTCGGCGAGGACGACCCCGAGCAGGCCGAGCTCGCCGAGCTTCGGGCGCGGATCGAGGAGGCCGAGCTGCCCGAGCACGCCCGCCGCGCCGCCGACCGCGAGCTGGCACGCCTCGAACGGCTCCCCTCGGCCGCCGCCGAGTACGGGGTCATCCGCACCTACCTGGAGTGGCTGGTCGAGCTGCCCTGGAGCGACCGCACCGAGGACGACCTGGATCTCAAGCACGCTCGCGAGGTGCTCGACGCCGACCACTACGACCTCGAGCGCGTCAAGGACCGGATCCTCGAGTACCTCGCGGTGCGGTCGCTGAACCCCGAGTCGCACGGCCCGATCCTCTGCTTCGTCGGGCCTCCCGGCGTGGGCAAGACGAGCCTGGGCAAGTCGATCGCCCGCGCGCTCGGCCGGAGGTTCGAGCGCATTTCGGTGGGCGGCGTTCGCGACGAGGCCGAGATCCGGGGACATCGCCGCACCTACATCGGCGCCCTGCCGGGGACGATCATCCGGGCCCTGCGGGACGCCGGCAGCCGCAACCCCGTGTTCATGATCGACGAGATCGACAAGATGGGCGCGGACTTCCGCGGTGACCCGTCGAGCGCGATGCTCGAGGTTCTCGACCCGGCCCAGAACGACAGCTTCCGCGACCACTACCTCGACCTGCCGTTCGACCTCTCCGAGGTGCTGTTCATCGCCACGGCGAACAACCTCGACACGATCCCGGGGCCGCTCCTCGACCGCATGGAGGTGATCCAGCTCGCCGGCTACACGATCGACGAGAAGGTCCACATCGCCAAGCGCTACCTGGTCCCGCGCCAGATCGAGGAGAACGGGTTGAAGGGCGCGGGGATCTCGTTCACCGACGCGGGCCTGCGGGCGATCGCCGAGGAGTACACCCGCGAGGCGGGCGTGCGCCAGCTCGAGCGCGAGATCGGCAACGTCTGCCGCAAGCTCGCCCGCGAGATCGCCGAGTCGGACGGGCGCAAGCCGGGGCGGATCTCGATCTCCGCCAGGCGCGCCCGCGAGCTGCTCGGCCGCCGCAAGGTCTTCTCGGAGACCCGCCGCCGGACCAAGGACCCGGGGGTGGCCACCGGCCTCGCCTGGACCCCGGTCGGAGGCGAGGTGCTGTTCGTGGAGGCGACCGCGATGCCCGGCTCGGGCAGGCTGACGATCACCGGCCAGCTCGGCGACGTGATGCGCGAGTCCGCGCAGGCGGCGCTGACCTGGGTTCGCGCCCACGCGCGCGAGTTCGTCATCGACCTGCCGGACGACTGGTTCGCCGAGCACGACATCCACATCCACGTGCCGGCCGGGGCGGTGCCGAAGGACGGGCCGTCCGCCGGAGTGGCGATGGCGACCGCACTCGCGTCGCTGGTCACCGGGAAGCCGGTCTCCGGCGACGTCGCGATGACCGGCGAAATCACCCTCACCGGGCAGGTGCTCCCGGTCGGCGGCCTGAAGGAGAAGGCGCTCGCCGCCCAGCGCGCGGGGATCAAGCGGGTGATCGTCCCGGACCGAAACGAGGGCGAGATCCTCGAGATCCCGGAACACGAGCGCGCCGGGCTCGAGTTCATCTACGTCGATCGGATCGAGAAGGCCTTGGAGACGGCGATCGGGGTATATCCTGCTCGACGGGCACGATCACGAGGAGGAGACTGAACCAGATGGCGAAGAAGAGCAGCAGCAAGGCCGCGCGGGCCCGGAGCGCCGCGACGTCTGCGACTTCGAACCCGTACCTGAAGCGGATCGTCGAGGACGAGGATCTGCGCGACAGCGTCGTGACCGCGTTCGAGTCGGCGCGCGACGCCTACGAGCGGCTCTCCTCCAACGGCAACGTCGTCGACACGATGATCGACGACAAGAAGGTGCACAAGGACCTAAAGCAGGCCGCCGAGAACCTGCGAGACGCCTCCAACCGGCTGCGCGGCCAGGAGCGCAAGCGCCACTGGGGCCGGATCCTCCTGATCGCGATCGCCGGCGCCGTGCTGGCCCTGGCGCTCAGCGAGGACCTGCGAAAGGCGGTTCTCGACGCGCTCTTCGGCGCCGAGGAGGAGTTCGAGTACACCTCGACCACGACTCCGGCGCCGGCTCCGACCGAGGCCTGAGCCGCGCGGGGCGCGGGCCCCGCAAGCCGGTCGCTACACGCGGGAGTCGAGCAGGAAGCGCGCGACCTCGGAACCGACCCAGCCGCTTCCGCGGACGTCGAGGGTCGGGTCCGTGAGCTGCTGGACCGCCGCGCCATCGCCCGCGGCCAGGAGGAGGGTGACCACCGAGTCCGCGTCGAAGCGCAGCTTGATCACCCCGTCGGCGTCCTTGGCGCGCAGGATGTCGGCGAACGCCCGGCGGGCGCGGCTGTAGAGGCGGCCGAGCTCCTGGGTGAGCTCGGGGCTGTTGCGGCCGGCGACGAACAGCTCCGAGACCATGTAGACGTACCCGCGCTCGTCGGCGAGCATGCGGGCGAAGGTGGTGTTGACGGCGGCGATCACCTCGTCCACGCTTTGCGCCATTCGCAGCTCGGCGCCGAGCGTCTCGATCTTGTAGACGGTGTCGCGCCGGATCACCTCGACCAGCAGTCGCTCCTTGGTGGCGAAGTAGTAGTGCAGCAGCCCGCGGCTTACGCCGGCCTTAGCCGCCACGCGCTCGAAGGTCGAGCCGGCGATGCCGACCTCGGCCACCGAGTCACGCATCGCCTCGACTATCCGGCGCGCCTTCTCGCCTTCGAGCGAGCGGCCGGGCTCGGACACGGCGCCCGCGTCCGCCCCCTCGTTGGCTGCGGTGACCTCCATGACGCTCTCCCTAAACCCCCGTAAAACAGGTTCAGGGAATGTAGCCGGGGCCGCCGGGACATGTCGCAGTTGTGCGGTTCATTGCTGCCGAACGTCGTCTCAAACGCGGAATCCGCGTTTCAGCCGACGCTCGACGCGCTCGGCCTGATTCGAAACCGACCCTCGGCCACTCGCTCGGGCTGTGTCCCGAGGGGCTTGCAGGCGCGCGCCAAACGGCCTGCGATCCAGTCGGCGTCGGCCCCGGCGGCGAGGCCGGTGCGGCAGAAGTCGAGCCGCAGGCCGACGAGTTCGAGCTCGTCCTCGCCGGCGCCCGGCCGCCAGATCGCCAGCAGCCCGAGGTCGTTGCGCAGCACCCGGTCGACCCGATAGTCGTCGAGCGCGTCGCCAAGGTCGGTCAGAACCGGGCCGCGCTCGCCCCAGGCGGCGCCGTGAAAGACATGGGCCGAGTGCCCCGCGACCAGGTCGGCCCCCGCGGCCTGAAGCTCCGAGGCGGCACGCCGCTGCCAGGGGTCCGGCGAGTCGTTCATGTTCGGGCCCCAGTGCGGGAACGCGATCACCCGGTCGCAGCCGGCCGCGAGCTCGGCGACCTGGTCGAGGAGCCAGACCGGCGCTCCGTGGAGCTGATCCGCGTATGCGATCCCGGGCGCGCCGTCACCGGCGGCGTACTCGCTCGGGTGGTCGGAGACGCACACAACGGCGATCCGCTCGCCGCCCGCCTCCACGACCGCGGGCTTGCGGGCTTGCTCCGGATCCCGGCCGGCGCCGGCCGGGGCGATCCCGGCGGCGTCGACGTGGGCGAGCGTATCGGTCAGCGCTCGCGCCTCATAGTCGAGCGCGTGGTTGTTGGCGAGCGACGCGACGCGCGTGCCGATCGCCGTTAGCGAGTCGACCGCATGCGGCGGCCCGCGAAAGAAGAACGGCTTGCCGCGGATGCGCGCGGTCGGGCGCCCCCGGTCGGACAGGCAGCACTCGAGGTTGCAGACGACGATGTCGAGCGACAGGCAGAGCGAGCGAAGCTCCTCGCTCCAGACCTCGCCGGGCGAGTTGGCGAGGCGGGAGTCGAGGGCATCGCCGACCGAGCGGCCGAGCATCACGTCGCCGAGCAGACCGATGGCTGGCATCTAGTGGTACCTCTCACAACGTCCCAACCGATTATGCGAGCAGGCTGGTCCAGGCGGTGGTCAGCGCGTCGAGGACCGCGGCCCGCGAGACCGTCGCGTCCTCGATCCACCAGAGCACCAGGGCCGCCATCCCCATGCTCATCAGCTCGGCGAGTGGGGCGAGCTGACGACGCGGAATCGGCTTCGAGGCCAGAGAACGGATCAGCTCCACCAGCACCGCCCGAGCTTCGGCGTGGACCTCGCGCCGGCGGGCGGCGACCTCGGGTCCGCCACCGGTGTCGCGGAACAGCATCTTCCACGAGTAGGCGTGGGCCTCGACGTAGTCGAGCCAGAGGTCGAGCACGGCTCGCAGCCGCTCCTCGGCGGTGCCATCGGCCGGCATCGCCCCGACGAAGCCGGAGAGGTCGGCGCGGTGGCGGTCGAGCAGGGCAAGGTAGAGGTCGCGCTTGGAGTCGAAGTGCCGGTAGACGATCGGCTTCGTCACCCCGGCGGCGGCGGCGATGGCGTCGAGCCTGGTGGCGTCGTAGCCGCGCTCGCCGAAGAGACGGCCCGCCGCCTCGACGATCAGGGCGCGCCGCTCGGCAACGGGCAGGCGCCGTCTGGTCTTCGTGTTACTCATAGTTACCGACGGGTAACTTAACTGCTATGGTGGACGTTGTGAAGCGAGACCCGATGGAGGTGTCAAGGATGAGCAGCAAGGTCGCGAACGCGCCGAGCACGAACAACGGAGTCGCCGAGAGGACGATCCTCGAGCGCTCGAAGGGTGAGGTCGAGGACCCGATCCACCGGGTCTCCTACAGCTTCCGCCGGGACGGGGACGACCTCTGGGTCTATACCTGGCTGGAGGACGGCGGTCATCTGCCCGAGCACTTTCATCCGATCCAGACCGAGTACTGGGAGACGCTCGAGGGCGCCGCGCGGGTGAAGGTCGACGGCGCCTGGCGCGACCTCGTCCCCGGCGACGGTCCGGTGACGGTGGCGCCGAACGTCCGCCACGAGCTCAAGAACGAAAGCGGCGCCGTGGCGCGGATGCGCACCCGGGTGACGCCGGCCGGCAGCCTCGAGGAGTTCCTCACCGAGAGCGCCCGCGCCGCCCGCGACGGTCTCTACAACTCGCGCAACCTGCCGCGCGGAATCCGCGGCGCCCGCTGGCTGTCGAACTTCGCGCTGCGACACCGGGACGAGACGGTGATGGCGTCGCCGCCGCCGGCACTGCAGCGGCTGGTCCTGCCGCTCGCCGCCAAGCTGCTGCCCGAGCGCTAGGGAGCTACGCGGAGAGCAGGACGAAGACCTCCACGGGCTCGCTCTTTCCCTTCACCCGCAGCGCGCCGAGGCGGCGGACCTCCGCCCCCTCCAGCCGCCGCATCGTCGCGGCGGCGATCGCGACCTCGCCGACCGGCGCCTCGCTCTCGATCCGCGAGGCGGTGTTGACCGAGTCGCCGACCACCGTGTAGCTGCGCCCGCCACCGGTTCCGACCAGTCCGACCAGCGCCTCGCCGGTGTTGACCCCGATCCGGAACCGCGGCCACTCGGCGTGGTGCTCGGCGAGCGCGCCGGTGCGGTCGCGGATCGCCAGCGCCGCTCGGGCGGCGCGCACCGCGTGATCGGGCTCCCCCGGGCGCTCGAAGAAGGTCGCCATCAGCGAGTCGCCCACGATCTGGTTGACGACCCCGCCGTGCTCGCGAACGACCGGCGGGATGGCGACCTCGAAGTAGGCGTTCAGCATCTCGGCCACCTCCGCCGGGTCGCGGCGCTCGGAGAACGGCGTGAAGCCCGCCAGGTCCGCGAACAGGATCGAGAGCTCGCGCTGGCCGCGGGTCGTCTCCTCGGTGTAGAGGGACGCGAAGCGCTCCTCGCGCCACTCCCGGCGGGCCGCCCAGGCGACGATCCCGAACCCGATCAGGATCAGCAGGTGCCACTCCCACCAGGTCGCGTGCCAGTTGCGGGCGAAGGCGGTGGCGAGGATCGCCTCGGAGAGCAGCACGAAGCTGGTCGCGATCGCCAGCGGCAGGAGCGCACGGCGCTCGCGCGCCAGGGCCGCGTAGCGGACGGCCGCGAACACGAACAGCGCCGCGCCGGCCAGCGCCAGCGCGGTGATCGCGCCCGACGCCCGCTCGACCTGGGTGACGCGGTCGAGGGGCGCCAGGCCGGCGATCGTCGCCGCCGCCCAGCCGAGCATGAGCAGGATCAGCGCGGCGCGGATCCGGTGACGGCCGCGCTCGCCCACGCTGGCCGCCGCCTCGACCGCCGATGCCACCGCCAGCGCGGCGGCGATCACCAGCCCGACCGGGACGGCGATCTGAAAGCCGAGGTTCGACGCCTCGAGGAAGATCTCGGGTGTCGCCAGCGCGTGCAGGGCGAGAAAGCCGCTGGCGGCGAAGAAGCAAAGCGAGACCCAGTAGAGGCGGACGTCGCCGCGGCGGTCGGCGGCGTCCCCGGTCGTGTAGGCGAGCGCCGCCGTGGTCGCGGCGGCGAGCACGACGAGCCAGAAGTGCGACGGGTGGTTCTCCCAACGGACGTCGAGGTCTGGGGCGGCGATCAGCAGCGCGAAGCCGATCGCGGGGATGACGGCTGCCGCGAGCGCGATCAGCGTCTCGCCGCGGTCGGCGGTCCAGCGCGCGTGGCCCGTGCCCGACTCCATGGGTCGGGCACAAGCCTAGATCCGCGAGGTCAGGCGAGGCTGGTCGGCCGGCGGGGGAAGACCTTCTGCAGCTTCAGCAGGTTGCGGATCGGGCCGTGCGGGCGGATGCGGCGGCGGAGCATCATCCTCCGCGGGTCCTCGCCCTGGATCGCGACCGCCACCCAGTCGCCCCAGCTCGCCTCCAGGGTGAGATCGGCGCCGGGGGCCTCCCCCGGAGCGGCGGCGGTTGAGCCGTTGTCGATCCGGAGGTGCCAGGGGTCGGCGTCGTCGAAGCGCCACTGGATCGTCATCGGATCGACGGCGCCGGCGTTGTTTGAGGCGACCCGGGCGATGATGTCGAAGAACAGCGCCTGGATCTCGGGCGAGGAGTCCGGGCGGCCGTTGGGCTCGCCCATCACGCCGGCCTTCATGAGCTTGATCTGGCGCTCGGCGACTTCGCGCGGATCCATCTCGGGATCGATGGGAAACACGCCCGGCATCTCCTCGAGTGGGTAGCCGGTCGCCCGCCACTTGGTCCGCACCGAGCGCATGCCGAAGGCGTAGATGTCCTCGAGCTCGAACCCGTAGCAGCGGGTGTACTCGAGGTCCCAGTTCGGCGGCGTGAACACGGCCAGCGAGTAGGGCATCACCTCCCGCAGCAGCTCGGCGACCGCGTGCTTGCACTCCTCGGACTCTGCGAACAGCTCCGCGAGCACCTTGACGCCGAAGCCGATGTGGCGCTGCTCGTCGCGCGAGACGTTCGACATGCCCTCCGAGAACCCGGGCATCGTCCCGGCCTTGGCGAAGAAGTCCTCGATGAAGTGCTGGCCGGGCTGGGCGAGGGTCGCCTCGACGACCATGTGGTAGAGCGCGATCGCGCGCGCGAAGTTGGGCAGCGAGCGGTCCTTGCGCAGGTCGTCGGCCATCCGGTCGAGGCGGTCGAAGACGTTCCGGTAGCCCCAGCCGAGCTGCGCTTCGGTGTAGGCGAGGGTGGAGGAGATCGAGTCGCCCGCGCCGATCACCTCCTTGAAGAAGCGGTGGAAGAAGACCGCATGGCGCGCCTCGTCGACCTGCTGGGTGGCGAGGAAGTACTTCTGCTCCTCCTTCGGCGCCGCGTCGATGTAGGGCGAGAGGTTGTCCGCAACCGAGTCCTCGCCGTAGAGGAACATCGAGTAGGTCCAGAGCGCCGAGCGCCGCTGGATCTCCGTCAGCGACTCCCAGCCGTCGCGATCGGCGCTGAGGTCGATGTCGTAGGCGGACCAGTTCGCCTGCTCCCAGCGCTTGTACAGATCCTCGTAGCTGATCTGGTCCGCGGTCCGGACCCCGTCCTTCTGGGCGGCGACGCTCATCGGCTTCCTCCTCGCACCATTACATCGGCTGATGTCGAGCTTATTGAGGCGCCCGCATCCTCACAACCGAAGTGTGACCGAGCTCACAGATCCCGCAGTTCGGCGGCTTCGAGCGCTTCGGCCTCGGTCGGGAAGCTCTGCGACGAGACCGCCTTGCGGTCGCGCCACCTCGTGACCTGCCACTGGCTCTGGTCCATCTCCGCTCCGCTCCTGACGCCTTGGCCGCGAAAGCGCTGCCGTGCGATCGTTACGTCTCCGAGATCGCGTACCTCCTCGATCTCGGAGGTGAAGTCGGGGTAGACGCTGAGCAGGGTCTCCCACCACCGCCGGACGGCTGCGTGGCCGCGGAGGTGACCGCCGCCCTCCAACTCCAGGTGGCGCGAGACCAACACGATGTCGGGGTCGCAGAGTGCGAGCATGGCATCGAGGTCACGGCGACTGAAGGCGTCAGCGGCCCGGTGGTGCTGCTCCACGTTCTCCCGCGACATCGCCGCCTCTAGAGCTTGGAGACTGGGTCACCGGGGCGGATCGGCCCCGCGACCACGACCCGCGTGTTGACGCCGCGCAGGCGCAGCTGCCGGCCCTCGTGGGAGTTGACGAACTTCAGCGCGTCGACCCCGAAACGGCGCGAGAACTTGCCGCAGCCGAGGTGCGGGGTCGGGGTCACCTCGAGCACCGCGTCACCCACCGCGAACCGGCTTCCGGGCGGCAGGTTGGCCTGGCTGAGGTCGAAGTCGACGTAGAGCTGGTCGCCCGCCTGCGCCCAGCGCTCGTGGTCGGTCCCCCCGGCCACCAGCTCGGCGGAGCGCGCGCTCATCACCGTCACCTGGGCCTCGGGGTTCGGCTTGCCGTCACCCCGGCTCGAGCTCGGCCTCGAGACCCACATGTCGCCGACCAGTCCCTCGCGAAGGTCGAGCCGGCCCTCGGCGAGCAGCTCGCGCTCCTCCTCCGCCGGACGGGCGACGATCAGCTCCAGCGTGCCGTCGGAGGCCGGCGCGGCGCGCACTTCGCCGACGCCGGATTCGAGCTCTTGGAGGCTTCTGTGGGTCATCCGAGCTTCGGGGTCTGCCACGGCTGGCTTGAGCGCTCCACCAGCAGGTCGCCGAGCTCGGCGGCGGCGACCCGGGTCTGCTCGAGCGAGTCGCGGTCGCGGAGCGTGACGGTGCCGTCCTCCATCGTCTGCCCGTCGATCGTCACGCCCCACGGGGTGCCGATCTCGTCCTGGCGCCGATAGCGCTTTCCGATCGAGCCGCCCTCGTCGTACTCGGCCTGCAGGCGGTGACGGACCGACTCGAAGATCTCCCGCGCGCGCTCGGGCATCCCGTCGCGCGAGACCAGCGGCAGGACCGCGACCTTGATCGGCGCCAGGCGCGGGTGCAGCCGCAACACGGTGCGCTGACGGCCCTCCACCTCCTCGGTGTCGTACGCGTCGACCATGAACGCGAGCATCGCCCGGTCGACGCCCGCCGCGGGCTCGATCACGTGCGGGACGTAGCGCTCCTTGGTCTGCTGGTCGAAGTACTCGAGCTTCTCGCCCGAGTACTCGGCGTGCTGGGTGAGGTCGAAATCGCCTCGGTTGGCGATCCCCTCGAGCTCCGAGAAGCCCATCGGATAGCGGTACTCGATGTCCGACGTCGCGCTCGAGTAGTGGGAGAGCTCGTCCGGGCCGTGGGGCCGCAGGACGAGGTTGTCGGGCAGGATGCCGAGCTCGGTGTACCAGCGCACGCGCTCCTCCATCCAGTGCCGGTGCCACTTCTCCGCCTGATCGGGAGGGACGAAGAACTCCATCTCCATCTGCTCGAACTCTCGGGTGCGGAAGATGAAGTTGCCGGTGGTGATCTCGTTGCGAAACGACTTGCCGATCTGGGCGATCCCGAACGGGGGCTTGACGCGCGCGAACTGGAGCACGTTCTTGAAGTTGATGAAGATGCCCTGGGCGGTCTCCGGGCGCAGGTAGGCGACCGAGGCCGAGTCGCGCACGGGCCCGACGTGGGTCTCGAACATGAGGTTGAACTCGCGCGCCTCGGTGAGTTCGCAGTCCGGGCCCTCGCCCGGCCGCTTCGACGGCTTGTGGCCGCACTGGGCGTCCTCGAGCTTGTCGGCGCGAAAGCGGAGCTTGCAGGCCTTGCAGTCGATCAGCGGGTCGGTGAACCCGGCCAGGTGTCCCGACGCCTCCCACACCCGCGGGTGCTGGATGATCGCCGAGTCGATGGCGACGATGTCGTCGCGCTCCCGGAGCATCGCCCGCCACCACTCGTTCTTGACGTTGTTCTTGAGCAGGACCCCGTAGTGGCCGTAGTCGTACGTCGAGCCGACGCCGCCGTAGATCTCCGACGACGGGAAGATGAACCCCCGGCGCTTGCAGAGCGCGACGATCTCGTCGAGGGTCGGGGTGGCGGCGGTGGCGTCTGTCACCGCCGGAACGGTACCGGCGAGCCGGGCTCGGCCATCTACTACTTCAGGCGGACCCTGAGCCTGGTGGTCTTGCCCGCCGCGTCCCGGATCTTGAACTTGAACTTCAGGGCCTTGGCGGCCTTGAGGCCGTTTCCGGCAAGCAGCGCCCCGTCGCCGATCTTTCCGCGCAGCCGCTTCGCCGGCTTTCGGGCCTTGATGGTCAGCCCGCCCTTGGTGTGCTTGACCTTCGCCTTGGAGCCGAACGAGCTGCCGTTCTCGAAGCTCTTGCCCGAGGCGAACCGGAGCTGCTTCGGCAGGGTCAGCTTGGCGCTGCGCAGTTTCTCCGAGCCGGCCTTGAGCGCGAAGCGCAGCGTCGGCCGATCCGAGCCGATGCCGCCGAGCTTCACCTTCGCCTTCGGCTTCCTGTTGCCCTTCTTGTCCTTGCAGGTGCCGCCGACGGTCGCCGCCGTGGTGCCGGTCGTGCTGGCGCCCGAATGCGCGAGGAAGCTGGTGGAGAAGGTCAGCGGCGGCGGGTCGCAGACGGAACGCGAGGCGAGCACGAGCCCGCCGTCGCCGCCGGTGAACGTGAGCTGGAACTTCGAGATCGGGATGTCGGGCAGGCCCTCGAAGACCACCCCGGTGCCCTGTTCGGTGACGACGAAGTTCCCGGTCAGCTTCAGCGCCAAGGGGCCGCGCAGGTCCAGGCCGACCTGCGGCAGCCCGGGCGTCGGCGGTGCGACCAGGGCCACCGACCCGGTCAGCGCCTCGGACTGAAGCGGCGACTCCGCGACGGCGCTGCCGAGGATCGTGTTCGCCGGGCAGTTGCCGGCGGCGAACTGCGCCTGCGAGCACTGGTTGTTGAGCACGGAGTTGTCGGCGCCGAGCTCACGGGGGAGGACCACCTGCGCACGCCTGAGCCCCGCCTCGGCCAGCGTCTGCGTGATCGTCGTCTGCAGCTCGGGCTTGAGCCCGTCCTTGCCCATCGGCTTGACCTTCGCGGCAAACCCCGGCGAGAAGGGCACCGCGGCGCAGTTGTTCGTCGTGAAGGTCGCCTGCCCGCTCGCCGTCTGCGAGTCGTACGCGGTGGCGTCGAAGCCGACCGTGTGGGTCCCGCACGAGGTCGGCAGGCGGATGAAGCCCTGCGGGGGGCTGCCGACCGTGCCGTTCAGGGTGAGGTCGATCGAGGTGATGTCGATCGGGACCGCGAGCGGCCCGAGCAGCACGGCTTCGTTGGGCAGGTTGTTGAGCACCGTGTCGAGCCCGAAGTCGGACTGCCTCAGGCTCGCCGGGGACTGGAGCACGATCGGATCGCCGACGGCGGGCACCAGGCGAATCCCGAACCGCGCCGGCTCGCCGGGCTGAGGGACGAGGTTGTAGAGGTCTCCGGTGACGGTCAGGGGAACGGGTATCGCGGTCAGGAACACGTTCACGTTGTTGGTCACGTCGCCGACGTCGCTGCCGGGCGGGCAGTTGCCGGCGTTGAGCTGGGCCACCGTGCACTGGGGCGCCGCGAGCGGGTTGCCGACCAGGCCAGGCGGCAGGTGAACCGTCAGGTCCCTGAGGTCGTGCCCGGGCTCAGAGATTCCAAGGTGGATCGTCACGTCGGCGTTGGCGCCGGCCTGGTTGCTCGCCGGCGTCGCCGACAGGCCGCTCAGGCCGAAGGCCGCATTGGCCGCCGGCACGACGATCAGTAGGCTCGTTATCGCGAGCGCGGCCGCGATCAGCGCCCCACGCGCGTCCCTGCGTCTACCCCTCATCCCGTCGCGATAATCGCAGGTTCCGTCGCGACAAACGCCGGTTCCCGATGCCGATTTACGAATACCGCTGCAAGAACGGCCACACCTTCGAGGTGATGCAGTCGATGTCCGACGAACCGGTCACGGCCTGCGAGGTCTGCGGCGCGCCCGTCGAGCGCGTGTTTCGCCCGGTCGCCGTCCACTTCAAGGGCTCGGGCTTCTACACCACCGACTACGCCAAGAAGGGCGCCTCCGCGAACAGCGGCGACGAGAAGAAGTCGGAGTCGAGCTCGGACTCGAAGAGCGACTCGAAGCCCGACTCCTCCTCGAAGTCCGAGACCAAGTCCCAGGACTGACCGTGGTCGGTTTCGAACCCCACGGGTTCAAAGCAGGCCAGGCTCGGGCGTCGGCCTAGCCCTGCGGGCAGTTGGGCTTGCGCGGGGGTGGCTCGCCGAGGAGCTGTTCGGCGGCTCGTCTGCACTCCTCGGGTGAGACGACCAGGTTGCCGGCGCCGGTGGTGCCCGAGGGCTCGAGGACGTCGGTGCCGCCGCCTCCGATCGCCGCCGAGATCACCAGCTGGGGCATGGTGAAGAAGCCCATGCTCGAGACCATCGCCTTCGGCGCGTTCCAGCCGATCACCGGTCCCTTGATGAAGTTCATCGGCAGGCTGGTGATGCTGGTCAGCTTGCCCTTGATGCCGTCGAGGATCAGCTGCTGGAACGCGGCCCGGTCGACGTCGTCGCTCGAGGCGAACTCGCCGGTGCCGCACGTGTTCGACCTGGTTCGCGCCAGGGTGATCGCCTGGAAGCCGTCGAGGTGGTTCTCGCCCTCGTCGAGCTTCAGGTTGAAGGCGCCGCCCGAGACCTCCGAGCAAACCGGGGTCGGCAGGTCCACGTCGATGCCGCCGATCGTGTCGATGAACTGGCGGAAGCCGTCGAAGTCGATGATCGCGACCTGGTCGACGTTGATCCCGAGCAGACCCTCGACCGTGCGGATCGCCAGCTTGGCGCCACCGCTCGCGTAGGCGGAATTGATCTTCTGCGGCCCCTGTCCGGGGACGTCGGCGAGTGTGTCGCGCGGGATCGAAAGCTTGCGAAACGTCCCTCGGCCTGCTCGGATCAGCATGATCGTGTCCGAGCGATAGGGGCCGTGCTTGCAGTTGTTGTCGGTGGGCCGGCCGCCGGTGACCGCCTCGATGCAGTTCTTCGATTCGGCCTCGTCAGCCGAGGCGAAGGCACCCGAGCGCACGTCGGTGCCGAGCACCAGGATCGTCTGCGGGCTGACCAGCATGAACGGGTTGCCGTGAAGGGTCTTGTCGACCCCGTCGGCGAGCTTGGACTTCTGGATCTGGGCGGAGATCGCGAACGCCAGCAGGCTGAGCAGGATCCAGCCGACGACGAAGATCCCGAACCATTTCAGCCCGGTGCGCCACCAGGGCCGCTCGGTCGGCGGCTTCGGCGGGCCGCTCTCACCGTCCCCGCCGCGCTTGAGCTTCCCGGTCAGCGATGAGAGATCCGGCTTTCGGATCCGGTCGATCAGCCGCCTGCGCGACTTGTAGACGGTGTATTCGGGCGGCGGCTTGCGCTCCTCGTCGCCACCCGCCCCTGGCTCGACCATGAGCTATCAATACCTCATGCCCCGTCGAAACTCCTTCCTGTGAGGCTGGCCCTCGGGGCGGACCTCGGCGGCACGAAGATGGCCGTCGGAGTTGTCGACGACGAGCAAAACATCCTGCATAGGGGCACGGAACCGACCTTCGGCCGCGACCTCGATTCACTGCTCGCCGAGCTCGAATCGGAGCTTCGCGAGGGGATCGCCGCGCAGCCCGGCGTCGAGGCCATCGGCATCGGCATCCCCTCGACGATCGACCGCGAGCGCGGGGTCGCCATCACCTCGGTCAACCTGCCGCTCGTCAACGTGCCGATACGCGACCTGGTGGCGGCGAAATTCGACCTGCCCGTGTTCATCGACAACGACGCCAACTGCGCTGCCCTCGCCGAGCATCGCCTCGGGGCCGCCAAGGGCACCTCGAACGCGCTCATGCTGACGATCGGCACCGGGATCGGGGGCGGGGTGATCATCGGCGGCGAGGTCTACCGGGGCTCGTTCGGCTCGGCGGGCGAGCTCGGCCACGTGGTGATCGACGAGAACGGCCCGCCCTGCCAGGGCAACTGCCCGAATCGGGGCTGCGTCGAGGTGATGGCCTCGGGAACCGCGCTCGGGCGCGAGGGCAGGGCGGCCGCCGAGCAGCACCCGGACTCCGCGCTCGGCCGGGCGCTCGCCGACGGCAGGGAGATCGACGGCAGGTACGTCACGGACGCAGCCTTCGACGGCGACCAGGCATCGATCGACGCGTTGGCGACGATCGGCAGGCATCTGGGCGTCGCGCTCTCGAGCCTCGCCAACATCTTCGCGCCGGACGTGATCGTGATCGGCGGGGGCGTCTCGCGGGCCGGCGAGCTGCTGATCGGCGCCGCGCGCGAGGAGATGCGCTCCCGCGCGCTTCCGCCGATGAACGAGACCCGGGTGGCGCTCGCCGCGCTCGGAGGGGACGCGGGCATGATCGGCGCGGCTGTGATGGCGCTGGAGGAGAGCCGGTGAGGCGCTTTAGCGCCGAAAGCAGCATGTCAGGCGGCGAAGCCGCCGCAGAGGATGAGGTGGCGGCGAAGCCGCGCAGGTGCTCTGATGGCCGGCCGGCTGATCGTCTGCCCGACGCCGATCGGCAACGTCGAGGACATCTCCGAGCGCGGCCGCCGCGCGCTCGCCGAGGCCGACATCGTCGCCTGCGAGGACACCCGGCGGGCCGGGCGGCTCTACGAACGGCTCGAGATCCAAAGGCCGCGCCTGGTCTCGAACCACGAGGGAAACGAGGCCGAGCGCGCGCGGCAGCTCGCCGCTCAGATCGAGCGCGGCGCCAAGGTGGTGCTGATCTCGGACGCCGGCACGCCGGTGATCTCCGACCCGGGCTACCGGCTGGTGCGCACGTGCCTGGACCGCGATCTCGAGGTCGAGGTCCTGCCGGGACCGTCCGCGGTCACCACGGCGCTGGTGGCCTCCGGCCTGCCGGCCGACCGCTGGCGGTTCGAGGGCTTCCTGCCGCGCCGCGCGGGTGAGCTGGAGCGGGTGCTCACTTCGCCGGAGACCGTCGTCGCGTTCGAGTCCCCGCGGCGGCTGCCCGAATCGCTCACCGCGCTGGCCGCCCTGGCCCCCGATCGCCCAGCGGCCGTCTGCCGCGAGCTGACCAAGCTTCACGAGGAGGTCGCGCGGGGGACGCTGGCCGAGCTCGCCCGCCACTTCCGCGACGACGTCAAGGGCGAGATCGTGGTCGTGATCGGCCCGGCCGCCTCGCCGACGGCGGGAGCCTCCGACGTCGCCTTCGCCGTCGACGCGCTGCGCCGCCTGGTCCAGTCGGGCGCCCGCCCGCGGGCGGCCGCAAGCGTGGTCGCGGCGCTCACGGGCACGAGGCCGAACGAGCTTTACCGGGCATTGACAGGACGCGATCCTCGGAGATGATCTGCCACGTAAGTCGGGTGGTTAAGCGGCAGGGTACCGTCGCTTGATGCCGGGGAGAGCGATTCAGGATCCCGCCAACCCTGGGACGGATGGAGAGATCGCGGCCTCGTGCCGCAAAGGGTGCAAGGAAGTAAACCTGACACCTCAGGCTCCGGCGGAGTACTGGCACGGCTCGCGGCCGTTCTCGCGATCGTCGGTCGGCACCGTGCTCATCGCCGTGCTCCTGTTCGGCGGAGACTCGCGGCCATAAGTACCGCCTCCTGTTCGAGACCGGCGGCCAGCTGGTGCCCGGAAACCTGGTCCAGGTCGGCGGGCACAAGGTCGGCACGGTCGACGAGATCACGCTCACCGACGACGCCCGCGCCGAGGTCAAGATCACCGTCGACGACCCGCTCAACGAGGGAACGACCGCGACGATCCGCTCGACCTCGCTCTCGGGGATCGCAAACCGCTACGTCTCGCTCGCCCCGGGGCCGAACGACGCCCCGGAGATCGGCGACGACGGGGTCATCGGCGAGGACGCGACCACCTCGCCGGTCGACATCGACCAGCTCTTCGACACCTTCGACCGCCGCACCCGGACGGCGCTGTCGAACTTCATCCGGGGCCAGGCGACCGTCTACGCCGGCAACCCGGAGCAGGCGAACGACGCCTACAAGTACCTCGCGCCGAGCCTGCAGACCACCGAGCGCCTGCTCGCGGAGCTGACCCGCGACCAGCAGGCGTTCTCCGACTTCCTCGCCTCGGGCGCGAGCGTCCTCGATGCGGTCGCCGAGCGCCGTGCGGACCTCTCGTCCGGGATCGCGAACGCGAACGAGGCACTGGGCGCGATCGCGTCACAGAACGAGGCCTTCGACAGCGCGCTCGCCCAGCTGCCGCCGACCCTGCGCCAGGCGAACACGACCTTCGTCAACCTGCGCGCGGCGCTGGACGACCTGCAGCCGCTGATCGACACCACGGGCGTCGCCACGCGCGACCTGGCGCCGTTCCTGCGCGAGCTGCGGCCGGTGGTCGAGGACTCGGTGCCGGTCTTCACCCGGCTCGCGAACACCGTTTCCCTGCCGGGGCCGGCGAACGACCTCGTCGACACCCTGCGGGCGCTGCCCGGCGCCGAGCGGGCGGCCGACCGCTCCGTGCCGGCGACGATCCAGGCGCTCGACGACTCGCAGACCAACGTCGCCCAGTTGCGCGCCTACACGCCGGACCTCGTCGGCTTCCTCGGCCGCTTCTCCCAGGTGGCGGCCAACTACGACGGGGACGGCCACTACCTCCGCACCCAGCCGACCGGGATCAACTTCTTCAACTGGAACCCGGCGACTTCCGTCCTCGACCCGATCCCGAGCACTGAGCAGTTCGCCGCCTTCGACAACGGCTTCTTCAACCGCTGCCCGGGCGGCGCCACCCAGCCGATCGCCGGCTCCAACCCGTTCCTCGACGACGGCGCGCTCGACGGCATCTGCGACCCGAGCGCCGTACCGCCAGGACCATGAGACGACTCGCCGCCATCCTGCTCGCGCTCGTCGCCTCGGTGGCGATCCTGATCGTCGGCTCGGGCGCCGGCGGGGACGACGGCACCTACGAGGTGCGGGCGATGTTCGACAACGCCGCCTTCATGGTGCCCGGCGAGGAGGTCCGGATCGCGGGCGCCAACGTCGGCGTCGTCGAGCGACGTCGAGGTCACCGGCGAGGACGAGCCCGTCCACCTCGACGGCAGCCCCGAGCCCGGCAAGGCCGCGCTGGTGCTGAGGATCGACGACGCCGGCTTCCAGGACTTCCTCGCCGATGCCTCGTGCCTGATCCGGCCGCAGTCGCTGCTGGGCGAGAAGTTCGTCGAGTGCCAGCCCACCCAGCCGCGCGCGGCGGGCAGCCGGCGCCGCCGCCGCTCGAGGAGGTCCCCGAGGGCCAGCCCGGCGCCGGGCAGCGCTTCCTCCCGATCGAGTCGAACGGCAAGACGGTCGACCTCGACCTGGTCAACAACATCATGCGGGAGTCGTACGCGGACCGCTTCCGGTTGATCCTCAACGACCTCGGCGCGGGTCTCGCCGCGCGTGGCGACGAGCTCGCCGAGATCGTGGATCGCTCGGACCCGGCGCTGCGCGAGACGAACGAGGTGCTCGCGATCCTGGCCCGCCAGAACCAGGCGCTGGCCAGGCTGGCCAGCGACAGCGACGCGGTGCTGGCGCCGCTCGCCCGCGATCGCGACCAGCTCACCGGCTTCATCAACACCGCCGGGACCACCGCGCAGGCGACCGCCGAGCGAGGCGCCGACCTCGAGCGCGGCCTCGAGCTGCTGCCGCCGACTCTGCGTGAGCTGCGGGCGACCATGGGCGAGCTGAAGCGGTTCGCCGACGCCGGCACGCCGCTGTTCGAGGACCTGGGCGACGGCGGCCCCGGCGGCCACCCGCGCCACCCGCGCGCTGGTGCCGTTCGCGCCCGCGGCCACCACGGCGCTGACCTCGCTCGGTGACGCGGCGGCCGCCAGCCAGCAGCCGCTGGTCGACTCCGATCCGGTGATCAAGCAGGTACGCGGGCTGGCGAAGTCCGCCGCGCCGGCGGCGAGCAACCTCGCCGCGCTCCTGCGCTCCTTCGACAGCAAGGACGGCTTCCGCAACCTGCTGCGCTTCGTCTACCGCGGGGTCGGCGCCTTCAACGGCTTCGACAACCTCGGCCACTTCGCCCGGGCGTTCCTGCTGATCACCAACTGCAACGACTACGTCACCGCGCCGCAGACGGGCTGCATCGCCAACTTCCTGCCGCCCACCGAGGAGACCGCCTCAGCGCCCGCCGAGCGTCCGGACCGCAAGCAGAAGCGCTCCGGCAAGCCCGACTCCGCCCCCGACAGCGAGGGCGACAGCGGCCGGTCCGACCCCGGGACGACGCCCCCGGAGACGCCGGAGGCGCCGACGCCGGTCGATCCGGGCCTGACCGTCCCCGGCGATCCGACGGCGCCGACCCCGGCCGAGCCCGCGACGCCCGAGACCACCCCGGGCGCCGGCGCTCCGGCCCGGCTGGCCGCGACCAGGATGCTGCTCGACTTCCTGATCGGGCCGCCGGACCGCGACCAGCGGAAGGGCAAGCGATGAGGCGCGGCGGCGTGATGGGCAACCTGGCCGCGAGCCCGACGATGGTCGGGGCGATCACGGTGATGATCCTCATCGTCGCCGTCTTCCTCGCCTACAACGCGAACTCGGGCCTCCCGTTCGTGCCCACCTACCGGATCTCGGCCCAGGTGCACAACGCGAGCACGCTGGTGCCGGGCAACGAGGTCAGGATCGGAGGGGTGCGCGTCGGGCTGGTGGAGTCGATCGAGCCCCAGCAGGCCGAGAACGGGGACGTGAGCGCGAAGCTCGACCTGAAGCTCGACAGCGACCTCGATCCGCTTCCGGACGACTCCAACCTCACCGTTCGCTCGCGCTCGGCGCTCGGCCTGAAGTACCTCGAGATCCGCAAGGGGACCTCGTCGGAGGGCTTTGAGGCCGGATCCGTGATCCCGCTCTCGGCCGAGGAGCCCGAGCCGGTCGAGCTCGACCAGATCCTCGACATGTTCGACGAGCCCACCCGCCTCGCGGCCCAGCGCAACCTGCTCGAGTTCGGCAACGCGCTCGCCGGCCGCGGCGTCGACCTCAACATCGCCCTCGGGCGTCTGCCGGACGTCGTCGAGCTCCTGGAGCCGGTGGCGCGCAACCTCTCGTCCTCGCGCACGAACCTCGACCGCTTCATCGGCGCGCTCGCCAACACCGCCGCCGAGGTGGCGCCGGTGGCCGAGACGCAGGCGGCGATGTTCCGGTCGCTGAACATCACCTTCACGGCCCTTGCGGAGGTCTCGCGGCCGTTCATCCAGGAGTCGATCTCCGAGGGGCCGCCGACCGAGCTGGTCACCCTCGACACCCTGCCGCGGATCCGTCCGTTCCTGGCCAACACAGCCGGCTTGTTCGGTGACCTGCAGCCGGCGGCCAGGGCGCTGGCCGAGACCTCGCCGACGATCGCCTCGGCCCTGGACGTCGGCACGCAGGTCCTGCCGCGCTCGCCGCAGCTGAACGACGAGCTGGCGCCGACGTTCGAGTCGCTGCTCGCGTTCAACAACAACGGGGCCGTGCGCGCCGGGCTCGCCGCGGCCGAGGGGCTCACCGACGAGCTGGGCCCGCTGGCGCGATTCGTCGCCCCGGCCGAGACCGTCTGCAACTACGCCTCGATCCTGGCCGCCAACCTCTACGGGGTCGTCAGCGACGGCAACGACCTCGGCGCCTGGCAGCGGTTCATCGTCTTCGACGTCCCGAAGGGGCCGAACAGCGAGGGCAGCCCCGCCTCGGCGCCGGCCGACGGTGGCGGCGACGGCAAGAACTTCCTGCACACGAACCCGTACCCCAACACCGCCGCGCCCGGCCAGCCCCGTGAGTGCGAGGCGGGCAACGAGAACTACATCAACGGCCGCACCGTGATCGGCAACGTGCCCGGGAACCAGGGCACGAACACGAGGGAGCCGTGATGGCGATCTTCCGACGCGACAAGCGGCCGGTCAAGCGCGATCCCATGGAAGCGGCGCCCGACCCCAGAATCTGGGGCCGTTCGTACCGGGGCCCGGCGCCGTGGATCTGGGTCTGATCCTGGTCGTCGTGATCGGATTCGGCGTCTACCTCGCCTTCGCGAAGGCGATCCCGTTCGTCGGCCCGGGATACGAGCTGCACGCGAAGTTCGCCAACGCCGCGACCCTGCGGCCGGATTCACCCGTCCGGATCGCAGGGGTGAACGTCGGCAAGGTCACGGGGGTGAGCGCCGCGGGCGACGCGGCCGACGTCACCTTCACCGTCGAGGACCAGGGTCGCCCGATCCACGCCGACGCGACGGTCGAGATCCGCCCCCGGCTGTTCCTCGAGGGGAACTTCTTCCTCGACCTCCAGCCGGGGACTCCCGGGGGCCGAGGAGCTCGACGGCGGCGACACGATCCCGGTCAGCCAGACAGCGACCGCGGTCCAGATCGACGAGGTGCTGACGGCTCTCCAGCAGCCGGATCGAAAGGGCCTTCAGAAGGCCCTCGACGGCTTCGCCACCGGCCTCACCCACGTGCCGACCGCGGCCGAGGACGTCGGCCAGGACCCGGACGTCCAGGGCAAGACCGGCGCCGAGGCGCTCCAGGGGGGCGCTGCGCTACGGCGGCCCGGGCGGGCCGGGACACGTCGATCGTCAACCAGGCGCTCCTGGGGAACGGCCCGCACGACCTCTCCGAGCTGATCCGGGCCCTGCGGGCGACGTTCGGAAAGCTCGAGGGGCACGAGCCCGAGCTCCAGGAGCTGATCACCAACTTCAACGTCACCACCGGCGCGCTCGCGGCGGAGTCGACCAACCTCAGCGAGACCATCGCCGAGCTGCCGCCGACGCTCGAGACGGCGCGGCCCTCGCTAGCGGAGCTCAGCGACTCGCTGCCGGCGGTGCGGGCGCTGGCCATCGAGCTGCGGCCCAGCATCGCCGAGCTGCCGGCGACGATCGACGCCGCCAACCCGTGGCTCGACCAGGCGCGGCCCCTGCTCACCGACGCGGAGCTCGGCGGGCTCTCGAGGCTCCTCGAGCGGGCGACCCCGCCGCTCGCCAGCGTCGCGGTCAACTCCGCCCCCCTCTTCGATGAGACGCACGACTTCGCGCGCTGCACCTCGGAGAACCTGGTCCCGACGGGCGACATCGTGATCGACAACAACGGCGGCGCCTACCCGTTCGGCGACGGGGCGCCCGGTTATCCCTCCGGCGTCTCGAACTGGCAGGACTTCCTCTCATCGCTCGTCAACCAGGCCGGCGCCGGCCAGGGCTTCGACGGCAACGGCTCCTGGCTGCGGGTCAACGCCGGCGGCGGCAGCGTGCTCTCGAGCACCCCGTATCCCGCCGGCCAGGTCCGCAACAACGTCCTCTTCGGCAACACCCAGGCGGCGCCGGTCGGAACGCGGCCGACGTTCACGGCGGCGATCCCGCCGTATCGCCCGGAGATCCCCTGCGCGACCAACCCGCTGCCCGACATCAACGGCACGGGCGGCGCCGGCCTGCCCGGCGACGTCGGTGCCCCGAGCCCGGCGGCGGTGCCGTAGCTATGAAGCGAGCGATCAGAGAACACCTGCGCGACTTCCTGGCCATCGCGGCGCTGCTCGTGATCGGGCTGCTGACGACCGGGGTCATCCTCGCGAAGCAGGGGTTCACGCTTCCCTCCTGGGTGCCGCTGGCCGGATCGGACCGGTTCGAGCTGAAGGCCGAGTTCGCGACCGCCCAGGCGGTCACCCCGGGCCAGGGCCAGAGCGTGAACATCGCCGGGCTCGAGGTGGGCGACATCACCGACGTCGAGCTGAACGGCGGGAACGCGCTGGTGACGATGGAGATCGACAACAAGTACGCGCCGCTGATCCACAACGACGCCACCGCGCTGCTGCGGCCGCGCACCGGCCTGCAGGACATGACGGTCGAGCTCGACCCGGGCCGCCACGAGGGGAACGTCGCCGAGGGATCGACGATCCCGGTCTCGCGGACCAAGCCCAACGTCCAGCCGGACCAGATCCTCGCCACCCTCGACGGCGACACGCGCGCCTACCTGCAGCTGCTCCTGCAGGGCGCCGGTCGCGGGCTCGGGGGGCGCGGCGAAGAGCTCTCGGCGGTCTTCCGGCGCTTCGAGCCGCTGGCGCGTGACCTGAAGCTGATCGGAGCCGCGCTGGCGGAGCGTCGGCGCAACATCGCAAACTCGATCACCGCGTTCAAGCAGGTCAGCCAGGCGCTTGGGGCCAGCGACACCCGGCTGGCCGAGTTCGTCGACGCCTCGGCCGCCGCGCTCGGCTCGTTCGCCGACCAGGAGGCGTCGATCCGCGAGGCGCTGCAGGAGCTGCCGTCGACCCTGCGCGAGACGCAGTCGGCGCTCGCCAGCGGTGAGGAGTTCGCCACGGTCGTCGGCCCCGCGTCACGCGACCTGATCCCGTCGGCCCAGGCGCTCGGCCCGGCGCTGCGCGCCCTGCGCCCGTTCCTGGATGAGACGACCGCCCCGCTGCGGGACCAGATCCGTCCGTTCTCGAGCGCCGCACAGACCCCGGTCCGCCACCTGGCCCAGGCGGCCGACCCGCTCGACAAGACCACGAAGGGCCTCTCGACGACCTTCGGCGAGCTCAACATGCTCGCCAACGCCGCCGCCTACAACCCGCCGAGCCCGGTTGAGGAGGGCTACCTGTTCTGGCTCGCGTGGCTCAACCACGACATCAACGCGCTCTTCTACAGCCAGGACGCGATGGGCCCGATGCTCCGCACCATCGTCATCTTCGGCTGCACCACCGCCGGACTCGCCGAGGGCGTCGCCACGCCGCGTCCGTTCCTGCGCACCCTCCAGCAGATGACCAACGTCCCCAGCTCCGACGACCCGCGCGTCTGCCCGCCCTTCTGATGGAGACCAAACCGCCGACAATCACCCGCCTCCTGATCGCCGCCGGCTTCGCGCTCTCGTGCTTCGCGCTGGCGTTGTTCCTCTGGATCGCCTTCGGCGGCCCGGTGCCGCTGAAGCCGAAGGGCTACCGGGTCGAGGTCCCGTTCACGGAGGCCACGCAGCTCGCGCAGGAGTCCGACATCCGCATCTCCGGGGTCTCGGTCGGCAAGGTGAAGCGGATCGACCTCGACGACGCCGGCCACGCGGTGGCGACACTCGAGATCGACGCGCCGTACGCCCCGATCCCCAGCGATACCCGGGCGACCCTGCGCCAGAAGACGCTGCTCGGCGAGACCTACGTCGAGCTCAGTCCCGGAAGCGACACCGCGCCGACCCTCCCCGAGGGCGACGAGCTCCCCGTCGGCCAGGTCGCCGCGTCGGTGCAGCTCGACGAGATCTTCCAGGCCTTCGACAGCAAGACCCGCCAGGACTTCCAGACCTGGATGCAGGGAGCGGCCGCCGCCCTGGACCGCCGGGGGGTCGACCTCTCGACCGCGATCGCCTCGCTCGACTCGTTCGCTCGCGAGGCCGATTCCGCGCTGCGGATCCTCGACAGCCAGGACCTCGCGGTCAGCGACCTGGTGAGCCGCGGCGGCGAGGTCTTCGACGCCCTGTCGGAGCGCCAGGGCGAGCTCAGCGGGCTGATCGAGAACACCCAGGCGGTGTTCTCGACGACGGCCGACCGAAACGCCGACCTCCAGGCGCTGTTCCAGGTCCTGCCGACCTTCCTGCGCGAGTCGCGCGAGACCCTGACCAGGCTCGACGACTTCGCCACCGACGCCGACCCCGTGATCACCCAGCTACGGCCGTCCGCGCGCGAGCTCGGCCCCACCCTGACAGCGACCGGCCGGCTGGCCGCCGAGCTCGAGGTCTTCTTCGGCGGCCTCCGCGGAGCGATCGACGCCGCGCCGAGCGGCTTCGGGGCACTCCGCGGGCTGCTGGACGACCAGCTGCCGCCGCTGCTCGACCGGCTTCCCTCGTTCCTGGACGAGCTCACCCCGATCGTCACCGTCCTGCGCAAGTACCGCCGTGAGATCACGGCCTTCCTCGCCAACGTCGCCGCGGCCACCAACGCCACCAACGACGAGGGCGCCGGCGTGCGCAACTACCTGCGCACGATCGCCCCCTTCTCGCCCGAGATCCTCGCCTCCTACGCGCAGCGGCTGAGCAGCGTCCGCCCCAACCCCTACTTCGGCCCCGGGGCCTACGACCCGGCCGCGGGACTGAAGTCGTTCGAGACGCGGCAGTGCACCTCGGGGATCAACGCGATCCTCGATCTCGCCGCCGCCTCGAACCCGGACTTCAACGCGCATACCGGCGGGCGACGTCGCCGCGGCGCAGGACCTGCTCGATCGGATGCAGCAGTTCGTGTTCGCCGACCAGACGGAGTCGTCTGCGACCCCCCAGCCCGCCTGCGAGCAGGCGCCGCCCCAGCAGTCGATCGGCGGGGCGTTCGAGGAGTTCACCCAGTACCTGCACGTGCGCTCATTGCCCTGAGCAGGTCCGGGTATAGGCTCAAGCGCGTACGTGGGAGAGAGGTAACGCGGGCTCCGCAACCCTCGCTCTCGGCACGTGTTCATAAACGGGCACGGAGGAACGGAGAATCCGTGTGTGACGCGCGACTAGAGGAGGATTGATGCGCAGAAAGCGCTACCTGATCGCGGCCGCTCTCGGCCTGACGATCACCGCCGTGGCGGCCACCGGTGCGGTCGGCCTGACGCCGACCCAGACCATCGACGGTGTGCTCGGCGGTAAGACCACCCCGAAGTTCGACAAGAAGAAGTTCAAGGCGAGTTCGGTCAAGGTGACCACGACGACTTCGGACGCTGACAACCCGTCCGGGATGCCCCCGAAGGCCACGAACGCCAAGATCGTCTTCGACAAGAAGGACGTCAAGTTCGACACCAAGGCGGTCCCCACCTGCGACCCGAACTCGATCGAGAACACGACCACCCAGGCCGCTCTGTCGGCTTGCGGATCGTCGAAGGTCGGCACCGGCAGCGCCGTCGCCGCACTCCCGTTCGGTGCGGGCGGTACCCGCCAGAACTACGACGCGGTGGTGACCGCGTTCAACCGCGGCGACACGAAGGGCATCCTGCTGCACTCGCGCGTCGACGCGCTCGGCACCACGGTCGTCCTCAAGGGCACCCTGTCCGGCAGCACGCTGAACGTCCTCATCCCGCCGCTCGGCGGTGGTACGGGCGCGATCGCCAGCTTCACCACCACGGTGAAGGCCAAGGACTTCGTCCAGGCCCGCTGCAAGGACAAGAAGATCAACTACAGCGGCACGTTCACGTTCTCGGACGCGCCGGCGGCAACCGCGACGGACGAGCAGAAGTGCAAGCAGAAGAAGAAGTCGTAGCCACCAGTTCGGCTACAGCAGCTTTCTGACCGGGAGAGGGCGGCCTTCGGGTCGCCCTCTCACGTTGGCGGCTCGGGCGATAGGCTCCGCCGCCGAGAGAGCGTTGTGTCATGTGTAACGGAGGAGGATTGATGCGCAGGAAGTCTCTGCTGGCCGTTGCCGCGGTGGCGGCAGTCACCGTCGCGGTGGTCGGCACGGCGATCGGCGCGCCCGCGGTCCAGACGATCGAGGGCGAGCTGGGGGGTAAGACCACCCCGAAGTTCGACAAGAAGAAGTTCAAGAAGACGTCGATCAACGTGATCACGACGGTCGAAGACGGAGCGAACCCCGCGGGGATCCCGCCGAAGGCGACCCAGGCCGTGATCAAGTTCGACAAGAAGGACGTCAAGTTCGACCAGAAGGCGGTTCCGGGCTGCGATCCGAACCAGATCGAGAACACGACCACCCAGGCGGCGCTTGCGGCCTGCGGCGAGTCGAAGGTCGGCACCGGCAGCGCGATGGCCGCGCTCCCGTTCGGCGCCGGCGGCACCCGCCAGGACTACGAGGCGGTCGTGACCGCGTTCAACCGCTCCGACGCGAGGGGCATCCTTCTGCACTCGCGCGTCGAGGCGCTGGGGACGACGGTGGTCCTGAAGGGCGTGCTGAAGGGCAGCACCCTGACCGTCACGATCCCGCCGCTCGCCGGTGGCGTCGGCGCGATCCCCAGGTTCGAGACGACGGTGAAGGCCAAGGACTACGTCCAGGCCCGCTGCTCGGACAAGAAGATCAAGTTCACGAGCGTGTTCACGTACACCGACGCCCCGCAGGCGACGGCGACGGACACGCAGTCGTGCAAGCAGAAGTAGGCGTGGCCACGAGCTGAGCCACGGCCTCTGAAGTTGGGAAAGGGCGGCTTTCGGGCCGCCCTTTCTTGTACGTTGGCGCGGTGCGGAAGCGGGGTCGAGCCACGGTCGCGATCTGCTTGGTCGCCGGCTTCGCCTTGATCTCCTGCGGCGGTGACGACGTCAGCTACTCCGATCGGGAGATCGTCGGGAAGCTCGACCTGAGCAAGGCCGACGGGGACGACGTCTATGTCCTCGGCAGCGACGCCTTCTGCGAGGTGGAGAAGAACCTGCTCAACGACTCCGACGAGGTCGATTCGGCGTCGGACGACAGGGGCGCCCTGGTGATCCCCAGCCGCGAGGGCAACGTCGGCGTCGTCGGCGTGCCGGTGTTCCCGCGCGACTGCAAGGACGTAGTGGTGAAGAAGCTCAACCGGCTCGACCCGGCGCCGGAGGAAGGGTAGGCTCGGTCCGTGGCCAGGACGCCGGAGTCGAAGCTGGTATCGCTCGGATACGGGCGCTTCGTGCGCGCCGACCGCATCTTCGCCCTGGTTCCGCTCGATCCAGGCGAGCGCGGCGACGGCCGCCGCACCTACGTCCACGTCGACGGCATCTCGGAGCCGCTGGTGGCGTCGCGCTCCGAGCGCGCGATCCTCGCCGACGTCGAGGCGGCGCTCGCAGAGGCCGCCGGCGTGCCGCGGCGCCGCGGCGGCGCGAAGGGGCAGGACAGCCTGCTCTAGCAACCGGCTGACGGTTTCAATGCAGGCCTGCCGGCGCGGCCGCGGAATATGCTCAATCGCCGTGAGCTTCTACGTCACCACGCCGATTTACTACGTCAACGCCGAGCCGCACCTCGGCCACGCGTACTCGACGATCGCCGCGGACATCCTCGCCCGGCACATGCGCCAGCGGGGCGAGGACGTGTTCTTCCTCACCGGGACGGACGAGCACGGCGAGCCGGTCGCCCTGGCCGCCGAGCGGGAGGGGGTCACGCCGCAGGAGCTGGTCGATCGAAACGCGCCCAAGTTCGAGCAGCTCATGCCGAAGATCGAGGCGTCCAACGACTTCTTCATCCGCACCAGCGACCCGCAGCACATCGCCAAGGTCCAGGAGATCACCCAGCGGGTGCACGACAACGGCCACGTCTATCAGGGGGTCTACGAGGGGTGGTACTGCCCCCGCTGCGCGGCGTTCTACACCGAGGACGAGCTCGGGCCCGGCAACACCTGCCCGATCCACGAGATCCCGCTCGAGCTCGAGCGGGAGGAGAACTGGTTCTTCCGGCTCTCGGCGTTCGAGGACGACCTCAAGCGGCTGTACGCCGAGCGGCCGGACTTCGTCCAGCCCGAGGCGCGGCGCAACGAGGTGCTGTCGTTCATCGAGAGCGGGCTCGACGACGTCTCGCTCTCGCGGCCGAAGCTCACCTGGGGCGTGCCGCTGCCTTGGGACCCGGACCACGTCATCTACGTCTGGTTCGACGCGCTGCTCAACTACGTCACCGCGCTCTCCTACGCGCGCGAGGGCGAGGACCTGACCGAGCGCTACTGGCCGGCGTTCCACATCATCGGCAAGGACATCCTGCGCTTTCACGCCGTCTACTGGCCGGCGTTCCTGCTCGCCGCCGGGCTCGAGCCGCCGAAGAAGATGTTCATCCACGGCTTCCTCCTGATGGGGGACAAGAAGATGTCGAAGTCGCTGGGCAATGTCCTCGACCCGTTCGAGGCGATCGACCGCTTCGGCGCCGACGCGCTGCGCTTCTACTGCTTCCGCGAGGTCAGCTTCGGCCAGGACGGAAGCGTCTCGGCGGCGGGCTTCGAGGCCCGTTATGAAACCGAGCTCGCCAATGACTGGGGCAACCTCGCGAGCCGCACGCTGGCGATGATCGACCGCTACCGCTCCGGCGTCGTCCCCGAGGCCGCCGAGGACCCGGCGCTGGGCGAGGGCAACGACGCGCTCTCCGGGATCGACGGTGAGGTGCGGGCTCTGATGGACCGCGCCGAGCTCACCCAGGCCTTGGAGGCGATCTGGTCGCGGGTGCGGCGGCTCAACCGCTACGTCGAGGAGAACAAGCCCTGGGAGCTCGCGAAGGACGAGTCGCAGTCCGAGCGGCTCGACCAGGTCCTCTACAACCTCGCCGAGGGCGTGCGGGTGCTCGCGCTCCTGCTGCACGCGTACATGCCGACCACGAGCGGCCGCCTGCTCGAGGCGCTCGCCGAGGGCAACCGCGAGCTCGACGCGTTCGGCGCCCGCGCGGGCGGCCAGACGATCGAGCGGATCCCGCCGCTCTTCCCGAAGCTCGAGCGGGCGCTCGCCGAGTAAGACGTGCGCTACGTCGTCCGGACCCTGATCGGGATGGGCCTGTTCGCCTTCTGCTGGGCGGTGATCGGGTACGCGATCTTCCAGCTCCTTTCGACCGGCACCTGCGCCAGCGGCGGCCCCTACGTGGTGGCTCGCGAGTGCCCGGCGGGGATCGAGCGCGTGATCCTGTCGCTGGTCGGGGCGATCTTCCTGCTCTTCGTAGCCGGGTTCATCTACGGCGGGCGCGGCAAGCCGCCGGGCTCCGACCGCGAGCCGAACCCCGGGATGGTGGTGCTCTGGTTCTGGACCGGCCTGTTCTGGAGCCTGGCGGTCGGCTGCTTTCTCGCCGTCTGGGGGCCGGAGGCGAACCCCGGTCCGGGAGGCGAGACGGGCGGGTTGATCGTCGGGTTCATGGGCCTGATCATGGGCGCCGGCGGGGTGCTGTTCGTCCGCCCGGGCCGAAGCGAACGCCGGCGCAACCGGCTCAACCCGCTGGTGGCCAAGGCCGCCGAGACGGCGAGCCGCTTCGCGGGCGCGGCGCCCGACACCGACCGGCTCGCGACCCTCGCCCGGCTTCGCAACGAGGGCACGCTGACCGACGCAGAGTTTCAGACGCTCAAGGACCGGATCGTGAAGGGCCGGACGTAGGCCACTGATGGCGACCGAGAGCTCCTTCAACCCGCTGCCGCTCGTGCTCCACGTGATCGCGATCGCCGCCGGGATCTTCCTCGGCATCCAGGCGATGGCGGCGATCAGCCCGGACCTGCCCTCGGACGACTCCGAGCCGGGCGTGACCGCGCCGGCGAGCGCCGGACAGGTCGCTCCCGACGACCCAAACTCGCTGTTCGCCCCCGGGCCGCTGTCGATAGCGCTGGACGCGGTCGAGGAGCAGCTGGGCGCGGGCCGCCAGTTGACGGTGATCCACATCGCCCCGGGCGAGATCACGACCCAGAGCTCCGACGACGGCGCCGGCTTCACCCTCTCCGATGTCGACTCGAGCGCCCCGCAGCGGCTGGCGACGCTGATCGCCCAGCAGCGCAAGGAGGTCGGAGGCGTCGCCGACTTCCAGTTCGTCGACCTGCGTCTCGACGAGCGCGGCGACCCGGAGTGGTACGCCCAACTCGCCCTCGACATCGACCCGCCGCGCACGTACGTCGCCCCGCTCGACGCGCTCGGCGTCGAGCCGGGCGGCTAGCTGCGGGGTCCTCGCGAGACCTCCCGAGCCATCTGCTCGACCAGGTACGGGCCGTCGAGCTCGGGACCGGCGAGGGAGGCCGATGCCTGGGAGTGCTGCCAGAGCAGGCCGAGGAAGTACAGGCCGGGGAGGTCGCCGACACCGCGGACGTGTCGGGGGTAGCCGAGCTCGTCCGTGACCGGAGGGTCGATCCAGCCGTAGTCGAGCCCGTACCCCGTCGCCCAGATGACCGTCGAGACCCCGGCCTCGAGCAGGTCGAGCTCGGTGATCTCCTCCGGCTCGTATTCGATCGCGACGTCGTCGGCCGGCGGGGCCTCGATGCCGGCTCTCTCCACGTAGGTGTCGATCAGCCCGCGGAAGCGCTCGTCGAAGAAGCGGTCGGCGCCCTCGAGGCTCGGCAGGAGGTCGCCGGCGAAGGTCAGCCGTTCACCCCCTCCGCCGGTCAGGTGACCCCCGAGCTTCATCCCGTCCGCCGCGTACTGGCGCAGGTTGGTGTCGTGGCCGCCGTCATGGCCGCTCAGCGCCGGCATCGGGTTGAACCTGCGGCTGGGATCGGGGAGCTTGTCGGCCGTCGGCGGGGCGACGCCGTGAGCCTCACCGTTGCGGATCAGCTCGACGAGCCAGACGAAGATGTCGCGACCGCGATAGCGCCGGGGGATCCGGCCCGCCGATCCCACGGCGATGTAGACCCGCCGCCCCGCGTCGAACAGCTCCTCGGCCAGCTGCAGCCCGGTCTGGCCCGAGCCGACGATGAGCACCGCACCGGCGGGGAGCGCGGCCTCGTTGCGGTACTCGTGGGAGTGAAGCTGGAGCACGCGCCGGGAGATGCCCGCCGCCCAGTCGGGAACCCGGGGCTCGTGGTAGCTGCCGGTGGCGACGACCACCCGCCGTGCCGACAGCTCGCCCCGGTTGGTGTCGACGCGAAATCCGCCGCCCCCTTCGGGCACGAGGCGCTTGACCTCGGTGTCGAGTGAGACCGGCGCGTCCACGACCTCCGCGTACCGGGCGACTCGCGCCGCGATCTCGTCGCGCCCCATGAACCCGTCCGGATCGTCGGCGTCGTAGTCCCAGCCGGGAAACGAGGAGGTCCAGTTCGGGGTCACGAGCCTGAACTCGTCCCAGCGATCCTGCCAGGCCCCGCCGAGGGTCTCGCGGCGCTCGACGACGATGCGCTCGCGATCCGCCTGGCCGAGGAAGTGTGAGATCGCGAGGCCCGCGTGGCCGGCTCCGACGATCAGGACATCGACGTCGTCGGGGAGCGATGTGGCGGCCATGGCGTCTCCTTTCGCGTAAGTCTCTTCAGTAGTTATAGACTCTCATTAGGAGTTTGTCAAAGCGAGGAGGGCTTGATCGCCGGCGACCTCAACAACGTCTCATACCTGACGCTGACCCTGATCGGCGATGGCGGCGCATCGCCCCAGGATCTGGTCGACATGCACCGGCGGGGTGCCCGCATCTATTACGCCGTCTCCGCCTCGCGGCTGTACGCGGAGCCCAAGCGTCTGGAGCAGCTCGGTTACGTGCGCTCGGAGAAGCGGCCCGGCAAGACGCGGGAGCGGACCTTCTACACGCTCACCCGCAAGGGGCGTGAGGCGCTTCGCCGCTGGGCGCTGGAGCCCGCGAAGTTCCCGCGCATCCAGAACGAGGCGGTGCTGAAGCTGATGGCGGGCGACCTCGTCGCCGACGACGAGAAGCTGCTCGAAGCCGTGCTCGGGCTGCGCGAGGAGATCGAGACCGAGCAGGCTCTTCGCGACGAGGCGCGCGCCGGCTATGAGGGGATCGGGCATCGAAAGCGCTACCTGCTCCTCAATCACGAGCTCGGCACCCGGCTGCTGCAGGCCCACCGCGAATGGCTCGACGAGGTGGAGCGCGAGCTCGCAAAGCAGGACTGACCATCGGTAGCCTCGCCCGGGTGGCTGGGGCGTTCGTCGCGCGCGATCTGCGCAAGCGATACGGGGCAAAGCGGGCGCTGCGCGGCGTCTCGATCGCCGTCGGCGACGGCGAGGTGGTCGGGTTGCTCGGCCCGAACGGGGCGGGAAAGTCGACCCTGGCGAAGATCGCCGCAGGCCTGGTGCGTGCCAGCGCCGGTGAGGCCAGGGTCGCCGGCCATCCCGCGGGAAGCGCGCCCGCCCGTGCCAGGATCGGCTATCTGGCCGAGCTCTTTCGGTTTCCGGCCTGGGCGACCGCGACCGAGGTCCTGAGGCTTCATCAGCGGCTGGCGGGATCGGACGGCGGGGCGGTGGAGCGGGCCGAGCTTCTCGAGCTCGTCGGCCTCGCCGACGCCGCCGGGCTGCGGGTGGCCGAGATGTCGAAGGGCATGCAGCAGAGGCTCGGGATCGCGCAGTCGCTGATCGGCAGCCCCAAGCTGCTGCTGCTCGACGAGCCGACCAGCGCGCTCGACCCCGCCGGCCGCCGGGTGGTCCGCGAGTTGCTCGAGGAGGTCAGGTCGCGAGGCGTTGCGGTTCTGCTGAGCTCGCACCTGTTGGGCGAGGTCGAGCGCGTCTGCGACCGCGTGGCGATTCTGCTCGACGGCGAGGTGGTTCGCCGCGGCGCCCCGTCGGAGCTGACTCGGCCGCGCGGGATCGAGATCGAGACGGCCAGCGGACCGCGCCTCTTCGAGCCACGCCGACCGGGACGAGGCACCGAGGATCGTCGCTGACCTGGTCGCCGCCGGGGAGCAGATCTACGAGGTGCGGGTGTTGACCAGCACGCTCGAGGAGGTCTACCTCGAGGCCGTCGGGGAGGGTCCCAGTGAGGCGTAGTCCGACAGGACGAAGCCGAGCCCGGCCGCCGTTGAGGCCGCTGGGGGTGAGGCGGAGTAGATGAACCTCGACGCGGCCTGGGCGGTGGTGGGTTTCGCGCTCGCCGAGAGCTTGCGCCGGCGCGTGTTCGTGATCGTGATCGTGCTGACGGTGCTGTTCCTCGCGCTCTACGGCGTCGGCGCCCACTTCGCCTTCGAGCAGGCGAGCCAACTGCGAGCGTTCGACACGCGAGGTCGACGACCTGACAGTGACCGGATCGACCGTTCTCGGGCTGGCGATGTTCGGCGACGCTGTTCCTCGGGGCGGTGCTCGCCATCTTCCTGACCATCGGGGTCGTGCGCGGCGACGCCGAGTCGGGCCTGCTGCAGCCGCTGGTCGTGCGGCCGCTCGGCCGTGGGACGATGCTGGCGGCCAGGTTCGCGGGCGCTGCCGCGGCCTCGGCCGTCTACGTCCTCGCCGTCTACGCCGTGGCGGTGATCCTCACCCAGGTGCTCGGCGACTGGAGTCCCGACCACGTCCTTGTCCCGGGCCTCGCCCTGGCTCTCGCCGTGGTGATCCTCTCGGCGCTGTCCGTGCTGGTCTCGGTCTTCGTCACCTCCACGGCCCAGGGGATCGCGGTGTTCATGCTCTTCGGCGCCGGGCTGGTCGCCGGACTGCTCGGCCAGATCGGCGAGGCGCTCGGATCCCACACCCTGGAACGGATCGCCGAGGTCGCGAGCTATGCCGTTCCGTTCGAGGCGCTCTATCAGCAGTCCCTCTTCCTGCTGACCTCCGACCACGCCGGTCTCACCGGCGCTCTGGTGCAGCTTGGGCCGTTCGGCGGCGCCCACGAGGCGGGTGGCTGGCTGGCGCTCTACTCGCTCGCCTATGTTGCGACCGTGGTGGCGCTGGCAATCGTCGCCTTCGCGCGCCGCGATCTCTGATCTGCATGCCAGACTCGCCGACCGTGGTCGATACGCATTGCCACCTCGGCCTCTGCGAGCCACCCGACGCCGAGCTGGTCGCCGCCGCGCGTGATGCCGGGGTGCGGCTGCTGCTCACGGTCGGGATCGACGAGGCGGCCAGCCGGGAGGCGATCGCGGCCGCGGATGCGCACGAGGAGGTCTTCGCTTGCGTCGGGCGGCACCCGAACGGCGCCCGCGGGTTCGGCGACGGCGACGCGGCGGCGATCGCGGAGCTGGCCGCGCACCCGCGGGTGGCGGCGGTCGGCGAGACGGGCCTCGACTACTACCGCGACCGGGCGCCGCGAGACGACCAGCGGCACGCGTTCCGGGCGCACATCGAGATCGCGCGGCGCGTCTCCAAGCCCCTGGTGATCCACGTCCGCGACGGTGGCCAGACGACCGACGGCGAGGCGCTCTCGGACGCCTTCGAGATCCTCCGGGCCGAGGCGACCGGGGTGACGGTGGTGCTGCACTGCTTCTCGGCGCCGGCCGAGCGCGCGCTGCAGGCGGCCGAATGGGGCTGGTACTGCTCCTTTGCCGGCAACGTCACCTATCCGCGCTCCGAGGCGCTGCGGGAGGCGGCGCGGGCGGTGCCGGACGACCTGCTGCTGGTCGAGACCGATGCTCCCTTCCTCAGCCCCCAGCCGGTGCGCGGCAAGCCCAACCAGCCGGCGAACGTGGTCGAGACCGCCCGGGCGATCGCCGAGGTCCGCGGCATCGAGTACGGCGAGCTCGAGGAGCTGGTCGACCGCAATGCCGCCGAGGCGTTCGGATGGTGAGGCTGGGGCAGAACTTCCTCGCCGATCCGAACCTGCTCGGGGCGATCGTCCGCGAGGCCGATCTCGATCCGTCCGACGTGGTGCTCGAGGTCGGCGGCGGCGACGGCGCGCTGACCGCCGAGCTGGCGCCGAACGCGGCGTTCGTGCACGTGGTCGAGCTCGACGAGCGCCTTCGCGAGCCGCTGACGGAGGTCGCGGGCGGGCGGGAAACGTCGAGCTTCACTTCGCCGATGCGATGCGGATCGACCTCACCGGGCTCGACCCGGCGCCGACGCTGTCGTGGCCAACCTGCCGTACTCGATCGCGACCCCGCTGCTGTTGAGGACGATCTCGGAGCTGGAGTCGGTGGCCGAGTGGACCGTGATGGTCCAGCGCGAGATCGCCGACCGGCTGCGGGCGGCGCCCGGGTCGCGGGTCTACGGTTCCCCGAGCGTGCTCGTCCAGCTCGCCTGCGAGGTGCGGATGCTGCGCACCGTCGACCGCGCGGTCTTCACGCCGCGCCCACGGGTCGACTCGGCGCTCCTTCGGCTGCGGCGGGTCGCGCCGGCCGCCGATGACCGGGTGGCGCGGCTGGTCCGCGACGCATTCGCGCACCGCCGCAAGGCGCTGGCCGGGTCGCTCGAGTTGGCCGAACCGGGGCGGCGCGACGCCGCGCGGGCCGCTCTCGCCGAGCTCGGCCTGCCCGAGAACGCCCGCGCCGAGCAGCTCGCCCCGGCCGATTTCAGCGACTGGCGGAGCTTCTCGGATGAGCCGGCTGGCGCCGGCGAAGCTCAACCTCGGGCTCTCTGCTCGGGCCGCGCCGCGAGGACGGCCTGCACGAGCTGCGCTCGCTGTTCTGCCCGCTCGAGCTGGCGGACCGGGTCACGGTCGTCGACGCCGAGGGGGACGCGGACGAGGTGGTCTGCCCAGGAGTCGAGGGGCCGAACCTGGCCTCGGTCGCCCTCGAGGGCCTGCGCGCCCGCGGCTGGTCGCGCCCGCCGGTGCGGATCGAGATCGACAAGCGGATCCCGGTGGCCGCGGGGCTCGGCGGGGGCAGCGCCGACGCCGGCGCGGTGCTGCGGCTCGCGGCCGGCGAGGTCGAGGGAATCGACCGGCTGGCGGAAGCGCTGGGCGCCGACGTCAGCTCCCAGATCGAGCCGGGGTTCGCGTTCGTCGCCGGGGCCGGCGAGATGATCGAGCGGATGCCTGACCCGGAGGAGTTCGCGCTGGTGCTGATTCCCGACGAGGAGGGGCTCGAGACGGCGGCCGTCTACCGCGAGGCGGACGAGCTCGGGCTCGCGCGAGAGGCGGGGGAGCTCGAGCGCCTGGGCGGGGCGATGCGCGAGGCGGCCGCCGGCGGTGCCTCTCCGCTCGACTACCCGCCGGAGGTACTGGTCAACGACCTCGAGCAGGCGGCGATATCGCTGCGGCCGAGTATCGCCGAGGCCCTGGCGACGCTCGACGAGGTCGGGGCAGGCCGCTCCATGGTCACCGGGTCGGGGCCGACGGCGTTCGGGCTCTTTCCCGACATCGCGGCCGCCGACGCCGCCGCCTCGGCGCTGCCCCCGCGCTATGCCAACGCGATGGTCACCGCTCCGCAAAGGCGCTCGACGTGAGGCTCGGCGGAGAGGGAGAGAAGCCCAACCGGATCCGGCAGGCGGCGCTGGTGCTGGCTCGTGATCGCGGGCTTCGTCGTCTTTCACGAGCTCTCGGGCGGGATCGACTTCGAGAAGCTGCTCTCCGACCTCTCCGAGAGCCTCGGCGACTGGACCTACGTGCTGGTCGGCGCGCTCGCGTTCCTCGAGACGGGCGCCTTCGTCGGCCTCGTGTTCCCGGGCGAGACCGCGGTCCTGCTCGGCGGGGCCGTCGCCGGTCAGGGGGAGACCTCGATCGTGATCACGATCGCGGTCGTCTGGTTTTGCGCCTGGGCCGGCGACACCTGCAGCTTCCTGATCGGCCAGCGCCTTGGCCGCGGCTTCGTCCTCGAGCACGGTCCGAAGGTGCGGATCACCCACGAGCGCTTCGAGCAGGTCGAGGACTACTTCGCGCGCTACGGCGGACGGACGATCCTGATCGGGCGGTTCATCGGGCTGGTGCGGGCGTTGGCGCCGTTCATCGCCGGCAGCTCGGGGCTGCGCTACAGGGCGTTCGTGCCTTACAGCATCCTCGGCACCGGGCTCTGGGCGGCGACGTTCTGCCTGCTCGGCTACGCGCTCTCCAACAGCCTCAACCGAGCGACCGAGGTCGCGGGTACGGGGATCTTCGTCTTCGGCACGGTGATCGCCGTGATCGTCGCCGTGGTGGTGATCAGGCGCTACCTGCGCGAGCCCGAGAACCGGGCCAAGGTCGCGGCGAGGCTCGAGGCGACGCCCGGGATCCGGCGGCTGCTGCCGCAGCTTCGCTTCTTTTGGGCGCGGCTCACCCCGGGCGGCCTCGGGCTCGAGTTCACCAGCATCCTGGCGGCGCTCTCGGTGGCGCTGTTCGTGCTGATCGGCTTCGCGATTGTCGTCACCGACGACCCCGGCCCTACGCCTGGCGACAGCCAAGCGATCGACATCGTCGAGACGATCCAGGTCGGCTGGCTCACCGACGTCTCCAAGGCGGTCACCGAGCTCGGGTCCACCACGGCGATCGTCGCCGTCGCGCTGGTCGCCGGCGGTGTCCTCGCCTGGAGGCGGCTGTGGACCGAGGTGGCGGTCCTCGTCGCCTCCGTGGTCATCATCCTCGTCGCGGTCCCGGTGTTGAAGGACGCCGTCGACCGGCCGCGGCCGGCGGGCGAGCCGCTGGTTTCGGCGAACGGAGGCTCGTATCCCAGCGGGCACGCCGCGCACGCGGTGATCTACACCTGGCTCGCGCTGACGATCGCGATCCGGGTGAGGCCGGGGTTGACCTACGCCTCGCTGGTGATCGGGGTCGGGATCGCGCTCACGGCGCTGGTCGGCCTCAGCCGCGTCTACCTCAACGTCCACTATCTGTCCGACGTCAGCGGCGGCTGGGCGCTCGGCGTCTCGGCGTTCTCGCTCTGTGCGGCGATTGCGATCGTCGTCACCCATCTGGGGCGCGGGCGAGAGCCGCCTCTGCGGCAGAATGGCGAGCGCTGATGCCGATCGTTGCGAAGATCGGGACCGAGTACCTGCTGTTCGGCGGAGCGGCGCTGATCAGCCTGGCTGCCTTTGCCGTGCTGATCCTCGTGCCCGCGCTGGGCTCGTTCGGGCGCACCTGGGAGAAGGCCACCGCGGCCCTGGTCTCGATCTTCGTGCTCCTGGCCCTGATCGGGATCGGGATCGCGCTCGGGGTGGTGATCGTCTATTTCTGGGACGACATCACCGGCTGGTTCGGGGGCTAGTGACCGGTTCCTAGAATCTCCCGATGCCCTCCAAGCCCGCGACGCAGAAAACCCCTGCAAAGAGTGGGGATGAGAGCGCTCTCGACTCGCTTTCCGAGGCGATCGAGTCGGGCGCCGGCCTGCCGGCGGTGGCGAGGGCGGCGGGCAAGGCGCTGGGCGCGAGCGTGGCGCTGATCGACCGCTCGAGCGCGGTGCTCGCGGTGGCGGCGTCGTCGAGCGCCGAGGAGTCGAAGCTGCTCGAGGCCGGCGAGGGCGTCGACTCGCTCGAGCTCAGGGTCGCCGACAGCCCGGTGGGCGAGCTTCGCTACCGCGCCAGGGGCGCGGGCCCGTCGTCGGTGGTGCTGCGGATGGTGGCGACGCTGCTGGCGCTCGAGCTCGAGCGATCGCGGGCGCCCGAGTGGGCCAGCGACGAGGCGGCCGGCGAGTTCGTCCGCGCCGTCCTCGGGCGGACGGTGACCGACCGTGGCGACATCGTCGCGAGGGCGGCGGAGCTGGGCGCCGACGTCGAGTCCGGGGCGGGGGTCGTCGCCGCCCGCGCGGCGCCGCGCGCGGCCCAGACCGGAGACTGGCGCGCGCGAGTCCTGGTGGTCGCCTTGCGCGCCCTGCGGGCCGGAAGCTCGGGTTCGATCGCGGACCTCGGCGAGGTCGACGAGCGAGCCGAGGTGAGCGCGATCGTCCCCGGCGCCGAGGCCGCGCAGCTGGAGCGCGCCGCGAAGGCGCTGGCCCGCGAGCTGGCCGCTTCGCTGCCCGGCTTTCACCTCACCGTCGCCTACAGCCGCTGGGTGGCGGACCCGGCGGACCTCTACCGCGCCGGGCAGGAGGCGCGACTGGCCGTCAACGTCGCCGAGGCCGAGAGGATCGAGCTGCTCGACTTCGAGGACACGGGCTCATACCGGCTGCTGCTGCCGGCGATGAGCGAGGAGTCGGGCGAGCTCGAGCGCTTCTACACCGAGACGGTGGCTCCGCTCGCCGCCTACGACGAGCAGTACGAGACCGAGCTGGTGCGGACGATCGAGGCATACCTGGAGAACGACGGCAACGTCACCCCGACGGCCGAGCAGCTCTTCACCCACCGCCACACGATCCGCTACCGGCTCGAGCGGGTGAAGGAGCTCTGCGGCCACGACATCACCTCGACCGAGGGCCGCGAAAAGCTCGGCCTCGGCCTCAAGGCGATGCGCGTCCTCGGCATCTCCGCCCCCCGCGGCCCGGCCCTGGAGCCCGGCACCGAGGCGGGCCGGGCGAAGGTGCGGCGGGGCGAGGATTCGTAGCGCTCCGCGCGGGCCCGCACTAACGTAGACCCGAGTTGGGGAGTGGTCTAATGGAAAGAGCCGGCCTTTGGAGCCGTGCGAGCCAGGTTCAAACCTGGCCCCGGCAGTCGCACTCTCCGAACGAGTCTGGGCACCACCCAGCCGAACCGGAAGTTACTTCGTTATAGGGCGGGAAACTTCGCGTTCGGCCGAAGGGCGCTCGACGGGTAGCGTTGGACGGGTGGCCGAGGCGAGCAGCGCGCGCGAGGAGGGGGAGGCGCTGGCTCGCACCTATCTGGCCAACGAGCGGACCGAGCTTGCCTGGTGGCGGACCGGGTTCACGGTGCTCGCGGTTGCCTTGGCGGTCGGGCGGGTTGTGCCCGAGCTCGCGGACAGCGAGACGACCTGGCCGTACGTGGTGCTCGGCCTGCTCTACGCGCTCTATGGCGTTGCGCTGATCGTCTACGGGACCGCTCGCTCGCGCGCGATCGATGCCGCGCTCGCGCGGGGCGAGTACAGCCATCCGCGGACCTGGTCGTCCCGAGCGATCGGCGCCGCAGGAGCGCTGCTAGGCGTCCTCACCGCCGCCCTGGTCGTGGTCAACTGAGCTTGTCGGGCCGGGTCACCTACGTCGGGCACGCGACGGCCCTGATCGAGCTCGCAGGCGAGCGGGTGATCACCGATCCGCTCCTGCGCGAGCGCTTCATGCATGTCCCGCGGCACGGCGAGGTGCCCGACCCGTCGGTGGCGACCGACATCGACGCCGTCCTGATCTCCCATCTGCACGCCGACCACCTCGACCCGCCGTCGCTGCGGATGATCGGCCGGGAGGTCCCCGTCATCGTCCCGGACCGGGGCGGCCCGACCCTGCGCCGGCGCGGCTTCGGCGACGTCACCGAGCTGGCGCCCGGCGCGTCGACCACCGTCGGCGGCGTCACCGTGACCGCGACCACCGCCGTCCACGACGCCCGCCGCTACAAGCTCGGCCGCCACATCCCGGCCCTGGGCTATCTGCTCGAGAGCCCCGAGCTGCGCGTCTACTTCGCCGGCGACACCGACCTGTTCGACGAGATGGACGAGCTCGCCGGCGTCGACGTCGCGCTGTTGCCGATCGCCGGCTGGGGGACCCGGCTCGGCGAGGGCCACCTCGACCCCGAACGCGCCGCGGACGCGGCGGCGATCATCCGGCCGCGATTCGTGATCCCGATCCACTGGGGAACCTTTCTCAGCCGAAAGCTGCTGCGCAGGATCCCCGACGCGCTCACCGCCGCTCCGCGGGAGTTCGCCCACGAGCTCGAAGAGCGCGCGCCCGGCGTCGAGCTTCGCGTCCTGGACCCGGGCCAGTCGCTCGAGCTCTGACCGACCCGCCCGAATGCGCCGGCGCCTTTACGATTCCCCGGGTGAGCGGCGGTAACCCGGAGGGCGGGCTCACCGTCCTGGTCATGGCGGCGGGCGAGGGAACGCGGATGCGGTCTGCCCTGCCCAAGGTCCTGCACCCCGTCTGCGGGCGGCCGATGGTCGCCTGGCCCGTGCTCGCCGCCCGGGAGGCCGGCGCCGACCGGATCGCCGTGATCGTCTCGCCCGACCGCGACCTCACCCCGGGCCTGCCCGACGCCACCGAGACCGTGGTCCAGCCCGAGGCCGACGGCACCGGCGGCGCCATCCGAGCCGCCCACGACCTCGTCCGCGCGGCCGACACCGTCGTCGTCCTCTCCGGCGATCACCCGCTGATCACCTCCGAGATCGTCTCGGCCCTGCTCACCACCCACCGCGCGGCGGACGCGGCCGCCACCGTGATGAGCGTCGAGCTCGACGACCCGGGCGCCTACGGCCGCATCGTCCGCGACGCCAACGGCGACGTCGAGCGGATCGTCGAGACCAAGGATCCCTCACAGGTGCCGGCCTCAGAGCTCGCGATCCGCGAGATCAACACCGGCACCTACGCCTTCGCCGCCGAGCCGCTCGTGGCCGCCCTCGACCGCCTCGAGGCCTCGGAGCCCGCCCGCGAGTACTACATCGGCGACGTGCTGCCGATGTTCCGCGACCAGGGCCTGCGAGTCGTCGCCCACACGACCTCGGACCCGAACGTCAACCTCGGCGTCAACACCCGCGCGGACCTTGCCCTGGTGACGGCCGAGGCTCGACGCCAGATCCTCGAGCGCCACATGCTCGCCGGGGTGACGATCGTCGACCCGGACAGCACCTGGATCGAGGCCGACGTCGAGATCGCCGCCGACGCGACGATCGAGCCCGGCACCTCGCTTCGCGGCCGCACCGTGATCGGCGCCGACTCGACCATCGGTCCGCACACGACCGTGATCGACAGCACCATCGGAGCCGCCGTCCGCGTCCCGCACTCCTACCTGGTCGAGGCCGCCGTCGGCGACGAGTGCCAGGTTGGCCCGTTCGCCTACCTGCGCCCGGGCGCCGACCTGGCCCAGCGCGCCAAGGCCGGCACCTTCGTCGAGATCAAGGGCTCGCGGATCGGGGAGGGCGCCAAGGTCCCCCACCTCGCCTACGTCGGCGACGCCGAGGTCGGCGACGACGCCAACCTCGGCGCGGGAACGATCACGGCCAACTACGACGGCTTCGAAAAGAACCAAACGAAGATCGGGCAAGGTGCGCGAATCGGTGTCAACACCTCGCTGGTGGCGCCGGTCGCTGTCGGCGACGACGCTTACACTGGCGCCGGTGCCGTGATCCGGAAGGACGTTCCCGACGGGGCGCTCGCCGTTTCCAAGGACAAGCAGCAGACGATCGAGGGCTACGCGAAGCGCAAGGCGAAGCAGGCCGAGGGATCCGAGGGGGAAGACGAAGCATGAGCATCCTCGAGGAGCGCCCGCAAGCGATGAGCTCGCTCACCCACGACTACACCAAGCGGCTGATGATCTTCGGCGGCCGAGCCTCGATGGAGCTCGCCGCCCGCATCGCCGGCAAGCTCGACGTCGACCTCGGCCAGGTGGACCTCCGCACCTTCGCCGACGGCGAGGTCTACTGCCGCTACACCGAGTCGATCCGCGGTGCCGACGTCTTCCTCGTCCAGTCCACCGCGGCCAATGCCGCCGAGGGCATGACGCCGAACGACTCGCTGATGGAGCTGATGGTGATGATCGACGCTGCCAAGGGCGCGTCGGCGCACCGGATCATCGCCGTGATGCCCTGGTACGGCTACGCGCGTCAGGACAAGAAGTCCGCCCCGCGTGAGCCGATCTCCGCCCGCGTCGTCGCCCAGTGCCTCGAGGTCGTCGGCGTCGACCGCGTCCTGACAATGGACCTTCACTCCGGCCAGGTCCAGGGCTTCTTCTCAAAGCCGGTCGACCACATGACGGCGATGCCGATGCTGACCCAGTACTTCATGGACCAGGCCTGGGAGGACGAGCTGGTGATCGTCTCGCCCGACGCGGGCCGGGTGAAGGTCGCCCGGAACTTCGCCCGCAAGCTCGGCGTCCACTGGGCGGTGATGGAGAAGGAGCGGCCCGCCCAGCAGGTGGCCGAGATCGGCTACGTGGTCGGCGACGTGCGGGGAAAGACCGCCGTCCTGGTCGACGACATGATCGATACCGCCGGCACCCTCACCGCCGCCGCCAACACGGTGCTCGAGGAGGGCGCCTCCCGCGTGATCGCCTGCGCCACCCACGGAGTCTTCTCGGGCCCCGCCTACGAACGGCTCGCCTACGAGAGCTCCGGCATCGAGCGGGTCGTGGTCACCGATACGATCGCGCTGCGCCCGGGCTACCCCGAGAACATCGTCCAGCTCCACACCGGGCAGACGCTCGCCGACTCGATCCGCCGCATCTTCGCCGACGACTCGGTCTCCGAGATCTTCGCGGGTGAGAATCAGCTCTTCTGAGCCAGCGAGCGGCGCAAGATCCCTTGTAGGGGCTTGCGCCGTCCGGGCCGAGGGGGAGAATGTTGCTACTGCTCAGTGCCCATAGGCACGCAACGAAAGGAGTCGGCGTGACCGATCGTCAAGCTGAGTACAGCCCCGGCGAGGGCTGGCTCACGTTTGCCGGTGTGATGCTGATGTTCGCTGGCATCCTCAACTTCATCTGGGGGATCGCGGCGATCGACAACTCGGCCTTCTTCACCGACGAGGGTCGCTACGTCATCTTCACCGACCTCAACACCTGGGGCTGGTTCTTCCTGATCGTCGGTGTATTGCAGATCGCCGCTGCGGTCTCGATCTGGAATCGCGGCACGTACGGCCAAGTGTTCGGGATCTTCGCAGCGGGCCTCAACGCGCTATTCCTGTTGTTCACCGTGAACGCGTTTCCGTTCGCCGCGTTCATGCTGTTCCTGGTCGACATCCTGATCATCTACGGCCTGGCCGTCTACGGCGGCCGCCGGGCCGTCTGAGCCCGGCGTGGACCGCTAAAGGAGAACCAGATGCTGATTGCGGCCGACTACCCGTTCCTCGACGTCTTCTGGACGATCATCCTGTTCTTCGCCTGGCTGGCGTGGATCTGGATCGCGATCACGTGCTTCGTCGACATCTTTCGCCGTGACGACATCGGCGGCTGGCACAAGGCCGCCTGGATCGTGTTCATCATCGTGATCCCGTTCCTGGGCGTGCTCGTCTATCTGATCGCACAGCACGACGGCATGCGGGATCGCAGTATCGAACAGGCCAAGGCTCAGCAGGCGGCGATGGACCAGTACGTCCGTGACACCGCCGGCGGCTCGGCGACCGAGATCGCCAAGGCGAAGGAGCTGCTTGACCAGGGCGCGATCACGCAGGCGGAGTTCGAGGCCATCAAGGCCAGGGCCCTGGCCGGCTAGCCCGGGTCCGAGATATGCCACTCGCCGTTCTCCTCGAGGAGGATGAACGGGCGGCGTCGGGATTGCGCCCCGACGCCGGCGAGCGGCCAGCAGCGCGGCGGCGATGCGGCGGCGCAGGATCGGATTCACGCGCGCACGGTAGCAGCGCCGCGCCCACGCGCCAATACAGTTCCCGGGCACGCTCGCTCTTCGCATCGGCCACAAGGGGGCGGACGCCATCCGCCCCGGCAACACGCTCGAGAGCTTCGCGGCCGCGGTCGACTCAGGCGTCGACCTGATCGAGTTCGACGTTCTGCGCCCGCGCGCCGACTTCGCCGACGGCTCGGACTGGCGCGCCGCGCCGGCGGGGCCCGGCCGACCCGGGCGGGCCGCTGCTGGTCGCCCACGACTGGGCCGACTCCGAGCGCCGTGACCCCCTGACGCTCGCCGAGGCCCTGGACGCGTTCGCGAACCCGCCGCTGGACCGGGTCCGCTTCGACCTCGACCTGAAGGTTGCCGGTCGCGAGGACGAGCTGGTGGGCATGCTGCGCGAGCGCTCCCTGGTCGACCGCGCGATGGCGTCGACGATGGAGGTCCGAAGCCTCGAGGCACTCGCCGAGCTCGAGCCGGCGCTCCAGCGCGGCTGGACGCTGCCGCGAGTGGACCGCGATTGGAGCTCCCGCCGCTGGGCGCGCCCGCTCGTGATCGCCGCATCGGCGTCGCTGCGCGCCCGGCTCCCGGGCGTGATCCGTCGGCGCGCGCCCGCGCTCGGGGTCTGGGCCGTCTGGATCTACCACCCGCTGATCACGGCCAGGCTGGTCGCCGCAGCGCACGGTGTCGGCGTCGAGGTGATCGCCTGGACGGTCGACGACCGCGAGCGAATCACCCGCCTGGCCGCGCTCGGGGTCGACGGCATCTGCACCAACGATCCGCGCTTGCTGGCTACGTAACCCGAATCGATCGTTCACGCCGAACGCGGCCCAAGGGGATAACTTCGTGTTCGGCTAGCTGGAGTTCCTCGAGGAGCCTGACCGCGGGCGCGGCTAGAGTCGCGGGCGGTGTTGGATCGCGGCACGAGGATGGCCCTGTTCGCGATGGGCCTCGGCGTCCTCGCGATCGCGAACGACTTCACGGCGCTGAACGTGGCCCTGCCTGCGATCGAGCAGGACTTCGACGCCGACGTCGGCACCGTGCAGTGGGTGATCAACGCCTACGTGCTCGTCTTCGGAATGGGCCTGGTCACCGGCGGGCGGCTCGCCGACCTGCTCGGCAGGCGGCGGATCTTCTTCATCGGCGCCGTGATCTTCGCCGCCTTCTCCCTGGTCGGCGGGCTCGCGCCGGACACCGGGTGGCTGATCGGGGCCCGCGTCGGCATGGGGGTCGGCGGGGCGCTGATGTGGCCGGCGATCCTCGGGATGACCTTCGCCGCGCTGCCGACCGAGCGCGCCGGGCTCGCCGGCGGGCTGATCCTCGGCGTGGCCGGGCTCGGCAACGCGCTCGGCCCGCTGATCGGCGGGGTGCTCACCGACGAGGCGAGCTGGCGCTGGATCTTCTTTCTCAACATCCCGGTGGCGGCGTTCGCGATCGCGATGACCGCCCGCTACGTCCACCAGCCGCCGGTGGCCGACGCCGAGCGGCGGATCGACTACGCCGGCATCGCCACCGTTTCGGGCGGGCTCGTCGCACTGCTGCTGGGGCTCGACCAGGCGGTCGACTGGGGCTGGACCGATGCCCGGGTTCTGGCCCTGTTCGTGCTCGGGGTGCTGCTGCTCGCCGCCTTCGCGGCGATCGAGCGCCGCCTCGGCGAGCCGGCGCTGATCCCCCCGGACGTGATCTCCAACCGTGCCTTTCGCGCCGCCTGCCTGACCGTGCTGATGATCTCGGCGGTCTTCTTCTCGGTCGTCCTCTACGGACCGCAGCTGATGGAGAAGGTCCTCGGCTGGTCCGCCCTCGAGGCCGGGTTCGGGATGCTGCCGATGCTGGGCATGTTCGCCGTGGTCGCTTTCGGTGCCGGCAGGCTCTACGAGCGCGTCGGCGCCCGGCCCGTGATCCTCGGGGGCACGGCCTGCCTGGCCGTCGGCCCGCTGCTGCTGTCGTTCTTCGGCGCCGATTCCGGCTACGCGGCGCTGGTCCCCGGGTTGGCCGTGACCGGGATCGGCGCCGGCCTCTTCTATCCGTCGATCACGACCGCGGCGGTGACGATGCTCGACCGCGCCCGATCGAGCCTCGCCGGCGGGATCACCTACATGTTCCAGATCGCAGGCGGTGCCATCGGCCTCGGCCTGACGACGGCGCTTTTCACCACTCGCTCGGAGGACAAGGTGGTGAGCGACGCGGCGGAGTTCGGAGTGCGCCTGACGGGGGAGCAGGCCGCCGTCATCCACGGCGTGCTCGGCGGTACCGAGCCGGGCGAGGAGGCGTTCGCGGAGCTCAACACGTCGGTCGCCGACCGGGTCCTCGACGTGGTGCGGGACTCGTTCGTCGCCGGGGTCCAGCTCAGCCTGCGCGTGGTGGCGGCGATCGCCCTGATCGGGCTGGTGATCGCGATCCTCGACGTGCGCCCAGGCGCCGAGCAGGCCGGCGAACCCGCGCCCGCGGAAGTGTGAGCAATCTAAATTGCTTTCGTTCCGGCGCTTGAACAGTCGTACCGCGACCGGGGGGCCCCCCCAAGGGTCTTTCCTCCGCTGCACGCGACCAAATCGTTCCGGCTCAACGGCGCTCGGCGTGCGGGAACCCGGCGCCGCTCCCGCGCGACTCGAAGTACTCCCACTCGGCCTCGCCGAGCTCCGTAGCCGGCGGGTCGGCGTAGACCCACTCGCGCATGATCCGGTGCCAGTTTCGCCTCGCTCCGAGTTGGGCGAGGACGGCGATCACTCCGGTCTCCATCCGCCGGCCCATCAGCTCCTCGGCGGGCAGGCTCTCGCGCCGGATGAGGTCGAAGTACTCCGATCGCGGGTCCGAGGTCGACTCGATGATCTTCATCACCCGCCGCGCCGACACCTGGTATTCGGCGTCCTCGATGTACCAGCCGCCGACCAGCATCACGTGGTCCATCAGCCGCTCGGCGTCGAGCTTGGACGGGTTCTTGATGAACCCGAGGTCGTGCAGCGCCTGGCGCAGCCGCTCGGGGTCCTTGCGGATTGCCGCGTCGAGCGCCGCCTGCTCGAGCTCGATCTGCTCGATGTCGAGCTTCTTGGTCATCCCGAAGTCGAGGAAGGCGACCTTGCCGTCGTCCATGAGGATGTAGTTGCCCGGGTGCGCGTCGGCGTTGAAGTGCTGGAGGTGGTAGATCGAGCCGAAGCAGAAGCGAAACACGATCTCCCCGAACCGGCTCCGCTGCTCTTCGTCCAGCTGCTTGACCTCATCGAACTGCAGCCCCTCGACGTACTCGGTGACCAGCACCCGCCGGCGCGAGAGCCGGGTGAGGACGTCCGGGACGTAGATGAACGGGTGTCCGCGGTATGCGCGGGCGAAGGTGCGCTGGTTCTGGGCCTCGTACTCGTAGTCGAGCTCCTCCATCACCCGCTCGCGGAGCTCCTTGGCGACCGCCTTGGCGTCGAGCCCCGGCGCCAGCGCGCGCGCCAGGCGGACGATCATGCCGGCGTTTCGCATGTCCGACTCCAGCGCCTCCGCGACCCCCGGGTACTGGATCTTGACGGCCACCCGCCGGCCGTCGTTGAGCGTCGCCCGGTGCACCTGGCCGATCGAGGCGGCGGCGAACGCCTCGGTCTCGAAGTCCGAGAAGTGCTCCGACGGCGGCTCGTCGAACTCCTCCTCGAGCACGCGTTCGACCCTCTCCCACGGCATCGGCGGCGCCGACGTGCGCAGCTTCGCGAGCTGCTCCTGGTAGAGCTCGGCGTATTCGGGGGGCAGGAACTCGGTGTCGATGAACGACGCGAGCTGGCCCAGCTTCATCGCCGCGCCCTTCATCTCACCGAGCGTCGCCACCATCTTCAGCGCCGTCTCGAGGTGGCGCGCCTCGAGCTTCTCGGCCGCCTCCTCCTCCGAGCGCGCGATCGAGGCCGCCCTGGTGCCCGCGTACTTGGCCGCCTGACCCCCCAGCGCCGAGCCGAGCTTGGCCGAGCGGCGGACCCTGCCCTTCGGGATCTTCATCTCGTCGTCGGCCACGGCGGCAGGGTACCGGCGTGACCCGGCGTGGATCGCGGTTGTCGGGGCCCTAGGCGGAGCCGAGGATTCGGCGCTTCTCGGCCTCGAACTCCTCGGGCGACAGGACGCCGGAATCGCGCAGCCCCGCCAGCCGCTCGAGGCTCGCGACCCGCTCGTCCTCGGCCGGCGGCGCGGCTCCGCCGCCCCTCGTCACCCTGCGCTCGCGCGCCTCGCGCATGCGAGCGGCCATGCCCTGGGCGAGCCCCTCCGACGACCAGGTGGAGACCCGGTCGGGAAACTCGCGAATCACCTGGCGACGCAGCGCCTCGACCCCGATCACGGCGAACAGGATCAGCAGCAGCGAGGGCACGAGCCGCTGGGTCGCCTGGGTCGGGCCCCACCAGAAGATCAGCGCCAGCAGGACCGCCAGCCCGCCGTAGGCGAACCGTGGCTGGCGCAGGTAGGGCGTGATCCCCGACCGGATCGAGGTCGCCAGGCGCGACGGGCCGGCGAGCCAGGCGGCGAGGATGATCACGATCCCGTAGGCGATGAGCGCCTGGCCGGTCTCGGTCAGCAGCGAGGTGCCGATCGTCCAAGTGGCGTCGACGGCCGGCTCGACCGTCGCGGTCGTGGTCAGCGCGTCGGTCAGCGCGTTGCCCGCCAGGCCGTGAACGAACAGGACCAGCGCGCCGATGGCGAAGAACGCGATCCCCACCGAGCGCAGGGCCTCGCGCCTCCAGCCGGCCGCCAGGTAGACCGCCAGGGCGAACATGGCCAGGCACAGGGCGGTCAGCACCCAGGCCGCGGTCCGGAGCAGGTGGACGCCGTCCTGCGCCGCCTCGAGCTGATCCGCCCGGAGGATCTCGATCTGCCCGGCGCCGGGCGGGAGCTTGGAGATCACGGCACTGGGCAGGCCGACCTGGTCGGCGACCTGGCCGAGGATCGTGGTCAGGTCGAGGACGACCGCGTCGCCCACGGTCGAGACCGCGTCGCTGTCGTCGTCGACCACCGCCAGCAGCTGCTCGTGGGCGGCTCGGTTGGCGTCCTCCCACAGCGCCTGGACCCTGGGCTGGGAGAGCGCCTCGAGCGCGACGCGGTCGGCGAGCTGGCGCAGCGCGCCGGATGCCGGCCCGGCCAGCGGCGCCAGCCGCGGCGGAAGCGCCTGCGCGATCTGCGCTTCGACGTCGACGTTCGCGTACAGCTGGGTGACGAGGAAGCCCGCCACCTGCTCCTGGATGTCCCGGTTCTCGAGCAGCTCGCTGGAGGTCTCGGTCCAGGTGTCGGTCTCGAGCACCTGGCGCTTGGTCCAGAGCGCGAACACCGAGAGGAAGCCGATCACCGAGGCGAGGATGATCAGCGCGAAGACGCCGAATCTGCGACGCCTGCGCTCCTCGTCCGCGGGCGGGGTCTCGTCGTTCACCCCGCCTCCTCCCTCGGATGGCGCTCGGGGGTCAGATCCCGAGCAGCTGCTTCTTCTTGGCCTCGAAGTCCTCGGCCGTGATCACGCCCTGGTCGCGCAACTGGGCGAGCTGTTCGAGCTCGGCGGCGTAATCGGGTGCAGCTGGCGCCGCTGCCTGCGGAGGGGGCGCCTGCTGCGCGTACTGCTCGTCCTCCTGCGCCGCCCACTTCTGCTGCTGGCGATGCTGCACTCGTCCGGCGACGCCCATCGCGACTCCGGCCCGAGCCGCCGTACCGATGAGGCCAGGTCCTCTTCGCACCATTGGCATTTGATTCCCCTTTCGCTATGCGTTCGCGAGCGCGTGGTCGCGCGCCGCCTGGACGACCTCGTGCGGGAGGCGCCCGAAGTCCAACAGCTCGCCGCCAGCATCCCGCATCGCCTGCGCGACCTTCTTCGCCCAGACGTCCTCCCAGACCAGCAGCGCCGCCGAGTAGTTCGGCTCGAGCTCCTCCGCCGCGGCCACGAGGTCTTCCTCGTTGAACAGCCCGGTGACCTCGACGCCGAGGTTCTCGAGCCCCTCACGGACGTCGGGATCGAGCTCGGTGAGCTCGAAGGCCGCGACCTCGCCGTTTTCGTCCTTGGCGACGAAGGCGATGTCGATGATGCGGATGGTTCCCGCGTCCACGAGGTCGGTGAGCGCCGGGGCGATCTCGCCGCGGAACCGGTTGCCCGGAAAGGCGACGATCAGGTACTCCACCGGGCCGATTTCCTCCGCCACCTGAAACTCCTTTCGATCGGTGCTATTCAGGCACCATATGGCCTCGACGTGTGACACCGCCCCGCCGCTATCGGACGACGAGCTCGTCGAGCCGCTCCCCGGAACTCGATCTCGACCGCCGAGACCCGGCGTTCCTGATCGAGAGCGGAGTGGATCTCTCGGGCGAGCAGCAGACCAAGACCCGCAAGGCGCTCGAGTTCTTCAGTCGGCGGCTCCGCGCCGGCTGATTCAACGCCCGTTCTCTATCCTCAACCGCCGCAATGGCCGCCGACCGCGCAACGCTCAAGGCCCAACCTCGCACCGAGTTCGGCTCGCGTGAGAGCCGCAGGCTGCGCCGCTCCGGACTCGTCCCGGGGGTCGTCTACGGCGGCGGCTCGGAGGCGCGGCCGTTTCAGGTCGACCAGCGCGAGGTGCGCAACATCCTCGTTCACGGCGGAGCCCTGATCGACCTCGAGATCGAGGGCGCCGGCAGCGTTCCGGTCGTGATCAAGGAGGAACAGCGCCATCCGGTGCGCGGCGACCTCGTTCACCTCGACTCCAGGAGGTGAAGCTCGACGTCGAGATCGAGGCCGACGTCGCGATCGAGCTGGTGGGCGTCGAGGAGGCGCCCGGGGTCAAGGAGGGCGGCATGCTCGAGCACGTCACCCGCGAGATCACGATCGAGGCGCTGCCGACGGCGATTCCCGAGAGCATCCCGGTGGACGTCTCCGAGATGGTGATCGGCGACACCATCCAGCTGACGCGGTGGTCGCGCCCGAGGGCGTCAAGTTCATGGCGAGGACAGGACCCCGAGGAGATCACGATCGCGACCCTCAACCCGCCGAAGATCGAGGAGGAGCCGAGCCGAGGTCGAGGAGGAGGCCGAGCTGATCGGCGAGGAGGGCGAGGTGCCCGAGGGCGAGGAGGCCGCCGAGGCCGAGGGCGAGGCGGGAGGCCGGCGGCGAGGACTCCGGCGGCTCCGACGAGGGGTAGCCCTGTCCTGGTTTCGCCGTCGCGGTGGTGACGGCGAGGTCGCGAGCGATCCCGTCTTGATCGTCGGCCTCGGCAACCCCGGGGACCGGTACGCGCGCACCCGGCACAACGCCGGCTTCGAGGTCGCTCGCGGAACTCGCGCGGCGCTGGGACCTGCCGAGGGCCAAGGAAAGTACGGCGGCCTGATCACCGAGGGGAGGATCCGGGCCGGCGGCCCGCGCGTCGCGCTGCTGCTGCCACAGACCTACATGAACGAGTCCGGGACTCGGTCGGGCCCGCCCGCGGGGCAGCTCCGGGTGCCGCTCGAGGAGCTGATCGCGATCCACGACGAGATCGACCTTCCGTTCGGCGAGATCCGCGCCAAGCTCGGAGGCGGCGTCGCCGGCCACAACGGCCTCAAGAGCCTGCGCGACGGGCTCGGCGGCAGCGACTTCTGGCGCCTGCGCATCGGCGTCGGCCGGCCGGACTCGACCGATCCGGAGATCGTCTCCGCCTACGTGCTCGGACGCTTCGCCGAGTCGGACGACGAGGTCGCCGAGCTGATCTCGCGAGCCGCCGACGAGGCCGAGCGCCTGGTCGAGCGGATCGCCGAGGAGGAGGCCGACCCGATCGGCGAGGTGAGCGATTGAGCCTTACGACCTACGAGGTCGGGGAGGACGGTGTCGCGCTGCTGCAGCTCGACCGCCCCGACGCCCGCAACGCGATCAACACCGCGATGCTCGAGGAGCTGCTCGCGCACGTCGCCGCCGCGCGCGACGACGATGCCGTGCGGGTGCTGGTGGTCTCCTCCACGGACCACATGGGCCTCTCGGCGGGCGCCGACGTCCGCGAGGACCTCGACGCGGCGGGGCGATGCACCGGATGCAGCTGTTCGCCGATCTCTACGACGCGCTCATCGGGTTTCCGCAGCCGACCGATCGCCGCCTGCCACGGCGCCTGCGTGGGCGGCGGGGCGGAGATCGCGGTCGCCTGCGACCTGCGCGTCGGCGGCTCGAACCTGCGCCTGCGGTTTCCCGGCGCGGCACTCGGCGTGCCGGTCGGCCCGGCGCGGCTGGTCACGCTCTGCGGGCTCTCGGTCGCCAAGTACCTGCTGCTGACCTCGAAGGAGGTCGACGCCGACGAGGCGCTCCGCTGGGGCCTCGTCCACAAGGTGGCACCGTCCCAGGCGACCGAGGACGCGGCCCTGCAGCTCGCGGCCCAGGTGGCCGAGAACCCGCCGGAGGCGGTGGGGCGGATCAAGCGGATGCTCCACGAGTGGGACGGTGTCGAGGGTCGCTCACGGGTCGAGGGGGAGGGTCAGGTCGAGTGGCAGCGCAGCGGGCCGGGGCTGCCGCACCGGGACTAGTGGTGCTGCAGGACCTTGATCACGATGATGATCGCGCCAAAGAGCGCCAGGGCGCCGGCGTGGAGGATCGCGCTCCGTTTCGTTCTCCCGGTCGCCAGACCGGCGATGAACCCGAGCCAGGCCAACACGCCGACCCCGCCCCATACGCTCACGTCGAGCGCGGTCGATTCCTCGATCGCGCCGGCCCAGGCCAGAGCGAAGAGCACGATCGGCGGCGCGGCTCCCAGCGCGATGTAGGACTGCTCGGCGATCCCGTGCGCGATCTCGCCCCGGCCCGGACGCCGCCCGGAGGTGATCTCGGCCTCGACGACGTGCGCGTATACCTCGCCGATCATCAGGGCAAGGGTCGTCCCGATCAGCGCCAGGGTGGTGGCTTCGGCGCCGCGGTCGTGTTGGAGTGCGACCACCAGCGCGAGGGCGATGAACAGCCCGATGATGATCCTCGAGGCGTGCTCACCGATGGCTCGCATCAGGCCGGGGAGCGTAGCCGCACGGGCTAGCCTTGAGCGTCGACTGCTAAACGCACTGCTCGACATAGCGCTCGATGACGAGCGCTTCTCAGACTTCGCGACCTCGATTCGGTCCGGCGAGGCGGTCGACGTGCGCGCTTCGGCGGCGATCCGGCCATATCTGCTCGCGTCGCTGGTCGAAAGCGACGAGGCGCTGGCCGGCAGGCCCGCGCTGGTCGTCGCTCCCGACGACATCGGCGCCCGCGACCTCGCCCGGGCCTCGGCGCCTACCTGGCCCCGCGGCGCGTGCGCTTCTACCCGTCGCGCGGCACCGGCTACGAGTCCCACCTGGCGCCGCCGCCACACCTCGTCGGGCTGCGGATCGCCGCGCTCGACGCGCTCACCGCCGCCGATGCGGCGGAGGCCCCGGTGGTCGTCGCCAGCGCGGTCGCGCTCGCCGAGGCGGTGCCCGACGCGTCGCTGCGCCCCGCGGGCTTCGCCCTCCACCGCGGCGAGGAGATCGACCTCGGCGACGTCGCCGAGCTGCTCGTCGAGGCGGGCTACGAGCGGGTCGAGCAGGTCGACGACCGCGGGCAGTTCGCCGTCCGCGGCGGCATCCTCGACGTCTTCGGCTCGACCGAGGAGCGCGCGGCGCGGCTCGAGCTGTTCGGCGACGAGATCGAGTCGATTCGGTACTTCTCGACCTTCACCCAGCGCTCGCTCGGCGAGGCCGAGCGGATCGAGCTCGATCCGGCCGCCGAGATCGAGCTCGAACACCGCGAGCTCGCCGAGGTCGCCGCCGACGAGGAGGAGCGCCCCGACGTCGCCGAGCTGTTGCCGGTCGACTCGTTCCGCGCGCCCCTCGACCTGATCGGGACCGAGACCGCGGTCGTCGTCGCCGCCGCCGAGGAGATCGAGCCGGCGCTCGCGACCACTGGGAGGACGTGACCACGGCGATGCGCGACGAGGACGTCGCGCCACCTCTACGTCGAGGTCTGCGAGCCGCTGCGCGAGCGGGCGATGCTGTCGTTCACCGGCGCGGGTGGCGACGACGCGGCGGGCGACGCCTTCCGCGCCCAGACGCCGGTCTCGGCGGCGCGCAGCCTCGCCGAGGCCGAGTCTGAGCTGGAGAGCGAGCTTCGCTCCGGCTACCGGGTCGTGGTCGCGTTCGAGCGGCTCGGCGAGGCCGAGCGCGCCCAGTACAAGCTCGACCGCGTCGACCCGCGCTTTCTCGACTGCCCGCGCCGGGCGACGAGCCGGCGCTCTTCCTGCCGAGGCGCCGCTCGACGACGGCTTCGTCTCGCCGGACGCTGCGGCTCGAGGTGATCCCGTTCCGGCGCCTGGTCCACCGGCGCCGCGCGGCCGCCCCGGCCCCGGCGCGCGGGCGGCTGGCGACCTTCGCCGACCTGCGGGTCGGCGACCACGTCGTCCACGAGGACCACGGCGTCGCCCGCTTCGCCGGCTTCGAGACCCGCACGGTCGCCGGGATCACTCGCGACTACCTCGAGCTCGAGTACCGCGGCGGCGACCGCGTCTTGGTGCCCGCCGAGCAGCTGGCGAAGATCACCCGCTACGTCGGCACCGGCGGCGAGGCGCCGCAGCTGTCGAAGCTCGGCGGCAAGCGCTGGGACGCGGTCAAGTCGCGGGCGCGCCGCGCCGCTCGCGAGCTGGCCGGCGAGCTGCTCAACCTCTACGCCGAGCGCCAGGCACGCCGCGGTCACGCGTTCGAACCCGACGGCGAGTGGCAGCTCGCGCTCGAGCGGTCGTTCCCCTACCGCGAGACCGCCGACCAGCTCGAGGCGATCGAGGCGGTCAAGGCCGACATGGAGTCCGAGCGGCCGATGGACCGGCTGATCTGCGGCGACGTCGGCTACGGCAAGACCGAGGTCGCGATGCGCGCCGCCCAGAAGGCGCTCGACCGACTCCAAGCAGGTGATGATGCTGGTGCCGACGACGATCCTCGCCCAGCAGCACCTCGGCACTTTCCGCGAGCGGCTGCGGAGTTCCCGCTCGAGATCGAGATGGTCTCGCGCCTGCGCAGGCCGGCGGAGGTCCGGGACGGCGCTCGCCCGCTTCGCCGACGGCTCGCTCGACATCCTGATCGGCACCCACCGGCTGCTCTCGCGCGACGTCCGCGCCAAGGACCTCGGCCTGTCGTGATCGTCGACGAGGAGCAGCGCTTCGGGGTCAAGCAGAAGGAGCTGCTGCGCCAGCTGAAGCTGAGGGTCGACGTGCTGTCGATGTCGGCGACGCCGATCCCGCGCACGCTGCAGATGAGGCTGGCCGGGCTCCGCGACATCTCGGTGATCGAGACGCCGCCGGAGGGGCGGCGGCCGGTGCGCACCTACGTCGGTCCCTATGACGAGGAGCTGGTCGGCGGGCGATCGAGCGCGAGGCCGCCGGGGCGGCCAGGTGTTCTTCCTCCACAACCGGATCGAGACGCTGCACGACATCGCCGAGCGCCTGCGGGCGCTCGTGCCGGCCGTGCGCTTCGTCGAGGCGCACGGCCAGATGGACGAGCGCGAGCTCGAGTCGACGATGCTGACGTTCCTTCGCGGCGACGCCGACTGCTGGTGGCGACGACGATCATCGAGTCGGGGCTCGACATCCCACAGGCCAACACGCTGATCGTCGAGCGCGCCGACCAGCTCGGGCTCGCGCAGGCTTACCAGATCCGCGGACGGGTCGGGCGCTCGCGCGAGCGTGCCTTCGCCTACATGCTCTATCCGTCCGAGCAGGGGCTTTCGCCCGACGCCGGCGCCCGGCTGGCGACGCTGTCGGACTACACCGAGCTCGGCTCGGGGTTCGCGATCGCGATGCGCGACCTCGAGCTGCGCGGCGCCGGCGACCTGCTCGGGGACGAGCAGTCCGGACACGTCGCCGCGGTCGGGTTCGAGCTCTACGTGGCGATGCTCGACGAGGCGGTCGAGGCGCTGCGCGCCGCGGGCGACGGCGCCGGCGAGCGAGGCGCCGGTGCGCCTGGACGTCGACGTCGATGCCTATCTGCCGGCGGACTACATCCCCTTCGAGGCCGCGAAGATCGACGTCCACCGGCGCATCGCCGGCGCCCGCTCGGCCGGCGAGCTGCGCGCGCTTCGCGACGAGCTGCGCGACCGCTTCGGGGCGGTGCCCGAGCCGGTGTCGAACCTGCTCGCGCTCCAGCGCGCCCGGATCGAGCTCGGCCGCGCGGGAGCCCAGACCGCCGAGATCCGGGGCGGGCGGCTGTCGATCACCCCGCTCGAGCTCGACGCGACGACGGTCGCCGGGATCCGCGAGCGGATCCCGGAGGCGATCTACGAGCTGCGCCACCGAACCCTGTCCCTGCGACTCGGCGACGACCCGGCCGAGCGCCTCGCCGGGGTGCTCGCGCTCGCCGAGGCGCTCGCCGCAGCTCTCGCGCCCTTACCTGCCGATAAGGAGCAGGTGGGTATGCTGCCCGCTCCGTGACTCCGGGAGCCAAGGGAAACCCCGCCTCGCAGGGGAAGAAGAAGGGGCCGAGCGCCGCCGCGCTGGCGGCCGAGCGGATCGGCCGCCACCGCCGCCTCGGCCTGATCATCTTCGGTGTCCTCCTGGTCGGCCTGTTCGCCGCCGTCGCCGCCGCCCAGGGCATCGGTCACCCGGAGCCGAGCGGCGACGAGGTCGCCGTGATCGAGGAGGCGCCCGACGGGACGATCACCAAGGAGGCCTTCGACCGCGGGCTGGAACAGACCGCGGCACGCAACGGGATCAACCAGATCCCGCCCGCAGACGACCCCCAGTACGAGCAGCTGAAGGACTCGGCGCTCTCGGACCTGATCCTCAGCCGCTGGGTGCTGGGCGAGGCCTCTGACCGCGGGATCGAGGTCTCGGAGCGCGAGATCGACGAAGAGCTCCAGAACTGATCGATCAGGAGTTCGGCTCCCAGAAGGCGTTCGACAAGTTCCTCAAGCAGTCCGGGTTCACGCCGAAGAGGCGCGCGACCGGGTCAAGCTGCAGCTGATCTCGCAGCGGATCCAGGAGGCCGTGCTGCCGAGCGCGAGCCGGACGGTCACCGATGATGAGATCCAGGAGTACTACGAGGCGAACGAGAGCCAGTTCGAGACACCCGGAGACCCGAGACACCCGGGTCGTGCTGACCAAGACCGAGGCCGACGCGCAGAAGGCGCTCACCGATCTGCAGCAGGACGACTCCCCAAGGGCTGGGAGCAGGTGACCAAGAAGTACTCGATCGACGAGGCGACGAAGTCGACGGGCGGGCTGCGCCAGCGGGTCGTCGCGGGCCAGAGCGAGCCGGCGCTCGACGAGCAGATCTTCTCCGCCCCCGAGGGCGAGCTCGTGGGCCCGTTCAACACCAACGCCGGCTTCTACGTGATCCAGGTCGAAAAGATCACCCGGCGGCGACACCCCACTCGAGGACGCCAGCCAGGACATCCGGCAGACGCTGCCGCCGCGAAGCAGCAGCAGATCGCCACAGAGCTTCCAGGAGGACTTCAACGCCAAGTGGCGCGCGCGGACCTGGTGCGCCGACGGCTACCAGGTCGATCGCTGCGCCAACGCCGAGCCGGTCGCCGAGCACGTGCACCGAGGAGGTCGCGGAGCAGCAGCGGTCGCCCGACCCCGGTGCCCTCGCGTCCGGTGATCCAGCCCGGAACCCCGCGCCACGCGGTGCTCCGGCGACGCCCCGCAGCCGCCACGCCGCTCGTGCCGGGACCTGCGCCGTCCCGGCGCCGCCCGGGCGGCGACCCGCCCCCGGAGTCCCGCCGGCGCCGCCCCGGCGCCGCGCCGCCGCGGCACCGCGCCGCCGCCCGGCGCCCTGCGCCACCGCGAGCGCGGCCCGAGCCGCGGCGGCCGGGCGGATGCGCTAGCGCGCCTCGACGAGATCACTCGCCGCCTGCGGCGCGAGTGCCCATGGGACCGCGAGCAGGACGAGCGCTCGATCGTCCCTCACACCGTCGAGGAGGCCTACGAGCTCGCCGACGCAGCCGCCCGCGGCGACGACGCGAAGCTGCTCGACGAGCTCGGCGACGTCCTCTTCCAGGTCCACTTCCTGGCGCTGCTGCTCGAGGAGCGAGGCGCCGGCGACCTCGCCGCGGTCGCCGAGACGATCACCGAGAAGCTGATCCGCCGCCATCCGCACGTCTTCGGCGAGGCCGAGGCCGAGACGGCCGGCGAGGTGCTGCCAACTGGGACCGGATCAAGCGCGACGTCGAGGGCCGCGGAGGGACTTCGAGGACGTGCCCGAGAACCTGCCCGGCCTGCTGTACGCGCGCAAGCTGCTGCGCGCGGCCGACCCGGAGGGTGGCGGCCCGCCGACCGGGCGAGGCGGGACGAGGCCGAGGCGGCGGTCGGGGAGGCTTTGCTCGAGATCGTGCGCGTCGCTCGGTTGGTCGGCGGTCGATCCCGAGCTGGCGGTTCGCGCAGCCGCTCGCGGCTGTGACGCCGACCGCGGTTCGCATGGCGGTACTTCCGGTTCGCGCGACGCCTCGGCAGCTCGAGCGGTCAGGCGGACGCTGAGCCTCCCGCTCCGCGAAATGGGCGCGATCGAGCACATTCACGCCCGCCAGATCCTCGACTCGCGGGGCAATCCGACGGTCGAGGTCGACGTGCGCCTCGGGTCCGGCGCCTTCGGGCGGGCCGCGGTGCCGTCCGGCGCCTCGACCGGCGAGTTCGAGGCGACCGAGCTTCGCGACGGCGGCCCTGAGTGGGGCGGAAAGGGCGTCGCCAAGGCGGTCGAGAACGTCAACGGCGACATCGCCAAGGCGCTCGCCGGCGCTCGGGCGACCGACCAGGTGGCGATCGACGAGACCCTGTGCGAGCTCGACGGGACCCCGAACAAGTCCCGCCTCGGCGCCAACGCGATCCTCGGCGTCTCGCTCGCGACCGCGCGGGCGTCGGCTGCCGAGGCCGGCGTGCCGCTCGTACATCTACCTCGCCGAGCTCTACGGCTGCCACGCGGGAGCAGGCGACGGTGCTGCCGGTGCCGATGATGAACGTCCTAAACGGCGGCGCCCACGCCGACAACTCGGTCGACTTCCAGGAGTTCATGGTCGTCCCCGCCGGCGCCCCCACGCTTCTCGGAGGCGCTGCGGATGGGCACCGAGGTCTTCCACGCGCTGAAGCAGCGACTCTGCCGGCGCAGGGCCTCGGGACCACGGTCGGCGACGAGGGCGGCTTCGCGCCCGATCTGGAGTCGAACGAGGCCGCGCTGGGGGTGCTCGTCGCCGGCGATCGAGGCGGCGGGCTACGAGCCTGGCGAGGACGTCTTCATCGCCCTCGACCCGGCGACCAGCGAGATCGTTCGCGACGCGACGGCGCCTACGTGCTCGAGCACGAGGGCCGCGCGCTCTCGCCCGACGAGCTCGCCGGCTACTGGGCCGGGGCCGTCGAGCGGTATCCCGATCGTCTCGATCGAGGACGGGATGGACGAGGAGGACTGGGACGGCTGGAAGCAGCTCACCGAGCGGCTCGGCGATCGCTGCCAGCTCGTCGGCGACGACCTCTTCGTCACCAATCCCGAGCGCCTGCGGCGCGGGATCGAGGCGGGGGTCGGCAACTCGATCCTGGTCAAGGTGAACCAGATCGGGACCCTGACCGAGACCCTCGAGGCGATCGCGATCGCCCGCGAGGCGGGCTACTCGGCGGTGATCTCGCACCGCTCCGGCGAGACCGAGGACACGACGATCGCCGACCTCGCGGTCGCCACCGGCGCCGGCCAGATCAAGACCGGCGCCCCGTCGCGCTCTGACCGGACGGCGAAGTACAACCAACTGCTGCGGATCGAGGAGGAGCTCGGGGAGGCCGCAAGCTATCCGGGCGTGAGGGCTTTCAGAGGCAGGTAACTGCCGACCTGTGCCGAAGCGATGAGGCATGAGCGCACGCGCCCAGGCCGCCCGCGGCTACCGGATGCGACCGGCGCCGAGGACGCGGCGCCGCGGACGCCCGGCGAGCCGGATCCAGTGGGACCGCATCGGGCGGGTCGCGCTGGTGATCGTGCTCTTCCTCGTCCTCGCCTCATACATCGGCCCGTCGATCAACTTCTTCGACGCCTGGCGCGGGTCGAAGTCCGAGGCGGCGCACCTGACCTCGCTGCGCGAGCAGAACGCCAAGCTGCGCCAGCGTGCCGAGGACCTCGCGGGCGCCGACGCGGCCGAGCGCGAGGCGCGCAAGCTGGGAATGGTCGACGCCTCGGCGGGCGAGGCCTCGTTCGTGGTCAAGGGCTTGCGCTAACCGCCCATCCAGGAGGGGGCGTGACCCTCTCGGCCGGCTCCTACCTCGCCGGCGTCCTCGAGCTCCTCGTCATCGTCGCGCCGCTCGCCTGGGCGGCGTGGCGGATCAGGTCGGCGCTGCTCGGCGGCTGGACCGGCGCGCCGGCCCGGGTGGCCGAGGCGGTCCTGGCCACGGTGGGCCTGCTGTGGCTGTCGGAGCTGCTGGGCACGGTCGGGCTGTTCGAGGACGCGCCGATGATCGTCGGCGCGCTCGCGGTGGGGGCGATCGCGGAGCTCGTCTGCCGCCGGGTCGGGCGCCGGACCCGGGCCCGCGCCGCCGGCGCCGCACGCCGCCCGGCTCGGGTGGATCTGCGCGGCGATCGTCTGCGCCGCGGTCGCCGCCGCCTGGATGGTGCCCACCCTCGCCAGCCTCGCCGGTGGCATGGACCGCGCCGACACCCTCTGGTACCACATGCCGCTGGCGGCGAAGTTCGTCCAGACGGGTCACCTCGGGACGATCTTCCACTTCGACCCGATCTTCTACGCCTCGTATTACCCCGCCAACTCCGAGGTGGTCCATGCCGTGGGGATCCTCGCCTTCGGCCGCGACATCCTCTCGCCGCTGATCAACCTCGGCTGGCTGGCGCTCGGCTTGGTCGCCGCCTACTCGATCGGCCGCCCCTACGGAGTCGGCCCGCTGTCGCTGATCGGCGGCGCCACTGCGCTGGGCTCCCAGCAGCTGGTCGAGTTTCAGGCGGGCGAGGCGCTCAACGACATCACCGGCGTCGCCTTCCTGCTCGCCGCGGTCGCGATCCTGGTCAACGCCGCGGCGGCGCGCGACCGCCGGCCGGCCGCGCTCGCGATCGCCGGGCTGGGGGCGGGGGTGGCGGCCGGAATCAAGCTCAGCTTCCTGGCGCCCGTCGGGGCCCTGTTCATCGGCATCGTCGTCATCGCCCGATCCGGCGAGCGCATCCGGGCCGCGCTCTGGTTCGGCGTCCCGGCGCTGCTCGCGGGCGGCTACTGGTACCTGCGCAACCTGATCGCCATCGGCAACCCGATCCCGTTCACCTCGTGGGGCCCGCTTCACCTGCCGACTCCGGCGCGCGACTTCGAGCTGCGCGAGCCGTTCTCGGTCGCGCACTACCTGACCGACTGGGACGTCTGGCAAGACTGGTTCTTCCCCGGCCTCCACGACTCGTTCGGGTTCCTCTGGCCGCTGGTGATCGCCGGGTTCCTCGGCGCCGGGATCTGGGCGCTGTGGCGCGGGTCCGAGCCGGTTGTCCGCGCGCTCGGCGCCGTCGTCCTCTTCACCGCGGTCGCCTACGTGTTCACGCCGCTGACGGCCGCCGGCGAGCCCGGGCAGCCGATCGCCTTCGAGTGGAACGTGCGCTACATCGCGCCGGCGGCGGCGATCGGCCTCGCCCTGCTTCCGACCCTGCCGGCCGCGCGGGCGACCGAGCGCTCACGGCTGATCACGCTCGCGGGCCTCGCCGTTCTGACGGTGGCCACGATCGCCTCGCTGGTGCAATGGGACCAGGGCCACGTCAAGGGCGCCGTCGCCGCGGGCGTCGGGGTGCTCGCCGTCTGGGGGCTGGTCGCCTGGCTTCGCGGCTCGGGGCGCCTGGACGCCGCGGCGCCCCGCCGCTACGCGATCGGACTCGTCTGCCTGGTCGCGCTGGGGGCGCTCGCCGCCGGCTGGTGGGAGCAGCGCCACTACCTCGAGCGCCGCTACGACTCACTGGGCACGCTCGTCGGCATCCCGGAGGCCGCGCGCTGGGCCCGGGACATCCACGACTCGAAGATCGCGATCGCCGGCATCCGCGGCGTCTTCAACCAATATCCGTTCTACGGCGTCGACCTTTCGAACGAGGTCCAGTGGCTGGGCAAGGAGGGACCCGACGGCGCCTACCTGCGGATTCCGACCTGCGCCGAGTGGCGGGCCGCGCTGGCCGACGGCGGCTACCGCTACGTGGTCACCATGTACGACCCGTACGATCCGCCGGCGTCGCTCACCGACACCAAGGAGGGCCTCTGGACCCGACGCGACTCGGCGTCGCGCCAGATCCTCCGTGAGGGCCCGGTGAGCGTCTTCGAGCTCGACGGGCCGCCGGATCCGGCAGCCTGCGGCGACCTGCCCGACCTGACTCCGGCGGAGCTCGACGGCGACTCCGTCGCCATCGACACGACCGCCAACCAGCCGTAGCCCCATGCTCGCCATCTACGCCAACACAGCGCTGATCGTCCTCGCCTCGCTGGTGATCGGACGCGCCATCCTCGCCCTCGGCGGTTGGCCGCGGCCGGCATGGCTCTCGGGCGCCACCGGCCTCTCGGCCCTGATCGTCCTCAGCCCGTTCCTGATCCGGCTCCCGGGCCGCGCCACGACCGCGGCGATCGTCCTCGGTGTCCTGGCGCTCGCGGCGGCGCTGGTGGTTGCGCGCCACCGCCGGACGGAGGGCGCGCCCGAGTGGCCGGCGGGGCTGGCTGCGGCGCTGATCGTCGTCGCCCTCGCCTCGCTGCCGTTCCTGCTCAACGACCGCATCGGCGTCCTCGGCCAGGGCATCTACACCAACGACCACGCCGCCCAGCTCTACTGGGCCGATTGGCTCCAGCACGGCTTCGGGCCCGAGCCGAGCGCGGTCCGGTTCGGCTATCCCATCGGCCCGCAGGCGGTGGCGGCGATTGCCGCGACGGTCACCGGCAGCTCGCTGGTGGACTCGTTCAACGGCCTCCTGCTCGCGATCCCGGTCCTCACCGCGCTGACGGCGCTGGGGGCGCTGGGCGAGCTTCCCGTCGTTCGCCGGATCGCGGTCGCGTCGCTGGCGGCGCTGCCCTACCTCGCCGCCTCGTTCCTCGCCCAGAGCGCGTTCAAGGAGACGACGATGGCGCTGCTGGTGCTCGCCTTCGCGATCGCGATCGGCTCGCTGTCCGGGCGCGCGGCCGAGCGACCCGACCGCCCTCCGGGACGAGCCGTGTTCGTCGTCATCCTCGTCCTCGCCGCGGCGAGCGTCTTCACCTTCAGCATCCCGGGCCTCGCGTGGTTCGCGATCGCGTTGCCCATCTGGCTGCTCGCCGAGGCGGTCGCCGGCCGCGACCCGATCGACTACCGGCGGGTGGCCGACGCGGTCGCCCGCCACCGCGCGCTCACCGTCGTCGCCGTCCTGGTCGCGATCGGGGTCGTGGTGGTCGCGATCGGGCCGGCGAGCTCGTTCGTCGACAAGATCGGTGAGGTCCAGCAGTCCGCCGGGCGGCTTTCCTCGCCCGTGTTCGGGGGTGAGGCGTTCGGGATCTGGCCCCAGGGCGACTTCCGGATCGTGCGCGGCGAGGTCTCCGGCGCGCTGCTCGCGGTCGCGATCGGGGCGCTGGCGCTCGCCTACGGAGCCGGGGAGCTTGTCCTCCGCCGGCAGTTCGCGATCCTGGCGATGCTCGCCGCCGGCCTGATCGTCTACCTCGGCGCCCGCGCGGTCGCCGAGATCCACGTTCAGGCGAAGGCGCTGGTCGTGATCGCGCCGCTGATCCTGCTCGTCTCCCTGCGGGCGCTCGCCAGCCCCGACGGCCCGCTGCCGCCGCTGCGCTACGCGGCCGGCGCCGCCGTCGGGCTCGCCGCCCTGGCCTCGACGCTGCTCGCCCTGCGCGCCGCGCCGGTCGGCTACGACAATCGCGAGGCGGGGCTGGAGCGGCTCGCCGAGGAGATCGACGGCCGCTCGGTGGCCTTCCTCGGCGTCGACCGCTTCTCGCCTATTACCTGCGCGGGACGCTCATGCGCGCCCCCGCCGGCTACGTGCCGGAGGACATCGACGCGCGCCCCCAGAAGGTGTGGCAGCAGGGAGAGGCCGCCGACTTCGACACCCTCGAGCCGGCGAAGCTCGACCAGTTCCAGTACGCGATCACGACCGACGCCGCCTACCAGTCCACCTCGCCGCCGAACTTCGAGCCGATCTCCGAGGCGGCCGGCTACGTGCTCTGGAAGCGCGACGGCGAGGGACCGCGAAGCCGGGTGCTCGACGAGGACGGAGACCCCGGCGCCACCCTCGACTGCAACTCGGCCGAGGGCGAGCGGCTCAGCAAGCGCGACGGTACCGCGGTGATCCTCGACGACCCGGTGGTGGTCCGCTACGACGACTGGAACCTGCCGCCGCTGTCGGACGATGCGGCCGGCGGCCAGGAGCGCGCCTTCGAGGCGCCGGGGACGGCCTCCGCCGACCTCAGCCTCCCAGCGTCGGGGTCGTACCGGGTCTCGCTGCAGTACCACTCACAGGTGCCGCTGACCGTGCTGTATGAGGGCGAACCCATCGCGCACCTGCCGCCGTCGCTCGACGGCATGTACCTAGCGGCGCCGGGCGCGGCGCCTTCTGGCCCGCGGGGTCGTTCGAGACCAATCGCTCCGGGACGCGCACGCTTGCCGTCCGCGCCGCCGAGCCCACCGGCCTGCAGGACGCGCTCGGGGTCGAGCGCAGGGTCTGGCTCGGAGACGTCGCCGCCACCCTCACCACCGAGCCCAGGGCGGAGCTGATGGCCGACGCCTGCGACGCGTACGTCGACCACTTCACCCTCGAGCGCCGCGGCAAGGAGTCGCGCTGATGGGCCACCTCGGAACCCCGGCCGAGGCCGGCACGCCGGTCGCCGGCGGCGCGCAGGTGCCGCGCTCGGACGGCGTGGCCCCGGTGACCTTCGTCGGCGGCACCGGCCGCAGCGGCACGCACATCCTCGCCCAGCTCCTCTCGCGAAACGAGTGGCTGGCACTGGTTCCGGTGGAGGTCCGCTTCCACACCGACCCGGACGGCTTTCCGGGCCTGCTCGCCGGCGAGGTGACCCTGGAGCGGTTCATGAAGCGGTTGCGCGGGTTCTGGTGGCGCGGCTTTCAGACCAGCAGGTTCCGCGGCATGTACCGGTTCGTCGACCGCGCCCGCTTCGACGCCGCCGCCGAGCGCTTCGAGCGCACCTTCGGCGACCAGCCCGAGGAGGCCTGCCGGGCCCTGTTCTTCGAGCTCCTCTCGTTTCGCGCCGACGACGACAAGGGGGCGATCGGGATCCTCGAGCAGAGCACCGACACGGTCGCCCAGGCGCCGACCCTGACCCGGCTGTTCCCCGACGCTCGCTTCATCCACGTCGTCCGCGACGGGCGCGACGCCTCCGCCTCCCGTGTCTCGCAGACCCGCGGCCTCGTCCGCCCGCGCACCCGCGAGCAGGGGATCGACTGGTGGGAGGAGCGGATGTTGGCGATCGAGCGCGGCGCCGAGGCGATCGAGCCGGGGCGCCTGCTGACCGTGAGCCTCGACGAGCTGCTGCGGGTCGAGCGCAGCCGGGTGGCGCTGCGCCCGCTCTTCCGGTTCGTCGGCGCCCACGTCTCCAAGGCGCCGCGGCGCTTCTTCAACAACCGGATGAACGCCTCGGAGGCGCACTCCGAGCGCTGGCGCCGCGGCATCAGCGCCCGCCGGGCCGAGCGCATCGAGGCCCGCTACGAGGCGGCGCTCGAGCGCCTCGAGGCCGCCGGCGCCGGCTCGGCGCCGCTGCTGCGCCGTACCTTCGACCGCGACCGGAACCCCGAGCTTTCGCCGCTCATCTACGTCTACGATCGCTGACCGTCATGTCCGCCACCGAACACCACGCGAGCACGCCGGCGAAGCTGGTCTTCGTCGGCGGGACCGGCCGCAGCGGCACCCACATCCTCTCGTACCTGCTCGACCGCCATTCGCGCTTCCACGGGGTGCCGATCGAGTGCCGCTTTCACTGCAACCCGAACGGCCTCGCCGACCTGGTCACCGGCCGCACCGATGTGGATCGTTCCTGACCAAGCTGCGCGGCTACTGGTGGCACCGGGTGCGGGTGGGCGACCGCGCTTACGTCAAGGCGCGCTGGCGGGCCATCGGGCGCCGCGGTCGCGTTCGCGGCCTGCACACGATCGTCCCCGGGATCGGTTCGAGGAGTCCGTGAGCCGGTTCGAGGACACCCACGGCGACGACCTCGTCGCCGCCTCGCGGCGGCTGTTCTTCGACCTGCTGCAGCCGCTCGCCGACGAGGCGGGAAAGCCCGTGCTGGTCGAGATGAGCTGCTTCACGATCGCCGCCGCCGACGGGCTGGCCGAGATCTTCCCCGAGGCCCGGTTCGTCCACTCGGTCCGCGACGGGCGCGACTCGGGCTCCTCGAAGGTGTCGCTGCGCCAGAAGCCCCATCACCCGACCGACGTGATCTCCGGGATCCGCTTCTGGGCCGACCGGCTGCGCCAGGCCGAGGAGGGGGTCCGGCGCCTCCAGCCCGCCGACCGGGAGCGCCTGGCGGTGATCAGCCTCGACGAACTCGTCTGGAGCGACCGCGAGGCGGCCTACGCCGAGCTGCTCGGCTTCCTCGGGGTCGCCGACGAGCCGACGATGCGCGCGTTCTTCGAGGCGGAGATGAACGCCGGCGCCGCCCACCTCGAGCGCTGGCGCGAGGGCCTCGACCCCGAGTCGCAGGCCGACATCGTCCGCCGCTACGAGGCGGAGCTCGACCGGCTGGAGGCCGAGGACTACCACTGCGCCGCGGTCCTGCGCCGCTCGTATGAGCGCGAGCGGGCCCTTACAGCTTGAGGGTCCTGTTCACGACCTCGAACGGGACCGGGCTCGGGCACCTGACCCGGTCCATGGCGATCGCTCGCCGGCTCCCGGACGATGTCGAGCCCCTGGTCCTCACGCTCTCCGGCGCCGCGCCGGTGGTCGAGTCGATGGGGTTCGCGGTCGAGTACGCGCCCTCGTACGCGACCCCGGGCTCCGGCAACGACTACCGCTGGTCGCGCCGGCTGCGGGGCCGCCTGCGGGCGGCGATCGCCGAGACCGAGCCGGACCTGATCGTCTTCGACGGCACCCATCCCTACGAGGCGCTGCTCGGCGCGCTGCCGGCGGATGCGACCGCGATCTGGTGCCGGCGGGCGCTCTGGAAGCGCGGCTCGAGCCGGGTGCCGCTCGGGCGCGCGGGCGCGTTCGACGCCGTCTTCGAGCCCGGAGAGCTGGCCGAGTCGGAGGACCGGGGGCCGACCGTCGACCTGCGAGACCGCGTCCACCGGGTGGGCCCCGTCGTCCTGTTGGACCGCGACGAGCTCCTGCCACGCGCCGAGGCCGAGGCGGCCCTCGGGCTCGAACCCGGCCGCACGAACGTGCTCGTCAACCTCGGGCAGGGGGCCGAGGTGCGCGAGGCGACCGCCCGCTGCCTGCGCGCGCTCGCCGGGCGCGAGGACGTCCAGGTGGCGGCGCTCTCATCGGCGATCGCCGCGCTCGACGATGCACGGGTGCCCGAGGGCGTGATCGAGCTGCGCGCCACCTATCCGATGAGCCGCTACTTCGCCGCCTTCGACGCCTCGGTCGCGGCCGCCGGATACAACGCCTACCACGAGCTGATCGCGCTCGGGGTCCCGTCGCTGTTCGTGCCCATGCACCGCGAGACGGACGACCAGGCGGCGAGAGCCCGCTACGCGGGCGCGCAGGGGTTCGGCCTTGGCGCCGACGGGCCGGCCGATCCGGCGCTCGAGTCGCTGGTCGGGCGGCTGCTCGAGGAGGGTGAGCGCGCCGGCATCTCCAGGCGGCTCACCGGGCTCGAGGCACCGAGGGGCGCGGCGGAAGCCGCCGAATGGCTGGCGAACTTCGACGAATGGCCTGATTTGAACCGTGGCGGTGCAAAGCAGACCACGCGATCGGGTTGGCGTGACTTCCGACGGCGGTGGGGCCAGTTCGCCGCCAGCCTGCCGCGGACCGCGGTCCGGCTCACACGCCAGCAGCTCACCCAGCCGCGACCGCGGACTTGGATCGTCGCGATCGGGGTCGTCGGCGACGTTCCGGACGCGGTCCGCTCGGTGCTCGCCGGGATATCCGAGCGGCCGGAGAGGGTGCTCGTGATCACCGACTCGCTCGCCTCGCTGCCGGATCTGCGCGCGCTCGGGGTCGGGATCGAGCACGTGCCGGCGCGCGGGTCTCGCCAAGCCGAGCTCGCCGGAATCCCGTACGAGCAGTTCGTCCGCCGCCGGCTCGACCTGATCGCCGCCGAGCGCCCGAGGCCGCGCCGCACCCTTGTACCCTGAGGCCTCTCCGATGGAGTCCTCGACAGCCGTTAAATCGCTTGACCAAGCGGTGCCGGGCGCTACGGGCGGCGCTTCCGAACCTGATCGTCATCGGGGCGCAGAAGTGCGGCACCAGCGTCCTTCACTACTACCTCGGCCTCCATCCGGAGGTCTCGATGTCGCGCCCGAAGGAGCTCAACTTCTTCATCGAGGAGCGCAACTGGCCGCGCGGGGTGGATTGGTACCAGGGCCAGTTCGACGCCAACGCCAAGGTCCGCGGCGAGGCGTCGCCCAACTACACCGCCTACCCGCAGCACACCGGCGTGCCGGAGCGGATGGCCGAGGTCGTCCCCGACGCGAAGCTGATCTACATGGTCCGCGACCCGCTCGAGCGGATCGCCGCCCACTGGGTCCACAACTACGCCAAGCGGCGCGAGAAGGGGACGCTGGCGGAGACCCTGCGCCACCCCAACACCTCCTACGTCGACCGCTCGCTGTACGCGATGCAGCTCGAGCGCTTCCTCGCCCACTATCCGCAGGAGCGGGTGCTCGTCTTCCAGCAGTCCGAGCTTCGCCACAAGCGGATGGAGACGCTGCGCCAGGTGTTCGAGTTCGTCGGCGTCGACCCCGACTTCACCCATCCGCGCTTCGAGCAGGAGCGCCACCAGACGGCGCGCAAGACGCGGGCGACCCGGCTCGCGGTCCGCCTCGAGAAGCTCGGCCGCTCGCGCCGCGGCCGCATGCTGCCCGCCAATTTCTGGCTCGTGCTCGACGACCGGCTGCCGCTTCGCCGGGCGATCAAGCGCCCCGACGTCGCCGCCGCGCTTCCGGCCGAGAGCCTCGACAAGCTTCGAGCCGACGCCGAGCGCCTGCGCGAGCTGACCGGACGCGACTTCTCCAACTGGAAGCTCTGGGACGCCGTCTAGCCGAAAGCCGGGGTACCCGGCTCCGGCGAAACTGATGCCCAAGGAGACGCAAAAGCAGCAGCACACCCACCCGGGCGGGTCCGGGGCGGTGCTCGGCGTGCGCGTGATGCGCAACTCGTCCGTCCAGGCCGTCTCGCTCGTGGTCGGCAACGTCATGCAGCTGGTCTCGGTGATGGTCGTCGCCGCCTTCCTGGGCCCGTCGGAGATGGGGCGGTTCGCGCTGCTGCTCTTCCTCGCCGGGTTGGTGACGCAAATCGCCTCGCTGCTGGTCAAGCCGGGCACCGTGCGGCGCACCTTCGGCGGCGGCGACGACGATGACGATGACGACGACGACGAGGTGGCCTCGGCCTCGCCGCCCCGCACGCTCGGCGCCGGGCTCCTCTGGGCGATCGTCCTCGGCGTGATCGCGACGGCGCTGATCTACGTCCTGCGCCGGCCCGTCGCCGACGTCCTTCTCGGCGACCCCGAGGACGAGAACCTGGTCGCGCTCGCCGGTTTGCTCGCCGGCGCGCTGCTGGTGTTCAGGATCGCCGACATCGTCCTCTGGCTCGAGCGCCGCCCGGGGGCGTTCCTGATCGCCGACACCTCGCGGCCGCTGCTGGGGCTCGTCGTCCTCACGGCCTTCCTGGCGACGGGGTCAGGGGTCGAGGGCGCGATGCTCGGCACCCTGATCGGCACGGCCGTCGCCGGGGTGGTCGGCCTGGTCCTGCTGCGCGGCAGCTTCGAGCCCAACTTCGACCTCTCGGAGATCAAGCAGATCATCCTCCGCGGCCGGTACCGGGCGCCGATCGTGATGTCGTTCTGGCTGATCCAGAACGCCGACGTGTTCATCCTCTCCCGGTTCGTCGACCACTCGGAGCTCGGCGTCTACGCCCTCGCCTCCCGGCTCGGTTTCGTGGTCTCGTTCCTGCCGCAGGGGTTCCGGATGGGGATGCGCCCACTGCGCAAGTCGGCCGTCTGGGACGCGTTCCAGCAGCAGTACGGAAAGCAGACCGCCGGCGGCCAGCTGCTCGCCTACTTCACCCTGGTCTGCATCCTCGCGGTGCTGGCGATGGTGCTCGGCGGCAAGGCGCTGGTTGACGCCGCTCCCGCCGCCTACGCCGACGCCGCCGGCCTGATCCCGCTGACAGCGCTCGGATTCGTCGGCCCGGCGCTCTACCGGACCGTGAACCAGAACGTCAACCTCCCCAACAAGCGGCCGTTGTTCATCGGGGGCGTGATCGCGGCGGCGCTCCTGTTCATCGGCGTCACCTGGGCGCTGGCCGGTGCGATCGGCGTCTACGCGGCGCCCGTGGGGATGATCGTCGGCTTCGGCCTGCCGGCCCTCTTCCTGTTCCTGCGCGGCCAATTCGGGCCGAAGCCGCTTCGCTTCCCCTACCGCGAGGTCGGGACCGCACTGCTGCTTGCGGCTGCCATCGCCGGCGCCGTCGAGCTGCTGCCTGAGATGAACCCGTGGCTCGACCTCGTGGTTGCCGCCGCCGGCTGCCTGCTCTGGATCGTGCTGCTGGTCCCGCTGCGCGCGATCCCGCCCGAGCACTGGACGCCGCTGGTCCACATGCTGCGCTCGTTCCGGCGCGGCACCCCGGTCAGCTTCCGGCCCCGCAAGGGCCTGCGCGCGCTCGACCCGGCGAGCCGCGACCAGCTTCGGCTCGCGGTCGTCGGCCGGCTGCCGCGCGCGCAGCTGGTGCCCGAGGCCGGCGACGAGGGGCTGCGGCTGGTCGCGGCGCTGCGGCTGGTCGCCGCGGAGGGCGGGGTGCCGGCCGGCAAGGAAACCAGGCTCGACCCGCAGATGGCCGTGTTCCTGTTCGAGGACGCGTCGACTGCGGTCCGCAACGCCAGCATGCGCAGGCTTCTCGACGCCGGTGCGGACGCCAACGACCTCCGTTCGCTCGAGGATCTGGTGCAGACGCTCCAGCGCGTCCCGGTCGAGGCCTGGGAGGACCGTCCGGTCAACCGCCGCGGCCACCGGGGCCGTCGCCGCCGAGCCGCCGACGAGCTGCGCCAGCGCGCGACGCGGCAGACCTCCAGCTAGGCTGCCGGGCGTGGGAGTGAGGATCGCCATGGTCGCTGTGGCGCTCGTCGCGGCGGCGTTGCTCGTTCCAGCCGGATCGGCCGCCGAGCGATCGAAGGCGCAGGACGTCTGCGGGGTCCTACCGGGCGAGGGCGCGTACGGCTACGTCAAGGTCTGGAACATCACCTGCAAGCGGGCGAACAAGGTCGCCGGCAACGCCTACGACCGGTTCTGCGAGCCGATCGAGCGCTGTGCGACCGATCCGCAGGGTGGCTTCATCACCGGCAAGGTGCGCTTCCACGGCTGGAAGTGCGACCTAAAGCTCGCCTACGAGTTCACTCGGATCCGCTGCGAGAAACCGGGCAAGCGCCTGGTTCAGGAATCCGCGGCCTGATCGCCGCTGCGGCGGATCACGATCCGGTCGGGCTCGATCGTGACCTCGACCGCGCGATGGCCCGCCCAATGCTCCTTGTAGACCGGGTCGTCCTGGACGGCCGGGTCCAGCCAGAGTCCGTAGCCCTCTTCGCCGTGGTCGAAGGTGCCCTGCATCGCCGCGCCGGCCCGGCCGCGGCCGCGACCGCCTCGGCGCCTGCGTCGCCGCCGGCGCTTGGGCGCCCCGCCCTCGCCGGCGTCCTCGTCGGTGGCGCCCTCCTCGTCCTCGTCCTCGTCGTCCCCCTCGTCTGCCTCGTCCCCGTCTCGTCTGCCTCTTCTTCCTCTTCCTCCTCTGAGGCGGCGAGCTCCTCCTCGCGCGCGGCGGCCTCGATCTCGGCCTCGAACTCGTCGCGCAGATCGGCCTCGCCCGAGTCCTCCTCGTCGGCTGAGAGCTCGTGGCGGCGCCGGAACTCGCGCAGCTCGGAGGTCGAGACCTCGAGCTGGTGGGCGATCCACGCGTCGGTGCGGCCCTGGCGGACCCAGGCGCGGATCTGGTTGAGCTGTGATCGAAGCGGTTTGGCCATCGTGCCCAGCGGGACTTCGAGCGCGCGAGTCTAACTGGTGGCGCGTCGCATCCCACCGAACGGTTACCCTGGGTGCCGCCCCCAAGAGAGCGGGGGTCTGGGGGCTGGGCCACGGCGGCGGTCTCGAATGGAGCCGAAATGCTCGTCCTGACACGGAAGACAAACCAGAGCGTGATGATCGGGGACGAGATCGAGATCACGGTCCTCGCGGTCTCGCGCGACAAGATCCGGCTCGGGATCACCGCCCCGCGCGACGTGCCCGTGTTCCGCAAGGAGGTCTACCTCTCCATCAAGGCCGAGGAGGACGCCGACGGGGACGGAGAATCCGCGCGCAGCAAGGTCGACTCGGCCCTGGACGAGCTGACCAAGAGCGAGTGACGGTCGTTACGAACGCTTAGCGTTTCGTTAGCGCCTGCTCGTAACCGCCGCCACCTCGGTGATACTCTGAGACCCGTCTCGGCGCTCTCGCCTGAGCGCGCGTTCTTTCCGGGGTTGACTGATGGCGACTGATCTACGCACGCAGCAGATGCTCGACGAGTTCGAGGTCGCCTTCGAGCAGGAGTCGCTCGCCGAGCGCCGCCGCCGCGGGCAGCTGCGCCAGCGCGCCGTCGAGCGCTCCCGGGCGCGCCAGATCCATTCGCAGGAAAAGCGCGGCAACGTCGGCTTCGGCGTCCTGCTGCTGGCGCTGACCGCGACCGTCATCGTCGTCGCGCTCGTGATGTTCGAGACGCTCGCGTGGCTGATGGCCTAGCGAGGCGGAGCGGAGCGAAGCCGAGCCGCGCCGCCGTTGAGGCGCCTTGTCTGATTCAGGCCTCGCACTTACCCCACAGCCCGAGGCCCGCGTTCGCCGCCTCCTGCTCGAGGCGGTCGAAGAGATCCGCGAAGCGGGTGTTGGGCTCGATCTCGAGCGTCCGCGCGTAGCCCCGCCGGACGAGCGCCGCGTTGACGAACCGGTCGCCGAGGTAGACGTAGGCGAGCAACCGCCCGTAGACGTCGCGCTGCTCGGCGTCGAAGACCAGCCGCACCCGCTCGCCGTCGACCAGCCGCTCGTTGAAGTGGCTGGCCGCCAGCGCGTAGCACTGGACCGGCGTGTCTGGCTTCACCGACTCCGGCGTGTCGACGCCGATGTAGCGGACGTCCTCGCTTCCGCCCTCGTAGTCGACCTCGATCGTGTCACCGTCCACGACATCGGTCACCGCCACCGTGGCCGAGTCGGGCAGGGGCTCGCCCGGGTCCTCGTCCGAGCCTTCGGTGAGCAGGGCGATGATCAGGATCGCCAGCAGGGCGAGCGATCCGAGTGTCGGCAGGCCGCGGCGCACGGCGGGCAGTGTGGCCGACGCCGCGGACGAGTTGCGCGTCAGTCGTGCCGAAATGCCGCCGGGGCGCTGTAGTGCCCGGCGGCGTCGAAGAACCGCTTCGCCGACAGCCCGGCGGAGAGGTCGCAGTCGGCCACCAGGATCCCCTCCTGGTCGTAGAGCGGGCCGGCGATCACCTCGCCGGCGTCCGGCTCGACGATCACCGCTCCGCCCCGGCCGAAGACGTCGCGGCCCTCGGGCAGCTCGACGGGGAAGTCGTCGGGGAACGCGCTCGCCGGGATGTATTGCGGTACGGAGACCACGAACGCTCCCGACTCGATCGCGATGTGGCGCATGCTCGCCAGCCAGCCGTCCGAGTCGTCCGCGGTCGGAGCGACCCAGATCTGGGGACCGCCCTGGTAGACGGACCAGCGCGCCATCGGCATCCGGTTCTCCCAGCAGATCAGCCCGCCGATCCGGCCGATCGGCGTTTCGGCGACCTCGAGGTCGTCGCCGGCGCCGGCGCCGTGAAAGAGCCGCTCGTGATGCGTCGGCACCAGCTTTCGGTGCTTGAGCAGCACGCCCTCGCCGGAGAGGATCAGGAGGGTGTTGTAGAGGCTCCCCGGGCGCTCGCTCTCGCGCTCGTTGACCCCGATCACCAGGTGCAGGTCGTGCTCGCGACAGGCTTCGACCAGCCGCGCCGTCAGCGGCCCCGGGACGTCCACCGACTACTTCGTCGAGGACTGCGTCTGCGAGGACTACGGTGGGGCAGGGGCGTTAGCCACCCACGCTCCCGCGATTCACAAGAACCACTCGACCGCCGCGCTCGGTTGACAAGACCGAATCCGGGTTTAGGCTGGCCACCATCGGAGGTTTGCGCCCCGAAATGCTCGGGGCGCCGAGGAGAATGGGAGTTCGCATGGATGCACGGTACGCGGCGCCGCGGGGCGCAATGACGCAACGCGCCCTTCGTGGGCTGATCTCGCCGGCAATCGCCGGGATTCGGATGGCCGGGCTTCTAGCCGTGCTGGTCGGGCTTCTTCTGCCCGCGAGCGCGAGCGCCGCGGACAGCATCTACTGGTCCAGGGAGGACTTCCCCCAATCGGTCCGGTGCGGGAACCTCGACGGAACGGGTGACCCCTCGACCCTGTTCAGCGACGGGGGCGCCCCGTGCGGGGTGGCGCTTAACCCCGCGGCCGGCAAGATTTACTGGGCCAACTTCGGCGGGGGCGAGATCCAGGTCGCGAACCTCGATGGCTCGGGCTCGGGTCACGACCCTGATCGGTGGCCAGGACAACCCCTGCGGGGTGACGGTCGACCCCGCCGCCGGCAGGATCTACTGGGCCGAGTTCTGCGAGGTTCCGGGTCGGGAACATCCGGGGAGCGCGACCTGGCGGACGTCTCGGCCACCGCACGAGACCCTGGTTTCTGGCGAAGCTGGTCCAAGCGGGGTGGCGATTGACCCCGCGGCCGGCAAGATCTACTGGACGAACCAGTCGCCTGCCGGGACCCCGCCGGGAACTCGGTGCGGCTCGGGCGAGACCTCGACGGAACGAATCCGGAGACCGTGGTCGACAACCGAGGCCAACCCCATCGGGGTGGCGGTTGCGTCTGGGAAGGTCTACTGGACCAACCTCGCCTCCGGCGAGGTCCGGGTCGGGCCCCTGGCGGCAGCACCGTGGGCACCGCCACGACCCTGTTTAACAACGCGAGCTTTGGGCCGAGCGGGCCGTCGATCGACCCCACGGCGAACAAGATCTACTGGGCCAGCTGGCAGTCCCAGTTGGGAATCCGGGTCGGGAACCTGGACGGCACGGGAATCCCCCTCGACCCTGATTAGCGGCCCTGATAGCAACGGCGAGATCAACTCGCTCTTCACCGCGGTGCTGAAGGCGCCCGTGAACACCGTGCGTCCGAATATCTCCGGCGGAGCCAAGGTCGGGAAGGCGCTCACCTGTCAGACGGGGACGTGGGCGCCCGACCTGCTCGGGGCGTTCCTGTACAGGGCCCCGGCCAGTTTCGGCGACTATCAGTGGCAGAGGAATGGGGCGGGCATCGCCTCCGGCCCGACGTTCACGCCCGGCACTGGCCAGTCCGGCGACTACACCTGCACCCTGACGGCCACCAACCAGGCCGGGTCGACCCCCTCGCAGACGAGCGGTGTAAAGAAGGTCAAGGAGAAGTAGGCCAAGGTTAGGAGGACGTCGACGGAGGCCCGCGCAAGCGGGCCTCTCTCGTCGCTCCGGGGTAAGGTCGCGCTCGCGACTTTTTTTGGAGGCCGATCCCGGCTGACTGTGCCACTGCGCTGCGCAAAAATGCTGCGATCCCCCGGTGCGGGTGTACGGCGGCCGGTACCACCAGAGGGGTTCGCGCCTTCGCACGCCTAGACCACGCCTAGCCCGGCCCCTTAGGTACCGAGCGCTGTCTACCGCCGTGTGCGGAGGCTTCTGGCTGTGCAACGGCGAGCACCGCTGCCGCCGCCTGGCATCCGGGAGGACCAGGCGGGAGGCCACGACACCAAGGAGGCCCGAACGAGGGCTCACGCGATCACTACCAAGGCTGAGCACGACCGTTCTCGGCGGCATCCTCGCGCTGGGCCTCGCCGCGGGTGCCCTGCCGGGCTGCGGGAGAAGGCCAGTAGACGGCGTTCTGGCCGTTCCGTGGCCTCTCCCTGTACCAACTTCGACTGCCCCGCGTGTCGAACGCCCAGGGGCTATGCGCGAGATAGTGCGCGGGCGATGTCGCAGGAGAACGTCGAACTCGTCAGGCGAGGCTTCGAGCACTTTCTGGCTACCGGCGAGCCACTGCTGGACGGCGATCGCCGTCGACGTGAAGGTGCTCGATCACCATTCGCCCGACCAGAGCGTCTACGAGGGTCACCTTGGATACGGCCGATGGCTCCGGGACTGGGACGCCGCGTGGGATGAGTGGAGCCTCGAACTCGAGCGGTTGGTCGATGCCGGCGATTCCGTCGTGGCGATGTACCGCATGCGGGTAAAGGGCAAGGGGAGCGGGGCCGAGCTAGATGTGTCCGAGGCCCAGGTCTGGGAGATTCGAAGCGGCACAGCGGTTCGGCTGGACAGATCTACGGCACTGAGACCGAAGCCCTCGAAGCCGCTGGGCTGTCGGAGTAGCTCGTTACTGCCTTTACACCGCTACGTGTCGACGCCGATGTAGCGGACGTCCTCGCTTCCGCCCTCGTAGTCGACCTCGATCGTGTCACCGTCCACGACGTCGGTCACCGCCACCGTGGCCGAGTCGGGCAGGGGCTCGCCCGGGTCCTCGTCCGAGCCTTCGGTGAGCAGGGCGATGATCAGGATCGCCAGCAGGGCGAGCGATCCGAGTGTCGGCAGGCCGCGGCGCACGGCGGGCAGTGTGGCCGACGCCGGCGGACGAGTTGCGCGTCAGTCGTGCCGAAATGCCGCCGGGGCGCTGTAGTGCCCGGCGGCGTCGAAGAACCGCTTCGCCGACAGCCCGGCGGAGAGGTCGCAGTCGGCCACCAGGATCCCCTCCTGGTCGTAGAGCGGGCCGGCGATCACCTCGCCGGCGTCCGGCTCGACGATCACCGCTCCGCCCCGGCCGAAGACGTCGCGGCCCTCGGGCAGCTCGACGGGGAAGTCGTCGGGGAACGCGCTCGCCGGGATGTATTGCGGCACCGAGACCACGAACGCTCCCGACTCGATCGCGATGTGGCGCATGCTCGCCAGCCAGCCGTCGGAGTCGTCCGCGGTCGGAGCGACCCAGATCTGCGGACCGCCCTGGTAGACGGACCAGCGCGCCATCGGCATCCGGTTCTCCCAGCAGATCAGCCCGCCGATCCGGCCGATCGGCGTTTCGGCGACCTCGAGGTCGTCGCCGGCGCCGGCGCCGTGAAAGAGCCGCTCGTGATGCGTCGGCACCAGCTTTCGGTGCTTGAGCAGCACGCCCTCGCCGGAGAGGATCAGGAGGGTGTTGTAGAGGCTTCCCGGGCGCTCGCTCTCGCGCTCGTTGACCCCGATCGCCAGGTGCAGGTCGTGCTCGCGACAGGCTTCGACCAGCCGCTCCGTCAGCGGCCCCGGGACGTCCACCGAGTTCTCCCACAGGCGCCGCCAGAGCTCGTCGTTGCCGTCGCCGCCGAAGCTCACCGCCGCACGCGCCCAGGCGTTCGACGGATACAGGGGCACGAAGGTCTCCGGCAGGACCGCGAGCCGCGCGCCCTCGCCGGCCGCCTCGGCGAGCAGGCCGACGGCCTTGTCGATCGTCGCCTCGGCATCGAGCACCACCGGCGTCGCCTGGACGGCGGCGACCCGGACGCTCGCGAATTCGGTCATCCCCCCGGCCCCGTGGTTACGGGATCCGTCGAACGCTCGAGAGCATGATCTCCTTGATCTGATCGATGATCTCGAGCGCCTCGTTGTGGGGGCGCTGCCAGACGTTGCGGCCGTAGATCACGCCCGAGCCGCCCGCCTCCATGATGTACCGCGTCTGGTCGAGAAGCTGCTCGTCGTCGATCCTCGAGCCACCGGAGAGCACCACCAGCGAGCGGCCGGCCGAGCTGACCACATGCTGGACCGCCTCCTCCTGGCTCACCTCGAGCTCGTCGTAGGGGGCGGGGGAGTCCTTGGTCGGCTCCGGGCTCGGGAGGTTGAGCTTGACCACGTCGGCGCCCATCTCCATCGCCAGCCGGGCGGCGTAGTCGATCGCATAAAGCGAGTCCTGGCCGCCCTTCTCCTTGATGTACTTGCCGCGCGGGTAGGCCCAGATCACCAGCGGCATCCCGTAGCGGTCGCAGTCCTCGCGCACGCCCCTGAGCTGATGCAGGTCCTGGTCCTGGCGCGGCGAGCCGACGTAGAGCGTGTAGCCGACGGCGTCGGCGCCGAGCCGCACCGCGTCCTCGACCGAGGCGTTGGTGGTCGAGAGCGCGTCGTCGGACGGGCGGCACGTCGGTCTTGCCGTTGACCTTCAGCAGCAGCGGCACCTGGCCGGCGTAGTCCGGGTAGTACTTCTCGGCCAACCCGATCTGGCAGGCGATCGCCGAGTAGCCGGCCTCGGCGGCGAGGTGGAACTGGTACTCGGGGTCCTTCGACGCCGGGTTGGCGAAGAAGTCCGCGGCCCGTGCTCGATCCCCTGGTCGATCGGCAGCAGGAGCAGGGTCCCGTTGCCGGGGCCGAACTCGAACAGAAGCCGGCGCAGGCGGGTGCGCTTTCCGGGGGCGAGGGTGGCGAGAAGGGACTTCTGCTCGGTGGCGCTGCTGATCTCCATGGCTCCGCTTTCGGTCGCTTGCTTCCTTCGTCCGGACGGGGCTGAGTATAGGCTCGGCCCCTTGCTCGAGCACAACTTCACCGGGCCCTCGTTCACGATCGGCGTGGAGGAGGAGCTCATGATTCTCGACCCCGAAGGTTGGGACTGTGCCCAGGCGATCGAGTCGCTGGTGGAGGCGCTCGGCCCGGATTACGAGGGGCGCGTGAAGCCCGAGCTGATGCGGGCGGTGCTCGAGATCGCGACCATGCCGTGCGAGACCGTCGCCGAGGCCGGGCGCGAGCTCGTCGAGCTTCGCCAGGCGGTGATCGGCGCCGCCGAGAGCCTCGGTCTCGCGATCGCCGCGTCCGCCACCCACCCGTTCGCCCGCGCCGCCGACCAGGAGATCGTCGACCGTCCCCGCTACCGCGACCTGGTCGACGAGCTCGGCATCATCGCGCGCAACGAGCTCATCTTCGGCACCCACGTCCACGTCGGCATCGAGGGCGCCGACCGCGCCATCTACGTCGCCGACGGCATCCGCCGCTATTTGCCGCTGCTGCTGGCGCTGTCGACCAACTCGCCGTTCTGGCAGGGCGAGCGAACCGGGCTGATGTCGTCTCGCGCGTGCCCGTCTTCCGCGCCTTCCCGCGCGAGGGGATCCCGCCCCACTACGGCACCTGGGAGATCTTCTCCCACCGGGTCGAGCTGATGATGCGCGCCGGCGCGATCGAGGACTACACGTTCCTGTGGTGGGACGTGCGCCCGCACCCAAACCTCGGCACGGTGGAGACCAGGATCTTCGACCAGCAGACCCACGTCGAGCAGACCATGTCCCTGGCCGCCCTCAACATCTGCCTCGCCCACCGGCTCTTCGCCGCCTACGACGCCGAGGAGCCGCTGGTCGAGTACCCGTCGGAGCTGATCGACGACAACAAGATCCGCGCCGCCTGCCGGGGGACCGAGGGCAGGCTGGTCGACTTTCGCGCCGGCGAGCAGGTGCCGGCGCCGGAGATGGCGCGCGGGCTGATCTCCCGGCTGGCGCCGCACGCAGACCAGCTCGGCTGCCGCGCCGAGCTCGAGGCGGTCGAGGACGTGCTCGAAAACGGCACCGGGGCGCACCGTCAGCTGGCGATCTACGAGCGCACCGGCGACCTCGTCGGCCTGGCGGCCGAGATCGCCGCGGCGAGTCGGCCAAACTAGGACAGCCTCATAGAATCGGTGGGGTAGATGGCCGGTCCCGAGCTCTCAGTGGTCTGCAAGAGCTGCGGCTCAGAGGTGAGCCCGTACGTCACCGAGTGCCCCTACTGCGGCACCCGCCTCCGCAAGCGGGCGCCGAAGCTCGAGCGGGTCGGAGACGAGGTGCGGGTGCGCGAGGACCGCGCCGGCCGCCGGCGGCGCAAGCAGGCCGAGCGCCGCCTGCGCGCCCGCCGAATCGATCTCACCGCACGCCCCGTGGTCACGATCGCGGCGATCCTGATCCCGTCGCTTTTGATCGTCGTCGAGCGCGCCTCGAACCTCAGCGTGACCGACGTCGGCGCGATCGTCGGGCCCGTCGGCGACGAGTGGTGGCGCTACCTGGCGGCGCCGTTCGTCTACGACGACGTCGGGTACCTGTTCGCCTGCGGGCTCGCGATCGCGATCTTCCTGCCGGGGCTCGAGCGCCGCATCGGCCCGGTCGCCTCGGTCCTGCTGGTGCTCGGCTGCGGAGCCCTGGGGATGCTGGCCGCCGACGGACTCGACTCGTCGTTCGGGGACGGGATCCCGATCGCCGCCGGCGGCAACGGGATCGCGCTCGGCGCGCTCACCGCCTGGATCGTGATGCGCGACGCCGAGCATCGCGGCGATCCCACGGACCAGTTCGACCGCTTGCCGGTCGCGGTCGCCGCGGTGGTGCTCCTGCTGCTGCCGCTGTTCGAGGACTTCGCCGACCCGTGGGCGGGGCTCGTCGGCGGCCTCGTCGGCGGCGCCTGCGGGCTCGCCGCCGCGCTCGGCCGGCGAGAACAGCGTTGAGCAAGTTCACGCCGCTCACCGACGAGCTGCACGACTACATGGTCGCCCACGGCGCCCGGCAGGACGACGCGCTGGCGCGGGTGCAGGCCGAGACCGCCGCGATGGGCGACATCTCGGTGATGCAGATCGCCCCCGACCAGGGGGCGTTCATGACCCTGCTCTGCCGGGCGATCGGCGCCTCGGAGGCGATCGAGCTCGGCACCTTCACCGGCTACTCGGCAATCTGCATCGCCCGCGGGCTGGCGCCCGGCGGCCGCCTGGTCGCCTGCGAGCTCTCTGAGGAGTACGCCGAGATCGCCGCCCGCAACCTCGAGGCGGCGGGGGTCGCCGACAGGGTCGAGATTCGGATCGGCCCTGCGCTGGACACGCTGCGGGCGCTGCCCGAGCGTGAGCTCTTCGACTTCGCCTTCATCGACGCCGACAAGACCGGATATCCGGACTACTACGAGGAGGTGCTTCCCAGGACGCGGCCCGGCGGGCTGATCGTCGTCGACAACGTCCTGCAGGGAGGCGACGTGGTCCGCGAGGACGCCGACGGCGAGTCCGTGCAGGCGATCCGCCGGCTCAACGAGGCGATCGCCGCCGACGAGCGCGTCGACGCGGCCATGGTCGCGATCGCCGACGGGCTGATGATCGCCCGCAAGCGCTGACCGCGGTCAGCAGGTGACCTGCTGGGCGTGGCGCGGGTCGAGCGCGTTCTCGATCATCTGCGCGACCACCGGGTCGAAGGCGACCGCGACGTGCTCGGAGACGTCCAGCGGGCAGACGTCCTGGACGACGATGTTGGTGCCGCCGTCGCGCATGATCCCGCTCGTGTACGGCTGCACGAGCTCGTCGTAGCGGGTGATGATGTTGGTGTGCTTGATCCCGGGGATCGCCTCGCCGTCGGCGTTCAGGTCGTTCAGGTAAGCCGAGCCGGTGAGGAATTGCGGGCACGAGCCGCAGAAGGTCGCGACCAGGTTGATGATCGGCCCCCCAAGCCCGAGCGGGCCGGCGAAGTCGCGCAGGAACGCTGCACCGGCGAGGTTGGTTCCCCGCCAGAGCGGGGTCAGGGCGACGAAGTCGTCGACGTCGGCCACGCCGCCGCGACGCTCGAGGTAGTGGCGCGGCATCACCGTTCCCTCGGAGTGGCCGACGATGTCGACCTTCGCGGCGCCCGTGGCGTCGAGCACGCGGTCGACGAACGCCTTGAGCTCGGCCGAGCTCTGCTCCATCGGGATCGTGCCCCCGGGTCGGTAGGGGAGTAGGCGGGTGCGCGGGTCGCGCCCGTAGCTGAGGGCGAACACGCAGTAGCCGTCGCCGACCAGCCGCGGACCGATGTAGGCCCAGTTGGTCGGCGCCGACGCGCCGAGGCCGTGGACGAGGACGACGGGCTCGGGATGAGCCGCGCTCGGCCGGCAGCCGAAGTTGTTGGTCCCGGGCGGTCCCTCGACGGTGCTCTCGGCGCTCGCGCTTTGGGCGCCGGCCAACATCGCCACCAGCGCGCAGATGCCGGCCAGGGCTCTCCTCCGTGCCGTCCCCATCGCGCAGTAGAGTAACAGAGGTTTCTTCACTATGCGCTCCGCCCCTCTCGAACAACTTCCGCGCGGCCCGCACCGCCTGGGAAAGGAGCAGGTCGCCGCCTCGCAATCGGCCCGGCTGATGCGGGCGATGGCCGAGCTGGTGGCCGATCGCGGCTACGCAGCGACCACGGTCGGCGAGCTCGCCAGCCGCGCCGGGGTCTCGCGGGGAGCGTTCTACGAGCACTTCGGGAGCAAGGAGGCCTGCCTGATCGCCGCCTACGACGAGTGGGCGATCGGCCTCGTCGAGGCGATGACCCGGGAGGTCTCCGAGGACACGTCCTGGGACGAGTTCATCGACACCACCCTGGACGGCTACCTGGCCACGCTCGCTGCCGACCCGGTCGCCGCGCGGGCGTTCATGGTCGAGATGGACGCCGCCGGGCCGGCCGCTCGCCGGCGCCGCCGCGAGACTCTGCACGGCTTCGCCCTGCTGCTCGCCGACCGCCACCGGGCGATGCGCCGCCGCGACCCTTCGCTCGGGCCGCTGCCCGAGCGCGCCTACCTCGGGCTTGCGTTCGGCGTCCGCGAGCTGATCCGCGAGCTGCTCGAGGAGGGCTCGCCCGAGAAGCTTCGCTCCCTGGCGCCGGAGATCCGCGACTGGGTCGCGGCGATGGTCGCCGGCGCCTAGGCTGGCGCCATGGATCTCGACCTGGCGCTCAGGTTCCAGCGCGCCTCCCTGCACGACTACATCGAGCTGCTCGCGAACGGCTCGCCCGACGCGCGGCTGATGCGGTTTCCCGGCGTGGTCGCGACCGCGACGCCGGCGGTCCCCGCCCGCTCGATCGTCAATCCGGTGAGCTATGACACCGTCGACGCGCTGGCGGACGCCTACGAGGAGCTCTCCGCGGGCTTCGACCAGGCGGGGATCGAGGCCTGGACGGTGTGGGTGCCGAAGTTCGACGCCGAGGCGATCGCCCTCCTGACCCGCGCCGGTCATCGTTTCGACGGCTCCCCGGCGGCGATGACCCTCGACCTCCGTCGTTTCGAGCCGCCCGAGCTCGGCGACCTCGAATGGGACCGGAACTGCGACGGCCCGCTGCTCGGACGGGTCAACGACCGCGCCTACGGCCACGAGGCCGGCGACGGCTACTCGCCCGGCTTGCGCGAGCTGCGGGTGGAGCCGCCGCTGCGCCTCTACCGCGCCACGATCGACGGCGAGACGGTCTCGGTGCTGGGCACGATCGACCACACCCACCGCTCCGGCCACGTCGACTGCGGCATCTACCTCGTCGCCACCGACCCCGACTTCGGCGGCCGTGGCCTCGCGACCAGGCTGCTCTCGGCGGCCCTGGTCGCGGCCGTCGAGCGGGGTTGCGCGACGTCGACTCTTCAAGCCTCGCGGGCGGGGCGGCCCATCTACGAGGCGCTCGGCTACGAGACCGGCTTCGAGCTCCACCTCTATGAGCGCCGCCGGAGTTAAGGTGCGCGGCGGTGGCCCAGTACACCGACGAGCAGCTCGACGCGGCGGTCGAGGCGCTCTCTGACCCGCAGCGGTTTCGCGAGGCAGAGACCGTCGTCGCCCGCGCCGCGCCGAAGCTGCAGCGGATCCTTGGCGACGCCCTCGCCAGCGGCGGCTGGTTCGCCGAGTCGCACGAATCCGAGCTCGGCAAGGCGATCGGAATCGAGGACCCGGAGGAGCGTCGCTCGGCGGTCCGCGTCCTGCTCGCGGAGGAGACGCGGCTGGGGATGATGGTCGGCGTCGCGGTCGGCTGGGCGCTGGCCACCGAGCTCGCAGAGCGCGATGAGACGTAGCGCCCTCGCGGCCGGCCTGGGACGCGATCAGCCCCGACGCGTTCAAGGAGCTGGCGGCGGGCGAGGGCGGGCTCAGCGCGCTCCTCGGCCCAAAACGCGGGCGACCTCAGCGAACGTCCCGGAGTACCGGCTGTACGCGGGTATTCGGGACGTTGATCGCTTAGGCTCGCGGTACGCATGGCAAGCGCGCAGACCCTCACGGCGATAGCCCAGCGCGAGGACTTCCTGGCGACCGGCGATCCGGCGCTGCGCGAGGAGGCCGACAGCGGCCGGGTGGAGCTGCTCGACTACACGCAGCTCTACGAGCTCTGGGAGCGTCAGCACTGGGCGACCCAGGACCTCGACTTCTCGGTCGACCGCGTGCAGTGGCAGGAGCAGTTCTCCTCCGAGGAGCGCTATCAGCGGATGTACGGCCTCTCGGCCTTCTTCATCGGCGAGCAGCGGGTCACGGACGAGCTCGGGCCCATCATGCGCGCGGCGCCGACCGAGGAGATGCGGATCTTCCTCTCGACCCAGATCGCCGACGAGGCTCGTCACGTGCGCTTCTTCAACCGCTTCTACGACGAGGTCGGGGTGCTCGATGGCGCCGACGACCTGGCCGCGCGGCTCGGGCGGGTCGAGCGCAACCTCAACCCCGAGTTCGCGGAGCTCTTCGACGGCATGCTCAAGGGTCGCGTCGACCGGCTCGCCGCCGACCCCTCGGACACGGTGACGCTGGTCGAGGCAGTGACGCTCTACCACATGGTGATCGAGGGGGTGCTGGCGCTCACCGGCCAGCACTTCATCATCAGCTACAACGAGGAGCAGGGGACCCTGCCCGGGTTCGTCGAGGGCTTCGGCAAGGTCGCGCGCGACGAGCACCGTCACGTCGCCTTCGGCGCCAGGTTCCTCGCCGAGATGGCGGCGCAGGACCCGAGCTTCCGCGAGGCGATCCAGCGCATGCTCGCCGAGTCGCTGCCCGTGGCCGAGGGGGTGCTGCGGCCGCCGTACGCGCCCGAGGACGACGAGGACCCCGGCATGTTCGGCGTCTCGATGGCCGAGACGAACGCCTTCGCCGCGCAGTGCCTCACGCGGCGGCTCAGGGTCATCGGTCTCACCTGAAGGACCGGACCACCCTCTACCCCTTCGATCGGATGACCAAGATCGGACCCTGAATCCGGCCGATCGGGGGACGAGAAATAAGGACTACTCGTCCATCCTTCTAAGCCCCCCTAACCCCCCACGCCATGGGAGTTCAGGAAGGGCTCATGGGACAAGTGCACGTCACTACCAGGGCGGTTGTGATTCCGGGAACGGATGCCTCGGGCACGATGCCGAGCCCATTTTCAGCTTCCAAGGCGTTTCGGGCATCGGCCCCACCGGTGTCCGAACCTGTTCCCAGTGGTCTCAGTCCGGGGTCAGGGACGATCCCGGACTGAGGCACTGGGAGCTTTCGGTACTTCTCGTCCGTCCGCGAGTCCGTAGCGGCTGACGCACTCGTGTCGCGCATACACTCGTGCCATGACGGTGACCGTTCTAGTCGCTGACGACCATCCGATCTACCGCGAGGGGATCGTCCGGGCAGTCAAGGACCGCGAAGACCTCGAGCTGGTCGGCGAGGCGGCCGACGGCCGCGAGGCGCTGGCGCAGATCGAGAGGCTCGACCCGAAGGTCGCCGTGCTCGACATCAGGATGCCGGGCCTGGACGGCACCCAGGTCCTGGACGCGCTGCGCCAAAACGGGGTCGAGACCGAGGTCCTGTTCCTGTCGGCGTTCACCGAGCCGGAGCTCGCCTACAAGACCGTCGCCGCCGGAGCGAAGGGATACCTGTCGAAGGAGAGCTCGCGCAAGGAGGTCTGCGACGCGATCGTCACGATCGCGGAGGGTGGCACCGCCTTCGCCCCCGAGGTCCAGGCCGGCCTGGCGGAGGAGATCCAGCAGCGCGAGCGCACCGGCGGCGCCCCGCAGCTCTCGGCCCGCGAGCGGGAGGTCCTGAACCTGATCGCCGACGGCCTCTCGGCGCCGGAGATCGGCAAGCGCATCCACCTCTCGACGACCACGGTCAAGAGCCACCTGCACACGCTCTACGAGAAGCTCGGCGTCTCCGACCGGGCGGCCGCGGTGGCCGAGGGGATGCGGCGCGGGCTTTTGGAGTGAGCGCCGAAGCTCGACGCGCTCCGCGAGGAGAACGAGCGCCTGCGGCGCGAGCTGGACGAGTGCCGCCAGCTCGTCGTCCAGGTGATGGAGGCCGAGGACCAGGTCCGGCGGCGGATCGCGCAGCTGATCCACGACGACTCGCTGCAGACGCTGCTCGCCGCCAACCAGGAGCTGATCGAGGCGGCGCCGGGCCGCGCGCAGGTCACCCGCGCCCACGAGGTGGTCGAGGGGGCGATCGCGCGGCTGCGCGAGGCCATGATGGCGCTTCACCCGGTCACCCTCGAGGAGGGCGGGCTCGAGCAGGCGCTGGGGGCGGTGGCCCGTCAGGCCGCCCGGCAGGGTGGCTTCGAGGTGTCAATCGAACTCGATCCCGAAGCGGTCGGCCCGAACGGCGAGCTCGTGTTGGCGGTCGCCCGGGAGCTCTTGAACAACGCCGCCCGGCACTCCCGGGCCTCGCGGGTGGGGGTCACGCTGGCGCGCGACGGTGACTCCGTCGAGCTCACGGTCACCGACGACGGAGTCGGCTTTGCCCCCGAAAGGCGGGCCGAGGCGCTCGGCGAGGGCCACATCGGGCTCGCCTCGGTCGATCAGCGACTGCGGGCGGCCGGGGGGACGCTCGAGATCACGAGCTCGGACAGCGGAACGACCGCAAAGGCCCGCCTGGCGCTCGACGCCGCGATCTAGCCGCCGCTGAGCGCGGGGTTGCCCGGCTCGGGCTCGGGCGCGACCGGCACCGCCGGCTCGGGCGGCGGCGCCGTCTGGACCTCGGTGGCCGTCGTCGGGTCGGGCACCCGGGTGCCCGGTTGCGTGCTGGACACCTCGACCGCCTCGGCGATCGGGGTGTTGGTGACCGTCGCTTCGGCCTCGCCGGTGGCGAGCGAGCCGCCGCCGGCGGCCGGCTCCACCACGCCCGCCTCCGGTGGCGCCACGGGTGGGGCCGGTGCGGGCTCGGTCGTCGGCGTCTCGGCAGCGGGGGGCGGCTGCTCGCCGGCCGGCTGCTCGGTCGCGGGCTGCTGCGCGGGCTGCTGCTGCGCGGGCTTCTCGACCGCGTGAGCCTGGCTGGTCGTCACGGTCGGCAGGTCGACGGTGCCGGTGCGCGGCAGCGCCCCGCCTCCGTCGGCGGGCGGCGGTGAGTAGGCCGCCTTGGCCTGGACCGGCTCGGGGACGGGGTCGGAAGAGATCTGGCGGACCTCGACGGCGCCCCCGATCAGCAGCGCGCCGGTGGCGGCGGTGACCGCCGCCTTGGCGCCGATGGCCCCGCCGATGCCGCCGGCCGCGGCGCCTCCGACAGCGAGCCCGCCGCCTCCGACGGCGGCACCGGTCGCACCCGCTCCAGCGCCGGCCGCCGCCACGCCTCCCACGGCGCCGGTGCCGGCCGCGCCCGTGCCGGCGACCGCGCCGCCTCCGGCGGCCGTTCCGGAGCCGCCGAACAGGGCTCCGAGCTTGGAGACGATCAGGTGGTGAAGGACCGCGAGCGGGCCGAGCGGCGCCAGCGCCGCCAAGGCCTTCGAGTTCTGGCGCAGCTCGCCGCGGAAATCGCGGCAGGGCTCGCAGCGCTTGATGTGGTGGCGCACGGGGCCCGAGGCCTTGCGCAGGCCCTCGGCCGCCTCGGCGAGCTCCAGGCGGACCTCGCCGCAGGTGAGCTGGCGCGAGTGTGTCGCCTCGGCGAGCGACATCCGCGCACGCACCAGCAGCGACTTGACCGCCGGCACGGTGGTGTCCATGGCGGTCGCGATCTCCTCGTAGGAGAGCGCGTCGAGCTCGCGCAGCAGCAGCGCGGTGCGCTGTGTCTCTGGAAGCTCGCCGACGTCCTCGACCAGACAGCGGAAGTCCTCGCGCTTCTGCACCCGCTCGGCGGTGGTCACGCCGTGCTCGCTCGGGAGCACGTCCATGGTGTCGACGCCGTCGGCGACCGGACGGCGGAGGTGGTTCAGGCAGCGGTTGCGCGCGATCCGGTAGAGCCACGGGCGGGCGTTGATCGGCCGCTCGTCGGCGAGCATCGCCGCGTGCGCCTTGACGAATACCTCCTGGAGCACGTCCTCGGCGTCCTCGGTGGAGCGGAGCATGTTGCGGCAGAAGGCCAGCAACCGCGAGTGGTAGCGGTCGAAGAGGGCCTCGAACGCGTGCTCGTGGCCATCGCGGATCAGCGCGACGAGCTGCTCGTCTCCCTGGAGCTTGAGCAGCGGCGAGCGGCGACCGAGCAGGCCGCCGCGACTCGCATGTGTAAGCGTCGAAGCTTCCATCCCTGAAGGGGCGCTGGACCCAGGAACACCGTAACAGCGCCCGGGTTGCGGGTCCACGACCCTAGACGGACAGCATGAGCGCTTCCTAAACGACTACCCCATGGATACCGCGTTTGGGGGTCTTGCGCCCCAGGAAGGCGATCTCTAGCCTGGGTCGCGGAGGCGCGGAACCGGATGCGACTACCGAAGCGGATGACCCGTCCGCTCGAGGAGCGGATGCTCAAGGACGCCCAATGGCGGGTGCGCGGCGAGCTGGCCGAGCTCGCCGCCCTGCAGGCGAAGGCGAAGCGGGCGGAGGAGAGCTACAAGGCCAACGGCCGCGAGCGGCCGATGACGCTCGCGACCGTGACCTTCGAGGACCTGCGCGACCTCGGGCTCTCGATGACCGACTCGATGCGCGTCCTGGACTCCCGCTATCGCGGGCACCTGGGAGGCCTCGGCGACCTCGAGACGGTTCGGGGGCTCTCGCGTAAGACTCGCGCGACGCTCGCGAGCGCCCTCCCCGAGTGATCTGAGGGCCTACCTACTTTTGTGCCTTGCGCCGCGAGGCGCCGTGCGTTTAGCCTGCTCCGAAGGAATCGGGAGGGTTGTTCATGCGGCTGCCGAGGCTGGTCACACGCTCGCTCGAGGAGCGGATGGTGCGCGACGCGGAATGGCGCGTTCGCGCCGAGCTGGGACACCTCGAGGCACTGAGGGCGAAGGTGAAGCGCGCGGAGGCGGAGCTCGAGTCCAACGGCGGCGACGACCGGCTCACGCTTCACTCCGTGACCTTCGAGCAGCTGCGCGATCTCGGCCTCTCGGTGACCGAGTCCACCCGTCTGCTCGCTGCTCGTCATCGCGGGAAGCTTCCGAAACTCTCCGATCTCGACCACGTGAGGCTGACGCGGGACTCGTTGCAGACGCTCAAGCGCGCCCTCTCGGAGTGATCGCGGCGGTGAGTGCCCGGGGCGGGATTCGAACCCGCACCGCCCTTGCGGGCAGCGGCTTTTAAGGCCGCCAGCTCTACCAGTTCGCTTACCCGGGCTCGGCGATCGTAGCTAGCGGTGCCGCGCGCGCAGCCGCTGCACGGAGGCCGTCACGCGGTCCGGCTCGTCGGGCCGCGAGTCCGTGCGGGCATAGGCGTTGACCTTGAGCGTCTCGTGGCGCCGCAACTGCCGCCTCGCGCGCGGCTTGAGCTTCACCTTGACCCGCTCGGAGGCGTCGTCGACGACGGTGAAGCTGCTCGCGCCTGCCGTCCTGCCGCCGCTCTGGAGCGTCAGTGTCCCGTCGCAGCTCGGGATTCCGCGCGCCAGGCACTGGACCGTGATCGGCGCCCGGCCACCCGCGACCGCCGCCGAGCGGGTCGCCATCGCCTGGGCGACCGGACCCAGTGCGAACCGCTCGACGCGCTGGTTGCCCGGGTCGACGACGTGGAGGTTGTCGGAGTCGTCGACCGCCAGGCCGAGCGGGCCCGAGAACTCGCCCAGCGCGCCGCCGTTACCGCCGAAATAGTCGACCAGGGTGCCGCCGGCGCTGTATTGGAGCACGAGGTCGTTCGCCGTGTCGCTGATGAACAGGTCGCCGGCCGAGTCGATCGCCGCACCGCCCGGACTGGCGGCGAGCGGCACGATCGCCTGGCTCAACTGGCCGAGCGTCGAGGAGAACTCCTGGATCGCCGGCGAGTCCTCGTCGGCGTTCGCCGCCGCCGGCTGTCCGACCGCCCAGATGTCGCCCTGCGGGTCGACCGCGGTCCAGTCCGGCGGCGTCAGGGTCACCGCCTGGCCGAGAGTCGTCCCCTGGGTCGTGAGCTGGAGCACGCGGCGATTGCCGGTGTCGCCGATGTTCAGCACCGTGGCGTCGAGCGCGAGCCCGAGGGGTTGCTCGAGGTCGCCGGCCGCGAGCTTCGCGGTCTCCGAGCTGTTCGGGTTGGCGCCGTCGAACGCGAGCACCTGGTCACCGGCGTTGTCGACGGCGAAGATCTCCGATCCGTCGGGGGAGACGGCGACACCGTAGAGGGCGCTCGTACCGGTCGACGAGAACCAGTTTCCGTCGAGCGTGCCGGTCGGGCTGAACCTGTAGACCTGGCCCGCCCCCGGGTTGGTGAGGTAGAGGTTGGCCGAGGAGTCCGTGGCGATCCCGTACGCGGTCACCGGCAGCGGGATCGACGCCGCCGAGGTGTACGGGCAGCCGCTGCGGCCGATGCAGTCCTGCGCCCCGGCGCTCGCCGGCAGCGCGAGCGCGGCGATCGCCAGCCCCAGGCACCCCAGCCGCCGCATGATCGGCGGAGGATATCCGGCGATCCCTACCACCGATGTTGGGTTCTCCTTGAGGATTCGATTAGGCCGAGTTCTTAGCATCGCTAACGATGAGTGGCCAAATGGTCGTCACGGTCAACGGCCTTCGGAAGTCATACGACGGCAACGAGGCGGTCAGGGGAGTCGACTTCGAGATCGAGCGCGGCACTGTGTTCGCCCTGGTGGGTCCAAACGGCGCCGGTAAGACGACCACCGTCGAGATCCTCGAGGGCTACCGGACCCGTAGCGGCGGCGAGGTAAGCGTGCTCGGCGCCGACCCGGAGCGGGCCGACACGGGTCTGCGCGATCGGATCGGGATCGTCCTGCAGGAGAGCGGCATCGAGCCCGACCTCACGGTCCGCGAGGCGGTCGACCTCTACGGCGCCGCCTATACACGCCGACGGCCGACCGAGGAGGTGGTCGCCCTGGTCGAGCTGACCGACAAGCTCGACGAGCGGCTCGCCACCCTCTCCGGAGGTCAGCGCCGGCGGCTCGACCTCGCGCTCGGCGTCGTCGGCGATCCCGAGCTGCTCTACCTCGACGAGCCGACCACCGGCTTTGACCCCGAGGCCCGGCGGCGCACCTGGGACCTGGTGCGCCGGCTTCGTGACGAGGGCAGGACGATCCTCCTCACCACCCACTACATGGAGGAGGCGCAGCAGCTCGCCGACCGGGTCGCGGTAATTGCGGCGGGCCGGATCGTCGCCGAGGGCCCGCCGGAGGACCTGACCGCGGGAGACGCCGACGCAGAAATCTCGTTCGCCGTCCCGGCGGGAATCAGCGCCGCCGAGCTCCCGCTGCCGAGCGGGGCGATCGGCCAGCGGATCAACGGCAGGGTCGCGTTCACCACCGCGACCCCGACCCGCGACCTGGCGCCGCTGATCGCTTGGGCCAACGAGCGCGGGGTCGAGCTCGAAGGGCTCGCCGTGAAGCGGGCGACGCTCGAGGACGTCTACCTGGAGCTGACCGCGCACGAAGGGGACGGTGAATGACCGCAACCGGCCAGCTGTCGCTGTTCGCCTCCTGGACCAGGGCCCGCTTCAAGCTCTTCCTGCGCACCCCGCGGGCCGCGTTCTTTTCCTTCCTCTTCCCGCTCATCCTGCTGGCGCTGCTCGACTCGCTCAACAGCGGCCAGACGCTGACCGGTGTCAACGGGGTCAAGGTCGACTTCGCCGACTACTTCACCCCGGCGATCGGGATCTTCGGCCTCGTCACCGCCTGCTACACGTGGATGATCTTCTCGATCGCGACCGCACGCGACCGCGGGATCATCAAGCGGGTGATGGGCACGCCGCTGCCCACCCCGATCTACCTCGGCTCGTGGGGGGCGGCGGCGATCATCACGGGCTTCGGCTCGGTCGCCCTGCTGGTGGTGATCGGCATGCTGGCGTTCGGGGTCAGCATCGAGCCGGCGTTGATTCCGGCGGCGGTCGTCACCCTGCTGCTCGGCGCGACCTGCCTCAGCGCCCTCGGCCTCGCCGTCTCGAGCTTCGTCCGCAAGGTCGAGTCGGCGCCGGTGGTCGCCAACCTGACCTCGTTCCCGATCATCTTCCTCTCCGGGGTCTTCTACCCGATCAACCAGGCCCCCGACTGGCTCCAGCACATCGCCAACGTGTTCCCGGTCGCCCACCTTGTCGACGCCTTTGCCGCCTGCTTCGACCCCTCGACCACCGGCACCGGCTTCTCGAGCGACCTCTGGTCGCTGGTGCTCTGGACCGGCATCGGGCTGTTCGTCGCCGCGCGCCGGTTCCGCGTCGAGATGACCGCCGCCGGCGGCGACGCGAGGCGGCCGGCGACGGCCTAGACGAGGCGGGTCATCAGCCCGATCGCCTGGTCGCGATCGAGCCCCTGTCGGCGGACCAGCGAGCGCCAGGTCTCGAACTCCAGTGCGTGCGCGATCGCCGCCCGGGCCCGACGGCGGCGACGGTCGCGGAGCAGGATCTCGAGGGCAGCGGCGAGGTAGGCGTCCCGCCCGCGGAGCCGTTCGTCGAGCGCGGGGACGTTGGCACGGTCGCGGTTCAGCAGCCCGACCATCCGCTCGGTGTGCTCGTACCAGTCGTACATCTCGCGAAGACCGGTCCGGAGACGTTCGTCGACGTCCGAGATCGCCGCCCAGGCCCCGATATCGGGAGGGGGGTTTAGCGTCATCCAGTGCGCCGAGCAGGCGCCGATCAGCGCCTCGTCGTCCGGAAAATGGCGGTAGACGGTCGCCCGCTGCACGCCGGCGCGGTCGGCGATCGCGCTCACCGTCGTCTTCGCCGGGCCGACCTCCTCGTGCAGGTGCATCGTCGCCTCGGTGATCCGCAGCCGAGTCTCCTCCTCGAGCTCGGCGCGGCGGCGCTTTTGGTATTTCCGAGTTTGAGTAGACATGTCTGTTCGATCAATATTGACAGATGCGGGAGACGTGTGGTAGGTTCGCTGAACACTACTGTTCAATGAAAGGACCACTCAGATGGATCTCAAGCGCTTCGACTTCACCCAGGGCCCGCGCAACCTCGGCCCCGACCACGGCGAGTACACCGACCTCGGCTCGGTGGGCGTGCGCTTCATGATCTGGACCGAGGAGTCGGGCGGCGGCTTTTCGCTCGTCGAGCATCCGATCCCGCCGAGGACCCTCTGCGCGCCGCTTCACAAGCACAGCCGCGAGGACGAGTACAGCTTCGTGCTCGAGGGGCGGATGGGGGCGTTGCTCGGCGACGACGTGATCTACGCCGAGGCCGGGGACCTCGCGTTCAAGCCCCGCGACCAGTGGCACACGTTCTGGAACGCCGGCGACGAGCCCTGCCGGATCCTCGAGATCATCGCCCCGGGCGGCTTCGAGCACTTCTTCCGGGAGTTCGGATCCTTCCTCGAGGCGAACCCCGATGCGCCGCCGCCCTTCGACGAGTACTCGGCCAAGTACGGGATCGAGTTCGACTTCGAGGCGATCCCGCGGATCTGCGCCGAGCACGGACTCACGCATCCGATGCTGGAGATGCTCGAGGCGACCGCCTAGAGCTGGACGTAGACGGTCTTCGTCTCGAGGTAGGCGTCGAGGTTGTGGTGGCCGCGCTCGCGGCCGATCCCCGACGCCTTGTAGCCGCCGAAGGGCGCCGCCGGATCGCCGGCGCCCCAGGTGTTGACGTAGACGGAGCCGGCCTTGAGCAACCCGGCGAGCTTGTGGGCGTTCGAGACGTCTCGCGTCCACAGGCCGGCCGCGAGGCCGTACTCGGTGTCGTTGGCGCGCGCCGCGATCTCCTCGAGCGACTCGAAGGGCTGCGCGACCAGGACGGGGCCGAAGATCTCCTCGCGCGCGATCTTCATCTCGTCGCGCACCCCGGTGAACAGCGTTGGGTTGACGAAGTAGCCGCCGTTGCCGCTGTCCGGCATGCCGCCGGCGACGGCCTCGGCCCCCTCGGACAGGCCCGAGTCGATGTAGCCGGCGACGCGACCGAACTGCTCCTCCGAGACCAGCGGGCCGAACTCGGAATCGGGGTCGAGCCCCGGCCCCACGCGTGCGCTCGACGCGTACTCCGCCAGGCGCTCGATGACCTCGTCGAAGAGGTCGGCGTGCACGAACAGCCGCGAGGCCGCGTTGCACGCCTGGCCGGAGTTGAAGTAGATGCCCTGGAAGGAGCCCTGCACCGCGGCGTCGACGTCGGCGTCGGGAAGGATGATGTTCGGGCTCTTGCCGCCGAGCTCGAGCGTCACCCTCTTTAACGCCTTGCCGCACTTGGCGCCGATCTCGCGGCCGACCGCGGTCGATCCGGTGAACGCGACCTTGTCGACGCCGGGGTGGTCGACCATCGCCGCGCCCGTGGAGCCGTCGCCGCTGAGCACGTTCACCGTCCCCGGCGGGAAGCCCGCCTCGAGCGCGAGCTCGCCGAGCCGCAGCGCGGTCAGCGGCGTCTGCTCGGCCGGCTTGAGGATCAGCGGGCAGCCGGCGGCGAGCGCGGGGGAGATCTTCCAGATCGCCATCAGCAGCGGGAAGTTCCACGGCACGATCTGCGCGCAGACGCCGACCGGCTCGCGCAGCGTGTAACACAGCAGGTCGCGGCCCGAGACCGGGATCGTCTCGCCCTCGATCTTCGTCGGCCAGCCCGCGAAGTAGCGCAGGTGGTTGACCGCGGCGGCCATGTCGCCCTTGGCGGCGGCGAGCGGCTTGCCGTTGTCGAGCGACTCGAGCTCGGCGAGCTCGTCGCCGTTTCGCTTGATCAGCTCGGCCAGGGAGTAGATGAGGCCCGCCCGCTTCGAGGCGGAGAGCTTGCGCAGCGGCCCTTCGAGCGCCGCCCGCGCCGCGCCCACCGCCCGGTCGACGTCCTCGGTGCCGGCCTGGGCGACCTCCACGATCGGCTCGCCGGTCGCCGGATCGATCGTCTCGAACGTCCGCCCGTCCGCGGCCGGCACCACCTCGTCGCCGATCACCAGCCCGCGAGGCCCGCCAGCGACGAAGTCGCGCGCGGCCTCGGACGTCAGCTGCTCAGCGGTGGCCGTCGGCACGCCGCGGATCGTACCTAGACACAAACCCCGCGCCACGCGCTACAGCCAAAGCGATCCAATCGGGGGTTGGTGACGCCGGCACCAATAGTCGGGGCTCTCGTAGCCAACCTCGATCGGGCGATCGCTGAGATCGCGGCCCGACAGCACGGCGTGATCTCGCGGGCCCAACTGCTCGCGCTCGGGCTATCGACGTCCGCGATCGACTACCGGCTCGCGATCGGCCGCCTGCACAGAATCGAGCGCGAGGTCTACGCCGTCGGTCACGCGCGCGTCACGCACAAGGGGCGGTGGATGGCGGCCGTGCTCACGTGCGGCGATGGCTCGGCGCTCAGTCACCGAAGCGCCGCCGACCATCTCGACATCGCCCCGTACAGCGGTCGCTGGATCGACGTCAGCGCTCCGACCCGCCGCCGTTCCCGACGCCGGATCAAGGTCCACCGCGGCCGACTCGACCCCCGCGATCGCACGATGGAGGACGGCATCCCGGTGACCACGGTCGCGCGCACCGTGCTCGACCTGGCGGCGATCGTCGACCGCCGTCGCGTCGAGCGCGCCCTCGAACGCGCCGAAAAGCTCGAGCTCTTCGACCTCCGCCAGATCGAGGCGGCCTGCGAGCGGGCCCCGGGCCACCACGGCCTCAAGGCCCTCAACCAGGCCCTCGCCCTCTACATGCCCGACAACCGGACCCGCTCGGAACTCGAAAGAGACCTCCTCGACCTCTGCCGCAACCACGACCTGCCCCTCCCGGAGGTAAACGCGCTCGTCGACGGATACGAGGTCGATGCCCTCTGGCCCGCCGCACGGCTCATCGTCGAGGTCGACAGCTGGGAGCATCACCGCGACCGAGCCGCGTTCGAGCGCGACCGGGTGCGAGACGCGGACCTGAAGCTGGCCGGTTACACGGTGATCCGGATCACCGCGCGGCGGCTCGCCGATCAGCCGGAGCAGGTGGCGGCGCTGATCCGGCGGGCGATCAGCAGTCGGCGGACGGATCGACGCGGCAGGGTGAGCTGCATGCCGGCGGCGGCCGCGGCGAGCTCCTCGGCGTCCGAGACGCCGTCGCCGTCCTCGTCGTCGTTGCGCGGGTCGTCGTCCGGCGGCAACGGGTTGAGCGGCGGGTCGGGGCAGGTGGGCGTCGTCGTGGTGGAGGTGGTGGTCGTGCTCGTCGTGGTCGTGGGCGCCTCGGCGGCCTGCTCGTGCTCGGGCTGCGCCGGCGCCGGCGAGCCGCCCTGCGCGCCGGGGTTGCCCGGGTTGTTCGTCGCGCTCGCATCGGCATGCGCGGCCTCCGAACGGGAGATGCGGTTACCGGGCTTTCGCTTGCCGATCGAGTTGTTGCCGCGGGCGCCGGACACCTCGGCCTTCACCGGAGGATCGGAGCCGGTGGCGATCACTTGGCCGCGGCCGCCCTCCTCGGGCGTCGAGCCGTAGGCGGTGATGCGGACGCTGTAGGAGCCGGGCCCGACGTACGGGACGTAGAGTGACGCGCTGCCGGCGCCCACGTTTCCGTAGTCGACCACCGAGCCGTCGGCGCGGGTCACCGACGCGGTGTAGGCAGAGGCGCCGGACACGGTGTCGTAGGCGACATTGAGCTCGCAGACGATCTCGGTTCCCGCCAGTCCGCAGGAGCCGAGCGTGGTCGAAACGTTGAGCGTCGTCGGGGTGGCGCTGGCCGTCCCCGACCCGTCCGAGTTGAGCGCAAACGCCGGCAGAGGGGCAGCCAGCGCGAGCAGCGTCAACAGCACGGCTCGCTTCCTTCGCGCAACGGCCGCCACCCTATTCGCCCCCCGTGGGTGCCAGGGATTCGGAGATCAGGTCTGCTCCGGCGGCGGCGGCGATGGAGGCGTCGGGCTGGACCGAGATCGCGAGGTGGTAGCGGTACTCGCCGGCGGCCCGCAGCGTCACCTCGTAGCTCGGCTGGCCGGGCGGGGGGTTGGCGGCCAGGCGGACGACCGAGTCCTCGACGTTCGGCGCCAGGGTCCGCTCGACCACCTCGGGCTCGGTGCCGGCGAGGGCCTCGAGCTGGGCCGTCGAGTCGCTGACGAACTGGTTGAAGTCGAGGTCGGGGTCGCGCCTGATCCAGAGGGTCGCGTCGGCGCCGCCGTCCGGGGCGACGGCCATGAACGTCGCGCCGCTCGGCGGGTTCACCTGCTCCCAGCCCCCCGGAAGCGCGAGCCTGAACGAGGAGCCCTCCACCAGTGTCGCGAGCGCGCCGTCAGCGGCTTCAGCTTGGACTTGCGGCTGACGATCGGGTCGGGGGGCGCGGGCGTCATTGGACGCCGTCTCACCGCCGCGGCGCTCCGCCTCGTCCTCGCCGCCGCCGCCGCCCGCCGGGGGCGAAGGCGCGCTCGCCTGGGCGGCCGGTTGCGCCGCCTGCGCGGGCGCGCTGGCCGAACCCTCCGGCTCCGCGGGCGCGGGCTGCGGATCGTCGCCACTTCCCTGGATGATCAGCAGGCCGGCGATCACCGCCGCCGCGGCGAGCGGCACGGAGAGGAAGCGCCAGCCGAGGCTCGACGGGTCGACGCGGTCGAGCAGCGAACCGTGCGCTGGCACGTCCTCGACCGCCTCGGCCTCGAAGTCGCGCGAGCACTGGGCGCACCGCACCCGCCGAACCGCGCGCGCGGGGACGGTGTGCGGCAGGCGCACCCTCGTGGCCGCGGCGCAGCCCTCATGGCGCGCGGCGACCACCCTGACCGGCACGCCGGTGGGCGGCTCTGGAAAACCCCCGTTGTCGGTTGTCTCTGGAAGCAGCGCTCGCTCCACGAATAGCTAATCGGGTCGTCTGGATGAGAGCTTGAGAATGCACACGCCCCCCGGCGCCCCGTGGCTCCCGGTAAGTCTCACACAAAGAACCCGCGTTCGGTGGGAAAATGCGCGAAATGGCGCTGGCGGCGATGGGGTTCCTGTACCGGCGGCTGGGGGCGTGGTTTCCGATCGCCTTTCTCGCCGTGGAGCTCCAGTCGGCTCTGTTCATCGTCGCGGGCACGCTCGCCCTGTTCACCTTCTACTACGAGGGCAGCACCGACGAGTACCTGACCATCCTCCTGATCGCGCTCGCGCTCACCGAGCTGACGATCATCGCCACGGTCCTTCGCAGCCGCGACGCGCTGCGCCCGATCCGCGACTGGATCGCCGGCCGGCGCGACCCCGAGGCCAGCAACCGGGCCTGGAACGCCGCCATCGGCCTGCCGCTGTTCCTGGTCAGGAAGGACCTGCCGCTGCCCGTGCTCGGCTCGGTGATTCCGATCTGCGTCGCCGGCATGGCCATCCTCGACCTCGACTGGCTGACGATCTTCCCGCTGCTCGCCGGCGCCCTCGTGGCCCTCGGCTATTCGGCGATGCTCCACTACCTCGCCGTCGAGGCGGGGATGCGGGCGGTGCTGGTCGACATCAACCAGCAGATCTCGCCGCGCACGTCACTCGACGAGCCGGCGCTGCCGCTTCGCTGGCGGCTGCTCGTGGCCCTGCCGCTGATCAACCTGGTCACCGGCCTGGTGGTCGCCGCGCTCACCTCCGACGGGGGCGGCGGCGCCAACCTCGGGGTCGACGTCCTGATCGCGCTCCTGGTGTCGACCACGATCTCGCTCGAGCTCACGGTTCTGCTCTCGAAGTCGATCCTGCGCCCGATCGGCGACCTGGAGAGGGCCGTCGACAGGCTCAACGAGGGTCGCTACGACGTCTCGGTCCCGGTGACCACCGGCGACGAGCTCGGCGACCTGGCGGCGAGCTTCAACGAGATGGTCGAGGGGCTGCGCGAACGCGAGCGGATCCGCGAGGCCTTCGGCACCTACCTGGACCGGGAGGTCGCCGAGTACATCCTCAGCGAGGGCTACGACGAGGAGGGGGTCGAGGTCGAGGTCACCGTCCTCTTCACCGACGTCCAGAACTTCACCCGGTACGCGGCCGACAAGACGCCGGCCGAGGTCGTCGCTGCTCTCAACCGGCTGTTCGAGGTCATCGTCCCGATCATCGCCGCCCACGGCGGCTTCGTCGACAAGTTCGAGGGCGACGGGCTGCTGGCGGTCTTCGGAGCGCCCGAGGCGTTCCCCGACCACGCCGACCGCGGAGTGCGCGCGGCCTGCGGGATCGGCGAGGCGGTCAACGACCGCGGCGAGGCGGGCGAGCTGCGGGTCGGAATCGGGGTCAACACCGGCCGCGTCGTCGCCGGGTCGATCGGCGGCGCCGGGCGGCTCAACTTCTCCGTCATCGGCGCTGCCGTCAACGTCGCCGCCCGGGTCGAGGCCGCCACCCGCGAGCTCGACGACAACATCCTCGTCACCTCCGAGACCTGGAGACTGCTCTCGAGCGAGTTCGAGGCCGAAAGCCGGGGCAAGATCGAGCTCAAGGGGATCGAGGAGCCGATGAGCCTCTACGCGCCGCAGCTCACCGGCCAAACGAGGGCCGAGCCGGCTGCCGAAGCCGACGGCGGTTTGCCGCGCGGCGGACTGCGGCGCCGCCTGATCCCCTCGCGCCTGCGCCGATGATCCGCTTTCTCGCGCTCGCGAGCACCGTCTGCCTGATCGGCGCAATCGTCGCCGCGAGGGGATGGAGGTCAGCGTTTCGTCCGCGCCGGCTGGCCTGCCGCCGTCTTGAGGCTCTCCATCGCCTCGGAGAGCCAACGGGTGAAGAAGCGGCGACCGAGGGTGAAGTCGATCACCCGATCCATGCGGCGGACCGGGTCCATGCCGAACACGGCGTGGACGAAGGTGTCGCCCCGCGCCTCCGTCAGCCGCCAGTGGGCGAACATGCCACTGACCGTGCAATGCATCCGGATCTCGCGGAGCTCCTCCCTGCGATCGACCAGAAAGTGTGCCTCGTCGCGGCCGATCAGCGGCTGATGCGACACCTGGATGAACTCGGCGCCCTCTTCGAACCGCTGCCCCTGGATCTCGAACACCCGAGGTAGCCATTCGGTGTAGCGCCTTGGGTCGCCGACCAGCTCCCACACAGTGGAGATCGGTGCTGCGACCACGGCCTGCTCATGCACTTCCGACATCGGCGCCTAGCTCGCCGCGAATTGTCCGTCACTGAGCCGCCTGGTCGCACGCCGAACGCGAAGTTATCCCCCATATAACGGGGGCAACTTCCGTTTCGGCGAGGCCGGAGCTAGACCGGCTTCGTCGTCATCGCCCAGATCGCGACGACGTCGGCCAGCTCGTTTCGTTGGCGCCGCTAGAGCCGTCCGGCCCCCGGGAAGAAGACGCGCGCCTGTCGGTTGTTTCGATACGCGTGGGGGCCCTTGGGGGCTGCAGCGCAGCCCCCAGGGACCCTGTACGCCTACTTCGGCGGTGGTGGAACGAAGCAGGTCACCGACCGCCCTTCCACCGTGACCACGAGGTCGCCGGTTCCCGTGATGTGGAAATCGACGGCACCCGCCTGGCCGTTCTCGCTGCCGATCTTCTTCACGCTCGGCTCGGCACCGTTGGCCTCTGTGTACTTGACCCTCGTGCCGCTCGCAAACGTGCCGAACACGTTGCCGTCGGTGTCACTCAGGATCACCGGCCTGCCGGTGTCGCTGCCGACCTTGTAGAAACCGTCGTCGTTTTGGCCGCCGTTCGGGCCGGGCAACGTGGTCGATCCTGCCGGCGGCACGTTCTGGCCGTGAGGGTTCACGGTCTCCTTGCAGAACGGCTGATGCGCCTGGGCCGGCGCGGCCAACATCAGTGCCGCTCCGATCGAGGCGAGCGTCGCAACTATTGCGATCCGTCGCATAGTGCTCCTCTCCGACGCGTGGGAGCCCACACCACGCGCCTCGGTTGATGCCACGGCCATACTCCCGCCCTGAGTTCTCGCGTCAATCCCGATTTCCAGGTAATCGCGACCGCTTACACCAGAGCAGCTAGTCTCGGCCGCGATGGCCACCACCGAGGAGGGCGCCCGGGCAGAGTCCGGCGGGACGGCCGAGTCGGGCCCGGTTCACGGCGGCAAGCTGGTCACCCGCGCGCTTCGCTCGCGCGGGGTCAGCAAGCTCTTCACCCTCTCCGGCGGCCACCTGTTCTCGATCTACGACGGCTGCGTCGCCGACGGGATCGAGATCATCGACACCCGCCACGAGCAGTCGGCCGCCTGGGCGGCCGAGGGCTACGCCAAGGCGACCCGCGAGCCCGGGATCGCGGCGCTCACCGCCGGTCCCGGGGTCACCAACGGGATGAGCGCGATCGCCGGCGCGAAGTTCAACCGCTCGCCCCTGGTGGTCCTCGGCGGCCGCGCGCCGGAGATGCGCTGGGGCTCGGGCTCGCTTCAGGAGATCGACCACCTGCCGTTCGTCTCGCCCCTGACCAAGGAGGCGACGACGGTCACCGCCACCGACGGCATCGCCGACGCCACCGCGCGCGCCATCGACACCGCTCTCACCCAGCCGAGCGGCCCCACCTTCGTCGACTACCCGCTCGACATCGTCTTCTCCGAGGCCGAGGGCGACATGCCCGAGCCCTCGGCGCTCGCCGCGCCCGCGGCCGAGCGCGCCGACGAGGCGGCGACCATGCTCGCCGAGGCCGACCGGCCGGTGATCATGGCCGGCACCGGCGTCTACTGGTCCCACGGCGAGCAGGAGCTTCGCGGCCTCGCCGAGTCGCTCGGCATCCCGGTGTTCCTCAACGGCATGGGCCGCGGCTGCCTGCCCGCCGACCACGAGCTCTGCTTCTCGCGCGACCCGCGGCCGCGCCCTCAAGGAGGCCGACGTCGCCCTGGTGATCGGCGTCCCGCTCGACTTCCGCCTCGGCTTCGGCGCCGCCTTCGGGGAGGAGACGAAGCTGATCTCGCTCGACGAGGCGCCCAGCGAGCTGAAGGCGAACCGCCGGCCCGACCTCGAGCTGGTCGGCGGGATCGCGGCGACGCTGGCGGCGATGTACGAGGGCGAGGGCGGGGCGGGGGCGCGAACGCGCACCGACGCCTGGGTGGAGTCGCTGGCGGAGACGGAGGCCGAAAAGCGCGCCGGCGAGGAGGCCGACCTGCGCGACGACCGCGCCCCGCTGCACCCGCTGCGCATCTACGGAGAGCTCGACCAGATGCTCGACCGCGACGCGATCGTGATCGGCGACGGCGGCGACTTCGTCTCCTACGCCGGCCGGGTCGTCAACACATACGAGCCCGGCTGCTGGATGGACCCGGGCCCCTACGGCTGCCTCGGCGCCGGCCCCGGCCAGGCGATCGGCGCCAAGAAGGCGCGGCCGGACCGCCAGGTCGTCTGCCTGCTCGGCGACGGCGCGTTCGGCTTCTCCGGCCTCGAGTTCGACACCATGGTCCGCCACGGCCTGCCGGTCGTCGGGATCGTCGGCAACAACGGCATCTGGGCGCTCGAGTACCACCCGATGAAGTTCCTCTACGGCTACCAGGTCGCCGCCGAGCTGCGGCCGGCGACCCGCTACGACGAGGTCGTCCAGGCCCTCGGAGGCCACGGCGAGCTCGTCCACCACCCGGCCGAGCTGCGCCCGGCGCTCGAGCGAGCCTTCGCCAGCGGCAAGCCCGCGCTCGTCAACGTCCTCACGGACCCCGAGGTCGTCTACCCGCGCAAGGCGGTACTCGCCTGACGCGGCTCCGCGGAACTGCCTCCGTCGCTCACACAGGCGGCAGTTCGATCGTCGCCCCGTGCCCCGAGCTGCGCGCGAGCCGCTCATCGGTGGTCACCAGCGGTGAGTCGAGGGCCTCGGCCAGCGCGACGTAGGCCGCGTCGTAGGCGGTGAGGTTGTGGCGCAGCGCCCAGACGCGGGAGCGCAGCAGCAGATGGTCGTGCCGCGTCGCGCGAAGCGCCGTGAGCCCGACCAGACCGACCGTCACGACTTCCGCTGGCACGCCGCCCGACGCTTCGAGTCCGCGCAGCGACTGGAGCACCTCGAGGTCGAACAACGCCGGGACATGCAGGGTGTCAGCCCCCTCCATCCGATCGGCCAGCCAGCGACCCCGGTCGTCGCGACTGACGAACAGGTGCACCGCCGCGGCGGCGTCCACGATGATCACGGCAGGGGACCGCGGCGCTCCCGAATCATCTCGACGATCTGATCGCCGACGCCCTCCTCGGCGCCCGGCTGCTCTCTGAGCCAGCCGACGAACTCCGAGAGCGAGGGCTTCCCCGCCACTTCCTCCAACTCACGAAGGATGTAGCCGGAAAGGGTCAGCCCGCTTTCGGCCGCGCGGACCTTGAGCTTTCGGTGCACGTCGTCCGGCACGTTCCTGATCTGAATCATCTTCGGCATGCTCCGCACATTAAAGCATGTGCTACGCATGGCTACGCGTCGTCGTGCGCCGGTCCCTGCGGCTCCCAGCCCGGCGGGGGCTCGCACCTCCATGACCGACGACCAGCCACGAGGCGAGAAGTTGCCCGCCTTGGCCCGTTCGACGAACTCGTCCAGCGACCACTGGTCGATCACCTCCCGCACCGGCTGGCGCGCGCCGTCGACCGCGAGCCACGCTTCGGTCTCGCCGGCGGCCGCGAGCTGGATCGCCTCCGCGATCTGATCGATCAGCTCGCCGAAGTTCGGGGGAGTCATCACGTACTCGAGCCAGTCGATCAGCTGCCTGCGGTCGTCGATTCCGGTGTCGTCGAACGCTTGTGTGCGGTCCCAATCGAGCATGGGCGAGACGCTACGCCGGAAAATCGCGCGCGTGGTGCGCAGGATGTGTCGGAACAGTGCCTATGGCGGCTACGAAGAATCTGCCAGGTCGCTCCGGGGGTGAGAGGATCGGACCGTGCCCGAAGCGACCCTCTACGCGATCCTCGGCTCGCATGCCTGCCGCACCGGCGAGCTGATGCTCGAGCACAAGCGGGTCCCGTACCGGCGCGTCGACCTGCCGACCGGGCTGCATGCGGTCGGGGTCCGGGTGCTGGGGTTCCCGGGCCGGGGCAGCCCGCGCATGTTCGGCGACGATCCGCCGTCGTTCGGCGTGCGCATGGGCGATCGGCTCGGCACCGTGCCGGCGGTCAAGGTCGGCGACCAGCGCTGGCAGAGGAACCGCACGATCGCCCGCGAGCTCGACCGCCTGCGACCCGACCCGCCGCTGTTTCCCGCCGACCCGGAGCTCCGGCGGGAGGTCGAGGAGGCGGAGCGGTGGGGGGACGAGGTCTTTCAGATGGTTGCCCGGCGGACCGCGCTGGCCGCGGTGATCCACGGTCCCGACGGCATGATCGACCGGGCGAACGACGGCCGGCTCGGGCCGCTGCTGTGGCGCTCGGAGACGATGCGTTACACGGGCACGCGGCTTCTCGCCCGATTCGCGTTTCAGGCGACGGTCGACAGCGAGCCCGAGCTGCTCGCCGGCCTGCCGGCGATGCTCGACCGGATCGACGCCTGGATCGACGCCGGGGTGCTCAACGCCGAGGCGCTGAACGCGGCCGACTTCATGATCGTCACCAGCCTGGCGCTGATCGCGTACCGCCGCGACCTGCGCGACGAGATCGCGTCGCGGCCGGCCGGCGGGCTGGTCGACCGGGTGCTGCCGGCGCCCGCTTAGCCGCCTACGGCGCCACTCCGCCGCCGGCGCCGCCGACGCTCACCCCGCGCCAGCCGCCGCGCAGCCAGTCGAGGTCCACGCTGCCCTCGATCCCCGAGACGTGGCCGCTGCTGGAGTGCTGCCAGACGCGCCAGCTCTCGCCGGCCCAGTTGGCGGCGGGGACGGTCGGGCGGCTGACGCCCCATTCGGCCACCCACAGCGGGTGGCCGGCGACGGCGAAGCTGCGCGGGTCGCCCAGCGCGCCCCAGCTGCTGGCGTTGGTGTAGATGATCGGCTTCGCGCCGAGGGCGCGCTGGACCCGCTTCAGCCAGGTGCGCGCCCAAATCCGCAGCTCGGTCGGGGTGAGGTCCTCGAACGGCGACTCCAGGTCCAGCGCCGGGCGCAGGTCGCCCGGGTCGAGCTCGCCGACCGAGTCGATGAACACCCTCGCCTCGGCGAGCGCGTCGGCCTTCACCCCGGCGCGCCCGTCGCCGCCGACGAAGGCGCGGTGATACGGCCCGACCCGGATCCCGGCGAGCTTCGCCTCCGCGTAGTTGTCGTCGTAGAAGCCGTCCGGGCCGCAGCGGTTGGGCTTCACGGAGCAGTCGGCGCCCGAGCCGCGGCTCGCCTGCACGAACGCGAACTCGACGTCCGTGCCGCCGACCAGCGGCCAGTCGATCGTCTCCTGAAAGCGCGAGACGTCGATCCCCGGAAGCCGGGGCGCCGCCGCCGACGCTCCGGGCACCGGCAGCGCGAGCGCCAGCGCCGCGAGGGCGCCAAGGATCAGCCTCCTGCCCATATCCCCGAAACAGCGTAGGAGCGGTCAAGTTGTGACGACATTTCGCCGATAGCCCTGGGTGAGAGTGTCCGTGTCGGGTCTGTCCGCCCAAACCCTCGGGTCCGCGATCGCGGACCCCCTGCTCGTCTCCGACACCAGGGGCCGGGTCGCGTTCATGAACGCGCCGGCGCTGGAGACGTTCGGTTACGCGAGCGACGAGGTCGACGGCCTGTCGGCCGCCAAGCTCCTGCCCGGGTTTCCGCGGCGCCTTGCGAACGGCGCCACCACGGCCTCGGCCGAGCTCGACGTCGAGGCGCGCCGCAAGGACGGGACCGCCTTCCCCGCGCACGCCAGCCTCGGCACCACCTCGTTCGACGACCAGGTCCTCTGCTTCGCGGTCGTCCACGACCTCACCGATCAGCGCCGCTCCGAGGACGAGCTTCGCCGCACCCGCGACCGGCTGCTCGAGGCGGAGGCGCTGGCCCGGATCGGCAGCTGGGAGTGGGACGTCGCCGCCAACCGGGTCACCTGGTCGGACCAGCTCTTCCGCATCTACGGTCTGGAGCCGAACGAGATCGTCCCCGGCTACGAGAGCTTCTTGGAGCGCGTCCATCCCGACGACCGCGGTGCCGTGGACGCGCGCAACCGCAAGGCGTTCGCCGACCACCAGCCGTTCGAGGACGTAAAGCGCTGCTTGCGGCCCGACGGCACCGAGTTCCTGATGCGTACCACCGGCCAGGTGATCACCGACGAGAACGACAACCCGATCCGGATGCTCGGCGTCTGCGAGGACGTGACCGCCGAGAAGGAGGCCGAGCGCGTGCATGCGGAGCTGGCGGCGATCGTCGAGTCATCGCACGACGCGATCGTCGCCCGGCGCCTCGACGGTCGGATCACGCGCTGGAACCCCGGCGCCGCGCGCCTCTACGGCTACACCGCCAAGGAGGCGATCGGCTCGCCGGTGACGATTCTGATCCCGCCGGGATGCTTCGACGAGGACGCCGCCAACGTCGAGCGACTGGTCCGCGGCGAGACGGTCGAGCCCTACGAGACGCGGCGCCTGAGGCGCGACGGCTCGCTGATCGACGTCTCACTTTCGATGTCTCCGCTCCATGACGCCAACGGCGAGGTGGTGGCGGTGTCGACGATTTCCCGCGACGTCACGGAGCGAAAGCGCTTCGAGACGCAATTGAAGAGGCTCGCCGACCACGACCCGCTCACCGGGCTGATCAACCGCCGCCGGTTCGAGGAGCACCTCTCGGACGAGGTCGCCCAGGTGCGCCGCTACGGCGGCACCGCGGCGCTGCTGGTCCTCGACCTCGACAACTTCAAGTACGTAAACGACGCCCTCGGCCACGGCGCCGGCGACGAGATGCTGACCAGCGTCGCGCGCCTGCTCGACGATCAGGTGCGCGCGCCCGACGTCGTCGCCCGCCTGGGCGGCGATGAGTTCGCGCTGCTCCTGCCGAGCACCGACGAGGACGGCGCCCGCACGGTGGCGGCGAAGCTGCTGGCCGCGCTACGCGAGCACGCGGTGGAGCTCCAGGAGCGCTCCATCGGGTCGACGGGCAGCATCGGCACCGTCTGCTTCGGCGGGGACGCGATCGGCGGCGAGGAGCTGCTCGCCGAGGCCGACCGGGCGATGTACGTGGCCAAGGACGCCGGCCGCGACCGGGCCGAGTTCGTGACCTCGAAGACGACCGCCGACCACCCCCGGCGCCGGCTCGACTGGGAGCACAAGATCCACGAGGCGCTCGAGCAGGACCGCTTTCTCCTCTACGCCCAGCCGATCATCGACGTGCAGACCGGCGAGCTGGTCCAGCACGAGCTGCTGCTGCGAATGGAGGACGAGGACGACGGCGAGCCGATCCCGCCAGACGCCTTCCTGGGCGTCGCCGAGCGCCTGGGGATGATCCACGCGATCGACCGCTGGGTGGTCGACGAGGCACTGCGGCTGATGGCGGACCGGCCGGACCTGCGCCTCGAGGTGAACCTCTCTGCGCTCTCGATCGACGACGCGCAGCTGATCGACCACATCCGCGACGGCGTGGCCGGCTACGCCGTGGACCCGAGCCGGCTGATCCTGGAGATCACCGAGACCGCGGCGATCGGGAACATCGACGTCGCCCGCAGGTTCGCCGGCCGCCTGCACGAGCTCGGCATCTCGCTGGCGCTCGACGACTTCGGCACCGGCTTCGGCTCCTTCTACCACTTAAAGCACCTGCCGGCCGAATACCTGAAGATCGACGGCGACTTCGTCTCCGCCCCCCGCAGCCGCACCGACGAGCTGGTGATCGAGTCGATCGTCCGCATCGCCAAGGGCCTCGGCAAGCGCACGATCGCCGAGCACGTCGAGGACGCGCAGACGCTCGACGCGATGCGCAGCATGGGCGTCGACTACGCCCAGGGCTTCCACATCGGCCACCCCGCCCCGGTGGCGCGGCTGATGATGGCCTCAGCGGGCTGAACGCAGCGATGGGCGTGTGACACGTCCGAGTACGCGGCCGGCGAACGGCATCTGCCCTGAGCGCCATACGTGTCGCTCCTCGAACGGCCAGGCGTAGATGGGGCTGCCGTTGCGCACAAGTTCGAGCAGGCGTGGTTCGGCGAGCTCCTCGGCCGACCACTCGTAGAGGCGTTGCAGCCGGGGCACGATCACGGCGTAGTCGAGGAGCCGGCCTACACGCTGCTCTTCGGCGATGTAGCGCTCGACCTGGCGGGCCAGCGGATAGCGGTTCGGGAGCACGCGCCGCAGAGAGAGGAACACTCCCGCCATCCCGAGCCGCGGATCACCGACCACGCGGCCGAGCGGAGCCAACCGTCCGAGCGCCAGCCGCGGCTCTCCGACGAGGGCGTGCGCATAAAGCACCCGCGCCAGCGCGACATTCATGAAGAAGCGCTCCGGTGCGCTTTCCTCGTCCGCGAGCTCCCGGTACTCCAGGTAGCCGGCGACGATGCTCGCGTTGTGCGCTCGGTACCAGTTGCGGCCGGTCGGTCTCGCGCCGAACGCCAGCCAGAGGCGTACGGTCTCCGACGATGGCTCGCCGGCCAGCCCGCCGAGGAGCGCGACGGTTTCACATCCGTCCCGCAGCAGGCGTTCATTGACCGCCCGCCACCACACGCTGCCCGGCGGCCTGGCGTCGAGCGGGTTGAGCACGCCGCGGTGCGCCTGCCAGCGCATGAACGACAACGCCGCACGCCGGAACGGCAGGTGCCGGGGTGCGCGGCCCGTCGGCCCGTGGAAGACCCAGGACATCAATGCGAGACGCGCCGCCGGACTGTCGCGCGCGGCCGCGACCTGCGCCTCAGCCCGCCCGAGCGCGCCCGAGTGATCGCTCACCGCGGCAGCGGATCCCGCTGCGTGAATCCGTGGGCCTCTGGTAGAACGCGAAGGTGCGTGACGGTCCACAGGGCGGTGCCAAACATAAGGTCGGACCGCGCGGCCGAGACGCGCGATTTCTTCGTCGACCTGCTCGGCTTCGAGGTGGCGATGGACCTGGGCTGGGTCGTGACCGTCGCATCGCCGACCAACCCCTCGGCCCAGGTGACGATCATCGCAAACGACGATCCCGCCGCGCCCGGTATCTCGGTCGGGGTGGACGACGTCGACGCGGTCCACGCCCGCGCGGTTGAGCGGGGGCTCAGATCGCCTATCCCCTGCGCGACGAGGAGTGGGGAGTCCGGCGCTTCATGCTTCGCGAGCCGAGCGGCACGATCGTGAACGTCGTCTCCCACCGTTCCAGCTGACCGTCCCAGCGGCGCACGGCGCCTGCTGCTCCCGCAAAGGGAAAGCCCTCACCGAGAACGCCGTCTGGTCGCCTTCCTGGCTCAACCGCCCTGCGACTTGACCTGCTCGATGCCGCCTTATCGGAGACCGCCGCGATCGTGGCGCGGACCGGGCTCAGACTCATGGACTGGCTACGGAGGGCGGTTCCGCCGTCTCGGCGTCCATCGCCAGCGCAACGCTCGCCCACACGATCACGATGCCCGTCGCCAGGAAGGCGAAGAACCCGAGCGGCGTCACGCCGGCGATGCCGATCACCAGCGCTACCCACCCGAGCGGGCGCGGGAGGCCTCCGTGGCGCAAGATCGCAAGGGCGAGCGCCAGATTGAACACGGCCGTCCCCACCGCAAGGGTGAAGAACATGTCGCTGTTGAGCGCGTTCAGCGTGAGGATGGCGTCGGGCGGCAGCTCGTCGGCCGCGTCGCCGAGCGTGAACCCGATCCCGGCGAAGATCGACGCCCCGACCGCGATCACGACGCCGCCGAGAAGCACCACGGTCGAGAGCCCGCCCTCGTCGCCCGCCGCCGCTCGCAGGGCCCGGCGCAGGCTCCCGAGAAAGAAGATCAGCGCCACGCATCCCAGAGCAAGCAGAGCCGATGACACCGCCTGAGAGTCGTCGTTGTCGAGGTAGAAGTCGACGATCTCCTGGGGCGAATCGTCGGTACCGGGTGTCTCGCCGCTGACCAGAAAGGCGATGATCGCCAACACTACGAACAGGATCCCGGTCAGGGGACCGATCGCCTTCGCGCTCATGGGACTCCTCTCGAGGGTGGGCCGGTTTCGCGCACCACCCTCTCACAACGCGGCTAAGCCGAGCGCAGTACCGAGTCCAAGAGCCCGGGGAAGCGGGCCTCGAGGTCGTCGCGGCGAAGGCGGTTGACCCGCGCGGTGCCCTCGGGCGTCTGCTCGATGACGCCGCTCTCACGCAGGACGCGGAAGTGGTGGGTCGAGGTCGACTTGGTCACCGGCAGCTGGATGTCGCCGCAGTGGCACTCCTTCGCGGCCAGTTCGCGGACGATCTCTAGCCGGACCGGATCCGAGAGCGCGTGCAGGACCTGGGGCAGCTCGAGGTCCCGGGTGGCTGGGTGGGTGAGGGTTCTGCTCATGCTGGTTTGATTGTACGACGTTTCTCGGACTTCTGTTAGTATGAAGATCATCGTACTTTCGATCAACGGCAGGAGTCGCCACATGCAGAACACAGTTCCCACGCCCGAGCCGAAGCCCGAGCAGCAGCCCCAGTTCCGGCGGCTGGTCGTCTTCACCTCGCTCGAGCCGCAGCCGAAGACGGCCTAGACACAGTTGCTGGCCCTCGTCGCAGACCCCGCTTCACCCACCGGCATCAGCCAGCGCGAGGTATCCGACCCGGGCCCCCTCCCCAACCAGGCGTTGGTCGAGGTCCGCGCAACGTCGCTCAACCGCGGCGAGGTGCGGAGCCTCGGCCGGCGTCCGGAAGGCACCGTGTCTCGGCTGGGACGCGGCCGGAGTCGTCCGCGAGCCGGCGGCCGATTCGAGCGGCCCGCCCGCCGGCGCCCGCGTCGTGGGACTGTTGGTCGGCGCGAGGCGCCTGGGCGCAGCTCGCCGCGGTCCCCACCGACCTGCTCGCAGAGCTTCCCGACGAGGTCTCCTTCGAGGATGCCTCGGCGCTTCCGATCGCCGGGCTGACCGCGCTTCACCTGCTCGAGGTCGCCGGCCCGGTGCGCGAAAGGCGGATGCTGGTCACCGGCGCCGCCGGAGGAGTCGGCCGCTTCGCGATCCAGCTCGCCCACCGGGCGGGCGCCCACGTCACCGGCGTCGTCCGCGACCAGTCGCGCGGCGACGGCCTGCGCGAGCTCGGCGCCGACGAGCTGATCACCGAGCTCACCGCGCCCGGCGAGCCCGACTACGACGTCATCCTCGAGTCGGTCGGCGGCGCCAGCCTCGGCGCGGCGCTCAACCGCGTCGCCCCCTGGGGCATCGTGATCTCGTTCGGCAACACGATCCCGGACCCGGCGACCTTCGACGTCAACGACTTCTATCACCGAGACGGAGCGCGCCTTTACGCGTTTCAGATCTTCGCCGAGCTCGGCCGCAAGCGGCCCGGCTCGCATGACCTTCGCCACCTCGCCGAGGAGGTCGCCGCCGGGCGCCTCGACCCCGGCGTCTCCGTGGTCGCGAGCTGGCGCGATCCGGGCCCGGTCCTGACTGCGCTGATGGAGCGCCGGGTCGACGGCAAGGCCGTGCTCACGATCGACTGAGCGGCGCGGCGGCGGGCCTGTATCCTTGCCGCGAGGTCTGTCGGGACCGCCGGAGCCACGGCCGCGGCGGGGACGCCGACGCCGACCAGGTCCGAGGCGCCCCAGTTCTGCCCCCGCCTGGCGAGCGCCGCAAAGCGGCCGGGGCGGGCGAGATAGAGACCGATGGTCGCCACGCCGTGCTTGTCCGTGCGGGCGGTTGCGCCGGCGAAGCTCACCTGTGTCCGGCGCAGCGGCTTACCGTCCTCGCTGACGAACACGGTGACCGCGACCAGGCCGGGAACGGTCGGCGCGTTGACCTTTGCGACCGCGACCTCGTACCGCTCGTGCTTCGGTCTCGGGATGAAGTGGAGCAGCGCGACGCCGGGCCCGAAGGTCGGCGTGCAGCCGAGCTGGAACGGCGCGATCACCCAGTGGAGCTCGCCGCCGAGCGTCGGGATGATGTCGAGGCCCTCCGCCTCGCCGCAGAGCGTGCTGCTCGAGGACCAGCTCCCCGGCCCCGGTGGAGGTGTTGACCGACCAGACCTGGAAGGTGTTCCCGTTGGCGCCCGCGAGCAGCAGCCTGCGGTGGTCGAAGACGGCGCCGGTGACCCCGGACGGCGGCACCGCGCCGACCAGCCGGCGCACGGGCTCGAGCAATGGTCCGTTCGGTGCCGCGTTGGCGGCGGTCACCTCGCTCGACCGGTAGGCGAGCAGGTCGTCGCCGTCGCTGGTCCAGATCAACGAGCCGTCGGGCGAGGTCTCCGCCCACATCGCCTTCTTGATCTGCGCCGGGTCGAGCTTGACGTAGTAGCGCCAGGCGAGGGTCGCCGGATCGGCGACGCCGAAGCTGCCCGTGCCGCAGAAGTTGCCGACCCCGGAGGTAAAGCACTCGAGCGGCAGGATCACGCGGCCACCGTCGCCCGAGTTCCAGGTCGGGTCGCCGATGTGGTTGTAGCCCTCGGCCAGCTTGACCGCGGGCGGGATGGCGGTCGCGACGCCCGCCGTCTGGCTAAGCCTCGGCGTCGTCTGCCAGAGGCCCTCGGCAAAGCCGGTGAAGAACAGGGTCGACTCGTCGGGGCTCGAGGTCAGCCCCTGCCAGTAGGAGGCCGGGACCGAGCTCGCGCCGGTGAGCAGCCATTCCCCCGGGTCCTGCGCGCGCACCGCCGGGGCGGCGGCGAGCGAGGTCGCCGCGGTCGCGACCAGCGTCGCGACCAGCGTCCGGGTGCGGCCGACCGGCCGTCGCGCGGGTCTCGGCTGCGGGTCCATCCGCAGCGCCACCCTATCGCGCCGATCAGGAGCCGATTACGGCCTGGCGTGCTTGACCGAGACGAGGCTGAGCGTCTCGTGCGGGCCGGTCGGCACCGACTCCATGATCTGGCCGATTCCGCGGGCGTGGAACTTCAACCCGACGACGCCCGGCTCGAGCCGGGTCTGCTCGGTCATCATCAGCACGTCCTCGAAGGCGTCGTAGGGGACTCTGACCTCGGCCGTGAGCGAGACGATCCCGTAGCGGTCCTCCGCCGTGCCCTTGTAGTACTCGGGACGAAAGACGTCGCCGATCTGGGGATCGGCGGGCATCGCGATCCCGGGACTCGCGCCGTCGACTCCAGCCTTCCATTCGCCTTTGGCCGGAATCTCTTTGCCCCGGTGGTTGAACTCGCGGATCGTCTCGCCGAAGTACCAGACGTTGCCGTCTCGGTCCTGGGCGTACCAGTCGTGGGCGATCTCCTCGAGCCGGCCGTCGACGAACAGCCTGTCGACGACCACCGTGTTGGTGACGCCCAGGATCTCCTTGGTGTCGCCGGTAACGGTGAACATGTCGACCGCCCGCCTTCCCTCCTTGGTGCCCTCGAACCGGTAGCTGGTCCCGGGCTCGAGCGGGAAGTAGGGGTTGTCGACCGGGAGCACGAAGTCGTCGGGGTCGATCGCGGCTGACTCTGTGCCCGCCCCGAGCGTCGCCGCGGTCTCTGTGACCGTCGTCGTCTCGTCTCCCGACCCGCAGGCGGCGAGCGCCGCGGCCGGGCTGCAGAGTGCCAGCGCCGCGACCAGCGCGCGCACACGCGTCGCCGCTCTCATGCGACGACGGTAGGCGGCGGCGGTGAAACGCTCGTGAAAGCGAGGACGCCGAGGTAACGTGAACACATCGCCGATCACGCCCGAGAACTGCTAACCCTGATCGAGGGCATGCCCGACGCCGACCTCTACCTGGACGAGATCGCCCGGGAGATCGGGCTCAGCCAGGAGGAGGCCGGGCGCCTGATCGAGCAGCTCGAGCGCGAGGGCAAGATCCGCTGGGAGGGCAAGCGCCCGATCGTGGTCGAGGAGGGCTGAGCTCACGCGGCCGCCTTCTCGACTCCGATCCCGATCGTGATCCGCTCGGCGAGGCGCCGGGCGGTGTCGGGATCGTGAGCGGGCAGGTAGACGGTCGGCGTCTCGGCGGCGTAGGCGCGAATCCGCTCGTGCGTGTCCCGTTCGCCCCGCTCGTCGAGTCCGACTCCGTCGACCGCGCCGCGTAGCAGGGCGTCCTCGGTGTAGGAGCTGTCGCCGGCGAGGAACAGGCGCGTGGTCACCGTCCTCGACGACGACCGCGAGCTGGCCGGCGCTGTGGCCGGGCACCGGTACGAGCGTGACGTCGCCGGCCTCGGTCAGCTGCAGGCTCCGTTGAAACGGTCCGAACCGCACCGGCGCGAGGTCGACCGGGGCCGGATCGAACCAGGTCGGCCAGCGCTCGTTCACGTAGCCGCGGAGCCGACCGGCGAGTCCGGAGGCGTATTCGACCTCGGTCCGTGAGACGACGATCTGCTCATTTGAGAAGTGATGCAGGCCGCCTGCGTGATCGGTGTGCAGATGGGTGAGGACCACCGTGCGGACATCGCTCGGCGCAATCCCGAGCCGCCGCAGCTGCGGGCCGATCTCCTGCTCGGGCTCGACACGCTCGCGGACCGCGAAACGAAAGAACGGAGACCAGCGCGGGAAGTAACCCGGCTCCGCGACGCGCGCCGTCTCACCTGTGTCGACGACGATCACGCCCTCGGGATGCTCGATCGCGAAGGCGTAGATCGGAAGCGGCTCGGTCCAGCTCCGATCGAGGAGCGTGTTGAGCAGACGGCGCCTGCCGTGGCCGACGCCTTCGCGCCAGGCGGTGGTCAGCGCGACCGTTCCGGTCTGAATTGCATGGATCTTCATCTCTTTGCCTTCCTTCGAGTTGTGGATTGCGGGCGCCCGTTCGGGCCGAAGCCGCGCATGATCAGCTCGACGACGCCCTGGGCGAGGCGCTCGTCGATCGGGCCTCCGGTGAACAGCAGCCGGTAGAACAGCGGGCCGGCGAAGACGTCGAGCGCGAGCTCGAAGTCGAGACCCTCGCGCAGATCGCCGCGTTCGATGCCGCGCTCGAGCACGGCCCGGAGCGCCGCGCGCCTAGGGGCGAGGAACCCCTCGCGCACCGAGCGGGCGAGCTCGGGGTCCCGCCGGACCGCCTCGGCGAGCCCGCGGATCACGCCAGCCTCCCGCGACCCGCTGTAGACCTCGACCGCGCCGCGCATCAGCCCGAGCAGGTCTCCCTGGGTCGACCCCGTGTCGGGGATCGCGATCTCGCTCACCAGCGCCCCGACCGCGGCGGTGACCAGCTCGTCCTTGGAGCGGTAGCGCCGATAAATCGTGGCCTTGCCGACGCGGGCGCGTTCGGCGACGTCGTCCATGCGCAGGTCGCGGACGCCATCCTCGGCGATCAGCTCGAGCGCCGCCTCGAGGATCGCGCGATCGGCGCGCCGCTCTCGCGGCCTGCCGATCCGGCCCGGGTTGGTCGTCGCTTCGTCGCTGCTGCGAATTACAGAACTCATTGGTCTCGGAATACACCGTAGCACACTTCCGAGACCGCTCAGTCTCGTTACGCATCGGAGGTCAATTGGTCGCAAACAGCCCCGGAAGCGGGGCCGATGGCTTCGGACCGGTCGGCGTCGCGCGGCCACGCGGATCCCCGGCGATCGGGGCGGGGAAGCACATCACCCGGCTAGCGGTAGTCGATCTGCTCGTCCCAGTCAGGGCGCCCTTCCCTCGTCAGGTCGAACAGGTTCCACAGTGGCTCGAGCGTGCCGACGCTGCGGTGGTCCTGTCCGGGGTCCATCGGCCCGTAGGTCAGCTCCGCTCCCCAGAAGTGGCGGATCGTCTCGCCGTCCCGGTGAAAGACGTTCAGCATCGGCACCTGCGATCCGTCCGCGGTCTCGCCGTGGTAGTCGCGGTTGTAGCTGTTGCCGGCCGAGGAGAGAAGCCGCAGGTGCCGCCAGCCGCGCTCCTCGCCCCAGGTCAGCAATCGCTCCAACGCCGTCTTCGCCACGACCGCGAAGTTGAGATGCCGAGCCGCGTGCAGGGCGGCGCCGTCGAGCTGGTCGAGGAGCGCGACGCAGGACGGGCACGGGCCCTCCTCGAGCGGAAGCAGCGCCGTCTTTCCCTCTGCGGGTCCCGGCCGATCGCCGCCGTAGGTCCGCGGGAACATGAAGTTGTAGATCACGAGCGAGTCCTTGCCGGGCGCGAACAGCTCCGACATCCGCACCTCGGTCGGGGCGCCGTCCGCGTCGGCCCCCTCGAACAGGTAGTCCTCGGGAACGGGCCCACCGGGGGGCAGATCGCGCCTCGCCGCGGCCACCGCCTCCATCTCGCGACGGAGCTCGATCTCTCGCTCGAGCAGGCGCCCCCGCGCCGCTCGGTACTCCGGCGACTCCCCTGGAAACGCGATCTGGCTCATCCTCTCCTCCTTGGAACGGTCGTCATCCGTCGACTCCTCGCCCCACTTCGAGCGCCGGCACCGCGCTCGAGCGAGCCGGCGGGCAGGGCGAAATCGCCTCGGCGGCTTTGATCGCGGCATCCTCGGTCTTGCCTTCTCGCCGCATCAGGAGCGTTAGCGTCGCGCCGAGAAGCGCGATCCCAAGCGCAACCAGGAACGCCGTCTGATAGCCCTCCGTCAGCGCGACGGCGGCCGACGCCTCAGGGGTTGCGAGCACGTCCTCGGTGCGCGCGACGGCGACGGTCGACAGCACCGCGATCCCGAGCGCGCTGCCGATGTTGAACGAGGCGTCGACGAGCCCCGCCGCGAGGCCGGACTCCTGCTCGGCGACGCCCGACAGCCCCGCGATCTGGGCGGCGACGAACGTCGCCCCAAGGCCCGCGCCGAACAACAGCAGGCCGAGGAAGATGTCGCCGAAGTAGCTGCCGTCGACGGACACCTGGGTCAGCACCAGGCAGGCTGCCCCGACCAGGATCATGCCGGTGAGCGCGACCGGCCTTACCCCGACGCGAGTCACGAGCGCCTGGCCGCTGACGGCGCCGACGACCGACATCACGGTCAGTACCGCGACCCCGAGGCCGAACTGCACGGTCGAGTAGCCGAGCACCTCCTGCGCGTAGAGGGTGACGATGATCAGCATCCCGTCGAGCGCCGCGCCGGCGGTGAGGAGGACGAGGTTGCCGCCGACCAGGGTGCGTGAGCGGAAGATGCGCAGTGGAACGAGCGGCGCTACCGAGCGCGCCTCGATGCGGACGAACGCGGCGGCGAGAGCGATCGCGGCGGCGATCGAGCCGATCGTCTGCGGTTCGGTCCAGCCGACCTCCGGCGCCTCGGAGACGGCGTAGACCAGAAGGACGAGCGCGGCCGTGATCGTCACGGCACCGGCGACGTCGTAGGCGCGCGGACGGACCGGTGCCCTGCTCTCCGGTAGGAGGGCCGGGCAGAGCGCAAGCACACCGAGGGCGACCGGGACATTGATGAAGAAGACCCATTCCCAGCCCAGCCCCTCGGTGACGGGGCCGCCGATCAGGAGGCCGGAGGTCGCGCCGACCCCGCCGATTCCGCCCCAGATGCCCAGCGCCTTGTTGCGCTCCGGGCCCTCCTCGAAGACGGTCGTCAAGAGCGACAACGCGGTCGGCGCCAGGATCGCAGCGGCGATCCCCTGGAGCACGCGAGCGGCGACCAGGACCTGATCGGACCAGGCGAGCCCGCAGAGCAGCGACGAGGACGCGAACAGCGCGACGCCGACCATGAACATGCGGCGGCGCCCAAGCAGGTCGGCTGATCGGCCGCCGAGCAGCAGCAGGCCCCCGAAGGTGAGCAGGTAGGCGCTCATCACCCATTGCAGGCCCCCGGCCGAGAAGCCAAGGGCTTCGTCGATGCTCGGCAACGCGACGTACACGATCGTCCCGTCGAGGATCACCATGAAGAACGCGGTGCCGAGCAGCGCCAGCGCCAGCCAGCGGCGGGGGTCGCTTCCGCCGGAGCCTTGGCTCACGCCGCCAGCACGCGGTCGAGATTGTCGAACGACGCATCCCAGCCCTCGCGATGCGATCGCCTCGACGCCTCGTCGGGCAACCCGCGGTTCGTCAGCACGACGGCCGTGGTGCCGTCCTCGCGCTCTCCGAACTCGACCTCGATGAGCTGGGTGCCCTCGTGTCCCTCGTGACCATCCCAGGTCCAGGTGAAGACGAGGCGCTCGGGCGGGGTGATCTCGACGTACTCGCCGCTTCCCCCGAACTCCTCGCCGTCGGGACTTCGCATCACGAGTCTCAGCCCACCGCCGACCCGCGGGTCGACCTCGGCGACCGGCGTCTGCCAGTCGGATCCCGCCGGCCACCAAATTCGAAGCATCTCGGCGCTGGTCCAGGCGTCGAACACCGCCCGCGCCGGAGCATTGAACGTGCGCTCGATTCGGAGCACATCGCGATCAGGCGGTGTCGGGTTGCTCATCCGGCCTCCTGCTGCTCCTTCAGCAAGTCGTCGACGGCGTCGAACATCCGCCCCCAGATCGCCCGCTGGCGATCGATCCAGTCGACCGCCTCGCCAAGCGCGTCGAGGTCGAGGCTCAGGCGGTGGGTCCGGCCGTCGATCGTCCGCACCACCACGCCCGCGTCCTCGAGCACCTTCACGTGCCTCGAGATCGTCGGCTTCGACACCCCGAAGCCGCCGGTCGCCTCCCCGACCGTCGCCGGGCCGCGGGCGAGTTGTTCGACGATCCCGCGCCGCAGCGGGTGGGCTAGGGCTCTGAAGGAATCGTTAGTCATTGCGCTAACTATTTCGCCAACAATATCGGTGGGCAGCCCTCGTTCGGTCGGGTTCAACTCGGGATCAGTCCGAGCTTGCCCGCCACCGGCTCGACGCTGAGCTCCATCAGGAACTGGAGCTCGCCGGCTGGGAGGTAATCGGTCATCCGCCCGACCACCCGGGCCTTGGCCGCGTCCGGGTCCGACCAATCGGCCTCTTGGACTGCCTCGATGAAGGTGCTGATGTAGCCCTCCTGCCAATCGAGGGGGGAGGTCGTCGCCGGCTCGCCATGCCCAAAGTGCAGCTCGGCGCCCGGCGCGAGTTGGGTGCGCAGCCGGCCGATGTTGGCGAGCCATGACTCCCAGTACCCGTCGGCCAGGTAGGAGTGCATCCGCTGGTACGCGGTGTCGCCCGCGAAGGCGATCAGCCGTTCGTCGCCCACGAGCCACACGCTGTCATGCGGTGACTCGCCCGGCCCCAGATCCATCAGCGTGAACGAGACGCCGTCGAAGCTGATGGACTCGCCGTCGCTCATGGTCTGGTTGGGGAACCGGCGCTCGCGCGGCCACTCGTCGCCGAACATGGGGCGGATGATCCCCTCCTTGATCTCGTCGTCGCGGCGGATCACGGCGTCCACCCCCTCCGCGGCGACGATCGGGACCTCATCGGAGCCGACCAGCTCCACGCTGCCGCCGTAGTGGTCGGGGTGCGCGTGGGTGATCAGGACGGCCCGCAGGGGCTTGCCCAGGTCTTCGACCCGCTGGCGCAGCGCCCGCGCGTCCGAGACGGTGAGCGTGCTGTCCACCACCACGACCCCACCTGGCGTCTCGACCAGATAAGCGTTGACGGGCATGGCGGAGGCGACGTGACGGTGAACCCGCACCCCGGCCGCATCAGTCCCCTTCTCACGCAGCGTCGGTTCGCTCATTGCCGGGCCCCTTCGCGCCTCGGTGCGCCCGGGAGGGAGCTGATGAGGCCGGGGAGCTCTTCGAGTCGCGGGGCGAAGAGGTTGTGGAGCGGGGTCACGGTGATCTCCGTTGCCCGGTCAATACCGGCCGCCTTGTTCGCCGGGACCAGGCGACCCTCGACGAACCGCTCGAAGTTCTCCTTCTCGTCCCAGATCTCGACGATTCGATAGCCGAAGTCGGTCGGGGTTGTCAGGTGGAGATAGATGCCGCCCTCGGGGCGCTGCTCCACCCCGAGCTCATCCATCACCGCTCGATACTCGGAAGCGGTGAGGTCGGTGACGTCCAGGGTTGAAACCACGGTCATGGGTGCTCTCCTTTTCGTAGGTGTTTCCTCGAGCGGGTCCGTGCCTCCGTCTTCACACCCCCAGCGCCTCGACGATGAGCCGAGCCGCCGCGGTGCCCGAGTACTGCTGCTGGCCGGTGATCAGGTTCCCGTCCCTGACCGCGTGGGGCTTGAAGCGGCCGGCAATGATGAAGTTCGTGTTCCCAAGGCCGCGCGCCTCGTCCTCGATCCAGAACGGCTGGACCTTGCGGCCGACGTACTCGTCCACGAACCGCTCCTCGGAGTTGGCGAAGCCCGTCCACGTCCTTCCGTCGACCATCAGGGCGCCGCTCGCCAGGCGGGTCTTCAGGAGCGCGCAAGTGGCGTGACAGATGACGGCGGTCACCTTGCCGGCCTCGTAGAAGGATGCGAGGAGCCGGTGCACCCGCTCGTCGTCGAAGAACGTGTACATCGGTCCCTGCCCGCCCACGAGCAGGATCGCGTCGTATGCGTCGACGGTCACATCCGCGAGCGGCTTCGACTGCTCGACGAGCTTGAGGTGCTCGGGCGAGTTGATGAACCCGAGGCTGAGTAGGTCGTCCGCCGAGTAGCGGGAGTCGTCGCGCGGATCGCTCCAAGGGTCGGCCTCGAGGCTCCCGCCGTCGGGGCTCGCGACGTCCACGCGGTAGCCGCGCTCGGTGAGCTCCCAGTAGGGATGGCTGAGCTCAGACCACCAGAAGCCGATCGGCCAGCCGGTCTGCTCCGACTTCGCCGGATTGGACGCGACGATCACGACGCGCTTCGGCGCGTCGGGGTTGAGGATGTCGATCGCCCCGGTCATCGGGACTCACCGTTCTCGAGCAACGCCGGGCCTGAATCGGTCGTAGGTGATCACCTTCATCTGGACATCGCGAGGCTACGCGCGGCCCCTCGCCGTTCACAACACCGATCGCGTCTTGCTTGAGACCGATCACGTATGGGGTCTAGCCTTAGTGCGGGATGCCGGAGCTGCGCCACCTGCGCTACTTCGTCGTCGTCGCGGAGGAGCTCAACTTCAGTCGCGCCGCCACGCGGCTGCACATGGCCCAGCCTCCGCTGAGCGTCGCGATCCGGCAACTCGAGCAGGAGCTCGGGACGGAGCTCTTCGAGCGCACCACCCGGGAGGTCAGCCTTACCGAGGCCGGGCGCGTGCTGCTCGACGGTGCCCGGCGGACGCTCGCGGAGGCCGACCGGGCCGCCGCCGCCGCGCGACGAGCCGGCGCCGGTGAGCTCGGTCAGCTGAAGGTGGCCTTCAGCTGGAGCGCTCGCTTCGAGACGCTGCCGGCGCTCGGCCGGGCCTTCAGCGCCCGGCATCCGGACGTCCAGCTCCTCACGCAGGAGATGTGGAACGCGGACATGCACTCCGCCCTGCGGTCCGGCACGATGGACGTGGCGATTTCACTCTGTCCCGAGCTCGCGCCCGAGATTGCCGACGAGGTGATTCGCACCGAGCAGGTCGTGGCGATCCTGGCCGCGAAACATCGCTCGTCGAAGGAGGAAGTGATCTCGCTGCGGTCGCTTGCCGGCGACGAATTCGTGCTCTTCCCCCGCGAGCTTGCTCCCCGGCTGCACGACGTGATGGTCGGCGTCTGCCGCCACGCGGGCTTCGAGCCGACGGTTCGCAGCGAGTCCTTCCACACCGGGTGGGATCTGCTTCTCCTGGCCGATGTCCCCGTCGTCGCCATCGCGCCCCGATCGGTCGCAGGCGAACTGCCGGAAGGGGTGGTGGCCGTGCCTCTCAGCGATCCGACCGACGCGCTCGAGACCCGCCTGCTGTGGCGCGATGGCGATCGGTCGCCAATCGTGTACGCGTTCCGCTCCGTTGCTCGGGCCGTCTACAAGCGGGATCCGAGCGCGAGCGGCTGATGCCACCGCGCTCGGCGCCGGTGGCTCGAGCCTCGGATTCATGCGCATGCATGGCCGCACAGGTCACGTCGAGGCGCTCGCCCGCCGCGGGGCGCCGAGCGTGGTCGAGGGCCCGCCCTGAAGCGGTGCTCGCCGAGGGGACGAGATCGCCCGCGCAGATGGGGCTGAGCCAGGAGGACGGCGGGCACTGATCGAGCGGCTCGAGCGCGAGGGACTGATCGCCGCATGGCCGAACGCGGTGCAAGCCCCCGATGCGCTCGTGCAGAAGGGCTGAGGGCAGGCGCGCGCGAGACGCTCCGCCACCTCGACATGTCGAACGTGACCTTGGTTATCCAGTTCCGCGTTCTCCCTGCCTCCGCGTACTGCAGCGAGCCCGGGGTGTCGAGCAGGTCGCCCGTCTCCAGGAACGTCTTGAGGCCGGACAGGATCATCGGCCAGCCGCCGTAGAGCTCGCTGTTGGCGTCGGCGGAGAGCTCGTCGTGGGTAACCCTGAGCCGGCAGGAGGTGCCGACCGGCTCGATCTCCCACGTGACCCTCGACTGTCCCGCGGCCTTCACCTCGTCGCTCCACAACGCGGTGAAGCTCTGCACCAGCCGCTTCGGCGGGTCGATCTCGAGGATCTCGCCGGTTGCGATCGGGATCCCCGCTTCCCGATGAACGGACTCGTAGCCGGAGCCCGGCGGTCCACTCCGACTCGGTGCCGACGCCGAACGAGTACTTCGCCCGCAGCTCCGGGTCGGTGATCGCCTCCCAGAGGCGCTCGGGGGTCGTCTTGATGTAGATCTCGAACACCGACATCGCGCCGCGTCCGTCGATCACCGTGTAGGGCTCGGTTTCCATGGTCAGTCTCCTTCGAGTTGCTCCTTCAGCCCGCTGAGCGTCGCCGCCCAGGGCTCGGCGTACTTGCTCACCCAGCGGTCGTAGATGAGCCTGATCGGGACGGGGTTGAGGAAGTGCAGCTTCTCCCGGCCGCGCTTGCGCGTGGTCACCAGGCCGGCCTGCTCGAGCACCTTGAGGTGCTTCATGACCCCGAACCGGGTCATCGGCAGCCGGCTCTCGAGCGCGGTCAGCGACTGCCCGTCCCTCTCGAAGAGCTCGTCGAGCAGGCTGCGCCGCGTCGGATCGGCAAGGGCCTTGAACACATCGTCAACGTCATCCACGCCCGGGAGTATAGGTGACTATATGGTCACATGTCAAACGTGGCCCCGAGGGGGCTCGCTCAGCACTGCGGGATGAAGCCCGCGACGCACATTGAGGACGTCCCGCCGGAGGAGATGGAACGCGGCGCTGCGGAGGCGATGGCGAGCTAGCCGTCGAGGAACTCGAGTACGACCGGCGCCAGCACCTCCGGCTCGAACTGGTGCGTCTGGCCCGGGAGGGTGCGTCGCTCGGCGTTCGGCAGCGCGCCCGCGGCGGCGTCCGCTGCGTTCGCGAACCAGTCCGGGCTGTCGCCGCCGTCGACCACCAGCGTCGGCTGGAGCGCCGCGTCCCAGCGGCCCGGCGGGATCGGCTTGCCCGAGCGAGAACGGCTCCATGATGCGCCCGTCGTAGGCGAGCGTGTGCTCGACCGCCTGGAAGGCGGCGAAGATCGGCGCCTGGCGGAACGCCGCGACCTCCTCCTCGGGCTGGCCGACCATCGTCATGAAGTAGGCCATCGCGTCGCCGGGCTCGCCGTCCCTGATGATCCCCTCGATCGTCTCGACGTAGTCGGGCGCGGGCGGCGGGCCGTCCATGTCGACGCGCAGCGGCGCCTCGTACATCACCAGTTTGCTGAGCGGGACGCCCCGGGCGGCCGCCTCGACCGCCAGAACCGCGCCCGACGACATCCCGAACGCGCTCGCCTCGCCGCCCGCCTCCGCGACCAGCGCCTCGAGGTCCTCGTACTCGCGCTCGGGAGCGTAGGGAGGGTGTCGCCCGACTCGCCGCGCCCGCGGCGGTCGTAGTTGATCACGCGGTGGCCGCCGTCGGCCAACAACCGAGCGAGCTCCGGGGTGGTCTGGTCGACCGCGCGGTGCTGCGTCGCGCCGGCGACCAGGATCACGGGCGGGCCGTCGCCGACCGAGTCGTAGCCGATCCGGGTGCCGTCAGCTGAGGTGACGCTCGCCAGCTTGCTCATCGCGGTCCTTTCGGAAGTCGGTTCACCGGGTAAGACCGGCGCGGACGCGGTTTCTAATCGCTCAGATGGCATGGAGACCACCGGAAGCAACGAGTTCAGCCGAGGCTGTCACTTTCGGCCCCTCCCAAACGTCATCTAATAAAGCGACCGACTAGGAGCCAATCGCGATGACTACGGACCAGGAATACAGAGGCCGCCGCTCAACGGATCGGGAGATTCCGGTCGATGAGCTTCGGGCCCAGCTCAGCGGCGAGCTGATCACCCCCGAGGACGCCGCCTACGACGAGGCGCGCCAGGTCTTCTTCAAGGGCTACGACCGCACGCCCCTGGCGGTCGCGCGGGTCGCCGGCGCCGAGGACGTCGCCCGCGTCGTGACGGCGGCCCGCGAGGGTGGCCTCGAGCTCGCGGTCCGCAGCGGCGGCCACAGCTGGGCCGGCTATGGGACGAGCGACGGCGGTCTCGTGATCGATCTCTCCGCGATGAAGGCGATGGAGATCGACACGGACGGCAGGACCGTCTGGACCGAGACCGGGATCACGGCGGGCGAGTTCACCGCCGCCACCGGGGAGCGCGGGCTCGCCACCGGGCTCGGGGACACGGGCTCGGTCGGCATCGGTGGGATCACGCTCGCCGGCGGAATCGGGTTCTTCGTCCGCAGGAACGGGCTGACGATCGACGATCTGCTCGCGGCCGAGGTCGTGACCGCCGACGGCGAGGTGCGACGCGTGAGCGAGGAATCGGAGCCCGACCTCTTCTGGGCGATCCGCGGCGGCGAGGGCAACTTCGGGGTCGCCACCCGCTTCCAGCTCCGGCTGCACGAGATCTCGGAGATCGTCGGCGGAATGCTGATCCTGCCGGCGACGCCGGAGGTGATCACCGGCTTCCTCGATGCCGCCGCGGCCGCGCCCGAGGAGCTCTCGACGATCGCCAACGTGATGCTCGCGCCGCCGATGCCGTTCATTCCCGAGGAGGCGCACGGCCAGCCGATCGTGATCGGCCTGCTGGCGTACTCGGGGCCGGTCGACCGGGGGGAGTCCGTCGTCGCGCCCTTCCGGGCACTGGCCGAGCCGTACGCGGACATGGTGCGGCCGATGCGTTACCCGGAGCTATACGAGGGCCCCGCGCAGGAGCCCCGCTTCGGGTCCGGCGCGAACTTCTTCGCCGACTCGCTCGGGCCGGCCGGCGCCGAGACGATCCTCGAGCAGCTGCCCCAGTCGACGGCGATGATGAAGTCCGTGCAGTTGCGGGTGCTGGGCGGCGCCCTGGCGCGGGTGCCCAACGACGCCACCGCCTTCGCCCATCGCGACCGCGGCCTGTTCGTGAACGCCGTCGCGCTGTACACGGACGCGGCCGAGGCCGACACCCACAATGCGTGGGTCGACGGGCTTGCGGACGCGCTCGGCCGCGACGGCTCCGGCGCCTACGCGGGTTTCATGGGCGACGGGGACGCCGCGACGATCCGCTCGGCGTACCCGGGCGCGACCTGGGACCGGCTCCGGCAGATCAAGCGCGACTACGACCCCGACAACCTGTTCCGGCTCAACCACAACATCCCGCCGGCGTAGGCCCGAGCCTGCGCACGCGAGGGCATCCCGCCCACGACGGCACCGAATAGCTAGGGACCCGAGCCGATGCTGAGCACGACCTTGCCGCCGGCGCCCCCGTCGTGCATGAAGCGGATCGCCTGGGCGGCCTCGGCGAGCGGGAAGGTGCGGCCCACGACCGGCGTCACCTCGTCCGCCTCGATCCGCTCCCGCAGCGCCTCCAGGTCCTCGGCGCTCTCCTCGTAGGTCACCGGCCGAAGCCGCTGGCCGACGAACAGCGAGAGGAGGGGGCCGCGGAGGATCTGGCGCCCGAAGCCGCCGGTCCACCGCCCACCGCCCTCGCCGCCGACGATCACGAGCGTCCCCCGCGGGGTCAGCGCGCGGCGGAGGTGCGAGAGCGAGCGGCGGCCTGCGGTGTCGACGATCAGGTCGAACTGGCGGCGGCCGTCGGCGAAGTCCTCGCGGGTGTAGTCGATCGCCTCGTCGGCGCCGATCGACCGGACCAGCTCCGCCTTCCTCCCGCTGCAGACGCCGGTGACGTGGGCGCCGAAGGCCTTCGCCAGCTGGACGGCGAACGTCCCGACGCCGCCGCCGGCGCCGATGATCAGCGCCCGCTGACCGGCCTCGAGCTCGCCCTTGTCGCGGAGGCTGTGAAGCGCGGTGCCGCCCGAGACGGGGACGGCGGCCGCCTGCTCGAAGCCCACGTTCGACGGCTTCGCGCCAGCCGGTCCTCGCGGGCGGGCGCGAACTCGGCGAACGAGCCCTCGCAGACGCCGAACACCTCGTCGCCGGGCCGAAACCGGGTCACGGCCGCGCCGACCGCCTCGACGCGCCCTGCGACCTCGGTGCCGCGCACGGGGAGCTTCGGCGCGCGCAATCCGAAGCCCATGATCCGCACCATGTACGGAAGCCCGCTCATCAGGTGCCAGACGCCCTGGTCGACGCCCGCCGCCTCGACGGCGACGAGCACTTGGTCGTCGGCGATCGCCGGCTTCTCGATCTCCCGCAGCGCGAGCGCCTCGGTCCCGCCATAGGCGTCCTGGACGATCGCCTTCACCGACCGGCAAGCTCCCACAAACCGAGCCCACGGCGCGCTCCCGTTAGGCTGGCTCCGCGATGAGCGAGGCTTCCGGGCAGACGGTCCTCGTCAGCGGCGGATCGGGCTTTCTCGGCGGCTGGTGCGTGATCGAGCTCCTTCGCCGCGGCTACGAGGTGCGGACGACGGTCCGAAGCCTCTCCCGCGAGCCCCAGGTGCGGGCCGCGGTCGGCTCGCAGGTCGATCCGGGCGATCGGCTGACGGTGCTCGCCGCCGAGCTGACGTCGGACGACGGCTGGGCCGAGGCCGTCGCGGGCTGCGATTACGTCCTCCACGTCGCCTCGCCGTTTCCGCCCGCGCAGCCGAAGGACCCCGACGAGCTGATCGTCCCCGCGCGCGAGGGCACCCTGCGGGTCCTGCGCGCCGCTCTCGACGCCGGCGCGAAGCGGGTCGTCGTCACCTCCTCGGTCGCCGCGATCCGGCTCGCCGACGGCGCGCCGAGCCGGCCGCTCGACGAAGGCGATTGGACCGACCCCGACGCCCCGGGGCTGACGCCCTACGTGCGCTCGAAGACGATCGCCGAGCGGGCGGCCTGGGAGCTCGTCCGCGAGCGCGGCGAGGAGGATCGCCTCGCGGTCGTCAACCCGGGCGCGATCATCGGCCCGACGCTGAGCGACGACGTCTCCTACTCCCTGCAGGCCGTGCAGCGCCTGCTCCAGGGCGGGCCCGGGGTGCCGCGGCTCGGTTTCAGCCTCGTCGACGTCCGCGACGTCGCCGATCTCGAGATCCGGGCGATGACGGCGCCCGAGGCCGGCGGCGAGCGCTTCATCGCCGCCGACCGGTTCCTGTGGATGGGCGAGATCGGCGAGGTGCTGCGCGAGCGGCTCGGGGAGGAGGCCTCGAAGGTGCCGACGCGGACGGTCCCGAACCTGCTCGTCCGCGCGATGGCGCTCTTCGACCCCGGCGTCCGCTCCGTGGTCGGCGGGCTCGGCAAGCGAACCGAGCTCTCCTCGGAGAAGGCGAGGACGACGCTCGGCTGGGCGCCGCGGCCGGTCGAGGACTCGATCACCGAAACCGCCGAGAGCCTGATCCGCCACGGCGTCGCCGCCTAGCCGCCGCTACCGCGCCCCACCATTCAGTTCAACTCGGATCGTCAAGAGATCCGTCTGCATGATGCGGACGGTCGTCGTATGCACTCTCGTGATCGGGCGCCTCGAGGCGATATAGCGCAGTCGCTCTCGTGGATCATCGTCGGGGACCAGCCGGGCGGTGCCCTCGCGCCATCCTCGGCCGATGCGAAGCCTGACATGCGGGTTCGCCTCGATGTTCCGTACGTAGCTCGCGCGGCGACCGTGCTCGGCGACGATCCAGAAGACGCCGTCGTCCAAGCCGTTGGTGACCGGGTTGCGTCTCGGCTGCCCTGACTTGCGGCCGGTCGTCTCCAGGATCGCAGTCCCCGGGGCGGGAAGCCCGAGGCGAAACAGGCCGCGCACGACGGGGTTGATTACGTACTTCGCCGTCCCGCTGGCAAGCCTGCGCTTCGTGTCGCTGCGGCTCGGCACGGGTTCAAAACGTATCGCCCCGGGCCGCGATGGCTCCCTTCGTCCAGCGAGTGCGCCCTCCGAGTAGCGTTTGAGGCTGGGCCGCGCCCAGCTCAGACATGGAGTACTTCTTCTACTGCCGCGCCAGACCGGACGCAGGGGCGCTGTGGGACCGGCTGACCGAGGCCCATTGGTCGTTCATGGATCGGTACGCCGACGCGATGATCGCGCGCGGACCGACCCTGACACCGGATCGCGCGACCGCCACCGGCAGCATGCACATCGTCGACCTCCCCGACGCCGCGGCGGCTCGGGCGTTCGCCTTCGAAGAGCCCTGCTACGTCGCCGGGGTCTACTCCGAGGTCATCGTGCGCCGGTGGCGCAATGAGCTCGGACGAACGATGTGGGAGTTCGACGGCGACGAGGTCGCCAATCCGCGTTTCCTCGTCATCGGCCACGGCAGCCCGGACACGGACGCCGTCCCCTCCGCGCTCCGTGCGGCCCAGCGCCGGTACTTCGCCGACGAGGGCTATCTCGAGCGGACGATCGTGCGGGGACCGCTGCTCTCCGATGACGGCCGGGACTCGGGTGGCGACGCCACGCTCATCGAGCTGCCCGACCGCGCCGCGGTCGACGTGATGCTCGCGTCGACGCCGTTTGTCGAGGCCGGGCTGTACGCGAACGTCGAGGTCCACGGGGGGGAGTTCGGCGGGCGCCGGTAGCGAGCGCGCGCCAGGTTGGACGCTCC
>CAWCBM010000005.1:0-277470 GCA_963793775.1 uncultured Solirubrobacterales bacterium
GACGACCTCGCGAACCTCGTCGACACCTTCCGGGAGATCTACGTGCAGGACGTCGGCGCCCCGTTCCCACAGGACGCGAACGCGCAGCTGATCCGCGCCGTCGTCGCCGTCTTCGAGTCGTGGGAGACGCCCCGCGCGCAGGTCTATCGCCGCGCGCACGACATCCCGGACGACCTCGGTACGGCCGTGAACATCGTGCAGATGGTCTTCGGCAACAAGGGGGAGCGCTCGGGCACCGGTGTCGCCTTCACGCGCAACCCGTCGACCGGCGAGGCTGCCCCGTTCGGCGAGTTCCTCGTGGACGCGCAGGGCGAGGACGTCGTCGCCGGCATCCGGACTCCCGAGCCGCTCGCGCTCATGGCCGAGCGGCTGCCCGCCGCGTACTCCGAGCTGCTCGACACGATGACGCGGCTCGAGGCGCACTACCGCGACATGCAGGACATCGAGTTCACGGTCGAGGACGACCGGCTGTACATCCTCCAGACGCGCACGGCGAAGCGCACCGCGGCGGCCGCGCTGAAGGCGGCCGTCGACATGGTGGCCGAGGGCGTGATCACGCGGGAGGAGGCGGTGGCAAGGATCGACCCCGCGCAGCTCGACCAGCTGCTCCATCCGATGATCGATCCCGAGACGTCGAGGTCGAGGTCATCCGACGGGGCTGAACGCCTCGTCCGGCGCCGCTACCGGCGGATCGTCTTCGACCCGGCAACGCCGAGGAGCTCGGCAAGGCAGGCGAAGCGGTGATCCTCGTGCGCTGGGAGACGACCCCCGACGACATCCACGGGCTGCTTACGCGCCGGGCGTGCTCACCGCCCACGGCGGGATGACGTCCCACGCTGCCATCGTCGCACGGGGCAGGGCATGCCGTGCGTGACCGGGTGCGAAGGGCTCGCCATCGACGCCGATGCCGGCGTCGCCCACATCAACGGCCACGAGCTCGCCGAAGGCGATCTGCTGACGATCGACGGGGGCACGGGCCGCGTGATCCTCGGCCAGGTCCCCGTCATCCCTCCCCAGATCAACGAAGACTTCGAGACGGTGCTCGAGTGGGCCGACGGGTTCCGCAGGCTCGCCGTCCGCGCGAACGCCGACACGCCCGAGGACGCCGCCAAGGCACGCGAGCTCGGCGCCGAGGGGATCGGCCTCTGCCGCACCGAGCACATGTTCATGGCCGAGGAGCGGCTGCCGGTGATGCGAGACATGATCATGGCCGACTCGGCGGAGGGACGCCGATCCGCGCTCGAGCGGATCCTTCCCATGCAGCAGGCGGACTTCGAGGGCATCTTCCGCGCGATGGCCGGCGTGCCGGTGACGATCCGGCTGCTCGATCCGCCGCTGCACGAGTTCCTGCCTCCGCTCGAGGAGGCCGTCGACGAGCACATGCGCGAGCGGATTCGCGTGCTCCAGGAGGCGAACCCGATGCTCGGGATGCGGGGTTGCCGCGTGGGGCTGATCTTTCCCGAGATCTACGAGATGCAGGTGCGTGCGATCGTGCGCGCCGCCCGCGCCGTTCACGCGGCATCCGGTGAGGCGCCGCTCGTCGAGATCATGCATCCGCTCGTGGGCTTCGGCGAGGAGCTGCGCCGCCTGCGCGAGTTGACCGATCGCGTCGCCGCGGAGGAGGACGCCCTCGAGTACGCGGTGGGCACGATGATCGAGCTGCCCCGCGCGTGCGTGCGCGCCGACGAGATCGCGGAGCACGCGGACTTCTTCTCGTTCGGCACGAACGACCTCACGCAGACCGCGCTCGGGTTCTCGCGCGACGACGCGGAGAGCAAGTTCCTCGCCAGGTATCTCGAGGACGACGTGCTCGAGCGCAACCCGTTCGAGACGCTCGACGAGGGCGGGTGTGGGAGATCTCATGCGGATCGCCGTCGCGCGCGGCCGCGGCGCGAAGCCCGACCTCAAGCTCGGCATCTGCGGCGAGCACGGGGGCGACCCGCGCTCGGTGTCGTTCTGCCACGAGATCGGGCTCGACTACGTGTCCTGCTCGCCGTATCGCGTGCCGCTCGCACGGCTCGCCGCCGCGCAGGCGGCGCTCGCGGAGGCGGGCGTGACGGCTGCGGTGGCCGGGGGGTAGCCGCTCACGCGCCGCTGTAGAGTCGAGCCGTGCCCTGGCGCCTCGCATACCGATCGCGCTCTCGGTAGTCGGCACTGCTCGGCGCGTCCTCGGCTCAGGGCGTGCCGGCTGCAGGGCCCGGCTACGTCGCAAGCTTCCAGATCGCGTACGACTCGCCGCCCTTCCCGGATACGCGCTACCGGGTGACCGCCTCGTTCTCGGGGGACGTCTGCGGCGACCCGTTCGACGACACGTGGGGCTTCGAGGCCACGCGGACAGGAGGCCCGAGCACGCCTCCGCCGACGCTGGCCCCGGTGACGTTCGCCGTGGAAAACCCCATCACTGTGACCGGTGACCGCTGGTTCGATGCGAGCGAGGCAGAGATCGCCCGGATCGATTTCGTGTTGCGTTTCAACGCGGGCGCGACACCGACGCTCACGCCTTCGTGGCAAACGACGGGCGACATCGTGAACGTCGTCGCGACCCGACGCTCGGTCACGCCGACGGCGCGGACGATCGCCGAGTGCCCCGCGGCGCAGCCGCCACCGCCTCCCCTGAGCACGCCAACGGGCACGGCGTCGGGCAAAGTGCTCGTGAACGGCAGGCGGTACAGCGTCCGGCCGGCCGATTCCGTACGGCTCCAAGGTGAACGTGACAGACGGCCGCCTCACCCTGAAGACCGAACTGGGCACCGTGACGGTGTACGGGGGCGGGGTCTCGGCCGTCTTCCGGCTCGTGCGCCTGAGGGAGCCGGGCGACATGATCGGGATGCGGCTCGTCGAGGGCAGCTTCAACACGTGTGCCAAGAACAAGGCGGCGAGGCCCGTCCGCCGCCTCTGGGCGAAGGGCTCGGGGAAGTTCCAGACGATGGGTCGCTACGCGACGGCGACGCGTGCGCGAGGCGCGTTGGTGGCTCACCGCGGACCTCTGCGACGAGACGCTCGTGCGTGCACGGCAGGGCTCGCTGGTCGTCGACGGACCTCGTGACGAGGAAGAAGACCGCACTGAAGGCGCCGAAGACGTACCGGCGCGGTTCGGAAGAGCGGGTAGCGGCCGGTTGAGATAATCGCGGCATGAGCGAGCCTGCGCCGCCGCTTCCGGCCGAGCCGAAGACCGACTGGTCGCGGCGCCTCAAGGTGTGGGGCGGGATCACCGTCGCCATCCTCCTCGGGCTGCTCATCGGCGCCGCCTTCATCCCCCGCTGGTGGGCGCAGCGCGTGGGCGACCAGGCGAACGAGAGCTTCACGGGCGGCATCATGCTCGGGCTCTTCTACGGGTTCGTCTTCACCGTGCTGCCGCTGCTGCTCATCATCTGGGGCATCCGGCGCCGGCGCTCCGGGCGGATGTGGCTGTGGATCCTCGTCGGCGCGATGTTGCTCGCGCTGCCGAATCTCTTCACGCTCGGCATCGCGCTGGGTCCCGGCAGCGGTGCGCACGCGGGCGACAGGACGCTCGACGTCGAGGCGCCGGGCTTTCGCGGCGCGACGTTGGGCGGAGCGCTGATGGCCCTGGCCGCGATCGGGTTCATCTGGTACCTGCTGTCCTCGCGCCGCCGGGCACGGGCCTCGACTGCGCACGCATGAACGGCGTCCCGACTAGGTGGACAAGCGTGCCGCGGACGTACGTTCGTACCCTCGTCCTAGCGGCTCTCCTCGGCTTCCCGGTCGCGGTCGCGGCGGTCCTCTTCCAGACAGCGATCCACGACGTCATCCACTTCGTCTGGGAGGTCGTCCCGCACTGGCTGGACTGGAGCGAGCCGGCGTGGTGGTACGTGATCCTCGTGCCCGCGTTCGCGGGCGTGCTCGTAGCGTTGTTCCTGCGACTCCCGGGCCACGGCGGCCACTCGCCGCTCGAGGGGATCAGACGGCGCCGATTCACCGGTCGAGCTGCCCAGCGTCCTGCTGGCGGGCCTGGCGACCCTGGGCCTAGGGCTCGTGCTCGGGCCGGAGGCGCCGCTCATCGCCCTCGGCCTCGGGCTGGGAGCGATCGCGGTCCGGCTCGTGCGTGTCGAGCAGACGGAGGCTCAGCTGCTCGTGCTGGCGGGAGCATTCGCCGCCATAGCGGTGCTGTTCGGTGGCCCGCTCGCGGCGTCGCTCATGCTGCTCGAGCTCGTCGCGATGAGCGGTGCAATTCCCGCGGCGATGATCGGCGTGCGCTGCTGCCCGGGTTCGTCGCGGCCGGCACGGCGGCGCTCGTCTTCACCGGCGTCGGCGACTGGCAGGGAGCTGCACCACGAACGACCTGTCGCTGCCGTCGCTGCCCGCCTACGACAGCGTGCGCCTCGCCGACCTGGCGTGGTGCATCGTCCTGTCGGTGGTCATCGCGGGGCTCGTGGTTGGCATACGGCATCTCGCGCACGAGGTTGCCGACAGTGCGAAGACGCGCCGGAGATCTCGCTTGTCGTCGCGGGCGCTCTCGTCGGAGTGCTCGCAGTCGTGTTTCGTGCGGCTGCCGACCGGCCTGTCGACCTCGTCCTCTTCTCGGGGCAGGCAGAGATGCCGGATGTCATCGCCGAGGGCTCCGCGTCGGTGCTGGTGCTGCTCGTGGCGGCCAAGGGGCTCGCCTGCGCGCTATCGCTCGGCGCCGGCTTCCGCGGAGGGCCGGTGTTCCCGGCGCTGGCGATAGGCGTGGCCGTGGCGATGGTGGCCGCGGACGTCCTGCCGGGCCTCGACACCACGCCGGCGGTGGCGATCGGCCTTGCGGCGGGGACAGCGGCGGTCCTGCGCGCGCCGTTCACCGCCGTACTGCTCGCGACGCTGCTGCTGGGCTCGTCGGCGGACGACGTGACGCCGATCGCGGTGTTCGCGGCGGCTACGGCTGGCTCGTCGCCGTCGCCCTTCCGAACCCGGAGGACCGCCTACGCGAGGCCGCGGACGCGCCAGTAGGCGACGAGCACGCTGCCGACCATGATCGCGACTAGCGAGACGACGGCCACCGGTGTGATGCGAGCGTAGGCGACGTGCCGCGTGCCGAAGTGCGTCAGCGCGAGCGTCGCGAGGACACCGCCGACGAGGCCGCCGAGGTGGCCTCCCCAGGAGATGCCGGGTATAGCGAACGTGATCGCGAGGTTGACGAGGATGAGCGTCATCGCCGGGCCCTGCGAGCGATCCGGTCGACTGCCACTGGATGACGACCATCGCACCGAAGAGGCCGAAGATCGCGCCGGACGCGCCGACGGTGACGGCGTTGGGGCTCGCCAGTAGCGCGCCGACCGACCCGGCGAGCCCCGAGACGAAGTAGATCGAGAGGTACCGCCAGGGGCCCATCGCCTCCTCGAGCGGCCCACCGACCCACCACAGCGCGAGCATGTTGAACGCGATGTGGAGGAGGCTCGCGTGGAGGAACGCGGCGGTGATGAGCCGCCACCAGTCCCCGTCCGCGACGAGCGGCCCGAAGAGTGCGAACTCGCCGAACAGCCGTCCCCCGGGCTGGTTGACGCCGACGCCCTGGGCGACGGTGATGAGGTAGAAGGCGACGTTGAACGCGATGAGCGCCTTCGTCACGAGCGTGCCGCTCCTGAGGTTGGGGCGCGCTGCCTTAACCGTCTGGCTCAACGGCCGACCGGTTGCGGCGTGATCAGGACAGCGGATGCCGACCGGCGCAGTGCTCATGCAGTCGACGCAGATCGGGCGGCCGCACTCCGAGCAGCTGAGGCCCGTCTCCCGGTCCGGGTGCCGGTAGCAATACTGCGTGTCGGCCACGGGCGGTTAGCGTACCGGCGGCCATGCGCGTCCACGTCGCCTTCACGCCTGCCGAGGAAGTGTCGGCGCCGGTGGGGATCGTCATCGACGTGCTGCGTGCGACGTCGACGATGACGCAGGCGCTCGCCGCGGGCTACCGGCGAGTCCTCTGTTGCTCCGAGGTGGACGAGGCGCGCGCGATCGCTGCTGCCGAGGGCGGTGCCGTGCTCGCGGGAGAGCGGGAGACGGTGCGTCATCGACGGCTTCGACTTCGGCAACTCGCCGCGCGAGTTCCTCGAGCCGGCGGCGGAGACGGTCGTGCTGACGACGACGAACGGGACACGGCTGCTGCTGGCTGCGGCCGCGCGCTGCGAGCTCGTGCTCGTCGGCTCGCTGCTCAATCTCGATGCCGTCGTTCGCGAGGCCGCTGCGGCGGGGTCGGACGACGTCGCGGTGCTGTGCGCCGGGGTGCAGGGGGAGCTCGCGATGGACGACGCGTACGTCGCGGGTCGCATGGCGGCGGCGCTCGGCGGCGGGCCGACGGACTCGTCGGCGGCCGCGATGCGGCTCGCGGGAAGCTTCGCGACGAACGAGGAGGGCCTCGGCGCGTCGCAGAGCGCGCGGAACCTCCACGCGAGCGGCCTCGACGACGACATCGCCTGGTGCGCCCGCGAGAGCGTGCTCGACGTCGTGCCCCGTTTCTCCCGCATGGTGGGAACGGCGGCGGAGGTGACCCTGTGAAGGCCTCCGTCAGTTGCGGCGAACGGCATGGTGGCCACGAGCCAGCCGCTCGCCACGCGTGCCGGCCTGCGCGCGCTCGAGCGCGGCGGGAACGCGGCCGACGCCGCTCTCGCCGCCGCGGCGGTGCTCGCCGTCACCGAGCCGACGGGAAACGGCATCGGCGGCGACAACTTCGCGATCGTCTGGAAGGACGGGCATGCGGACGGGCTCGACTCTGCCGGGGCCCGCCCGCGCAACGCTGATCCGCATGACGAACGTGTCGAGGTCACGGCGGGCGTCGGTCACCGTGCCGGGCGCCGTCGGCGGCTGGGCGGCGCTCGCCGAGCGCTACGGCCGGCTCGGGCTCGACGCGTGCCTGGCCGACGCGATCGACGCGGCCGAGAACGGCTTCGCGGTGACGCCGCTGACCGCCGCCGCCTGGGGCGCGGCGGCCAGCGTGTCCCCGAGGAGTACCTGCCGGCGCCGAGCGTCGGGGAGATCGTCCGCTTGCCTGAGCTGGCTGCGACGCTGCGCCGCATCGCGAGCGAAGGGCCGTCCGCCTTCTACGAGGGTGAGGTCGCGCGCGCGATCGCCTCCGTCACGTGGCTCGAGGAGGAGGATCTCGCGGCTTACGAGGCGCGCTGGGTGGAGCCGCTCTCGATCTCGTACCGAGGGCACACGGTGCTCGAGCTGCCGCCGCCGACGCAGGGCGTGGCGGCGCTCGAGGGGCTCGGACTGCTCGAGCGCTCCTCGCCCAGCCTCGCTTCGCAGATCCGCTGCATGCAGCTCGCGCTCGAGGACGCGTTCGCCCGAGTCCGGGACGGCGCAGACGTGAGCGACCTCGCTCGAGCCGGCGTTCCTCGACCGCCGCCGGGCAGAGGCGCCGGCGGCAGTCGCCGAGCCGGCGGGTGGCACGGTCTATCTCTGTGCCGTGGACTCGGATCGCATGGCGGTCTCCTTCATCCAGTCGAACTACATGGGCTTCGGCTCGGGGCTCTGCGCGCCGGGCACAGGCGTCGCGCTCCAGAACCGCGGCGCGGGCTTCTCCGTGTCAGGCGCCGTCGAGCCGGGCAGGCGGCCGTACCACACGATCATCCCCGGGATGCTGCTGCGCGACGGCGCGCTCGCAGGGCCGTTCGGCGTCATGGGAGGGTTCCTCCAGGCGCAGGCCCACCTTCAGCTCGTGTCCGCGATCGTGGACGACGGTCTCGACCCACAGGCCGCGCTCGAGCGGCCGCGGTTCATGGTGGACGGCGATGTCGTGCGGCTGGAAGAGGGGCTCTGGGAGCGCGACGCCGACCTCGGCAAGCTCGGCGTCGAGACCGTGCGCGAGCCGAACACCGGCTATTTCGGCGGCGGTCAGGCGATCCTCGTCGTGGGCGACGCCCTCGTCGGAGGCTCCGACCCGCGCAAAGACGGTTACGCCGGCGGCTCGTGACCGGTGTCAGACACCCGCATCTGCCGCCGTCGGAAAGGACCTGCCACGTTCGTCGAGCGAACCGCCGATTTCACTGTTGCGCACTGAGAAACGGCAGTGGACAAGTCGTTACGAAGATGGCGCGAAAGACACTTGACACAGAACGGTGTCTGACACCAGGGTGGTCAGCGGCGTAATGCGGGGCTCCGTCGCCTGGATCACGATCGCGCCGGTGAAGTCACTCGCGCTCGTCCACCGCGACGAGGTGGAGCTCGAGCCGTTCGGAGTGCCGGAGAACCGCCGCTTCTACCTCGTCGACGACAACGGGCGGATGATCAACGGCAAGGTCGTCGGGCCGCTCGTCCGCGTCGTACCGGACTACGACGAGGAGTCGGGCAGCCTTGCCCTGCGCCTGCCGGGCGGCGACGTTGTCGCGGGCAATGTCGCGGAGGGCGAGCACCTGACGACGAGCTTCTTCGGGCGGCCCGTCGCCGGCCGAGTGGTGGACGGCCCGTGGTCGGAGGCGCTCTCCGGATTGGCGGGCCGCTCTCTCCGCCTCGTCCGCACCGAGGAGCCCGGCCACGGCGCCGACCGGGGCGGGCGCGCAGGCGTCTCGCTCGTGGGCACCGCCTCGCTCGAGGCGCTGGCGAACGCCGCCGGGGTCGAGCGCGTGGACGGCCGCCGCTTCCGGATGCTGTTCGGCGTCGACGGCGTCCCGCCGCATGCCGAGGACGGCTGGATCGGCCGCCGGCTCCGCATCGGTGACGCTGTCGTCCGCCTGCGGGGCAACGTCGGCCGTTGTGCCGTGACGACGCAGAACCCCGAGACGGGCGTGCCCGATCTCGACACCCTCCGCGTGCTGGGCGGCTACCGCGGCGACGTCGAGACGTCCGAGCCGCTGCCGTTCGGCGTCTGGGGCGAGATCCTCGAGCCCGGCAGTGTGCGCCTCGGCGATCCCGTGGAGCCGGAGTGACCGTCGTGGCGTCGATCGAGGTCGGGCTCGATCCCGAGGCAGCGCGGGAGGCCTTCGCGGAGAGCCTGGCTCCGGACGCGGGCTGGACCCCCGACTGGGCAGGAGGAGCGAGGATCGAGCTCGAGACGCGCTTCGAGCCGGTCGTCGCCGGCACGCGTATCACCGTCGAGCTACGGGGCTGGGACGAGGCGATGGAGTCTGTCACCGGGCCGGATGAGCGCGAGCGTGCCGCGTGGTTCGCGGAGCACGTGGCGGCGGCGCTCGCCGAGGCAGCAGCGTCAGAGGAGCTCGCCGCCTGGATGACGGACCGCATCGCCAGGCGGCCGACGGGCCTCCGCGCGCGGGAGATCTACCGCGACCCGGAAGACCACAAGCCAGGGTTCCGCGCCGTGCTCGACGCGCTGGTACCCGGCCCGGACGACCATCTGCTCGAGATCGCGTGCGGCGGCGGCGTGCTGCTCTCCTGGGCGCTCGAGACCGGCTGCCGTGCCACCGGCCTCGACCACTCGGAGGAGATGGTGCGGCTCGCCCGCGAGGTCGCGCCGGAGGCGGAGGTCGTGCTGGGCAAGGCGGAGGCGCTGCCGTTCGAGGACGGGACGTTCACATGTATCGCGAGCGCGACGGCGTTCTTCTTCTTCCCCGACCCGGTCGCGGTGCTCCGCGAGGGACGCCGGGTGCTGCGGCCGGGCGGGCGGCTGGCGATCGCCAGAGGGGAGATGAGAGGGAGCCCGCCGCGCCGGAGCCGATGGCGAGCATCGGTCGCTTCTACACGGACGAGGAGCTCGCGGCGCTCGCGCGGGAGTCGGGCTTCGCCGACGTATCTGTAGCCCGCGAGGGCCGCGGCAGCCAGCTTCTCACTGCACGGAGAGCTTGACAGGAACATACGTTCTGTTGTAGAACATATGTTCCTATGCTGGCCTGTGTGCTCATCCCGGGTTTCGAGCTGAGAGCGGCGCTCAAGGGCAAGACGCGCCTTCTCCTTCAGCCGGCGGCCCTCGCGCCGGTGCCCGGGCAAAGGCAGGAGATCGGCGCGGTGACGGCTGCCGCGGAGGCGGCGGGAGTACGGCCGGGGATGCTGCTCGGCGAGGCGCTTGCCACGTGCCCGTCGCTGAGGCTCGTCGAGCAGGACCCCGCGGAGGCGGAGCAGGCATGGGAGGAGATCGTGCGCAGGCTCGAGGGCGAGGGGTTCGCTGTCGAGCCCGCCGAGCCGGGGTGTCTCTACGTGGAAACTCGCGCAGTAGAGCGGCTGTACGGCGGCGTGGAGGGCGTCCTTCGCCGGGCGCTCGCCGCTGTCGGCCCCGGCTGGGATGCCCGTGCGGGCGCAGCCGAGCGAAAGTTCGCCGCGCTCGCAGCCGCGAGCGTCGCCCGCGCGGGCCAGATACTCGTCGTCGCGAGCAAGGAAACGCCCACCTTCCTCGCTCCGCTCCCGCTCGGCGTCCTGCCGCTCGAGCGGGAGCGCCACGACGAGCTAGAGGCGCTCGGCCTGCGGACGGTCGGGCACCTGGCAGCGTTGCCGGGCGCGGCCGTTGCCGAGCGCCTGGGGCCGGAGGGCCGGCAGGCGTGGCACCTGGCGCGAGGAGGGGACAGAAGACGCGTCAGGCCACGCCGGCCCGCGGCCGAGATTGCGGAGTACCTGGAGTTTCCGGAGCCGGTGGACAACGAGCTCACGCTCCGGCGGGCACTGCAAGCACTCGTCGAGCGGACGCTCGGCCGTCCGGAGCGGGGGGGACGCGGAGTCCGCAAGGCGGCGCTCCAGGCGAGGCTCGTCGGCGGCGGCTCCTGGCGGCGCACGCTGACGCTCCGTGAGCCGGCTGCCGAGCGTGACAGATTGCGTGTCGCGCTCGGCCCGAAGCTCGCCGAGCTGCCTGCGCCGGTGACATCGCTCGGGCTCGAGCTCGTGGAGCTCGCCGAGTGGACGGGACGGCAGCTCGAGCTCGTTAAGCCAGAGGGGCGAGAGCTCGAGAGCCGCCTGAAGGAAGGCCTGCGCCAGGTGCGATCGAGTGCCGGTGCAGGCGCGGTTGCGACGGTGGTCGAGGTGGCGCCGTGGTCGCGGATCCCGGAGCAACGCGCGCTGCTAGTGCCCAGAGACTGAACGAGCCGCGGCCGGCGCTCGTGGACGCCGGCTTCGACGGCGTTCCGCGGCAGGTCGACCGGCAGGCGGTTGCGCTCGTGCGCGAGGAATGGCGCGTGGTCGACCGCTGGTGGACGGAGGAGCCCGTCCACCGCCGCTACTTCGACACGGTGCTCGAGGACGGCCGCTGCGCCGTCGTCTTCTACGACGAGGCGGGCCGCGGCTGGTTCACTCAGAGCGCCTGAGGCGGTCTGTGAAGCCCGTATCCGGTGCGTGGAAGTTGAGAAGCGAGATCGGCGCGCGGTCGCCCGCGATCTTGAAGCCGTGCACCGCGCCGGGCGGGGCTGCGACGAACGTTCCCGGCCCCCCGGTGCCGTTGAGGAACTCGATCTCGCCATCGAGCACGAAGAACGAGTCCACGTGATCGTCGTGCGAGTGCGGGTCGACGCCCTCGAAGCCCGGCACAAAGGAAAGCTCGAGGCCGCCAGGTGCGGCAGCTGGCCCTTGATGAAGTGCGCACGGTTGCCGCGCGCAAGCCGTTCACCTGCTCCGGGCGGAGAGACAATCGCCGTGTCCGGAGACTCCCCGCCGTCCGTCGGGCGGGTCGAAGCTGTCGAAGCCGGGGTTCACGCCGCGCAGGTAGTCGGCGAAGCCGCCGCTCGGCGCGTGGAGGTTGAGGAAGCACGCCCGCTCCGAGCTGTCGTTGTCGAAGCCGTGGACGACGTTGGGCGGAACGGCGACGAACGTTCCGGCCGGGGCGCTAACGCGCTCCAGGTCAGGACCGACGCGAAACGTGAGCTCACCCTCGATCACGTAGAACGCGTCCGTGTGCTCATGGTGGACGTGCGGTTCGGCGCCGCGCTCCCCGCCTTCGTGGCGCGTCCACGTCACGTCGAGCAGCTCGTGCGAGAAGAGGATGCGCAGGGTGCGCCGCTGCTCGTCGACGACGGTCTCGCCCTCGCCGGCCGCGGGGTCTAGGAGCACTAGTTGGGCTACGTCGAGCTCCATTGCCATTCAGCCTATTCATTCCTCGACGGGTCATCGCAGCCCGAGGAGCTCGTGATCCGAGCGGCCGAGCTCGGCTACGAGGCGCTGGCGCTCACCGACCACGACGGCGTCTACGGCTCGCTCGAGTTCGCACACGCGGCGAAGGCGTTCGGCGTGCGGCCGATCACGGGCGCGGAGGTGACGCTCGAGGGCGGTAGCCATGTCACGTTGCTGGTCGAGACGCCGCGGGCTACGCGAACCTCTGCCGGTTGCTCACGCTTGCCCATGCGGACGACCGTCTCGAGCCCACGTTGCCGCCACAGGAGCTCGCCGAGCACAACGAGGGGCTCGTCTGCCTCTCCGGCTGCGCCCGCCACGGCCTTGCGGTTCGCGATCCGAACGCGGCAGCTCGGCTCGCCGCGGCTTACGGCCGTGAGCGCTTCTTCGTCGAGCTCCAGCGCCCGTACGAGCGGGGAGACGCCCGCCGCAACGCCGCTCTGCGCGACCTCGCCGAGACGCTGGGCGTCGACACGGTGGCGACCGGCGACGTGCACTCGCACAGCCCGCGCCGCGCCGTGCTCCAGGACGCGCTCGTGGCCATCGGCCACCGGGCGACCTTGGACGGCTCCGAGCGGGAGCGGCGCGGCAACCGTGAGTGCGTGCTCCGCCCGCCGGACGAAGCAGCGGAGCGTTTCCCCGAAGACCGAGCCGCCGTCGCCCGCACGGCTGAGCTTGCCGCCCGGCTCGAGTTCGACCTGACCCAGGAGCTCGGCTACCGCTATCCCGACTTCGCCGACGGCGAGGAGACGGCCGACGCGCAGCTGCGCCGTGTCTGCGAGCGCGCGTTCGCCGAGCGCTATGCCGGCGCCAACGGCCATAAGCGACGAGCGCGCGAGCGCCTGCACGAGGAGCTCAAGCTGATCGCCTATCTCGAGCTCTCCGGCTTCTTCCTTCTCCACTTCGAGGTGCTCGAGCTGGCAAGGGAGATCGCGCTCGACCTCCGCGGCCCGAGCGCGGCCAGGAACGCGCTGCCACCCGGGCGCGGCCGCGGCTCCTCCTCGTCCAACCTCCAGTCCGAGGAGGTCATCTACTACGTCTCGGGCGAGTTCGGCAGCCGCAAGGGGATCGAGGTTGGCTCGGTCACCGTGCACCCATCGGGCCTTCCGCACGGCCCGCAGCCCGGCCTGGTCGAGAAATCACTCGGCATGCGCCGGACCGAGGAGCTGGCGGTGATGTGGGACACCTTCCGTCCCCTGCGGCTGACCGACATGGCCCGCGAGCTCGACGATCCCTCCTACGCCTACTCGTGGCGGGATGAGGCGCCGGCCCCGGTCGCCGAGTCGACGACCGGGTAGGCGACGAGCGATGTTCGAGGAGGCCCAGCTCTACTCGCCGGTCACCAAGTCCGACGACGGTTCGGTCACCGTCCACCTCTCCGAGGACCACCCGGGCAAGACCGATCCCGAATACCAGCAGCGCCGCAACGAAATCGCCGCGGCCGCGCTCGCCTGGAGCCGAGGCGCCTCCATTCCGCAGATCGAGTACACCGAGGACGAGCAGAACGTCTGGCGCACCGTGCAGCGAGAGCTCGCCCCGAAGCACGCCCGCTATGCCTGCACGCCGTTCCTCGAGGCGAAGGCGGCGCTGGGGCTGCCCGACGACCAGATCCCGCAACTGAACGAGGTGACGGACCGACTCGCTCCGCTGACCGGGTTTCACTACGTGCCGGCGGCGGGGATCGTGCCGGTGAAGGAGTTCTACGGCTGTCTCGCCGACCTCGAGTTTCACTCCACCCAGTACATCCGGCACCCGTCGGCCCCGCTCTACACGCCCGAGCCCGACCTGATCCACGAGGTGATCGGCCACGGCAACCTGCTCGCCGACCCGCAGTTCGCCGAGCTCAACCGGCTCGCGGGCGAGGCCGCCCGCCGCTCCCACACCGAGGAGGGCGTGCAGTACGTCGCCGACGTCTTCTGGTTCACGATCGAGTTCGGCGTCGTCTACGAGCACGACGAGCTGCGGGCTTACGGCGCCGGGATCCTCTCCAGCTACGGCGAGATCGAGGAGTTCCGTCAGATGGAGATCCGGCCGATCGACTTCCACCAGATGGGCACGATCGACTACGACATCACCAAGTACCAGCCCGTGCTCTTCGCCGCCGAGTCGATGGACCACCTCGTCGACTCGGTGGGGGAGTTCTTCGCCGGTTTCGACGACAACACGCCCGAGCGCCTCGCGCGCCAGGCCGCCGCGGCCTAATCTGGGCTGACAACGATTGCAGCGTTGTGCCCGCTATAGCGGGACTAATGCTTCAATCGTCGGGTCGCAGCCGGGCTGCCTAGCGCGGGCGGATCGCCAGGCGCAGCTTGCGCGGCCGGCTGACGTTGTTGTTCTTGTCCGTCGCCCGCAGCACCGCCAGGTAGCGGCCCGGCTCGGCGTCGAAATGCTTGGCCGTCGCGGCGAAGCGCACGTCGTTGAGGCCGATGTGACCGTCCCATTTCGCGAAGCCCGCGTACTCGAGCGGTCCGTGGCGGTGCCGGCGGAAGAATTCGACGTCGACCTTTGCGCGCTCGTCGAGCGCGTAGTGGAGCCGTGTTCCCCGGTGGTGGACGACCGGGTCGGCCAGTGCGAGCTCGCGCAGGGTCGGCGCCGTGAGGTCGACCCGGCTCTCGGGCACGGGATCCGGTTCAGAGACAGGATCGCCGGGCGCGGCGGAGACGGTCACCGTGCCGGACACGGCGCTGTGCAGCTTGCAGGTGAGCGAGTAGGTGCCGGGGGCGTCGAAGTCCAGGCGAAAGGTGTCGCCGATCCGATGCCGCGGCGTGTTGATCTGCGGGTCGGAGTCGATTCCGACGGCGTTCGGAGACTCGCCGGTGACCGAGTGCATCAGGTCGGGGCCGACCCAGTACCAGGTGACGTGCTCGCCGAGGCCGATCTCGATCTCGGGGTCGGACCACTGGTAGTCGCTGATCGCGATCCGGCGGTTGGCCGCGCTCGCGACCGAGGCGGCGACGAGCAGAGCGCAGAGGGCGGCGACGAGCGCCGCTAGGAGACGAGGTACCAACCGTTCATCCCCATGTGCAGATGGGAGAGCACGTGGCAGTGGTAGAACCAGCGGCCCGGGTTGTCCTCGACGAACTCGGCCGTGATCACGTCCCCGGGCCCGAAGGTCGCGTTGTCGACGATCTCGCCCGCGGCGTTGGTCCATCGGTGGCCGTGGATGTGGAAGGTGTGGAAGGCGTCGTCCATCCCGTAGACGTGGAAGGCGACCCGCTGGCCGACGCTCGCCTGCAGGGTCGGCGTGTTGCCCGCGAACGCCCTGCCGTTGATGCAGGAGAACGCCTGGTTGAGGCTGGTCACGGTCGGCGTGAACGTGTGCATGACGATGAAGAACTCCTGGTCGGGCCGCGGGCCGGGCCGGGTCGCGGACCACCAGCGGCCCGAACAGGCCCTTGAAGACCGGCAGCGGGTCCATCGGCCCGTGGTCGTGGTACAGCCAGGCGCCCTGCGGTGCCCGGGCCGCGCCTCCCAGACGTAGTGGAAGGTCCGGTTCTTCTGCACGAACCCACCTGCGTCGGTGAACCTGCCCTTGTAGGCGCCGTCCATCTCCTGCGCGTAGAAGATCCCGTGCGGGTGGATGGTCACGGGGCGCCGACAGCTTGTTCTGGAAGTTGACGACGACCGTGTCGCCGATCTCGGCCTCGATCAGCGGGCCCGGGATCGTCGCCGGGCCGAGCGGCGCCTCGAAGTTCGGCGTGTAGGCGCGATAGGCGTAGGCGGTGAACTTCGTCTTGCCCTTGACCTTCGTGTCCATCATCTGGTCGCTTGCCGGTGGGGACGATGTTCCACCGCACCTCCTCGGCCCGGATCCAGTACTCGCGGCGCGCGCCGGCGCCGCTCTGGGCCAGAACCGTCTGCGCCTGCGGGCGCGCTCGCCGAAGACTCCGCGGCCGCCACCTTCGGCGGCACGGGGACCTCGCCGGCGAGCTTCTCGACGTCGGCGCCCCTGTCGGCGAGCACCTTTTGGCCGGCGAGCGTGCAGAAGAACAGCCCGCCCGCGCCAGCGAAGAGCTCTCGGCGGCCGAGCGGATCCAGGTCCAAGGGGCTGCGCTTACTTCTTGACGGTGACGGCCATCTGCATCACCGACCGGTGAATCGTGCAGACGAAGTCGTACTTGCCCGCCTCCTTGAACTTCGGCGTGAAGCGGATCCCGATCGCGCCGGTGGCCGACTTGAAGTCCTTCTTGTCGATCCCTTCGGGCCCTTGGTGATCTTGACGTTGTGCGAGTCCGTGTTCGCGTCTGACCAGTCGTAGCTGACCTTCGAGCCCTTCTTGATCTTCACGCGGTCGGCGAGAAGTAGTCGTCGGCGACGGTGACGTCGGACGGTCTTGCGCTGCGCGGCGTCCGAGGCGCCGATCGCAGCCGGGACGGCGAGCGCCAGGACGGCGGCCGCCGCGATGAATATGCGCCTCATGGACACGTCACACCTCCGATCTCGAGCGGTTGGAAGTCCTCGAACGGAGGATGCGGATGCTTGGTCCACGAGCACTCCTGCTTCTCCGGCGGAGTGGTCAGGACGTAGCCGGCGAGGTCGCCGAACTGGCCGCCGTCCCCGGCGCTGGTCCCGGTGCCCGAAGCCGGCGAGGGCGGTGCCGGGCAGCCCGGGTAGAGCGACTCGGTGGTCGCGGTCGTGCTGGGATCGAACGTCGAGCTCTGGTTGCCGGTGAAGCAGTTGCCCGAGCCCGAGCCGTCGACGAAGAAGTCGACGGCGTTGGTGTCGGTGCCGCCGCGGCCCATCGCGTTGTTGAGCATCTGGTTGTTGCGGCTGATCGCCTGGTCGCCCTCGTTGAACGGGTCGGAGGAAAGCGCGACGCCCCACTTGAAGTTGCCGAAGATCTGGTTGTTCTCGATCGTCCAGCCGTCGGAGCCGAGCACGAAGATTCCGACCCCGGTCGGGAACTGGATCGTCAGGCCCCCGAGCTCCCCCAGCCCGCTGGATACCGTCGCGACCGACGAGCCGGGCGCGAAGTAGTTGAAGTTGTTCCAGAAGATGTTGTTGTCGCGGATCTTCGACTGACCGCTCGGCTCGTACGGCTCTGAGTCGAGCGTGTTCGGCACCACGCCGATGCCGTTGTTGAAGAAGTCGTTGTGGTGGATGTCCATGTACTTCGAGTTCGTGCCGGAGAAGCCGAGCACGTTCTCGTACCCCTGGAGGTGGTCGAGGCTCGTCGTCTTCGGGTTCTTCTGCGACGGCGTGGCGCCGACGTAGAACGCCGAGTCGCCGTGCCCGTAGCCGACGGACTTCGTCATCCGGCCGCCGATGCAGCCGAACGCGAACAGCCCGTAGGCGCGGTTGAACGAGGCCCGCAGGTTCTTCATCAGGTAGTCCACGCACTGGCCCTTCTTCGTCCCACGGATGAAGATGCCGTTGGCGGCGTAGTTGCGGACCCACATGTTCAGTACGCGCAGACCGTCGACGTTGATCCCCTCGATCGCGTTCTGGGCGAGGTTGCCCTGGTCGTCCTTGGCGTTCTTGCCGTCGAAGACCACCTTCTTGGGGTTCTTCTTCGTCCCCTCGATCGTGAGTCCGTCGTGCTTGTGGCCCTTGACGATCACGCCCTCGACGTACTTGCCGGGCTTGACCTGGATGGTGGCGTTCTTGCCGGTGTTGTCGACGGCATCCTGGACCGTCCGGTAGTCGCACCCGTGCTTGCAGACCACCACCGTCTCGCCCTTCTTGGCCACGGCGGCCGATGGCCCCGCCGCGAACGCTGCGAGCGCCAAAACTCCGATGCCGAAACCGATCCCTCTACGCAACTCCCTGCCCTCCTGCCGTCCGTGGCTGTTCCGCCTGGGACTCTAGTGCCAATCTCGTGTACACGCTGGCTAGCCTTGGCCGAAGTGAGTGTCAGGAGTGGCAGATACACGTTTCCCTGGGTCACCTACGACCCGCCGAGCGACGTCCTGCACGCTCGCCTCAGCCGGGCTCCGGAGGCGAGCCGCGAGCGCAGCCCCGAGGGCGACATCTGGTCCTTCGACGAACACGGGCGCCCGACCGGGGTGACGGTGATCGAGCCGAGCCGGCGGCTCGGGCGCGACGGCGCCGTCTACATCACCCTGCCCAGCGGCGAGCGCGAGCGGCTTCAGGGGATCGAGGCCGAGATGCGGCCGCTCGTCTAGAGGGCCGATGTGGGTTTCCCACGCGCGTAGGCGGCCGCTAGCCCTCACGGCTCACCTGCCAGTCGAGCAGGTCGCTGTTGCAGTCGAGGTTCTCCTCGCTGCCGCCCACCACCACGGTCGTCAGGCCCGAGTAGTGCAGCGTGCCGGCGGCCCCGGACGAGGCGTTCAGATGGCCGTCGAGATCGACCACCTTCGGGCCCTTCTCCACCCGGGCGTGGAAACGCCCCTTGCGGGTCACCGGGATCGCTTCCGGGCGCGCCCGCACCTCGGCGCTTCCGAGCCGGGCCTCGACGCCGGACTCACAGGTGATGATGAAGTTGCGGGCGACGAACGCGGTCACATACCAGCGGCCCTCGCGCTTCTTCAGCTTCAGCGACACCTCCGAGGCCTCGTCGCCGACGATCGTCCCGCTGTAGTAGCGCCCGCCGGCCAGCGCCGCCGGCGCGAGCAGCAGCGAGACGACCACGGCCACGCCGCAAGCCCAGGGGATCCGACTGCTCCGCCGCAACGCTCTTTCCTCCTCCGACTCCATCAGTCTAGATCCGCGCTAGCGGACGCCCTTGATGCAGACCATGCCGAAGGTCACGTTGCCGATGTCGACCGTGGTCGTGTTGTTGAGGTAGAAGGACCAGCGGCGCAGGCCGGCGGGTGAGTCGCCCTCGTTGGCGAGTCCGAACCCGGCGCCGATGCCCTTGGCGAAGTAGTAGCCGTTGATCGCCCTCGACGATCCCGGGCAGGCCTCGACCACCTGTCCCGAGCGCCCGGGCGGGATCGTCAGCGGATCGGTCTCGAGGTAGATCAGCTGCGGCTTCGCCGGCTTGGGCTGCGGCTTGTGGTTGGAGGGCCGCGCCGCGCCCGCGATGCCGGAGGGACCCTGCGGGCCGGAGACGCGGGTCGCGTCGGCGACGTTCATCCCGATGTCGGCGGGGTCCTGGCCGGGCCCCTGGTCGGTGTCGCCCGCGAGGACGCCGCTCGCGCCCATTGCCGCGATCGCGAGCGTCGCGGCGACGGTGGCGGTTGTCAGCTTGCTCCTCATCGGCGGCTTTCTCCTTCTGGTCGTGTGCGGGGCGCGATGCTAGACGGCGCCGGTTCTTCCCCTTAACCCCTCACATCTATCGTCGGAGCGCCGTTACGAGAACGAGCTTGAACGCCACCCCAACCACACGCCGCCCGAAACTGCCGCCGTTTCAGCGCTTCCTGGACGAGCACCGTGCGCCGGTGCTCTCCTTCCTGCGGGCGATGGTCGGCCCCGACGACGCCGAGGACTGTTTCCAGGAGACGTTCATCGCCGCTCTGCGCGCCTACGAGCGGATGGATGGCCGCCACCCGCGCGCGTGGGTGATGACGATCGCCCGCCGCAAGGCGATCGACCACCACCGCTCGCGCGCCCGCCGGCCCGAGCCGCGGGGCGACCTGCCCGAGGTCCCGTCCGCCGACGGGTTCGGCGGGGTGGGAGATCGCGAGATCTGGTCCGCGGTCGCCGAGCTGTCCCACGCGCAGCGAGCGGCGGTCGCCCTGCGCTACGCCGCCGACCTGCCATATCGCGACATCGCCGCGGCGCTCGACTGCTCGGAGGAGGCCGCTCGCCGGCGAGTCGCCGACGGCCTCAAGCAACTTCGCACGATCATCGACCAGCAGGAGGCACCGACATGAGCCCCACTTCAACCGGAGCGATCTCGACCACGCTCGGCGCCGGAATGGGCGAGCGCGCGGCCGCCGCCGCGGAGCGCTTCGCCGAGCGCGCCTCGCGTGACGGCCTCGCCGACGTCGTCTACGCCACCTTCGAGTCCCCGTTCGGGACCGGCAGGGTGGCCGCGACCGATCGCGGCATCGTCAGCGTCGGCCTGCCGAACGTCGGCGAGGACGACTTCCTCGCCACGATCAGCGAGCGTCTCTCGCCGCGGGTCCTCGAGCTGCCCGCGCGCCTCGAGCGCGCCCGTCGCGAGCTCGACCAGTACTTCGCCGGCCGGCGCCGCGAGTTCGACCTGCCGATCGACTGGCGGCTCGTCCGCCACGGCTTCTACGGCCGGGTGCTGCGGCAGACCGCCGAGCTGCCGTTCGGCGCCACCGTCACCTACGGCGAGATCGCCGCCCGGGCCGGCAACGCGCGCGCGTACCGCGCCGCGGGAACCGCGCTCGGCAGCAACCCGATCCCGATCGTCGTCCCGTGCCACCGCGTGCTGCGCTCGGGCGGCACGATCGGCGACTACGGCGGAGGCCCGGAGATGAAGCGCGCGCTGCTCGAGCTCGAGGGCGCGATCGGGTAGCTGCCAGCCAACTTGACAGCCAGGTTTGTATAGCTAGGCTGCCAACATGCCTCAGCCCGAGGAGATGCGGTCGGGTGATCTGACCAAGCGCCAGCGCGAGGTGCTCGAGCGGCTCGAGCAGGGCTACGGGGCCACGCAGATCGCGACCGACCTCGGCATCAGCCGCAACGCGGTCTACCAGCACATCGAGCGGCTGCGCAGGCAGGGCGCGCTGGCCGAGACCTACACGCCGAGCGGACAGCCGCCGCGTGGCGCGGCGGTCGTCGGCAACGTCTCCCTCGGGCCGCCGTCGGTGGCGCCGCGCGAGAGCGTCCTCGCTCGCCTGCGCGAGCTCGCGGCCTCGGGCGGCGGGGTCGAGGGCAGCGAGTACGCGAGCGCGATCGAGGCCGCGATCGCCGGCGGGGACGCGGTCGCGCTGGCGTACGAGCTCGGCCGGCTCGACGCCGTCGGCGAGACCGGGCTCCCGCGCTACCTCGTCGAGTCGGCCCTGCGGCGGCTGTCGGTGCTACCCGCCGTCGCGGACGCCCCCGATTCGTAGATAATCCACCCCCAACCACTTTCGAAGGAGAGGTCCAACCCGAAATGGTCATTGCCCTGATCGTGATCGGCGTCATCCTGCTGCTGGGGCTGATCTACATCCTCATCCGCAACTCGATGATCGGCTCGCGCAACCGCGTCGACGAGTCCTGGTCCGGGATCGACGTCCAGCTCAAGCGCCGCCACGATCTGGTCCCGAACCTGGTCGAGACCGTCAAGGGCTATGCGCAGCACGAGCGCGAGACCTTCGAGAAGGTGACCCAGGCTCGCGCCGCGGCGATGGCCGCCCAGGGGCCGGCGCAGGCGAGCCAGGCGGAGTCCGCCCTCAGCGCCGCGCTCGGCGGGCTGCGGGTGGTCGCCGAGGCGTATCCGGAGCTGCGAGCGACCGAGAACTTCCAGCAGCTGTCGCGCAACCTCAGCGAGCTCGAGGACGAGATCCAGGCGTCGCGCCGGATCTACAACTCGAACGTCCAGGCCTACAACACGAAGATCCAGGTCTTCCCCAACTCGGTCGTCGCCAACAGCGGCGGGTTCACGGCGCGGGAGTTCTTCGAGATCACCGACGCCGCCGAGCGCGAGCCGGTGGAGGTGTCGTTCACCCAGCCGACGCAGCCGCCGCCTGCGCCCGCGCAGTAACCCAGACGGGGTAGGGCGACGTCGTGCACCGGCGCCTCCAGGCGCCGGTTCTCGTGGCTAACAACCGGTTAACATCGATGGATGGTCGGTCTGCAACGGGGTGATGATCCGGCGATCGCCGATCGCATCGAGATCGAGCCCCCGCCGTTCGTGCTCGAATCCGACCGTCTCGCGCTCGCCTTCTTCGTCGCCCGCCGGGCACACGCCGGCCATACGCGCGGCGAGCACGGCAGGCCCTATCTCGAGCACCCGATCCAGGTCGCCGAGCTGCTTCAGGAGCTCGGGTACCCGGAGGAGACGCTGGCCGCGGCGCTGCTCCACGACGTGGTCGAGGACCACGGCCTCACCGTCGGCGACGTGGTCGAGAGCTTCGGCGTCGTGGTCGGCGAGCTGGTCGCGGCGCTGACCGAGGACCCGTCGATCGAGTGATTGGGAGGAGCGCAAGCTCGCGCTGCGGGAGAGCGTCGAGAGCGCCGGGCCGCGCCGCGCTGGCGATCTACGTCGCCGACAAGCTCGCCAACATCCACGACTGGCGGGTCGTCTACGCCGCCGTCGGCGAGCGCGCCGTCGACTACTTCAAGGCGCCGACCCTCGACGCTCGCATCCGGGCCTGGGACGGCGATCTCGCGCTCGCCGAGCGCGACGCCCCGGAGCTGCCGCTGACTCCGAGGTTCCACGAGGAATTCGAGGCCTTCGAGAGCCAGCGCGTCGCCGCCCGCCGCAGGTTCGCGACCGCCCACTGACGGTCCCGCAAGCCGCGGGGCAGGGGCAGGAGCGTCGCGCCCGGGGTCAAACCCCTCGGCGTGATCGTCGACTGCGCGCACTACCGCGAGGGCAAGCGCCAAAACGAGGGCAAGCTGCCGCTCGACGTGGCCGAGAAGTGCGTCGTCGGCGACGGCGACTTCGTCTGGCTCGGGCTCTATGAGCCGACCAAGGCCGAGCTCGAGGACGTCGGCCGGCGGTTCGGCCTGCACGAGCTGGCGCTCGAGGACGCCTACCGCGCCCACCAGCGGCCGAAGCTCGAGGACTACGACGACTCCTCCTTCATCGTCCTCAGACCCGCCCGCTACGACGATGAGAAGGAGGAGGTCGAGTTCGGCGAGATCATGCTGTTCGTCTCGCGCACCTACGTGATCGCCGTACGCCACGGGCTCGCCAGCGGCCTCGGCGAGGCCCGCAAGCGCCTCGAGTCCCAGAACGAGCTGCTCGCCGAAGGCCCGGCCGCCGCCGTCTGGGCGATCCTCGACAAGGTCGTCGACGACTACGCGCCGGTGGTCGCCGGGATCGACAACGACATCACCGAGGTCGAGACCGAGATCTTCGCCGAGGGCGCCGACGCCACCCAGCGGATCTACTTCCTAAAGCGGGAGGTGATCGAGTTCCACCACGCGACCTCGCCGCTGCTGCTGCCGCTCGAGTCGCTCGAGCGCGGTGCGTTCCCGAACATGGACGAGCAGCTGCGCCGCTATTTTCGCGACGTCGCCGACCACGCCCGCCGGGTCGACGACGAGGTGACCGCTCAGCGAGAGCTGCTGACCTCGATCCTCGAGGCGAACCTCGCTCTACTCGGCGTGAAGACGAACGACGTGGTGCGCGCGATCTCGGCCTACGCGGCGATCATCGCCGTGCCGACCTTCCTCGCCTCGATCTGGGGGATGAACTTCGAGCACATGCCCGAGCTCGACGAGACCTGGGGCTATCCGGCCGCGCTCGCGCTGATGGCGATCGCCGTGTTCGCGCTCTACACCTTCTTCCGCCGAATCCGCTGGCTCTAGGGCTTCCGCTAGCTACATTCACGCCATGGTCGGCGCGGTAGTGGACGTCGCTGCACCGCTGTTTCTGATCGCGGTCGCGCTCGCCTATGCGAAGCGGGCGGCGAGCCTCGCCGCCCGCGGACGGCCGGTGCCGACGCTGCGCCAGGCGTCGTTCGCCGCCGGGGTGATCCTGTTGATCGCCGCCGACATGCCACCGCTGTCGACGGTCGCCGAGGAGATCGTCGTCGGCCACATGGCCCAGCACCTGCTGATCGGTGACCTGGCCGGGCTGCTGATCGCCCTCGGGCTCACCGGCCCGATCCTGGCCCCGCTGCTGGCGCGCCGCCCGTTCGCGTGGTTGCGCGTGCTCGGGAACCCCCTGGTGGCGCTGCCCCTGTGGGCGGTCAACCTCTACCTCTGGCACCTCGCGGCGCTCTATCAGGGGGTGCTCTCAAGCCCGCTGCTGCACCTTGCCCAGCACGCCTGCTTCTTCACCTTCGGGCTGGCGATGTGGCTGCCGCTGGTGGGACCGCTGCCGAAGCCGCGGTGGTTCGGCGACGCCGCGATGCTGGTCTACATCGTCGTCGTCCGCCTGCTCGGGGCGGTGCTCGCCAACGTGATGATCTGGTCCGGCTCGGTGCTGTACCCGGACTACGCGCCCGGTGAGGCGAAGTGGGACATCGGCCCGCTCGCCGACCAGGGGGCCGCCGGGACGGTGATGATGATCGAGACCGGCGCCGTCACCCTGGCGCTGTTCACCTGGCTGTTCTTCCGCGCGGCCAACCGCAGCACCGAGCGCCAGGAGCTGCTCGAGCTCGCGGAGTCGCGGGGCCTGGAGCTCGACCCGGGCCGCGCCGCGCGCGCGGTGGCGGCCGGCGAGGGGGAGAGGCTCCGCGCCCGGATCCTCGAGGGCGGTGTGTGAGCGACGCGGTCTCAAACCGCTTCCTCTACCTGCTGGTCGGGGTCGTCGGCATGGCGAGCCTCGGGGCCGAGATCGCCGCGGCGCGACTGATGGCGCCCTTCTTCGGCGCCTCGACGATCGTGTGGGCGAACACGATCGCCGTGGTTCTGGTCGCGCTGTCCGCCGGCTACTGGCTCGGTGGCAAGCTCGCCGACCGCCATCCGCGCGTCCGCAGCCTCTGCCTCGCGGTGCTGGTGGCGGCGGTCCTGCTGGCTGCGGTGCCCTTCGTCGCCAGGCCCTTCCTCGACGTCTCGGTCGACGCCCTCGACGAGATCAGGGCCGGGGCGTTCGTCGGCTCGCTGCTGGGGGTGCTGGCGTTGATCGCCGTCCCGATCGTCCTGCTGGGCACCGTCGCGCCGTGGGCGATTCGCCTCGCCATGCCCGACGTCGAGCACTCCGGCAGGGTCGCCGGCCGGCTCTACGCGCTGTCGACCGTGGGCTCGCTGCTGGGGACGATGATCGCCGCCCTGGTGCTGATCCCGTTCGCCGGCACCCAGCGCACCTTCCTGGTCTTCGCGCTGGCGCTCGCAATCGTCGCCGCCCTCGGGCTCGGCTGGCGGTTCGCGGGCCTGCCGGCACTGCTCGCCGTCGCGATCGCGCTCCCCGTCGGCACCGTCAAGGCGACCGAGGAGGGCCGGGTCCTGTACGAGGCCGAGTCCCAGCACCAGTACATCCGGGTGATCGAGCAGGACGACGGCGACCGGGCCCTCGAGTTGAACGAGGGCCAGGCGATCCACTCGCTGCTGCCCGCGAGCGGATACCTGACCGATGACTACTGGGACAGCTTCCTCGTCCTGCCGCTGACCACGGGGATCGACCCGCCGCGGCGGGTCGCGATCCTCGGCAATGCCGGCGGCACGGTGGCCCGCCAGTACGGGCGCTTCTGGCCGCAGGCCGAGGTCGACGCGGTCGAGCTGGACTCGAAGCTCACCGAGGTCGGCTACCGCTACTTCGACATGGGCTCGAACGCGAATCTGAACGTGTTCGACGAGGACGCGCGGCCGTGGCTGCGCCGGGCCTCGGGCGACTACGACCTGATCGTCGTCGACGCCTACCGCCAGCCGTACATCCCGTTCTACCTGGCTACGCGGGAGTTCTTCGAGCTCGCCCGCGACCACCTCGCGCCCGGCGGGGTGGTGGCCGTCAACGTCGGCCACCCGGAGGGGAGCGACGAGCTCGAGCGGGTCCTCGGCCGGACGATGGCGGCCGCGTTTCCGACCGTGCTGCGAAACCCGATCGAGTCCACCAACACCGTCCTGATCGGAAGCGAGGCGCCCGCCTCGGCGGCGACGCTGGAGCGCGCGGCCCGCGCCAGCCTCTCCGGCGAGCTCGAGCGCCTGGCGCTGGCCGACGCCGGCCGCCTCGGGCCGCGACTCGACGGCGGCTCCGTCTATACCGACGATCGCGCGCCGGTGGAGTGGCTCACCGACCAGACCCTGCTCGGCTACGCCAGCGAGCAGTGAGCCAGCGCCACCAGTAGACGGCGAGGTCGGCGAAGAACGCGTATCCGCGGCCGACCGGGCCGGTGACGATCCAGGCGAAGGCGCGGTCGCGGAGGCTCAAGCGACCGTGGTGGCGCGGCCGAGGTCGCCGACCGGGTCGATCCCCCAGCGCCGGGCGACGTCGGCCAGCTCGTCGCTGAGCGGCCACCGGTCCGGGCGTGCCGCGCCCTCGTGGTCGGGGCTGGCGCCCTTGAGCGTCATGGAGCCGCGGTTGTCGCCGATCGCGCGGACCTCGGCGACCTCCTCGTCGCTGAGCCGGTCGGGCCCGCCGAGCGCGGCGAGCTCGGCCCGCTTGTCCTCGATCGGCCGCGGGCTCTCGCCCGCCTCCTGGATCAGGGTCGGCGCGGCGCAGGCGACTGCGGGGTGGGCGAGGTTCCACTCGCAGGCGAGCTGCAGCGGCGTCAGGCCGTGACGGTCCGCGATCGGGCGCATCCGCTCGAGGCGCTCGCGCCCGGCCTCGACCCAGCCCTCGGGCCGAAAGCGGCGGTGATCCGTGGTGGCGAACTCATGCCCTCCAAGGACGTCGTCCCAGAACAGGCCGCCGTAGTCGACCACCCTGGTGATCACTCGGATTCCGTGGCGGGCGGCGGCGTCGAGGCAGAGCTCGCCGGGCCACGGTTCGAGCGGGTTCAGGATCACCATCGCCCAGTCGATCCGGTCGCCGAAACGCTCGAAGCAGTCGATCAGGTCGAGAGTGAAGCCGTTCGCCGGCCCCGGGGCGACCCCGATCGCCGCGGTCAGCCCGGCGTCCCGCACCGCCGCCATGGCATCCCAGACGACCGGCGAGGAAAAGCCCGTTCGGTCGGGGTTGTGGAGCAGCAGGAGGTCGAACCGCTCGGCGCCGATGCGGCCGAGGCTGCGCTCGGTGGCCATGCGCACGTAGTCGGCGTAGGCGGACGGCTCGCGCAGCCCGGGGTCGGTGAAGCGCGGATACCCTCGCGGCCCGTCGCGCTCGCCCTCGTAGAAGTCATGCCCGATCGCGCCGACCAGAGCGAAGGAATGGGGATCGACCCCGGCGAGGGCCCTGCCGACCAGCTCGTCGGCCGCGCCCTCGCCGTAGACGTCGGCGGTGATCACCGTGTCGATGCCGTCGCCGGGCCGCAACAGCGCCTCGAGCCTGGGCTCGTCCACCGGCTCGCCGAAATGCATGAACCGGCCACCGCTCCACGAGCCGATCGCCGTCCGTCCGGGGTCCACGGACCGAACGGTAGCGGGCACCCCCGGCCCCGTAAGCTCATCGTCCATGCAGACCACCGTCACCGAGCTCCCGGACTCGAAGGTCAAGATCGACGCCGAAGTAGGCGCCGACGAGCTCGCCCAGCGCCTCGACCGCGCCGCGGCCGCGCTCGCCGGGGAGATCAAGGTGCCCGGATTCCGCAAGGGCAAGGTGCCGCCGCAGCTCGTGATCCAGCGGGTGGGCCGCGAGGCGGTGCTCGAGGAGGCCCTGCGGGACTCGCTCCCCGAGTGGTACGAGCAGGCGCTGCTCGAGTCCGGCGTCACCCCGGTGGGCGACCCGAAGCTCGACGTCGACGCGCTCCCTCCAGAGGGCGAGGACCTGAGGTTCACGATCGAGGTCGGGGTGCGCCCGAAGGCGCAGCTCGGCGACTACAAGGGCCTCGAGGTCGGCCGCCCCGAGCTCGAGGTGCCCGACGAGGCGGTGCAGTCCGAGCTCGACCGTCTCCGGGAGGGCTTTGCGAGCCTGGCCCCGGTCGAGCGCCCAGCCAGCCCCGGGGACTCGCTGCTGATCGACTTCGAGGGCGCGATCGACGGCGAGCCGTTCGAGGGTTCGCAGTCCAAGGACTTCCTGATCGAGCTCGGCGCCGAGGGGCTCCTGCCGGAGTTCGACGCCGCGCTCGCGGGCGCGGCGGCGGGCGACCATCGCGAGGTGCAGGTGACCTTCCCCGACGACCACCGGCCCGATGAGCTCGCGGGCAAGACGGCGACCTTCCAGGTCACGGTCAATGAGGTCCGCGAGAAGAACCTGCCGGAGCTCGACGACGAGTTCGCCGCCGAGGCGTCGGAGTTCGAGACGCTCGACGAGCTGCGCGACCACATCCGCGGGCAGATCTCCGAGGCGTTCGAGCGCCGCGCCGACGCCGAGTTTCGCGAGGCGGCGGTGGACGCCGCCGCGGCTCAGGCCACGCTCGAGATCCCGCACGACCTCGTCCATGCGCGCGCCCACGAGATGTGGGAGCGGATCGAGCGCCAGCTCGCAGCCCGCGGCATCGACCCCCAGACCTACGCCCAAATGCAGGGCAAGGACCGGCACGACCTGATCAACGAGGCGGAGGGCGACGCCGAGAAGGCGCTACGCCGCGAGGCGGTGCTCGAGGCGGTCGCCGACGCCGAGGCGATCGAGCCCAGCGACGAAGAGCTGATCCAGGCGCTCGGGCCGGGCGAGGGCGAGAACGACCCGGCGGGGCTGCTCGAACGGCTGCGCGAGCGCGGCCGCGACGGCCTGCTTCGCGACGAGGTGAGGATGCGGCGGGCGGTCGACGTGATCGCCGAGTCGGCGAAGCCGATCCCGATGGCCCAGGCCGACGCGCGGGAGCGGATCTGGACGCCCGACAAGGAGGCCGAGGAGGAGGGCTCGGCCCCGGGCAAGGGGCAGACCGGGGAGCTCTGGACGCCGGGCTCCTAGACCGCTCTCCTGAGACGCTGAGCGCCTTCTATACACTCACGCGCCGATGAGTCCCCTGGTACCGATGGTGGTCGAGCAGACGTCGCGGGGCGAGCGCGCCTTCGACATCTACTCGCGCCTGCTCAACGAGCGCATCATCTTCCTCGGCACCCCGATCAGCGAGGACATCGCCAACCTCGTGGTTGCGCAGCTCATCCATCTCGAGTCCGAGGACCCCGACAAGGACATCTCGATCTACATCAATTCGCCCGGCGGGTCGGTGTATGCGGGCCTGGCGATCTACGACACGATGCAGTACATCAAGCCCGACGTGCAGACGATCTGCGTCGGCGTCGCGATGTCGATGGGAGCCCTGCTGCTCGCCGGCGGTGCCGAGGGCAAGCGGATGGCGACCCCGAACTCGAAGATCCTCATCCACCAGGTCTCGGCCGGCTTCCAGGGCCAGGCGACCGACATCGAGATCCACGCGAAGGAGATCATCGACGTCCGCAAACGGCTCGACGAGATCATCGCCAAGCACACCGGCCAGCCGTTCGAGAAGGTCACCAAGGACACCGAGCGCGACTACTTCATGTCCTCCGAGGAGGCCAAGGAGTACAAGATCGTCGACCGGGTCATCGAGCACCACTAGCTCGATCCTGCGGCACCGTTTGCAGCATCGGCGCTCCCATCGCGTAGTCAACGCTGCAATCGCCGGAGGCGGGAAGCCGTGGAGGCCAGCACCGACCCGACGTACCCGGGCTCGTAGCGCACCTGGGCATGCGTGAACCGCAGCGGCGTCAGGCCCGCGGCGACGTGCGTCTGGTCCCGCATGCGGTCACGCGCCTGTTGCGCTGGCGTGCGGTGGTATCTGAGCCCGTCCGTCTCCACGACGAGCCCGAGCTCCGGCCAATAAAAATCAACCCGGAAGCCGTTCACGCGTTCCCGGGTCCGTGGCCGGCCGAGCCCGGCGGCACGGGCGATCGGGAGGAAGCGGCGCTCGAGCTCGGAGTCGGTGAGCGTAAACGTGCGGCGGTCGAGAACCTCGCGCAGGAGGGCGACGCCGGGGGTGCCCGCGTAGCCCTCCAGCGCCGACCGTAGCGTCTCCGGGTCCACGAGATCGAGCCGATCCGCCCCGTTGATTGCCGTTTCGAGTGGGCCGCGTTCCATGCAGGTTCCGAGATCGACCAGGGTTCGGATCGGACTCGTGACGGGGATTCCGGCCTCCTCCGCGAGGTCGAGGGGGCCGAGGCCGCGCCGGTGGACGACGAGGTCGCGGGTGCGGCGGTAGCTGCCGGCCGGGACGGTCACGTGGATCGAATCGGGCTCGGGCCTCGGCACGCACCCGAGCTCAGCGACATCGGCGCTCTCGCGCTGGATGCCCCACAGGGCCGCGCCGCTCTCGTGGCTGAGCACGGCGCCTGACCCGCATCGAAGGACCGCGGCCATCCACCAGCCGAGCTGCGTCAGGTCCGGGCGGCCGACCGCGTAGACGCCGGGCCAAAGAGGGAACAACCGTCCCGTTTCGATCCGGTGCTGTATCGCCCTCGGGCTGTAGCCGAGCCGCAGGAGCTGAGGGCGCGTCACGACCCCGTGTTGCCGAGCCACGAGCGCCCAGACCGCCCGAGCTGATTGCAGCGTTGTCGCTCCCACCGTGTAGTCGAGGCTGCAACCGACCCATTCCCTCCCCCTGCAAGGCCGGGGTCGTGGGGAGGGACCGCGGCGGCCGGCGAGTAAAGGAGGGGGTCCAGCCCGGGACCGATGTGTTCTAACCTGAGCGCAGCGGCCCGGCGCCGTCCAAACGCCGAAGGGAGATCCCGCTGTGGCACGCCCGACCGACTCCAACGAGCAGCTCCTCTGCAGCTTCTGCGGCAAGTCGCAGCGCCAGGTCAAGAAGCTGATCGCCGGCCCCGGCGTCTACATCTGCGACGAGTGCATCGATCTCTGCAACGAGATCATCGATGAGGAGCTGACGGCGCCCCCGAGCTTCGAGCTCGAGAGCCTGCCCAAGCCGAGGGAGATCTACGACGTCCTGCAGGAGTACGTCGTCGGCCAGGAGGCCGCCAAGCGGGCGCTATCGGTCGCCGTCTACAACCACTACAAGCGAGTCCAGATGTCGCAGAACGGCGCGGACGGCGAGATCGAGCTGCAGAAGTCGAACATCATGCTGCTCGGCCCAACCGGCTGCGGCAAGACGCTGCTCGCCCAGACGCTGGCGCGGATCCTCAACGTCCCGTTCGCGATCGCCGACGCGACCGCGCTGACCGAGGCCGGCTACGTCGGCGAGGACGTCGAGAACATCCTCCTGAAGCTGATCCAAGCCGCCGACTACGACGTCAAGAAGGCCGAGACCGGGATCATCTACATCGACGAGATCGACAAGATCGCGCGCAAGGCCGACAACCCGTCGATCACCCGCGACGTCTCGGGCGAGGGCGTCCAGCAGGCGCTGCTGAAGATCCTCGAGGGCACCAGCGCCTCGGTGCCCCCGCAGGGCGGGCGCAAGCACCCCCACCAGGAGTTCCTGACCATCGACACGACCAACATCCTGTTCGTCTGCGGCGGCTCGTTCGCCGCCCTCGACACCGTGATCGAGCGGCGGATCGGGCGCCACGGGGTCGGCTTTGGCGCCGAGGTCGCCTCCAAGAACCAGAAGGACACCGGCGAGCTGTTCGAGCAGGTGCTGCCCGAGGACCTGATCGAGTACGGCCTGATCCCGGAGTTCATCGGCCGCCTGCCGGTGGTCGCCGCGATCCACCAGCTCACACGCGACGACCTGATCACGATCCTGACCGAGCCGCGCAACGCGCTCACCAAGCAGTTCCAGCGCTTCTTCGAGTTCGACGACATCGAGCTCTCCTTCCAGGAGGACTCGCTGTCGGCGATCGCCGACAAGGCGCTCGAGCGCGAGACCGGCGCCCGAGGCCTGCGCTCGATCCTCGAGGAGACGCTGATGGATGTCCAGTTCGAGCTGCCGTCGCGCCGTGACGTCTCCAAATGCGTCGTCACCCGGGAGACGATCGAGCGCGGCCTGAAGCCGACGCTGGTCACCCAGGCGGTGCCGGACGACGCCGGCGAGGCCGAGCTGGGCGACGTCCAGGAATCCGCCTAGGGCCTAGGAGCCCTCGCCCAGCCCATACTTCTCGACCACGCGGTCGTAGTTCAGGCGCAGCAACTCGATCACCTCGCGGGCGTCGTCGTCGCCGTCGATCCGGCGCGCGGCCGGCCCGGGCTTGCCGGGAAAGACGGGGTGGTCGACGACCCGGCCCTGGTCCTTGAGCTCGAGGCCGAGCTGCTTGCCGAATGAGAAGTGCGCCGCGTGGTCGCCGTGCAGGTGGCCGATCTCGTGGCCCTCGACGCGAAAGCCGTACTCGCCCCGCGATCCATAGCCGGCCTCGACTCCCGGCCACGACGTGACCTCCTCGGTGATCCGCTCGCTCGCTGTCTGTGTTTGTGGCATGGTGAAACCGTACAAGTTAAAGTGAGCTTGAAGTCAAGCCCATGACGGACGATCCATTGCTGACGATCAGCGAGGTCTCGCGGCGCAGCGGCGTCGCCGCCTCGGCGCTGCGCTACTACGAGGAGCGCGGGCTGATCGAGTCCGAGCGCGCAGGCTCGGGCCACCGACGCTACCGGCGCGCCGTGCTCCGGCGGATCGCGTTCATCGTTTTCGCCCAGCGGATCGGGCTGACGCTGGACGAAATCGGCGCCGAGCTGACCAAGCTGCCCGGCGATCACGCCCCCACCCGTCGCGACTGGTCGCGTCTCTCAGGGACCTGGACGGCCCGCATCGACGAGCGGATCGCCGAGCTGCAGCGGCTGCGGGTCGGCCTCACGGAATGCATCGGCTGCGGCTGCCTGTCGCTCGACCGCTGCCGGCTGGCGAACCCCGGTGATCGCGCCGCCCGCTTCGGCGCGGGTCCGCGCTATTGGGTGGGCGACCGGCCCGTTTAACATCGCCGCTCCGATGGACGAGGAGCGCCACGAGAGACTCGAGGAGACCACCCGCTGGGACCCCGGCGAGGCGGAGCAGCGGATCTTCGAGGACTGGTACCGAAGCGGGGTCTTCCATCCCGCGGCCGAGGGCTCGCCGGAGGACAACTACTCGATCGTCATCCCCCCGCCGAACGTCACCGGCGCGCTGCACATGGGCCACGCGCTCAACGGCAGCGTCCAGGACACGCTCATCCGCGTCAACCGGATGCGCGGCCGCAACACGCTCTGGCTGCTCGGCACCGACCACGCCAGCATCGCGGTCCACGCGGTGCTCGAGAAGGAGCTGCGCGCCGCGGGCACCAGCCGCCAGGAGCTCGGCCGCGATCAGTTCCTCGAGCGCGCCTGGGCGTGGAAGCGCGAATACGGCTCGCAGATCGTCGAACAGCTACAGCGCCTGGGCGCCTCCTGCGACTACGACCGGGAGCGCTTCACCCTCGACGACGACTACGTTCGCGCCGTCTACACGGTCTTCGTCGCCCTCTACGAGAAGGGCTACATCTACCGCGACAACTACATGGTCAACTGGGACGTCGGCTCCCGCTCGGTCATCTCCGACCTCGAGGTCTTCAACCGGGAGGTCACCGACACGCTCTACTCGATCGACTACCCGATCGAGGGGTCCGACGAGGCGATCACGGTCGCCACCGTGCGCCCGGAGACGATGCTCGCCGACACGGCGGTCGCGGTCCACCCCGAGGACGAGCGCTACCGGTCGCTGATCGGCTCGCACGTCACCCTGCCGCTGATCGGCCGCCGGCTGGAGGTGATCGCCGATGAGCACGTCGACCCGGAGTTCGGCACCGGGGCGCTGAAGATCACCCCGGGCCACGACCCGGACGACTTCGAGATCGGCCGCCGTCACGGGCTCGAGGAGATCGTCGTGATCGGGGAGGACGGGCGGATGACAGCGGCGGCGGGGGAGAGGTTCGACGGGATGACCGCCCCCGAGGCACACGAGGCCGTGGTCGCGGCGCTGCGCGAGGAGGGCCGGCTGCGCGCCGAGGAGGAGTACGGGCATTCGGTCCCGTTCTCGCACCGCTCGGGCGAGCGGATCGAGCCGCTGATCTCGATGCAGTGGTTCTGCCGCATGGACGAGCTCGCGCGGCCCGCGATCGAGGTCGTCGAGCGCGACGAGGTGCGGATCACCCCGCCCCAGCACAAGCGCGTCTACCTCGAGTGGATGAACAACATCCGTCCCTGGACGATCTCGCGGCAGCTCTGGTGGGGGCACCGGATTCCGGTCTGGTACGGGCCCGAGGGCGAGGAGATCGTCGCCGAGACGCCCGAGAGGGCCCGCGAGCTGGCCGCCGAGCGCGGGCTCGACCCCGACTCCCTGCGCCAGGACGAGGACGTGCTCGACACCTGGTTCTCCTCGGCGCTATGGCCGTTCGCCACCCTCGGCTGGCCGGACGAAGAGGCGCCGCTGCTCGACGCCTTCTATCCCACCGACGCCCTGGTCACCGCCCGCGACATCCTCTTCCTCTGGGTGGCGCGGATGGTGATGATGGGGATCGAGTTCGTCGGCGAGCGGCCTTTCGACGACGTCTACATCACCTCGATCATCCAGGCGCCGGACGGGCGGCGGATGTCGAAGTCGCTCGGCACGGGGATCGACCCGCTGGACGAGATCGAGGTCCACGGTGCCGACGCGCTGCGCTTCGGGCTGCTGGCGATGTCGTCGACCCAGGACGTCCGCTACTCGGGCGACCGGGTCCAGCAGGGCCGCGACCTCGCCAACAAGATGTGGAACGCGTCGCGGCTGATCCTGCTCGGCGTCGACGAGGCGGCGAAGCCGCAGGCGCGGCCGGCCGAGCTCGAGGACCGCTGGATCCTGTCCCGCCTGCAGCAGACGATCGAGTCGTTCAGCGCCCGGATCGACGACTACGACTTCTCCCACGCCGTCCTCGGCTTCTACGAGTTCTTCTGGTCGGAGTTCTGCGACTGGTACCTGGAGATCGTCAAGCCGCGGCTGTACGCCGGGGACGAGGATGCCGCGGCGAACCTGCTTTTTGCGCTCGAACGCCTGCTGGCGCTCGCCCACCCGGTGATGCCGTTCGTCACCGAGGAGATCTGGGGCTATCTGCCGGACCGCGAGCGGCTGCTGGTCGAGTCACCGTTTCCGAGCGTTGATCGGTCACTTATCGATACGAAGGCGACGCTCGCTGTGGAGACTGGAGATCGGGGATCGTCCGGCGTGTGCGCCGGTGGCGCGATCTCGCGGCGTGCCGGCCGGCGCCGTGCTGCCAGCCCGTATCGACGCCCGGATAAGGCTGAGTTCGTGCCGAGGCTGGCGAGACTCGACTCGACGGGACCGACGGCGACGGCGTTGGCGACGATCGGGCCGATCGAGGTGCTCGTCTCGGGAGACGTCGACGCCGATGAGGCTCGACGGCGGATCGAGGCCGAGCGCGACCGGCTTCGCGGCGAGGTCGAGCGCGCCGAGCGCAAGCTAGCCAACGACGGGTTCGTCGCCAAGGCGCCCGTCGAGGTGGTCGCCGACGAGCGCTCCAAGCTCGACCGCTACCGGCGCGAGCTCGACGAGCTGGGATAGCCCCGCTGGCCTGGTCGGCGCAAGACGCCGAGGCCTACCTCGCCTCGCTCGAGCCGCTCGGCATGCGGTTCGGGCTCGACCGCATCCGCAGGCTCGTCTCGCTGCTGGGCATGCCCCAGCACCGGTTCGCCTCGGTGCACGTGGTCGGCACCAACGGCAAGTCCTCGGTGACCGAGATGACCGCCGCGCTGCTCGAGGCTCACGGCACCCGGGCCGGCGCCTACCTGTCCCCCCATTCCGAGCGTTGGTCGGAGCGGGTGATGATCGGAGGCGGCGAGATCGAACCGGACGGATTCGCCGCCGCGGTCGAGCGGGTCTCGGAGGCGGTGCCGGTGGTGGAGCGGGCCCTCGAGGAGGGCGACGCCGTGAGTCAGTTCGAGGCCGCGACCGCGGCGGCGTTCGTCGCCCTCGCGGCGGCGCGGGTCGACCTCGGGGTGATCGAGGCGGGGCTCGGCGGGCGCTTGGACGCCACCAACGTGCTGCCGTCGCGAGTGACCGCGCTGACCTCGATCGGGCTCGAGCACACGCAGTGGCTGGGCGACACCGAGGTCGAGATCGCGGCCGAGAAGCTGGCAGTGCTGCGGGATCACACGACGCTGGTCACCGGCCCGCTGTCGCCCGAGGTCGCCGCGCTGGCGCGGCGGACGGCCACCGAGCGCCACGCGCGCTACGTCCCGGTCCGCGACCTGTCGCCGGCGGTCGAACTCGCCAGCCCGGCGCCGTATCAGCGCCGCAACTTCGCGGTCGCGCTCGCCGTCGCCGACGCGATCCTCGGCTCGCTCGACCCCGAGAGGGTCGCCGACGTGGCCGCCCACCTGCAGCTACACGGACGCATGGAGGCGATCGACGACGATCCGCCGCTCGTCCTCGACGCGGCCCACAACCCCGACGGGGCTCTGGCGCTGGCCGAGGCGCTGCCTGGTATCGCAGCCGGGCGGCCGGTTGTCGCCGCGATGGCGCTGCTGGCGGACAAGGACGCGGGCGGCATTCTGGCGGCGCTGGGGGCGTCGCTCGCGGCGCTGGTGGCGACGGAGATTCCCGGCGAGGTGCTGGCGCGGGCGGGGCGGCCGGGGGCGCGGGCGCTGGACGCGGGCGCCCTGGCCGAGCTGGCGCGCGGGGTGGGGATAGGGCACGTGGAAGAGGAGGCCGAGCCGGGCCGCGCCGTCGCCCGGGCGCGCTCGCTCGCGCACGGCCAGGGTGGAATCGCGCTCGTCTGCGGCTCCCACTACCTGCTTCCGTACGCCGACTAACTCGCCGCCGATCAGCGGCGCAGACGCTTGCGGAACTCCCTCACGTCTCGCTTCAGCCAGTCCGTGTGGTCGTTGGTCCAGCCCTGGAGGTCCTTGAAGTACGGGTCGTCGTTGGCCATCGCGTGGCCGATCACCTCGCCGGTCGGGATTCCGTAGCGGTCCTGGAGCCAGCGCACGAGGCGCAGCGCCGACCGGATCTGGGGCCCACGGTCGAGGATCTGCTGGTCGGCCCAGTGGCTCGACGGGCCGGTGGACTGGACCATCTCGATGCCGATCGAGGTCTGGTTGAGGCCGATCGTGTGGCGGCAGCGGATCCTCGGCGGGACCAGCTCGTCGATCGTGCCGTCCTGCTCGATCACGTAGTGGGAGCAGACGCCGGGCGATTCGCCGAGGTTCGGCGCGTTCGAGTCGAAGGTGTTCCAGACGGAGCTGTAGCTGCCTGAGCCGGTGAAGTGCAGGACGATGACCCTGGGATCCGTCAGGCGCCACTCGCGCTCGCCGTAGTGGCGCCTCGAGTAGGCGGCCATCTCGGCGCGGCGGTGGGCGCCGTAGGAGATGGGATCCTCGTGGATGGTCGGCTTTGCGCTCGCCGCGACGCCCGGCGTCGCCGGGATGGCTACGAGCAACCAGATCAGCAGGCGGTGCATCGCTCAGCCCCGTTTATGTCTACCTTCTCGTGGTTGTTGGACAGAAGCGCACGCTCAGAGCTTCTCCACATGATGGGCCTGGTCGCCCTCGTGGTGGCGGTCGTAATTCTGGTCTTCTTCGGCCTGGGTTACCTGTTTGGGCGCCTGTTCTTGTAGGACCCGCGAGTACACTGCCGAACCTTCAATCATGCCCGTCGCCCTCTTCGGCATAACCAACGACGCACTCAACCTGGTCGTCAACCTGCTGATCCTGTTCCTGGTCGTCCTGTGGCTGGTGCTGATCGCCTGGACGTACTTCGACGCCCGCCGGCGGATCGACGACCCGGTGCTGATCGCTTGCGCCACGGCCGCGTCGCTGTTCCCTTACGTCGGCACGATCGTCTACTCGATCCTGCGCCCGCCGGAGTTCCTGGCGGACCAGCGCGAACGCGAGCTCGAAATCCGCGCCTCGGAGCTGCGCCTGCGACAGCTCGAGGAGCAGTCGTGTCCGAACTGCGAGCACCCGGTGGAGCGAAACTTCCTGCGGTGCCCGAACTGCCGGGCGCGGATCAAGGACCCGTGCGAGTCCTGTGGGAAGCCAATCGATCCGCGCTGGTCGATCTGCCCGTACTGCGAGACCCCGGTGCGCCGCGCCGCGCCGCCCGAGCGCCGGCCGGCGCCGAAGCGCAGGGCGGCGCGCAAGGAGCCGGCTGCCGCGCCAGAGTCGAGCTCCTCGCGCACCGAGCGGGCGACGAGGACGGAGCGCGCACCGCGGACCGAGGAGACGGCGCCCACCCGTAAGGCGCCGGCGTCGCGCAAGCGCACGAGCGACGCCCGCCCGGCGACGGCCAAGCCCTCGCCGAGCAGCGGCGAGTAGCCCGGGCCGCCGATTTCACTAGTCTGCCGCGCCGTGGCGGAGGCGACCCGAACCCTGATCCTGGTCAAGCCCGACGCGTTCGAGCGCGGGCTGACCGGCGAGATCCTCGCGCGCTTTGAGCGCAAGGGGCTGCGGATCACCCAGCTTCGCCTGCTGCAGGCCGATGAGGACATCGCCAACGTCCATTACGCCGAGCACACCGAGAAGCCGTTCTTCGGCGAGCTGGTCGAGTTCATCACCAGCGGGCCGCTGGTGGCCGCGGTGCTCGAGGGCCACGAGGCGGTGGCCGCGGCCCGGCAGGTGATCGGGGCGACGAACCCGATCGAGGCCGCCCCGGGCTCGATCCGCGGCGACTTCGCGCTCGAGGTGACGTTCAACATGGTCCACGGCTCGGACTCCGACGAGTCGGCCGAGCGCGAGATCGAGATCTGGTTTCCGGACGCCTAGTCCTCGCGTCCGCGTCGCCTCGGCGGCGCGAGTTGCTGAGCGCCCTCGGAGTCGAGTTCGAGGCCGTGGTGCCCGAGGTGGAGGAGCTTCGCGAGGGCGACCCCGCCGAGGTCGTGTTGACGAACGCGCGCCGCAAGGCGCGCGCCGGCGCCGAGATGACGGGCGGCGAACTCGTGCTCGGCGTGGACACCGACGTCGCGCTCGACGGGGCGCTGCTCGGCAAGGCGGAGACCGAGGCCGAGGCGCGAGAGCGGCTCGAAGCGCTCGCCGGCCGGGTCCACGAGGTGCTCAGTGGCGTGGTCGTCATCGCCGGGGAGGAGGAGCGCTCCGGGGTGGCTCGGACCGAGGTCGGATTCCGGTCGCTGACCGATGTCGACGTCGAGCGCTACCTCGCCTCGGCCGAGTGGCGAGACCGCGCCGGGGCCTACGCGGTCCAGGGATTGGGCTCTGCGTTGGTCGAGAGTTTGCAGGGCGATCTCTCGAATGTGATCGGGCTCCCGATCGCGTTGTTGCTGCAACTCGCGCCAGAATTGGGAAACCCTGAGGCGAACATTTAGCCTTAGAGTTCGCCGGGGGGCTCGATCCCGGCTTGAGGCCTGAGATTCACGGGGTACACTGCGAGCACGGTCCAGGGCTCGATCCGTGCTGCCCGGACCCGTTCGTCATGGGAATCTTCGGCAACCTCACAGGCTTCGGCGGCCGCGACATGGCGGTCGACCTCGGGACCGCGAACACGCTCGTCTACGTGCGCGGCCGCGGCATCGTGCTCTCGGAGCCGTCGGTGGTCGCCGTCGACGCGACGACCGGCGCCGTGCACGCGGTGGGGACCGACGCGAAGCGGATGATTGGCAGGACCCCGGGGACGATCCACGCCATCCGGCCGCTCAAGGACGGGGTGATCGCCGACTTCGAGGTCACCGAGGAGATGCTGCGCCACTTCATCCAGCGCGTCCACAAGAACCGGTTCGCGCACCCGCGGGTGGTCGTCTGCGTCCCCTCCGGGGTCACCGGGGTCGAGAAGCGCGCCGTGGAGGAAGCCTGCCTGTCCGCCGGCGCTCGCCAGGCGTACCTGATCGAGGAGCCGATGGCGGCGGCGATCGGCGCCGGGCTGCCGGTGGCCGAGCCGACCGGGAGCATGATCCTCGACATCGGCGGCGGCACCAGCGAGGTGGCGGTGATCTCGCTCGGCGGGATCGTGGTCTCGGAGTCGATCCGCATCGGCGGCGACGAGATGGATGACGCGATCGTCAACCACTTGAAGCAAGCCCACAAGCTCGCCATCGGCCAGCAGACGGCCGAGGAGGTGAAGATGGCGATCGGCTCGGCGATTCCCATGCGCGAGGAGCGCAAGTTCGAGATCCGCGGTCGCGACCTCGTCTCCGGGCTGCCGAAGACGAGCACGCTGACCGCGACCGAGATTCGCGAGGCGCTCGAGGAGCCGGTGAGCCAGATCGTCGCCGCGGTCAAGGACACGCTCGACCGCACGCCCCCCGAGCTCGCCGGCGACATCATGGACCGCGGCATCGTCCTCGCCGGCGGCGGGGCGCTGCTTCGGGGCATGGACCGGCGGATGCGGGCCGAATGCCAGATGCCGTGTGAGCTCACCGAGTCGCCGCTGACCTGCGTCGCGATCGGCTCGGGACGGTCGCTGGAGGAGTTCGAGGTCATCCACCGGATGAGTCGCAACGGCCGCCGCCGCAGGGTCGGCGCAACTGTCTGACGGATGTATCGCAAGCAGGTACGCAGGCGCAGGGCGGTTCTGGTCGGCCTCATAGTCGTCTCGCTGATCCTGCTCTCGTCGAGCTTCAGCGAGGCCGACAGCGGCCCGCTGCACACGGTCCAGCGCGGGGTGGCGACGGTGCTCTCGCCGGTCGAGGAGGTCGCCAACCGGGCGCTGAAGCCGGTCCGCGACCTGTTCGACTGGTTCGACGAGACCTTCGACGCCCGGGGCGAGAACGACGAGCTGCGAACCGAGGTCGCGAAGCTGCGCGCCCAACTCGCCGCCGCCGAGCAGGCGCAGTCCGAGAACGACCAGTTTCGCGCCCTGGTGGGGCTCGACAAGTCATCGCCCGCAGACCTGACCGCCTATGACCGGGTGACCGCCCGCGTCATCGGCCGCCCCGCGACCGTCTGGTACTCGACCGTGACCATCGACCGCGGCTCGAGCTCGGGGATCGAGGCCAACGACGCCGTGATCACCGGCGACGGGCTGGTCGGGCGCGTCGACCAGGTGACCGGGGGCAGCGCCCAGATCGAGCTGATCACCGACCATGAGAGCGCCGTCTCGGCCAAGGTCCTCCCAGACGGCCCATCTGGCATCGTCGAGCCCGAGGTCGGCGATCCGGACGACCTGCTGCTGGACTTCATCAACAGCCAGGAGCCCGTCGAGGAGGGGCAGATCCTGATCACCGCGGGGTGGTCGAACTCGAAGGTGTCCTCGGCGTACCCGTTCGGGATTCCGCTCGGCACGGTGAGCGACGCCGGCAGCGGCGAGGGCGACCTCAACCAGCGCGTGCACGTGCGGCCGTTCGTCGACCTGCGCGACCTCGAGTACGTCCAGGTTCTGGCCGGCGGGCCCGAGCGCCCGGGGGTGACCGGATGATCGTCACCCGGCGTATCACCCTGCGCCTGGGGCTGATCCTGATCGCAGCCGTGGTCCTGCAGGTCGCGTTCTTCTCCCTCATCGGCGTGCTCGGCAGCACCCCCGACGTGCTACCGGTCGTGGTGGTCTCCCTTGGCCTGCTCGGCGGGGCCGTCGCGGGGGCGGTCTGCGGCTTCATCGCCGGCTTTCTCGTCGACTCGGTGCTGCTGCAGACGCTCGGGGTCTCCTCGCTGGTGCTGCTGTCGATCGGCTACCTGGCCGGGCGGTATCGCGAGGGCTCGGCGGTCAGCAACCGCTGGACTCCGGCCCTGCTGGCCGGCGGCCTTACGCTCGTCGGCGCGACCGGCTTCGCCGCGCTCCAGCTGATGCTCGGGGTCGACGTCCCGGTGAGCCTGCTGATCGTGCGGGAGATCATCGTGCAGGCGTTGCTGGCGACCCTGCTGGCGCTCGGGATCTACCCGCTGCTTCGCCGGATCCTCGCTCCGGCGCTGATCGACCATCAGCCCTCGTCGTCGCCGCGGCGGTTGACGATCCGCGGCCTGCGCCGACGTCGCCTGGGTCGCAAGCCCGCTCCGGCGGCGGCCGGCTCAACCGCGATCACGGGCAGCCACCGCGGCGCGCGCCGTCGGCGGCGGCGCGGCGACGTCTCCCGCCATTCCCCCATCCGCCCCGGGGGGCGCTGATGTACGGCGGAGACTGGCGGCGCCCGCCGATGCCGGCGCAGTTCGCGCTCCGGGTGACGGTCCTGGGCGGGATCGGGATCGCGCTGTTCGCGATCGTGTTCCTGCGGCTCTGGTATCTGCAGGTGCTCTCGGGCGACAGCTACCGGGCCGAGGCGCAGAACAACCAGGTCCGTGAGTTCGTGGTCCGCGCGCCGCGCGGCGACATCGTCGACCGCAAGGGCGAGACGCTGGTCACCAACCGGACGGCGCTGGCGCTGCAGGTCAACCTCCAGGAGCTGCCGTCAAGCCAGGAGCGGCGGGCGAGCCTCTGGACGCGGGTCGGCGAGGTCGCCGATCTGACCCCGAAGAAGATCCGCCACGAGATCAAGGTCCAGAAGCGGGACAACCCGGGCACGCCGATCACGCTCGACCGGGACGTCTCCTACGACACGGTCTACTACCTGCGCGAGAACCAGGAGCGGTTCCCGGGCGTCACCGTCGAGCGCGTCTACGTGCGCCAGTACCCGCAGGGGACGCTCGCAGCGCACCTGCTCGGCTACACCGGCGAGGCCGACCAGGCCGAGCTCGACGAGCCCGCCAACGAGACCCTGTCGCCGGGCGACCAGATCGGCAAGGCCGGGGTCGAGTTGGCCTACGACTCCCTGCTGCGGGGCGTCAACGGGATGAGCCGCTTCCAGGTCGACGCGAGCGGGACGCCGACGGGCCGGACGATGAGCGAAACCCCGCCGCGGCCGGGCAACGACCTCGTGCTCTCGCTCGACGCCGGGGTCGAGGCGGCCGGGCAGTCGGCGATCTCCGATTACGGCGCCGGCGGGTTCGTGGCGATGAACATCCGCAACGGGGAGATCGTCGGGCTGGGCTCGAGCCCCACCTTCGACCCGTCGGTCCTCGCGAAGCCGTTCGTCAGCCAGGCGCAGGCCGAGGGGATCTTCGGTGATCCCGACAGCACCGAGAGCACGATCGCCGCGCCGGCCTTTGACCGCGCGACCCAGGGCCAGTATCCGACCGGCTCGACCTTCAAGCCGATCACTGCGCTGGCGGCGCTCGACTCCGGCGCGATTGGGCTCGACGAGATCATCAACGACACCGGCGAGTTCCCGCTCGGCGACGGCCAGGTCCTCCACAACGCCGGCGACGTGAGCAACGGTCCGATCGCCCTCCGTCGAGCGCTCGAGGTCTCCTCCGACGTCTTCTTCTACACGCTCGGCTACCGGATGGACGAGCCCGACCGGCCCGAGGGCGGGGCGCTTCAGGAGTGGTCGCGGATGCTCGGGATCGGCCAGCCCACCGGGCTCGACATCGGCGGCGAGGGCGCCGGCCTGCTGCCGACGCCGGAATGGCGCAACGAGCTCTACGCGAAGTCGCAGGAGCCCGATTCGCCCGCGGGCAAGGAGGTCGTCCCGGACGACTTCTACGAGTGGGGCGGGCTCGACCGGCCGTGGACGGTGGGCGACAACGTCAACCTCGCGATCGGCCAGGGCGACCTTCAGGCCGATCCCCTGCAGGTCGCGGTCTCCTACGCCGCGATCGCCAACGGGGGCACGCTGGTCACCCCGCACGTCGGCATGCGGGTCGAGGACCAGGACGGGCGGGTGGTCCAGGAGATCCAGCCGGCGCCCAAGCGCGAGGTCCCGATCAAGCCAGAGTGGCAGCAGACGATCATGTCCGGGCTTCACGACGCCGCCCAGGCGCCGGACGGCACCTCCTACCCGGTGTTCGGCGGCTATCCCGTCGGGATCGCGGGCAAGACGGGTACTGCGGAGCGCGGCATCGGCCGGGCCGACCAGTCCTGGTACGTCGCGCTCGCTCCGTACCCGAACCCGAAGTACGTGGTCGCGACGACGATCGAGCAGGGCGGTTTCGGCGTCGACGCCGCCGCGCCCGCCGCTCGCGCGATCCTCAACGAGCTGCTGAACGTCAACCCGGAGAAGATCGAGGACGTCGGCTCGACCGCGGGGCTCTACGAGTGATGGAGGCGTATTCCCGGACGAGCACGCGCCCGCGCTTCGGCCAGCCGAAGCCGGGACTGGTCGAGCGCGCCGGCTTCGCCAGCCTCGACCCGGTCCTGCTGGTCACCGGCCTGGCCCTGATCGCGTACAGCATCTACACGCTCGGCGTGGCGACCCAGGACGACGTCCCGGGCGACCCCTACTACTACGTCGTCCGCCAGTCGATCTACGCGGTGGTGGGGATCGCGATGATGCTGGCCGTCGCGAGGGTCGACTACTCGCGCTTCCGCGAGCTGCGGGTCGGCATCTACACCGCGATGGTCGGCCTGATCGTGCTCGTGCTCGTGCTCGGCACCGCGGCCCGGGGCTCGCGACGCTGGATCGAGCTCCCGTTCTTCACCTTCCAGCCGTCGGAGCTCGGCAAGGTCCTGTTGATCGTCGCCCTGTCGGCCTTTGCGATCGATACCGCGCGCCGGGCCTCGGAGCGCCGGCGCACCGTGCGAGTGCTGGCGCTGGGCCTGTTGCCGGCGCTGTTGGTGCTCGCCCAGCCGGACCTCGGAACGGCGCTCGTCTACGGCGTGATCACGCTCGCGGTGCTGTTCGTCGCCGGGGTTCGTTGGACCCACTTCGCGGTTCTGGGTGGCGTTGCCGCTGGCGCAATCGCTATCGTCTTGGTCATTGCCCCGGCTCTGGGGACGCCGGTACTCCAGGGATACCAGCAGGATCGCCTCACCGCTTTCCTGCATCCCAGCGAGGATCCGGCCGATTCCAGCTACCAGATCAATCAGGCGCTGATCGCCGTAGGGTCGGGGGGTAAGACAGGACGCGGCGATGACGCTACACAGACCAATAACGGCTTCCTACCGGAGCGCCACACGGACTTCATCTTTGCGGTCGTGGGCGAGCGCTTCGGGTTCGTCGGAGCCGCGTTCCTACTTTCGCTATACGCCCTGCTCGTATGGAGGGCGCTGCGCATCATGACTCTTTCGAAGAACTTGTACGGAAGCATGATCGCGGGCGGCATCGCCGCCATGCTCATGTTCCAGATCTTCGTCAACGTCGGGATGAACATCGGCATCATGCCGGTGACAGGAATCCCACTGCCGTTGATGAGCTCAGGCGGATCGTCCGTGATCGTCACCTTCTTGGCGCTCGGACTCCTGCAGAGCATCTACGTCCAAGCGCAGCTCTCCTCAAAGCGGGGCCAACCCGTTTTGAGGTGATCTAACTGAAGAAGAGAATTCTCGTCTCCGTGGACGCGGGGGAGACCCGCGTCGCGGTACTCGAAGGAAAGGGCTCGGCCCGTCAGGGCAAGGGCCAGAACAAGAACAACGGTTCCGCCGGCTTCAAGGTGGCGGAGCTCTACGTCGAGCGCAAGGGCTCGCGCTCGATCGTCGGCAACATCTACAAGGGCGTCGTCGACAACGTGCTTCCCGGGATGGAGGCGGCCTTCGTCGACATCGGCCTGGAGCGCAACGGCTTCCTGCACGTCGACGAGATCGTGCTCGAAGATGGCCAGAAGGCACCGCGCCGTGGCCACGGCCGCGGGCGCCGCATCGACGAGCTGATCAAGCCCAAGCAGGAGGTCCTGGTCCAGGTGGTCAAGGACCCCCTGAAGACCAAGGGCGCCCGCCTCTCGATGCAGCTCTCGATCGCCGGCCGCTACCTCGTCTACATGCCGCTGGGCGCCGGAGTGGGCGCCTCGCGGAGGCTTCCCGACTCCGAGCGAGACCGGCAGCGAAAGCTGCTGCAAAACCTGCACAAGGGAGATGGGGGCGTGATCGTGCGCACCGCCGCCCAGGGGGCGCGCAAGGCGGACTTCGAGCGTGACCTCGACTACCTGCACAGGCTGTACGAGGTGATGCAGCGCCGGGCCAAGGAGGTGAAGGCGCCGGCGATGATCTTCCAGGAGGCCGACCTGTCGATCCGAGTGCTGCGCGACGTGCTCACCAAGGAGTTCGACGGCGCGGTGATCGACGATCCCAAGCAGCACCACCGCGTGACCAGCTTCTTCCAGCGCACGGCCCCGGAGCTGGTCGACTACGTCGAGCTCTACAAGGATCGGAAGCCGCTGCTCGAGCGCGAGGGCGTCGAGGACGCGTTCACCGACGTGCTCAGCCGACGGGTCGACCTGCCCTCGGGGGGCTATCTGATGATCGACTACGCCGAGGCGCTGACGGTGATCGACGTCAACACCGGCAGCTTCACCGGGCGCGGCAAGGGGCGCCTGGAGGACACGATCACGAAGGTCAACGTCGAGGCGGCCGAGGAGGTCGTCCGCCAACTGCGGCTGCGCGACATCGGCGGGATCATCGTCATCGACTTCATCGACATGGCGCGGGCGAAGAACCGCGACCAGGTGCTGAAGACGCTGAAGAAGGCGCTCGACGCCGACAAGACGAAGAGCTACGTGATGGAGGTCTCGCCGCTCGGCCTGGTGGAGATGACCCGCCAGAACGTCACCGACGGGGTGCGCGAGATCCTCACCGAGACCTGCCCCACCTGCGGCGGCGAGGGCGTCGTTCCGTCGGCGGAGACGATGGCGATCGAGGTCCTGCGCAAGCTGCGGGACCTGGTCGTCTCACAGCCCAAGCCGGAGGCCTTCCTGATCCGGGTGAACCCGAACGTCGCCGCCGAGCTGGTGGACGAGGAGAGTGGCCTCGCCGAGCTCGAGGCCGAGACCGGCAAGCACTTCCATTTCGAGGGTGGCGACGCGCTCGCGATCGACACCTACGACGTGGTGGAATCCGGCAGCCGCGAGCAGATCGAGGAGCGGGCGCTGCCGTTCCGGGTCGGCGAGGAGGTCCTGGTGACGATCGAGGAGCCGCACATGTACAACGCCGACGACGCGATCGCCAAGGTCGATTCGTACATCGTCAGCGTCGAGGGCGCCGGCCCCCACATCGGCGAGCGGAGGCTGGTGCGGATCGAGGACGTCGCCCGCTCGGCGGCAACCGCGTCGCTGCTGGATTCGAACGGCGAAAAGGTAGAATCGACGGACTCTGGACGGCGCCGCGGCCGACGAGGCGGCAGGCGCCGTAGTCGCGCAGAGGGCTGGGAACGATGGCTGAGACGTACGCGATAGTCGAAAGTGGCGGCAAGCAGTACCGCGCCGAGAAGGGCGGGACGCTCCTCGTCGATCGCCTGCCCGAGGACGAGGGCGCGAAGGTCAACCTGCGCGCGGTGATGTTTCGCGGCGAGAAGGAGACCGTGCTCGAGGCCGACAAGCTCGAGAAGGTGAAGGTCGAGGCGACCGTCGCCGGTCACCTGCGCGGCGAGAAGATCCGGGTGTTCAAGTACCGGGCGAAGAAGGGCTACCGCAAGCGGGCGGGGCACCGCTCCGAGCTCACCAGGCTCGAGGTCACCGACGTCAAGCTGCTGACCCGCAAGCCGGCGGCCAAGCCGGCGGAGAAGAAGGACGAGGCGGCGGAGGAGAAGAAGCCCGCGGCGAGGAAGCCGGCGGCTGCCAAGAAGCCCGCGGCCCGGAAGCCCGCGGCGAGGAAGCCGGCTGCCAAGAAGCCCGCCGCGCGAAAGACTTCGACCACCAAGAAGGAGAGCTCCGATGGCTCATAAGAAGGGACTCGGCTCGTCGCGCAACGGTCGCGACTCGAACCCCAAGATGCTCGGCGTCAAGGTGTTCGCCGGCCAGCGCGTCGGCGGCGGCGAGATCATCGTCCGCCAGCGGGGCACCCGCTTTCGCTCGGGCGACGGCACCGGCCTCGGCCGCGATCACACGATCTTCGCCACCCGCGCCGGCCGGGTCGAGTTCTCCAGCGGCCGCAAGGGCCGCGTCGTCTCGGTTGCCGACGGCGAGTAGCTCGGCCCCTTGAATCGCTGCGGCTAGGCTCCGGCCGTGGAGGGACGGCCCGACGAGAGCGAGCTGATCGAGGCGCTGCGCAGCGGCGACGAGGAGGCGTTCGCGGAGCTGGTCGACGAGCTCAGTCCGGCGCTGCTCCGGCTGGCGATGGCTCACGTCCCGAGCCGGGCGGTGGCCGAGGACGTGGTGGCGGACACCTGGCTCGCGGTGTTCAACGGGATCGACCGGTTCGAGGGCCGCTCGTCGCTGCGCACCTGGATCTTCCAGATCATGCTCGAACATCGCACGCACGCGCGGCAAGCGCGAGCGGCGGACGCTGCCGTTCTCGTTCTTCGGCCGGCGCGGGGAGGAGGGGCGCGACGAGCCGGCGGTCGACCCGAGCCGCTTCAGGGCCGGCGCGGTGAGCAGCCGGGCGCCTGGGCGCGGCCGCCGGTCGAATGGCAGGCGCCGGAGGAGAAGCTCGAGTCGGACGAGACGCGGCGAGGTGCTGCTGAAGGCGATCGCCGCGCTCCCGCCGCGCCAGCGCGACGTGATCACGCTGCGCGACATCCTCGGCTACTCGTCGGAGGAGGCGCGAAACATCCTCGACCTCACCGAGACCAACCAGCGAGTGCTCCTGCACCGAGCGCGCTCGAAGGTCCGTGCGGCGCTGGAGGAGCACTTCGCCGAGATGAGCACGATCAAGGACACGCAACCGATGACCTGCCAGCGAGCTCGTAGAGCTGGTCACCGACTACCTCGAGGGACAGCTGCGGCCGGGCGAGCGAGAGCGGATCGAGCACCACCTCGCCGACTGCGACGGCTGCACGGCCTACATCGAGCAGATGCGCTTCGACCGCTGCGCGCCCTCGGCTCGATCCCGGAGGAGACGATCTCGGAGCAGGCGCGCGAGGCGCTGCTGGTCGCGTTCCGGGACGTGCGCCGCGGCGAAGCTCCCTAGCGTTGATTCGATGCTCAGCGACCGGGCGAAGATCTACGTCGAGGGCGGCGCCGGGGGCAACGGCGTCGTCAGCTTCCGGCGTGAGGCGCACGTGCCGCGCGGCGGGCCCGACGGGGGCGACGGCGGCCGCGGCGGCGACGTCGTCCTGGTCGGCCGACCAGTCGCGGCGCGACCTCGCCTCGCTGCGCTTCTCCCCCCACCACCGCGCCGGACGCGGCGGCCACGGAGAGGGCAAGCAGCGCCACGGAGCGCGCGGCGCCGACGAGGTGGTCCTGGTGCCGCCGGGGACGCAGGTCGACGGGCTCGAGCGGCGCGCCTACGACCTGGTCGACCGGGTCAGCGGGCGGTGGTCGCGGGCGGCGGCCTCGGCGGGCACGGCAACAAGCGGTTTGCGAGCTCGACCCGGCAGACGCCGCGGTTCGCCGAGCGCGGGCTCGACGGGCGAGTCGGGCTGGATCGAGCTGCGGCTGAAGCTGCTCGCCGACGCCGGGCTGGTGGGCCTCCCGAACGCGGGCAAGTCGTCGCTGCTCGGCCGGCTGACGCGGGCGGCGCCCGAAGGTCGCCGACTATCCGTTCACGACCCTCGAGCCGGTCCTGGGGACGATCGACGACGGCGAGCGCCAGCTCGTGCTCGCCGACATCCCGGGGCTGATCGAGGGCGCGGCGGCGGCGCCGGGCTCGGCCACGAGTTCCTCGCCCACGTCGAGCGCTGCCGGGTGCTCGTCCACCTGCGTCGCGCGTCGACCCCGCCGAGCGGAGCGACCCGGCTCGAGCGCCTACGAGACGGTGCGCGCGCGAGCTCGCCGCGCACGGCGCCGGGCTCGAGCGGCTGCCGGAGATCGTCGTGCTCTCGAAGGGCGACCTGGTCCCGCCGACGAGGTCGAGGCGGCTGCTCGCGGAGTGGCGCGACGGCTCGGCGACGCGATCGGCGTGCTGGCGATCTCGTCGGCGACCGGCGCCGGGCTCGACGAGCTGATGCGCGGCGATCTTCGCCGCGGTCGCCGACCGGGCGGATGGACGCCGCGGCGGATCGCCGGGCGAGCGGCGAGCGCCGAGTTCGAGGCCGAGCACATCGTCTACCGCCCGGCGGGGGAGCAGGGCTTCGACGTCGTGCGCGAGGACGAGGCGTTCCGGGTCGCGGGCCGGGGGGTGGAGATGCTGGTCGCCCGCCACGACCTCTCGCAACCTCGAGGCGCTCGCCTACCTCGAGCAGCGGCTGCGCGAGATCGGGGTGATCGCGGCGCTCGAGCGCGCGGGCTTCGAGCCCGGCGACGAGGTGCGGATCGGCGAGGAGGCGTTCGAGCTCGACCCCGGTTGATCCGGCTCCGTACTTCCTAGACTGCGCCCATGACCGTGGTCGTCAAGCTCGGCTCATCGATCGTCGCCGACGAGGGCGGCGAGCTGCGCGCGCGACGTGCTCGACAGGTCTGCGCGCAGGTCGCCGAGCTCCACCACGGCGGCGAGGACGTCGCCATGGTGACCTCGGGCGCGATCGCGCTCGGGATGCGGCTGATGGAGATGCGCGCAGCGGCCGCGCACGGTCGACGAGCTGCAGGCGGCGTCGGCGGTCGGCCAGGGAGCGCTGTTTCGCGCCTACGAGGAGCGGCTCGGCGCGCGCGAGTGCACGCCGCGCAGGTGCTGCTGACCTCGTTCGACCTCTCGGTGCGGATGCACTACCTGAACGCGCGGCCAGGCGCTGCGGCGGCTGCTCGAGTGGCGCGCCGTGCCGGTGGTGAACGAGAACGACACCACGGCGACCGACGAGATCACCTTCGGCGACAACGACTTCCTCTCCGCCCAGGTGGCGCTGCTGCTCGACGCCCGGCTGCTGGTGCTGCTCACCGACACCGCCGGGCTGCACACGGCCGACCCGCGCCACGACCCGGACGCGCGAGCTGATCGAGCGGGTCGACGACTTCGCCGAGCTCGACGCGCTACGAGATCGGCGACCGCACCTCGCCGTTCGGCTCGGGCGGGATGCGCAGCAAGGTCGCCGCGGCGGAGATGGCGAGCGCGGCCGGGATCCCGGCGGTGATCTGCGACGGGACCGCGAGCGGGACGCTGCTCGCGGCGGCGGCCGGCGAGCGCGGTCGGGCACGCGGTTCGCGCCGCACCCCGAGCGGGTGCCGTCGTTCAAGCTCTGGCTGCGCTACGCGAAGCCAGCCAGGGGCCGGGTGGCGGTCGACGCCGGCGCCGCGCGGGTGCTGCGCGAGCGGGGCTCGAGCCTGCTGCCCGGTCGGGATCATCGGGGTCGAGGGCGAGTTCGAGGCCGGCGACGCGGTCGAGGTGGTCTGCGACGGCGAGCTGGTCGGCAAGGGGATCGTCAACTACTCGGCCGCCGAGCTGGCCGGATCAAGGGCATGAAGTCGGCCGAGGTGCTGGAGCTGCTGCCGAACGCCTCCGAGGAGGCGGTCCACCGGGACCGCTTCGTGCTCGCGTGAGCGGCAAGGCGGGCCGGCGCGCCGGTACCCTTCGCTAGACGATGGCGATCAGCGACCGAAGCGGTCGACCGAGGCCTGCGCGAGCGCCAAGCGCGCCTCGCGGGCGCTGCGCGAGCGCCGACCGGCGACCAAGGACGCGCGCGCTCGAGCGGCTCGCCGAGCTGCTCGCGAGCGCGCCGACGAGATCCTCGAGGCGAACGCGGCCGATCTCGCCGACGAGCGCGCCGCGGGGCTCACCGAGGCGCTTCGCGACCGGCTGACGCTGACCGCGCGAGCGGGTCGCGGCGATGGCCGACGGCGTGCGCGCGATCGTCGCGCTGCCCGATCCGGTCGGCGAGGAGCTCGAGCGGCGGACGCTCGAGAGCGGGCTCGACCTGCGCAAGGTGCGGGTGCCGCTCGGCGTGGTCGCGGTGATCTACGAGGCGCGGCCCGAACGTGACGGTCGACTGCGCGGCGCTCTGCCTCAAGAGCGGCAACGCGATCGTGCTGCGCGGCTCGAGCTACGCGGAGCGGTCGAACGGCGCGCTCGCGGCGCTGGTGCGCGAGGCGGTCGCCGAGGCCGGGCTGCCCGAGGGGGCGGTCGAGCTGCTCGCCGGCGACCGCGCGGAGCTCGAGCGAGCTGGCGACGGCGGAGGGGCTGGTCGACCTGGTGATCCCGCGCGGCGGCGAGGGGCTGAAGGAGGCGCTGAAGGCGGTCGCGACGGTGCCGGTGATGTACGCGGCGGCGGGCAACTGCCACGTCTACGTGCACGCGGACGCCGATCTCGAGATGGCGCGGCGGATCGCCTTCAACGCGAAGGTGCGAGCGGCCCGGGGTCTGCAACGCGGCCGAGACGCTGCTCGTCAACGCGCGAGGTCGCGGACGAGTTCCTGCCCGGCGCTGCTGGCCGACCTGCGCGCGGCCGGGCGTCGAGCTGGTCGGCGACGGCGCGCGCCCGGGCGGCGGCCGGCGAGCGCCGCGATCGGCGAGGCGAGCGCCGCCGACTGGGACACCGAGTACCTCGGCCTGAAGATGGCGGTCGGCGGTCGTCGACTCGCTCGACGAGGCGATCGAGCACGTCAACGCGCACGGCACCGGGCACTCGGAGGCGATCGTGACCGGCTCGGAGGAGGCCGCGGCGGACGTTCACCGACGGCGTCGACGCGGCGGTCGTCTACGTCAACGCCTCGACCCGGTTCACCGACGGGTTCGAGTTCGGGATGGGCGCCGAGATCGGCAACTCGACCCAGAAGCTGCACGCGCGCGGGCCGATCGGGCTGCGCGAGCTGACGACGACGAAGTACGTGGTCCACGGCGACGGCCAGGTGCGGGGGTAGCGCCGTCGCGATCGCGTCGGCGTCCTCGGAGGCGCGTTCAACCCGCCGCACATCGGGCATCTGGTGCTCGCTCAGGAGGCGGCGTGCGCAGCTCGGGCTCGAGCGGGTGCTGCTGGTGCCGACCGGCGAGGCGCCGCACAAGCGGATCGAGCCCGAGCCCGGGCCCGGAGGTGCGGCTCGAGATGGCGCGGCTGGCGGCCGCGGGCGACGAGCTGCTCGAGGTCGAGCGATCTCGAGGTGCGAGCGCGACGGCCCGTCCTACACCTTTCGTACGCTGGAGCTGCTTGAGCGACGCAGCGGCCCGAGCGACGAGCTCTGCTTCCTGATGGGGGCCGACGTCGCGGCGCGGCTGGAGAGTGGCGCCGGCCCGAGCGGGTGGTCGAGCTGGCGCGGCTGGGGATCGCCGCGCGGCCGGGGACGGTGCTCGACGAGGCCGAGGCGGCGCTGGAGCGGCTCGGCGCGGCGGATCGCGGCGGAGTTGATCCGGATGCCGGAGATCGGCGTCTCCTCGACCGAGGATCCGGCGGCGGGTCGCGCAGCGGGCGGCCGATCCGGTACCTGGTGCCCGACGGCGGTCGCGGAGCTGATCGCGCGAGCGCGGGCTGTACCGCGAGGCGGTGCCCGCGTGAGCGCGGCGAGCGCGCGAGCGCGAGGCGGCGATCGCCGAGCGGCGGCAGGACGCCGCAGGCGTCGGCGGAGCTGGCGCGGCGGATCGCGGCGATCGTCGACGACAAGCAGGGCGAGGAGATCGTCGCCCTCGACGTTCGCGAGCTGGTCGGCTACACGGACTACCTGGTGATCGCGACGGCGCGCAACGAGCGCCAGGCGAAGGCGATCCACGACGAGGTCCGCCTGCGGCTGAAGCGCGAGCGCGGGCTGCTGCCGGCGCGCGTCGAGGGCGAGGCGCGAGGCGCGCTGGGTGCTGGTCGACTACCTCGACTGCGTGCTGCACGTGTTCGTGCCCGAGATGCGCGAGCGCTACCGGCTCGAGCGGCTGTGGGGCGAGGCGCCGCGGCTCGAGCTGGGGCTCGAGGGCGAGCCGAGGGCTGACGCTAGCGGCTCGGCGCGGCGGCCGGTCCGTCCGACGGGGCGCCTAGCTTTGCGCCCATCGCCGGGGCCGCTTCAAGAGGTCATTGTTCGGCTACCGGCCGAGCGAGGTGGACGAGGCGCTGGCGGCGCGCGACGCGGCGCTGCGCGGCTGGCGAGCCGAGCTGCGCGGAGATGCGGCGGAGCTCGACGCGGCGCGGCAGCGGATCGAGGAGTTGGAGCTCGGTCCCGAGCGGCTCTCGACCGGGTGGTCGAGCGCGAGCGCGAGCTGCGCGAGGTGAGCGGGCGGAGCTTGAGCTGGACGCGGGCCGAGCCGAGCGGGGCTGCGGGCGCTGATGGCGCTCGCGCGAGGAGCTCGAGGGTGTGCGGCGCCAGGCGCGGGGCCAGGCGACGCGGATCCGGATGCGGGCGCTGCGCGACGCGGCCGAGCTGAGCGAGCGGATCACGGAGTGGCGCGGCGGCCGGCAGAGGCGCGCGAGCGGTTGCTCGAGTCGCTCGGTGAGGCGATCGCCGCGATCGGCGGCGAGCCGGAGGCGGCGGCGGAGGGTGCCGGCGGAGTCGAACGGGCACGCGCGCGGCGCGCGGCGCCGAGGATCTCTTCGCGGGCATGGTCGAGGTCGAGGTCGGGCCGCTGGCGACTTCTCCCAGCTGGTCGGGTTCGAGGACGCGGCCGGCGGGATCGGCGGCGACGCGGGAGATCTCGGTGAAGCGGTTTGCGCAGGGGCGGGCGACGCTGGAGATGCAAGCTGGACGAGCCGGTGGAGCTGCTGCGCGAGCTCGAGGAGCGGGCGCCGTTCGAGTTCCGGGTGCGCGACCGGCGCCCGACCGCCTGGTCCTCGACGTCGACGACCAGGCCGCTTAAACGCGGCGCCCCCCACGGGCAACCGGGATCGCTGCGGTCCGATCGCTGGCCACCGGGCGAGCCCGCGACGCCTGCCGCTCGGCGGCCGAACGTAACTTTCTGTCCGATCCGGATGCGAACGTGCGTTCGTGTCCGATCACGACCCGAACCTGAAGGGAAACGTCGCCGAGCTGAAGATCGCGGCTGAAGCAGCCCGCCTTGGCGTCCCCGTTCTGCGACCGATGACCGAGCACGAGCGTTACGACCTGGTGTTCGAGGTGGGAGGCGAATTCCGCCGAGTCCAGTGCAAGTCGGCACCGCGCCGAGGAGACATCGTGTTGGTTCGGTTCGTGACCAACCGTCGTGGTCCTAACGGCTTTATACAAACGAAGTACACCTCGGACGAGATCGACGCGGTCGCCGCGTACTGCCCGGAGCTCGACGAATCGTTCTACCTGCCGATCGAGTTCATCGACGGGCTGACGACCGTGCACCTGCGGCTGGCTCCGGCCCGTAATGGCCAGCGAGCCGGGCTAAACCGCCTCGGATTACCGACTCGGGGCTATAGCTCAGTCTGGAGAGCGTCGGTATGAATATCGAAGGTCGCCGGTTCGAGCCCGGCTAGCTCCACTCGTCATTCCGCATCGTCGCTAGGCATCAACGATGTTCGCCAGCGCTTTGGCTGGTACCTCGAGCGTGCCGCCGCCGGAGAGTCGTTCCTGATCACCCGCCGCGGCAAGCCCCATGCCCGCCTGGTCCCGCCGTTCGAGCAGCTGATCGATCCGCCGGCCGATCCCCCGAAGCTCGAGCTGGTCGGCGGTTCCGCGGAACCGCCTTAGGATCCGCCGATCGAGTCCACGGGTCAGGTGCACCCGCCCGAGCCGCCCTTGCGCGGCGCGGCGAAGCTGTTCATGGGCGCCCTGCGCCGCATCTCGCCGAGATGGGCGGAGGAGGCGGAGCAGGAGTCGCGTGAGTGGCTCTTCATCTGCGACGAGTGCGGTACCGAGCGCAGCTATCGGTCGATGGGCGGGATCCGTTGGAAGGCCGCGTCGAAGGGCAAGCAAACGTTCATGAAGTGCCCGACCTGTGGCCAGCGCCGCCGGCACTCGGTGGAGCGTCGGCGGCCGTCAGTTTGACCGCCGCGGACGATACTCTGCGCCACCACTACGACCAAGGGGGGACGGAGGGACCGATGAGATTCCGCATACCCGCGGCCGGCATCGCAGTCGCGCTGGCGCTCGCAACCGGAATCGCCGCGTGTGGCGGCGACGACAACACCACCAGTGACACCACCGCGACCGCGGAGACCGCGCCTCCGCCGAGACGGTCACCGTGACCACCGGCGACACGGCCGACGGCTACAGCTGGGACGTCTCGGCGACGCCCACCGCGGACACCAAGACGGTCGAATTCGTCAACGACAGCAAGGAACCCCACGCCCTGGTCTTCGCCCGCCTCGGCGAGGGCTTCACGATCGACGAGGCGTTCGAGCTCGAGGGACGCAAGGGCTCGGCCACCACGCTCGCCGAAGGCGGCGCCGAACCGGGCAAGACCGGCAACCTCAAGGTCAAGGAGACGGCCGAGCCCGGCAGCTATGTCCTGCTCTGCCCGATCAGCGGCAAGCAGGGACCGCACTACAAGCTCGGTCAGCTGGCCGAATTCGAGATCGGCTAGCGCCGCGCGCGCCACTCCGGCGCGAGCATCGACATCAGCACCAGCGACTCCCGGCCTCCGCCGGGAGCGCTGTGTGCATCGCGCATCACGCCCTCCTCGACGAACCCGACCGCACGGTAGGCGCGTCGCGCCCGCTCGTTGTGCGGCTTGACGTCAAGCCAGACCCGGTGCGCCCCCAGGTCGCCGAACGCCCGCTCGAGCACCAGCCCGAGCGCCCGGCGCCCGACCCCCTCGCCGCGGCGTACCACCACGATTCGCCGCAGCTCGACCGCGTCGTTTTCGTCCTCCAACCCGGCCAGGAGCACGAATCCGAGCGGCTCATCGCCCTCGAGAACGATCAGCGCCTCTTCGTCATCAACGGCGATCGCGAGCCGGTACCGCTCCGCGGACCACCGATTGATGAACGGAGCCGCCTCGAGGTCCGCCTCCGCGTCGAGGACGAACCGGAGATCTGACTCGGCCGCGGGCCTGAGGCGCAACCGCTAGCCGCGTCCGTCCGCGCTGTTCGCCTCGGCCTCAGCGGCGCGGACCGCGTCGCACTGGCGCCCGACCGACTCGAGCGTCTCGCGAATCTCATCCAGGTTCGCGCCCAGCGCAGGGAGAAAGTCGTCGGCGACGCCCTTCACGTAGGTGGGCCACATCTTGTCGAGCATCCCAAGCCCCTCGTCCGTGAGCCGCACGTAGAGGCTGCGCCGGTCCTCCGCGCACGCGACCCGCTCGACCAGCCCCTTGGCCTCGATCCTGTCGAGCAGCCGGCTCAGTCCGCTGTTGGACAGCAGCACCTGCTCTGCGATCTCCACCTGGCGCAGTCGGCCGTCGGGTGCGTCGCGCAACGTCGCCAGCACGTCGTACCAGGTCAGCGGCGGGAGCTCGGCATCCTCGAGATCGCGGCTGATGCGCCGCAGCATCGTCGAGTGCGCGCGCAGGAAGGCGCGCCAGGTCTCGAGCTCGGCCTCGGAGAGGCGCTTGGTCGCGGCTGTCGGTCTGGTTGCCATGTCAACTAAGTGTCGCACACAACTGTTGTCTGTGCAACATTCTAGCTTGTTGTTTGAACAACAGTTGACACGGCAACGATTTGTGGTAGATTGTTGTTATGACAATAGTTGTTGATGCAAACACATCTCATCAGGAGGCTCAAATGACCACAGCAACCGCCGACACCCTCGTCCCGCACGGCACCTGGACGGCCGACGCGCTGCACTCGAACGCCAACTTCGAGGTCGAGCACGGCGGTGTCTCCACCTTCCGCGGCGGCTTCAAGCCGATCGGCGCGAAGCTCGTCTCCGGCGACGACGGCGTCTCGCTCGAGGGCGGCGTCAAGGTCGGGACGATCTCGATCGACGACGACAACATCCGCCCGCACCTGCTCTCGCCCGACTTCTTCGACGTCGAGCGAAACCCCGACGTGCGCTTCCGCTCGACCGAGATCACCGGCAGCGCCGACGAGCTCACGGTGCGCGGCGAGCTCGCCCTGGCGGGCGTCTCGCTGCCGGTCGAGGCCAAGGGCCGCGTCCGCGGTCCCGTCGACACCGGTGCCGGCGAGAAGATCTCCGTCTCGCTCGAGACGACGATCGACCGCACCGCCTACGGCATGAACTGGCAGATGGAGCTGCCCGGCGGCGAGTCGGCGCTCGGCAACGAGGTCAAGCTCGTCGTCGAGCTCGAGCTAAACCGCGGGGCCTAGGGCGATGCGGATCCTCGCCATCCCCGGCAGCATCCGTCGCGACTCCCACAACGCGCGCCTGCTCCGCCACGCGGCGGAGCGGGCGCCGGACGGGGTCGAGATCGAGCTCTACTCAGACCTGAAGTCGATCCCGCCCTACGACGAGGACGACGATGTCGAGCCCGCCCCGGCGCCGGTCGCCGCCCTGCGCCGGGCGGTCGCAGAGGCCGACGGGATCCTGATCGCCACCCCCGAATACAACTCCTCGATCCCGGGGGTGTTAAAGAACGCGATCGACTGGGTCTCGCGCCCGCGCGCCGAGACCCCCTTCAGAACAAGCCCGCGGCGGTGGTCGGAGCGTCCACCGGCCAGTTCGGCGCGGCCTGGGCGCAGGCCGAGCTGCGCAAGGTGCTGGCCTCGACCGGCGCCCGGGTCGTCGACCTCGACCTTCCGCTGGCCAAGGCGCAGGAGGCCTTCGATGACGATGACGTGCTCATCGATCCCGACAAGCACGCCCGCCTCGACCAGGTGATCGGCGCCCTCGCCGAGACGATCTCAGAGCGCGACCGGCTGGGAAGCCAACCGCTGGCCGCCTAGCGCCGCGCATCACCCGCGGCCGCGACAATGGCCGCGTGGAAAACCTCGAGGCCTTCATCACGATCCTGTTCGTCTCGGTCGCGGGACTGAACGTGATCGCGCGGTGGCTCGACGTCCCCTACCCGATCGTCCTCGTCCTCGGTGGCCTCGGGGTCGGCGCGATCCCCGGGATCCCCGACATCGAGCTCGACCCGGATCTGGTCCTGGTCATCTTCCTGCCGCCGCTGCTCTACTCGGCCGCCTTCTTCGCGGACCTTCAGGCGCTGCGCGCCAACGCCCGTCCGATCACCCTCACGGCGACGGTCCTGGTGCTCGCGACGATCGTCGCGGTCGCCGTGATCGGACACGAGCTCATCGACCTACCGTGGGCCGTCGCCTTCGCCCTCGGAGCGATTGTTTCCCCGACCGATCCAATCGCCGCCACCGCGATCATGCATCGGGTCGGCGCCCCCCGCCGGATCGTCAACGTGGTCGAGGGCGAGAGCCTGGTCAACGACGCCAGCGCCCTGGTCGCCTACAAGGTCGCGGTCGCCGCCGCGGTCGGCACCGGCGTCTCGCTCGCCGAGGCAAGCCTCGATTTCGTCACCGCGGTGGCCGGCGGGATCGCGATCGGGGTCCTCGTGGGGTTCGTGATCGCAGCGATCCGCCGCCGAGTCGACGACCCGCCGACGGAGATCACGATCTCGCTCTTCACCGGCTACGCCGCGTTCCTCGCCGCCGACTCGATCGGCGCCTCGGGCGTCCTCGCCGTGGTCACCGCCGGCCTTTACCTCGGCTGGCGGGCGCCGCAGCTCATCAGCCCAGACACCCGCCTGCAGGCGTACGCGTTCTGGGAGGTGCTGACCTTCCTCATCAACGCCACCCTGTTCATTCTCATCGGTCTCCAGCTGCCGACGATCATCGAGGGCTTGGAGTCGATCCCGGCCAGCGAGGTGATCGGCTATACCGTCGCCGTCTGCGTTGCCGTGATCGCCGTGCGGTTCCTGTTCACGTTCACGGCCCCGTACATAATCCGCGCCCTCGATCGCCGCCCCTCGCAACGCGCGCGGCGTGTCGGGCCTGCGGCGAGGACCGTGGTCGCGTGGAGCGGCATGCGCGGCGCCGTCTCGCTCGCCGCCGCCCTGGCGTTGCCGCTGACCACTGACGCAGGCGCGCCGCTCCCGGGCCGCAACCTGATCCTGTTCATAACCTTCTCACTGATTCTGGTAACCGTCGTCGGGCAGGGACTCACCCTGCCTATGCTCATCCGCCGGCTCGGAGTCCACGAGGAGGAGGGGGCGGAGGAGTGGGAGGAGACCCGCGCCCGGCTCGCCGCGGCCAAGGCGGCGCTCTACCGGATCGACGAGCTCGCGGAGGAGGACTGGACTCGCGAGGAGACCGTCGACCGGGTCCGAGCCCTCTATCGGTTCAGAAAGCGCCGCTTCGCGACCCGGGCCGGGATGCTCGACGACGAGGACGGGATCGAGGACCGCTCGCTCGCCTACCAGCGGCTCATGCACGAGCTGTTCGGCGCCCAGCGGGACGCGCTGGTCGGGCTCCGCGACACGGGCGAGATCTCGAGCGAGGTGATGCGCCGGATCGAGCGCGAGCTCGACCTCGAGGAGTCGCGGCTAGAGGTCTGAGCGAAGCGCGGCCCGGGCCGCGTCGAGCGCCGGGCGAGAGACCTCGGGAAGCTCCCGACCCACTCGCCAGCGCGCGCCCGAGAACCCGAGGTTCGCCACCTTCGCGAACCCGAGCTCGTCCTCGCGCAGCGCCAGGAGCAGATGAGCGACCCGGTCTCCGGCGGGAAGCTGACCCACCTCGCCCACCCGCACGCACCAGCAGTCGATCCGGCGGCCGCCGCTTCTGACGAGGAACGCGCCTTGCTCGCCGACCAGCCAGGCGCCGAGCTCGCCGCGCTGCAGCGCCAAGCCCGTCTCGACGAGCAGCTCACGCTCGGCGTGTCCGAGCAGGTCGCCGAGCAGCCCCAGCGCGACCCGCTCGGCGCCGGCGTCAGCGCCGGGCCGCCGGGCGACGCTGCGCTCGCTGCCGATCGGCACCACCTGGCGGGCGCCGCGCCGCGCCTGGATCCACGGCACGGCCCAGGCGTGCGCGAAGCAGATCGCCGCGGCGGGGAGCGTGAGGGGCTCGATCGCGATCAGCAGCGCGCCGGGCGCCACGAACGCGAACACGATCCAGGCGGTCCACGCCGTCCACCGCCGACCGTCGCGTTGCAGCGTCCTCTCGCTCGGCGTCCTCGCGCCAGTGAAGGCGGGCGGCCTCCTCGAGCCGCCCCGCGCCGGCGGCGCTCGCCTCCAAGCCCGTCGCCGCTCAGCCGCCGGCGATCGGCCGGCGCAGTACCACCAGCTCGGCGTCGAGCGGCAGCTCGCGGACCACCTCGGCCGTGCCGTCGGCATGGCTCACCGAGGCGACCATCCCCAGGTCGAGCTCGCGCCGGAAGGCGGCCACCGCCTCCTCCTCGGTTTCCTCGCCCGCGGTCCACTCGGCGAGCGTGGTGTGACCGGTGCGGTCCAATCTGATCAGGCGTCCCATCCGCCACCTCCTCCAAGAAGCGTCAACAGCGAGTCTACGGCCCGACGCCCGTCACCCGCTCGTAAACTCAGCCCGTTGATGGACCGCTACGACCCGCACGAGATCGAGCGACGCTGGCAGGCGGTTTGGGCCGAGGAGCGCACCTGGGAAGTGCCGAACCCCGGCCAGCCCGGATTCGACGACTCGAAGCCGAAGTACTACGTGCTCGAGATGCTGCCGTACCCGTCGGGGGAGCCGCACGTAGGACACCTGAAGAACTACGCGCTCGGCGACGCGATCGCCCACTACCGGCGTCGCCAGGGCCACCACGTCATCCACCCGATGGGCTACGACGCCTTCGGGCTGCCGGCCGAGAACCACGCGATCAAGACCGGCGAGCATCCTCGCGACGCGGTCGAGGCCTCGATCGCCAGCTACAGCCGGCAGTTTCGCGCCTGGGGCGTGTCGATCGACTGGTCGCGCGAGATCGCGACTCACCAGCCCGACTACTACCGCTGGACCCAGTGGATCTTCCTGCGCCTGTTCGAGCGCGGGCTCGCCTACCGGGCCGAGGCCCCGGTCCAGTGGTGTCCGGTCGATCAGACGGTGCTCGCCAACGAGCAGGTGATCGACGGCCACTGCGAGCGCTGCGGATCGCTGGTCGAGCTGCGCAACCTCGAGCAGTGGTTCTTCAAGATCACCGAGTACGCGGACCGCCTGCTGGCCGACTTCGACCTGCTCGAGTCGTGGCCCGACAACGTGGTCACCATGCAGCGCAACTGGATCGGCCGCTCCGAGGGCGCCCAGGTCACGTTCCGCAACGAGGAGCTCGGAATCGACTTCCCGGTCTTCACCACCCGGCCGGACACGCTCTTCGGCGCCACGTTCTTCGTCATCGCCCCCGAGCACCCGCTCCTCGAGCGGCTCGCCGCGGAGACCGAGCACGAGCTTGAGATCAAGGCCTACGCCGACGAGTCGATCCGCGAGACGGTCGAGCAGCGCTCGTCCGACGAGCGGGCGAAGACCGGGGTCCCGCTCGGCCGCACTGTCATCAATCCCGTCAACGGCGAGCAGATCCCGATGTTCGTCGCGGACTACGTGCTGATGGAGTACGGGACCGGCGCGGTGATGGCCGTCCCCGGCCATGACCAGCGCGACTTCGACTTCGCGACGGCGTTCGGGCTCCCGATCCGGCAGGTCGTCGCCCCGCGCGGTGACCAGGCCACCGACGCGGGCCTGGGCGAGGCCTTCCTCGGCCACAGCGACGACGAGGTGCTGGTCAACAGCGGCGAGTTCGACGGCCTCGGCTCGCTCGAGGCAAAGGGCGCGATCGTCTCCCAGCTCGAGGCGCGGGGCCTCGGCCGACCGGCCGTCAACTACCGACTGCGCGATTGGCTGCTCTCGCGACAGCGCTACTGGGGCTGTCCGATCCCGATCGTGCACTGCGACACCGACGGGCTCGTCCCCGTCCCCGACGACCAGCTGCCCGTCGAGCTGCCCGAGATCGAGGACTACGCGCCGAAGGGGAGGAGCCCGCTGGCGGCCGCCGAGGAGTGGGTCAACACGACCTGCCCGCGGTGCGGCGGGCCGGCGCGGCGCGAGACCGACACCATGGACACGTTCGTCGACTCGTCTTGGTACTACCTGCGCTACCTCGATCCGCGCAACGAGGAGCTCCCGTTCGATCGACAGATCGCCGACTACTGGATGCCGGTCGACCAGTACATCGGCGGGATCGAGCACGCGATCCTGCACCTGATGTACGCGCGGTTCTTCACCAAGGCGCTCGCCGACAACGGCTATCTCGGCGTCCAGGAGCCGTTCGCGAGGCTGTTCACCCAGGGGATGATCACCATGGGCGGGGCGAAGATGTCGTCTTCGAAGGGCAACACGGTGAGCGCCGTCGAGACCGTCGAGCGCTACGGAGCCGACACCGCCCGCACCTACGTCTGCTTCCTCGGCCCCCCGGAGCGGGGCGGCGACTGGGTCCCCGAGGGCGTCGAGGGAGTCCACCGGTTCCTCGTTCGTCTCTGGCGGCTCGGCCAGGAGGTGGTCTCGCGGATCGGAGGCGAGGTCCCGGCGCCCGCGGCCGAGGTCACCGGCGACGCGCGGGTCCTGCTCGCCAAGGCCCACTGGGCGATCGACAAGGTCACCCACGACATCGAGCACGGTTTTCAGCTCCACACGGCGATCTCGGCGGTGATGGAGCTCGTCAACGACGCCTATCGGCTCAAGGACGGGCTGTATGGCGATCAGGAGGGCGAGGCGGTGCTCCGGTTCGCGACCGCGACCGCAGCCTCGCTGGTGTTCCCTTTCGCGCCGCACCTCGGCTCCGAGGTCTACGACCAAATCACCGGCGAACGGGTTTGGGAGCGGCCCTGGCCCGAGGCCGACCGGTCGCTGCTGGTCCACGACACGTTCACCCTGGTGGTCCAGGTGAACGGCAAGCGGCGTGATCAGCTCGAGGCCGCGGTCGGCGCCTCCGAGGCCGAGCTGCTCGAGCTCGCCAAGGGAACCGAGAACGTCCGCCGGCACCTCGACGGACACGAGATCGTCAAGGAGGTCGTGGTCCCTGGCAAGCTCGTGAACCTGGTCGTTCGCTGAGCAGGTTGCGCGCTTTCAACACCCCGGTCGGTCCGGTCTGCTACAAGTCTCGGCGTGCTGGTCAGGCGCCTGACTGATGCGGCCGTCACGGAGGTGCACGGGCTTCGCCCTCACATCCTCATGGACGCGGGGGAGCTGGGGTCGAGGAACCTCTCGGTCAACTGGCTCGAGGTCCCGGCCGGGGTCTCCGAGGAGCTTCGAACGCACGAGGAAGCCGAACAGGTCTACGTCGTCGTCGCGGGCACCGGGACGATGTCGGCGACCGGTGACACCCAGCGGCTCGAGGTCGGCGACCTGGTCCTGATCCCGCCGGCGACCGAGCACGCCTGCGCCAACGACGGCAGCGAGGCGCTCGTCCTCGTCTCCGTCCAGTCGCCCGCCGTCTCGGCCGACGAGCTCTACAGCCGCCGCCTCGCCACCCAGGCGGCCGGCTACGACGACGACTACGACGACGTCTAACCCGGTCCGGCGCCGGGTGGTCGTCCGCGGGAGGGTCCAGGGCGTCTTCTTCCGCGACACGCTGCGTCGCCAGGCCGAGTCCCGCTCGGTCGCGGGCTGGGCCATGAACCGCGACGACGGTGCCGTCGAGGCCATCTTCGAGGGCGAGCCCGCCGCGGTCGAGGCGCTGGTCGACCTCTCCCGCCGCGGCCCTTCGCGCGCCCGGGTCGAGGAGGTCGAGGTGATCGACGAGCCGGTCGAGGGCTTGACCGGCTTTCGCGTCGCCTGAGACGCTGATCCTCCACATCCCGCGCGCCACCCACGCGCCGCGGCGACCGACGATCGGGGAGTGCCCGAGCTCAGCCGCTCGCAGCTCCTCGTCTATGGCGCGGTCGCGGTCGCGCTGCTGCTCGTCGGCGCCCGCTGGGTTCGTTCGGCGGACGGCTCGGGCTCGGAGGGCGGCGTCGCCTCGGCCGCCACCGGCGGGTCTGGCGGCTCGTTCGAACTCGACAAGGGAGGGGGCGACACGGTCGTCCACGTCGCCGGAGCCGTCAGCGGCCGGGCGTGTACCGGCTGCCGTCGGGCTCACGGGTCACGGACGCGATCGAGCGCGCCGGCGGTCCGGCCGCGGACGCGGCGCCCGACGCGATCAATCTCGCGGCGGCGGTCGCCGACGGACAGCAGATCGTGGTCCCGACGAAGGCTCCCGCCGGTGCGACGACCTCGGGCTCGACGGCGGCCGGCGCGGAGGACGGCCCGATCAGCCTCGGGATGGCGACGGTGGAGGAGCTCGACACGATCGACGGCATCGGTCCGGTGACGGCCGAGCAGATCGTCGACTTCCGCGACCAACACGGCGGCGTCTCCTCCATCGACGACCTCGACCAGATCAGCGGCATCGGCCCCGCGACGATGGAAGCGCTGCGCGCGAGCCTTCAGCCGTAGTGCCGTAGGGGTTGATGCATCGGTGCCGGCAGGGCTTGCGGTCGCCTGGCGCTTCGCACTGATCGCCGGCCTGGCCGCCGGCCTCGGCGCGTCGCCGTGGATCTCCGGCGCCGGCGACGCGCTGGCCGTCGCCTCGGCGGTCAGCATGGCGGCGCTCTCGGTCGCCCGGCCGCGCGGCTCGGCCTCGCCAACGGCCGCCGGGGCCTGGATCGGGTGCCTGGCGATCGCCGCCGCGGCGCTCGGCCTGGCCGTCGGCAACGCCCGGCTGGCGGCGATCGACGCCGGTGCCCTGGAGCTGCCCACGGGCGCGGAGGTCGGCGTCCGCGGCTTCGTCGTCGCCGTGCCCAAGCGCAGCGACGGGGTGGTGCGCGTCCGCGTGCAGACGCCCGAGGGCAGGCTCCTGGTCGAGGCCGACGAGCCCGTCGCCGACCTCGGAATCGGCGACGGGATCGAGGCCGTGGGCGCGATTCGCCACCCCCGGGACTGGGAGCGGTCGTATCTGCAGCGGCTTGGAATCCGAGCCGTGCTCGACGCCCGAGAGCTGCGCCATACCGACGCCGGGCGCGGCGGCCTGGACGGGTGGCTCGACGGCGTCCGCGATCGCGCCGAGGCCGCGCTCGAGGCCGGCACGAGCCCCGATGCCGCCGATCTCCTGCGCGGCTTCGTCCTCGGCGAGGACGACCGCATCGACGCCGCGACGGTCGAGGAGTTCAAGCGCTCGGGGCTCGCCCACCTCCTGGCCGTCAGCGGCCAGAACGTGATCCTCCTCGCGCTGCTGGCCGGCGCGGCGCTCGCCGTCCTGGGCGTGCGGGCGCAGAGCGCGTCTGCTGGCGCTGCTGGCGCTGATCGCGCTCTACGTCCCGGTCGCCGGCGCCGGCGCCTCGATCCAGCGCGCCGGCGTGATGGGCGCGGCCGGGATCGTCGCCGGCCTCGCCTCGCGGCCACGCTCGCGCTGGTACGCGCTCCTGCTGGCCGCAGGGACGACGCTGGCGATCGACCCCCGCGCGAGCTCGGACGTCGGCTGGCAACTCAGCTTCGCCGCGGTCGTGGGCATCCTGCTCTGGGCGCGGCCGATCGCAGGGCTGATCGGCGGCGAGCCCGCATCCGTTCGCGGCGCGCTCGCCGAGGGGGCGGCGATGACCCTGGCGGCGACGATCGCGACTGCGCCGCTGATGGCGCACCAGTTCGGCGCCTTCTCGGTCACCTCGCTGCCCGCCAACCTCGTCGCCCTGCCCGCCGAGGCCCCGGTGATGTGGCTCGGGATGGCCGCGGCGGGGCTCGGCCAGCTGAGCTGGTTTCCGGTCGCGCCGCTGACCGCGATCGCCGGCGCCTGCGCCGGCTACATCGCCCAGGTGGCGGACTGGTTCGCGGCGCCTTCCTGGGCGCAGTCGGAGGTCGACCTCGCGCGCGTGACCGCACTGGTCGCCAGCTACGCGCTGCTGGCCGCCGGGGTCGTGACCGTGCTCCGGTGGGCGCACCGGCGCCGCTCCGGCCGGGTGTCGACGCGCGCCCGAATCCGGGGGCTGACCGCGGCCGCGACGGCCACGCTGATCACGCTGGTCGTACTGCTGGTCCCGGCTCCTGGGGGTGGGCTGCCGACGCCGCGGCCGCCACTGCGGATCACGGTCCTCGACGTCGGCCAGGGCGACTCGATCCTGCTCGAGCCCGGGCGCGGCGCCCCGGTCCTGGTCGATGCCGGGCCGCCCGACTCCGGCGTCGCCGAGCAGCTCGCCGATCGCGGCATCGACCGCCTGGCGGCCCTGGTCGAGACCCATCCCCAGTCCGATCACGTCGGTGGCGCGCCGGCGGTCCTCGACCGGCTCGAGGTCGAGCGGCTCGTGTTCGCGCGGGCCGACCGCTCCTCGCTCGGCGCCGCCAGAGCAGCCGGGGCGGTCACGATCCCGGTCGCCGCCGGGGATCGGCTTCGCTCCGGCCTCCTGCGGCTCGAGGTCATCTGGCCGCCGCCGGAGCGCCTCCGGGCCGCGTCGGGGGAGGACCCCAACCTGCTCTCGTTGGTGCTTCTCGCGCGCTGGCGTCGGTTCGAGATCCTGCTCACGGGCGACGCCGAGGCCGAGGTGGCGCCGGTCGCCGTGGGCGCGGTCGACGTGCTCAAGGTCGCCCACCACGGCAGCGAGGACGCCGGGCTCGACAACCTGCTGGGCCGCGCCCGCCCCCGCCTGGCTCTGATCTCAGTCGGCGCGGACAACCCCTACGGCCACCCGGCGGCGAGCACGCTCGCGACGCTCTCGGCGGACGGTGTGCCCACGCTCCGCACCGACGAGGAGGGTGAGGTCGTGATCGAGGTTCGGCGTCACGGCTGGGCGGTGCGGTAGGGTGCCGCGCGATCGCGGGGTGTTGGGGCTCCGCAGACGTCTCGCCCGAGGAGGGGATGCACTCGATGGAAGCAAGCGGCACGCCCACGCCGACACCCCCGCCGCAGTCGCCCGAGGAGACGCCTCCGCCCCCACCCGCGGGGCCGCCGGAGGAGGAGAAGGCCACCGGCGGTTGGCGCGCGCTCGGGGTCCTGCTCGCTCTCGCGCTCGCCTTCGCGTGCGCCGTGCTGGTCATCGCGATGGCCGACATCGGCGACACCCCGACCTGTGACGACGTGCTCTCCGGCGAGGCGGCGATCCCTTCGGACAACGAGTGCTTCGACGGCTCAAACGGTCAGAAGACGGCCAGCCTGGTGTTCGGCTGGCCGAGCGGCGTGCTCGCAGGGATCGCGGCCCTGTTCGCGCTCTACTTCGCCGCCACCGGACGCGGGGGCCGGACGCTGCTGCAGCTCGTCGGCGTGGCGATCGTGCTGGGCGCCCTGAGCATCGGGATCGGCTCGATCTAGCCCGGCGGCGCCCACTGGCTTCGGCCGGACCGGCGAATACACTCGGCGGGCTTTGGCCGAGGCCGGGAGCCATACGAACGAGAGCGGTGAAATCGGGCCCGCGTACCTGATCGCGGGCACCGACGAGTCGAAGATCGACGCCGTGGTGACGCGCCTACGGAAGCGTGCCGAATCGGAGGGGGGGCCGGGTGCGCTCGAGAGCTTCTCGCCGGCCCCGGGGTCGAACGCCGCGCCCGACGCAGAGGCGCTCGCAGCCGCCGTGCCCGCGCTCTCGCTTACCGCCGAGCACCGCTATCTGCTCGCCGACGGTGTCGAGCGCTGGTCGGCCAAGCAGGCCGAGCCGGTGATCTCCGCGCTCGCGGCCCTGCCGCCGCAGACAACGGTGGTGCTGGTCGCCCGCGAATCGCCGCCGAAGGTGACGGCGCCGAAACGGCTCACCGAGGCGGTCGAGAAGGCGGGCGGGAAGGTGCTCGAGTACGCCGCCCCGCGCCCCCGCGACCTGCCTCGCTGGCTGGTCTCCGAGGCGCGCCGGCGGGGCTTCGAGCTCGAGTCGACGGCCGCCAAGCTGCTGGTCGAGCGGCTCGGTGACAGCACGGTCAGGCTGGCGACCGAGCTGGACCGGCTCGGCGTCTGGGCCGATCCCGACGGCGCCGTCACCCTCGCCGACCTGGAGGCGATGATCGCCGACACCTCCGCGGAGGTCGCGTGGGCGATGTCGGACGCGATCGTCGCCCAGGACCCCAAAGCCGCGGTCGCCGCCGCCGAGCGGCTCGCCGACCAGGGCGACTCCGTCACCCCACTGATCTACCAGGCCGCGAAGCGCCTGCGTGAGGCCAACATGGCGCTCGACGCGCTGGACTCCGGGCTGGCGCCGAAGGAAGTCGAGCGCTCACTTCCGATGCATCCGTATGCGGCGAAGCTGCTCGTCGGTCGCGTCCGGGATCGCAGCCCGGCCCAGCTCCGAGCTGCGGCTTGCGCGATCGCCGACCTCGAGTGGTGGACCCGCGGGGGCTCGGACTATCCCGACCGGGTGGCGCTGACGCTCGCCGTACGGCGCGCGGCCGGCGTCCGTGACTAAGACGCTGATCAGGAACCGGCGCCGGCGCGCGTGCGAGCGGCGCGGGCCTTTTTGCGGGCGCCGTTGTTGGGGTGCAGGGCGCCGCGCTGGACCGCCGTGTCGATGCGCGAGACCAGCTGCTTGTGCTCGGCGTCTGCGGCCGCGCCGTCGCCGGCCTGCACCGCCGCCTCGAGCCGGCGGAAGTGGGTCTTGACGGCGCTGGTCAGGCGCCGGTTCTCGTCCCGCTCGCGCAGCGAGCGGGCGTTGCGCTTCTTCTGTGAGGCGATATTGGCCATCGAGCGACGCGGGATGATAGCGGGGCATCCGCGGATCGCCGGAGGCTGGGCATGACCGACAGCCGCGAGTACGACGAGGTCGCCGAGGCGGAGGTCAGGCCCGAGGAGGAGGTGACCGCGCCCAGGCCGGCCGCCGGTCGGCTCGCCCGCTCCACGGCCTTCTTCTCCTTTGCCACCGGGCTCTCGCGGATCGCCGGCCTGGTGCGCGAGATCGTCGCCGCCTCGTACTTCGGGGTCAGCGCCGCGATGTCGGCGTTCACAATCGCCTTTCAGGTCCCGAACCTGGTCCGCAGCCTGTTCGCCGACGCCGCGATCCAGGCGGCGTTCGTGCCGGTGTTCACCGAGGAGCTCGAGCAGCAAAAGCGCCGCGAGGCGTTCCGCCTCGCCGCCGACCTGATCTACCTGGTGACGCTGGGGCTGGCGGCGATCACCGCGCTCTTCATCCTGATCGCTCCGGTGCTGATCCCGCTGTTCGTCTCGGGCGGCGACTACGTCACCGACCTCACCGTCAGCCTGTCGAGGCTGCTGTTCCCCATCCTGGTCATGCTCGGGGTCTCGGGGATCGTCGTCGGCGTCCTCAACAGCTACGACCGCTTCGGGGTATTCGCGATCGCGCCGTTCTTCTGGAACGTCGCCATCATCGTCACGCTCGTCGCGCTGGCGCCCTCCTACGAGGAGCAGGACCAGATCTACGCCTACGCGATCGGGATCCTGGTCGGGACCGCGCTGCAGCTGGCGATGGTCACCTACGACCTCCGCAACACCCCGTTCGGGCTCCGGCGCGCTTTCTACGGGCTCATCAACACCAGCCTGCGTCGCGCCTGGCGCAGCGTCGACGTGCGGCGGGTGCTGCTGCTGATGCTGCCGGTGACGATCAGTCTCGGGCTGATCAACTTCAACCTGCTGATCAACAGCGCCGTCGGCTTCCTGGTCTCGGAGCAGGCACCGGCGGCGATCGACAAGGCGTTCCGGATCTACATGCTGCCGCAGGGGATCTTCTCCGTCGCCGTGACCACGGTCCTGTTCCCGACCCTGGCGCGTTACGCGGCCCGGGGTGACCTGGACAGCCTGCGCTCGACGATGGCGAACGGCATGCGCCAGATCCAGCTGTTCCTGATCCCGGCCGCGGCGGCGATCGTCGTCCTCTCCGAGCCGATGATCCGGCTCGTCTACCAGCGGGGCGAGTTCGACGCCGCCGCCACCGACCTGGTCTCGACCGCCCTCTTCTGGTTCGCCTTCTCGCTGCCGTTCAACGGCCTGTTCCTGCTGATGACGCGGACGTTCTTCAGCCTCCAGCGGCCGTGGGTGCCGACCGCGATCTCCGCCGGCAACCTGGCGCTGACTGCGGCGTTCGCGTTCGCCTTTTACTCGCCGTTCGGGATCGGCGGGATCGTCGCCGCCACGGTGATCGCGACCGCCGCCAGCGTCGTCGCGCAGGCGGTGATCCTGCGTCGTGCCCTGGGACGCCTCGAGCTCGGCCGGCTCGCCTGGACCACGGGCCGGGTGATCCTGGCGTCCGCGGCGCTCGCGGCGGCAAGCTACGGCGTCTGGACGGTGCTCGACGACCTGCTCGGGCGCGGCCTGGTCGCCCAGATCGTCTCGCTGGGCACGGCGCTGGCCGTGGGCGCCGTCGTCTACGCGGCATCGATCACGGCGCTTCGGATTCCGGAGGCCAGCCAGATCAGGCGGCTGCTGCGCCGCGGGCAGGGCTAGGGCTACCCTTGCTGGCTGAAAGCTCGATTGCAAGCAAACGATGTGTGACTGTGGTCACACATCCGTGAACTTCTGATCGCCACGGTGTACGACCCCTCAACCGCCCGCACCGACTAGCGGCAAAGCCGCACGCGGGCGATCCAAGCGGCGCCACCCGGCGCCCGCGCGCCACCGGCGCGCCCGGTCTGAGAACACGAGGTGAACCGACGCATGCTGCGCCTGCTGCAGTCAGAACGAGCCAAGACGACCGTTGCCGTGATCGGCGTGCTCGCCGTGTCGGCGATGCCCGCGCTCGCCGCCGACTCCACGGGCGTTGGTGCCCACCTCGGCGCCGGCGAGGTCGCGGGCTGGGCGAAGGTCGCCGAGCGCTACGAGAAGCGGATCGCCGAGCGCGGCCCGTTCGTGCCCGTGGTCGGCCCGATCGACTACGGCACGGCCGAGAACGCCTTCGGCGCGGCACGCTCGGGCCATGTGCACGCCGGCCAGGACATGTTCGCCCCGGCCGGCACGCCCGAGGTCGCCGCGACCGACGGTGTCATCGCCGAGACCGGCAGCGATGGCGGCCAGGGCAACTATGTCCATCTCTACGACCCGAAGCGCGACCGCACCTACGTCTACATGCACATGATCGCCCCGGCCGTCGTCAAGCCCGGTGAGAAGGTCCATGCGGGCCAGAAGCTCGGCGGGCTCGGATGCACCGGCTCGTGCTGGGGCGACCACCTGCACTTCGAGATCCGCGACGGCAAGGGGATCACCGGCGACCCGACGGACCCGATGCCCTACCTGCGCGACTGGCAGCAGCTCGACGAGCCGACCTAGGGAGAGACCCGGGCCCGGCTCGCCATACTCATCCGGCCCATGGCCATGGACCGGATCCGCAACTTCTCGATCATCGCGCATATCGACCACGGCAAGTCGACGCTTGCCGACCGCATCCTCGAGGTCACCGGGGCGGTCGACGCGCGCAAGCACCTGCCGCAGCTGCTCGACTCGATGGACCTCGAGCGCGAGCGGGGGATCACGATCAAGGCCCAGGCGGTGCGGGTGGACTACATCGCCAGCGGCGGCGAGACCTACCACCTGCACCTGATCGACACTCCCGGCCACGTCGACTTCTCCTACGAGGTCTCGCGCAGCCTCGCCGCGTGCGAGGGCGCGCTGCTCGTCGTCGACGCAGCGCAGGGCGTCGAGGCGCAGACCGTCGCCAACACCTACGCGGCGATCGAGGCCGGCCTCGAGCTGGTGCCGGTGCTCAACAAGGTCGACCTGCCGTCGGCCGAGCCCGAGCGGGTGACGGCCGAGATCGTCGACCTGATCGGGTGCGATCCCGACGACGTGCTGCGGATCTCGGCCAAGACCGGCGAGGGGGTCGGCGCCGTGCTCGAGGCGATCGTCGAACGCATCCCGCCGCCCGCGGGCGAGCAGGAGGCGCCGCCGCGGGCGCTGATCTTCGACTCCGAGTTCGACCAGTACCGCGGCGTGGTGGCCTACCTGCGCATGGTCGACGGCGAGTTTCGCGACGGGGAGGCGATCAGGGCGATGCAGGCCGGCACGGAGGCCGAGATCGACGAGATCGGCTTCTTCACCCCGGCGATGAAGCCGGCCCCCGGGATGAGCGCCGGCGAGGTCGGCTACGCGATCACCGGGCTGAAGGACGTCTCCAAGCTGCGGGTCGGCGACACCCTGACCGCGCAAGCAGCGCCCGGCGGCCGAGGCGCTGCCCGGCTACCGCGAGGTCAAGCCGATGGTCTTCTGCGGCCTGTTTCCGATCGACACGGACCGCTACGAGGACCTGCGCGACGCGCTCGAGCGGCTGGCCCTGAACGACGCCGCGCTCACGTATGAGCCCGAGACCTCGCAGGCGCTCGGGTTCGGCTTTCGCTGCGGCTTCCTCGGCCTGCTGCACATGGACATCGTCCGCGAGCGGCTCGAGCGCGAGTACGACCTCGAGCTGTTGGCGACGACGCCCAACGTTCGCTACGAGGTCGAGCTGACCAGCGGTGAGGTGCTCGACGTCCACTCGCCGGTCGAGATGCCCGACCCGGGGCTGATCGCCGAGATCCGCGAGCCCTACATCCGCGCCTCGATCATCTGCCCGTCGAGCTACGTCGGCGCGGTCATGGAGCTCTGCCAGCAGCGCCGCGGCACCCACGTCGACATGCACTACCTCTCGCCCGAGCGGGTTCAGATCCGCTACGACCTGCCGCTGGCCGAGATCGTGCTCGACTTCTTCGACCAGCTGAAGTCGCGCACCGCCGGCTACGCGTCGCTCGACTACGAGCCGATCGGAAACCGCGCCTCCGATCTGGTGAAGCTGGACGTCCTGCTCGCCGGCGAGCGAGTCGACGCCCTCTCGCAGATCGTCCACCGCGCCGCCGCCTATGACGCGGGCAAGGCCCTGGTCGAGCGGCTTCGCAAGACGATCCCCCGCCAGCTCTTCGACGTCCCCGTCCAGGCCGCGGTCGGCTCCCGGGTGCTCGCGCGCGAGACCGTCAAGGCCTTGCGAAAGGACGTCACCGCGAAGCTCTACGGCGGCGACGTCTCGCGGAAGAAGAAGCTGCTCGAAAAGCAGAAGAAGGGCAAGAAGCGGATGAAGCAGGTCGGCGCGGTCGAGGTTCCCCAGGAGGCGTTCCTCGCGGTGCTCCAGGTCGATGAGTGACCACCGCGAATGCAACGCGGCACTCGTCCGCGATGCGACCGAGGCGTTCCGCCAGCGAGAGGTCGCAGGCCTGCTCGAGTTTCTCGACCCGGCCATCGAGTGTCACGTCAGCGCCGAGCTGATGAACGCGGGCACTTGGCACGGGTACCCGGGCTTTCTCGCGATGTCCCAGGCCTGGGAGGAGCCCTGGGCGGAGATCAGCTACGAGACCGGCGAGATCGAGACGCCCGACGACGACCACGTCCTCGCCCACATCCACCAACGGGCCATCGGCGCCCAGAGCGGCGTCCCGGTCGAGCTGCACGTCGTCTACATGATCGAGCTGCGCGAACGCCGCGCGGTGCGGCTCCACATCTACCCCGACCGCGACAAGGCGCTGGCGGCGATATGAGTGACGGCGATGAACGAATTGAGCTGGTCGAACGCGGATGGCGGGCGTTCGAGGCCGGAGACACGGCGGCCGTGCTCGGGTTCTTCGACCCGGAGATCGTCGTCTACTCGCCGCCGGACGCGGGCAATCCCGGGACCTTTCGCGGCCACGAGGGCTTCCTCGGCTGGGTCGGCCACTGGTACGACGCCTGGGAGGACTTCAGCCAGGAGGTTGTTGCCATAGAGCCGGTCGGCGAGCGCTGCGTGGTCGCCCACGTCCGGCAGGTCGCCCGCGGCCGCACGGCCGGTCTCGAGCTCGAGCGGACGGCCTCGTACGTGTACGAGCTGCGCGACGGCAAGGTCGTCTACATGGCACTGCACGTCGATCCCGACGCGGCGCGCGCCGACGCCGCGGAGCGCGAGGTGGGTTAGGGCACCCAATTAGACTGCGGCCGCCATGGCGGTGAATCAGAGCGCGGTCGGCAAGGAGTACCCGCCCGCCGCCTACGAGGTGTGCAGCGAGAAGATCCGCGAATACGCGAACGCGATCGGCGCGGAGAACCTCGTCCACCACAACCGCGACGCCGCCCGGGCCGCCGGCTTTCGCGACGTGGTCGCGCCGCCGATGTTCTGCGTCGTGTATAGCGCCCGCGCCCTCGGCCCCGCGATCGTCGACCCAGAGGTCGGGATCAACCTGGCGATGATGGTCCACGGAGGCCAGGAGTTCGTCTGGTCAGAGCCCGTCTGCGCCGGCGACGAGATCACCACCAGCGCCCGGGTCGCCGACATCTCCGAGCGCGACGGCAGGGCCTTCTACGTGTTCGAGTCGGTCTCCACCAACCAGGACGGGGCCGACGTCGTCCGCGGAACCTGGACCGACATCGTCCGGGGGGTGTGAGGCGTGGGCGAGCACGCGGTCGGCGACCCGATCCCGGAGCTGGCGGTGACCCCGGACAAGTACCTGCCGCACCGCTACGCGGGCGCCTCCGGCGACTTCAACCCGATCCACATCGACCCCGAGTTCGCCAAGGCGGTCGGGCTGCCGCGCAACATCCTCCACGGCCTGTACTCGATGGCTCTCGTCGCCCGCGGCTGCGCCGGTCTCGCCGGCGGCGATCCTGGCGCGCTCAAACGCCTCTCCGTCCAGTTCCGCGGCCTGGGTGTTCCGGAGGCCGAGATCAAGGTCGAGGGCACGATCACCGAGGTCGACGGCAACCGGGTGACGGTTGACGTGGTCGCCGAGCAGGACGGCAATCAGATCATCCGGAACGCGACCGCCGAGGTCGAGCTGACGAGCTAGATCGGGTGGTCCCGGAGCCAGGTGAGGACCTCCGCGGCGTGGCGATCGGGCGGGAAGACCGGGTACCAGAAGCGCTCGACGCGGGCGGCCGAGAGGAGCAGCGTCAGCCGCTTGAGCAGCGTCTCGCCGGCGACCTCGAAGGTTGGAAGCGCCAGCGCGCGGGTGAGCTCGAGCCCGGCGTCGGAGAGGATCGGGAACGGCAGCCTCAGGCGCTCGACCAGCTCGCGCTGGTAGCCGGTGTCCTGGGTTGAGAGCCCGAACACGCTCGCGCCGGCGGCGGCGAGCTCTGCGTGGTGGTCGCGGAACCCGCACGTCTCGGGCGTGCAGCCGCGGGCGCCGGGGATCAGGTCCCAGTCGTCGACCAGCGACGGCTCGCCGGGCCGTCCGGTGCGTGGATAGGCGTAGATCACGGTCCGCCGCTCGAGCGAGGCGATCTCGACCAGCGAGCCGTCGGTCGCTCGCAGTGCGACCGCGGGCAGCGCGGCTCCGGGCAGGTGGTCGGCGGCGCCGTCGTCGGCCGGGCGAGGAAGGTCGTCGGGAAGCGTGTAGGGATCTACCACCTGCCTCGATCCTAGAATCAACCCATGCTCACCGAGCGACAGCAGACGGTCCTGCGCCTGGTCCTGGAGGCGTACCTGGACTCGGGCAAGCCGGTCGGATCGGCTGTGATCGCCGAGCTCGCCGGCGTCCCCTGGGGGCCGTCGACGATCCGCGCCGAGCTCGCCGAGCTGGAGCGCCAAGGCCTGCTCACCCACCCGCACACCTCCGCCGGGCGGGTGCCGACGGACTCGGGCTACCGCTTCTACGCGGCCGCGCTGCTCGCCTCCGGCACCCGAGTTCAGGCGGACAGCGGCGGCGGGCTCGACCTGACCGCGATGCGTCGCGAGGTCGAGGACGCGCTGCGCGAGACGACCTCGGCGTTGTCTCGGGTCACCGACCTGCTCGCCGTCGCCACCGCGCCGCCGCCGTCGAGCGCTCGCGTGCAGCGGGTCGAGGTGCTGCTGCTCCAGCCGCGCGCGTTGATGGTCGTCGTCATCGCCTCCAACGGGGCGGTGACCAAGCGCGTGTTCCAGTTCGAGCGGCCCGTGGATCCCGGGCTCGTCGAGTGGGCCTCGAGTTTCCTCAACGAGCGCCTGGTCGGGCTCGCCCTCGGCGCCCGGATGACGGGGGACCGGCTCGACGACCCCGAGCTCGGCCCGGCGGAGCGGCGTTTCCTCGCCGAGATCGGCGACGCGTTCCGCGGTCTCGAGGGCCGTGCCGCCGAGGACCTCTACGTCGAGGGCGCGAGCCGGCTGTTGTCGGTCGACCACGCGCCCGACCTGCCGCACGCGGACTCGCTGATGCGCGCGCTCGAGCGGCGCGCGAACCTGTTGCGGATGCTGCGGGCCGCGCTCGACGAGCGCTCGGTGTTCGTCTGGATCGGGGACGAGAACCCGGCGCCCGAGCTGCGCGGGATGAGCGTCGTCGGCGCCAACTACGGGCTCGGCTATCGCAACCTGGGCACGGTCGGAGTCCTCGGGCCGACCCGGATGGACTACGCGACCGCGATCGCCTCGGTCCGCGACGCCGCCGGCGAGCTGTCGCGCTTCTTCGAGACCGTCTACGAGCGCTAGTGGCAGTCCAGGCGGACCCGTACGAGCTGCTCGGGGTCGAGCGCAGCGCCTCGGAGGCGGAGATCAAGCGCGCCTTCAGGCGGCTGGCCCGCGAGCTGCACCCGGACGTGAACAGCCACGACCCCGACGCCGAGGAGAAGTTCAAGGCCGCCGCCGAGGCCTACGAGATCCTCTCCGACCCCGAGCGCCGGCGGACCTACGACGCCTTCGGCCACGAGGGCCTGCGACCGGGGGCTGGTCGCCCGGCGCGGGCGGCTTCGGAAACGTGGAGGACATGCTCTCGTCCCTGTTCGGGCGCGGGGACTCGATCTTCGGCGACCTGTTCGGGTTCTCCGATCGCGGACCGGCGAGCGGCGGGGACGTCGCGGCCGAGGTCGAGATCACGCTCGCCGAGGTCCTCACCGGAGCGCAGCGGCAGGTCAGCTTCGAGGCCGTCTCGACGTGTGAGCACTGTCGCGGGAACGGCGCCGAGCCGGGGACGCCGATCAGGACCTGCGAGACGTGCGGTGGAGCCGGCCGGGTCCAGCAGGTGCGGCGGACGGCGTTCGGCCAGCTCGTCCAGACCGGCGCCTGCCCGACCTGCGAGGGCGCCGGCAAGATCCCCGAACAGCCCTGCGAGGTCTGCGGCGGCGCCGGTCGGGTGGTCCGCGAGCGAACCTGGGACGTCGAGGTGCCGGCGGGGATCGAGTCCGGCCAGCGGATTCGGATCTCCCGCGCGGGGCACGCCGGCGAGCCGGGCGGCGCGAGCGGCGATCTCTACGTCATGGTGCGCGTCGCCGAGGACGACCGCTTCGAGCGGCAGGGACGAGACCTGATCACGGTCGCGTCCGTCCCGGCGACACGGGCGATGCTCGGCGGCGCGCTCACGGTCCCGACCCTGGACGGCGAGCGCGACGTCGAGATCCCGGCCGGCGCCCAGCCGGGCGAGTCGATCCGCCTGCGGGGCCTCGGCCTGCCGTCGCTTCGTGAACGGGGCCGCGGCGACCAGTACGTGCTCGTGGACGTCACCGTTCCCGGGAAGCTCAGCCGCGAGCAGCGCGAGCTCGTCGAGCGGCTCGACACGGAGCTCGCCGAGTCGGGCGACAAGCGGTCGCTCTTTCACTGGCGCCGACGGGGCTAGATGAGGCGTGATCCGGCTCGCGGTCCGCTGCCGTCCCGAGCTCGCCGAGCGAGTGCTCGCCGAGCTGCTCGAGCTCGCGCCGGACGGCGTCGAAGAGGAGCGCGGCGACGGCTGGGTCGAGTACGCCATCTACGGCCCGCCCGGCGAGGTCCCCGACCTGCCCGATCTCGAGGCCGCGGCCGGAGAGGGGTTGGTCGAGATCACGGCGACTGCGATCCCCGACGACTGGGCCGACCGCTGGCGCGACTTTCACCGCCCGGTGGTCATCGGCGACGGGCGGCTCGTGGTCAGGCCGTCGTGGCTGCCGCCCGAGGGCGGCGCGGCAGATCGACGTCGTGATCGACCCCGGTCAGGCCTTCGGCACCGGGGCCCACGCGACCACGGCGCTGTGCCTGGAACTGCTCGCCGAGCTGGCCGACGCGGGCGAGGCCGCCGGGCCGCTCGCCGACCTCGGCACCGGCTCGGCGGTGCTGGCGATCGCCGCCGCCAAGCTCGGCTGGGCGCCGGTGCTCGGCTGCGACAGCCAGGAGGCGGCGATCGAGGCGGCGGAGGCGAACGCCCGTGCCAACGCGGTCGCGGTCGAGCTCGCCCGGGTCAACCTTCGCGAGCAGGCGCCCCCCACGGCGCCGGCGATGACCGCGAACCTGACTGCCCCGCTGCTCCGCGACGTCGCCGAGCGCCTCACCGAGCCTCCGCGGACGCTGATCTGCTCGGGGATGCTCGCAACCGAGGCCGACGAGGTCGCCGAGGCGCTGTCCGCCCGCGGCCTCGAGCCGGTCGAGCGCCGCGCCCGCGGCGACTGGGCCGCGCTGCTCTGCCGCGGCGGCTGATTTCCGACTGCCGCCCGGGATATGGTCCGCGTTGCCTGATGACGACCCTGGCCGTCACCTTCTACGACGTCGTCGTGTGGCTCCACGTGACCGCGGTCGTGGTCGGGCTCGGGCCGACCTTCGCCTACGGCGTCTATATCGCGATCGCGACCGCGAATGAGCCCCGCAGCGTCCCGTTCGTCTTCTACGTCCTCCAGCGGCTCGACCGGACCTTCATCACCGGCGGCTCGCTGCTGATCCTGATCACCGGGATCTACCTCACCGCGGACCGCTGGGACTTCGGCTACTTCTTCGTCACCTGGGGCTTGATCGCGATCATCGTCCTGATCGCGCTCGGCATCCTGTTCTTCGGCCCGAACGAGCGCCGGGCCGAGCGCCTCGCGCGCCGCGACATCGAGGCGTCCGGACCCGGCGAGGTCAAGTTCAGCGACGAGTTCAACGCCGTCAACGTGAAGATGGCGCGCATGGGCCCGGTCGCCGGCCTGCTCATCGTCGTGACCATCTACGTGATGGTCGCCAAGCCGTTCCTGTAGGCGGCACTCAGCAGCGCAGGGCGACCGCGATCGCCGCGGCCGCCAACGCCGAGGCTGCAATCAGCGACGCGGTGGGCCGTTCTTCGCCCATCACCGCGCCCCGCGTCATCCACGACATCACCGACGAGCGCGACAGCGCCGACAGCGCGGATCCGGCCGAGGCGACCGAGCCGACCGAGAACGCCGACGCCGCCGAGCCGACGGACCCGATCGAGGCCAGCGAGCCGATCGAGCCGATCGACAGCAGCGAGCCCTTGGAGGCGATCGAGAGGACCGAGTCCTCGGACCAGAACGAGAGGGTCGATCCGTCGTCTTGGGCGCCGCCCACGAGCGAAGTCTGGCACTCACGGGGTTGCGATGATCCGGCACTGATGAGCGCCGCGCAGAGGCCCGATCCCTCGCTGCCGATCGCCGTCTTTGACTCCGGGGTCGGCGGGCTCACCGTGCTGCACGAGTTCCTGGTCTCGCTGCCCGAGGAGGACTACGTGTACCTGGGCGACGACGCGCGCTTTCCGTACGGGGCGAAGGCGGCGGACGAGCTGCGCGAGTCCGTCGAGCGCAACACGCGCTTCCTGCTCGAGCGGGGGGCGAAGCTGATCGTGATCGCCTGCAACTCGGCAGCGGGCGCCGGGCTGGAGGCCGCGCGCGAGGCGGCCGCCGAACGCGGGGTCGAGGTGGTGGCGGTGATCGACCCCGAGGCCGAGATCGCGGCGGCGATCACCGATTCGGGGCGGGTCGGGGTCCTGGCGACGCCGGCGACGGTCGCAGGCGGCGCATACCTGCGGGCCCTGGCCGCGGCGCACCGCGACCTGACCGTGACCGAGGTCTCGGCCCCGGACCTGGCGGCGATCATCCAGCGTGGGTTCCCCTTCTCCGAGGAGGTCGTCGAGCAGGTCCGCTCCTATTGCGCGCCGCTCATCGCCGCCAGGGTCGACACCGTGATCCTCGGCTGCACCCACTATCCGCTGGTGCGGCCGATGCTCCAGCGGATCCTGGGCCGCGACGTGAGGCTGGTGACCGCCGGCCACGCGCTCGCGGCCACCGCGCAGCGGCTGCTCGAGGCCCGGGGCCTGGAGACGCCGAGCCGCGAGGAGGGGACCTACCGGTTCCTCTGCACAGGCGATCCCGAGTCGTTCCGCGAGCTGGGCACGCGGTTCCTTCAGCTGCCGCTGGGCGAGGTCGAGCTGGTCGAGGTCGCCTGAACACGGCGACTACCCTTAGAGGGCAAACCGATGGCGATCCTCGAGCAGGTTCAGACCGATACCCGTGAGGCGATGAAGGCCGGCGAGCGCGACCGGGTCGGTGCCCTGCGCCTGATCGTCGACGCGCTCCAGAAGGATCGCAAGGATGGCGGCGACGACGAGGTCGCGGTCCTGCGCCGAGAGCGCAAGCGGCGGCTGGAGGCGGCAGAGGCCTACCGCGGGGGCGGAAGCGGCGATCGCGCTAAGGCCGAGGAGGCCGAGGCGCGCGAGATCGAGCGCTACCTGCCGGCGGAGCTCTCCGACGAGGAGCTCGGCGGGCTCGTCGACGCGGCGATCACAGAGAGCGGCGCGAGCGAGCCCGGCGAAATGGGAAGGGTGATGGGGGCGTTGATGCCGAAGGTCGGCGGCCGCGCCGACGGCAAGCGGGTCAGCGCGACGGTGCGCGAGCGCCTGGCGTCAAAGTAGTGCTCTGCGCCGCGAACATGGAGCACCCCTGATTTGGCGCGCCGGCAACTGACGCTCGACAACGAGGTGGCGGCCGAGCTCGCCGGTTCCGAGGACGCCGTCCTGCGCCGGATCGAGGAGGCGATCGGCTGCGAGGTGCACCTGCGCGGCAACGTGCTCACCCTCGACGGCTCGGAGGGCGACGTCCGCGAGGCGGCGTCGATGGTGGACGAGCTCGTCGGTCTGGTCGAGCGGGGCCACGAGCTCGCCCCGGGGACGATCGCCCAGGTCGCGGGCGCGATCGAGGAGTCGGAGAGCCCGGCCGAGATGCTCGAGGACGTGATCTGGCGCCACCGCTCGATCAAGGTGGCGCCGAAGACCGTCAACCAGAAGCGCTACGTCGACGCGATCCGCAACCACACCGTCAGCTTCGGCATCGGACCCGCGGGGACCGGCAAGACGTTCCTCGCGGTGGCGATGGCGGTCGCGGCGCTCGACGCCCGCGAGGTGAGCCGGATCATCCTCACCCGCCCCGCGGTCGAGGCCGGCGAGCGCCTCGGATTCCTGCCCGGCGACATCGCGGCCAAGGTCGACCCCTACCTGCGGCCGCTGTTCGACGCCCTCTACGACATGCTCGATCCCGAGCGCGTCACCACCTACCTCGACAACGGGATCATCGAGGTGGCGCCGCTGGCGTTCATGCGGGGCCGCTCGATCAATGACTCGTTCGTGATCCTCGACGAGGCCCAGAACACCACCCCGGAGCAGATGAAGATGTTCCTCACCCGGCTCGGGTTCGGGTCGAAGATGGTGGTCACCGGCGACATCACCCAGATCGACCTGCCGCGTGACCAGCGCTCGGGCCTGGTGGTGGTCGGCGAGATCCTCTCTGCCGTCGACGACATCGAGTTCGTCCGCTTCGGCAGCGCCGACGTCGTCCGCCACCAGCTCGTGCAGCGGATCGTCGCCGCCTACGACGACTACTCGCAGCGCACCGAGGACGATTGATCGACGCCGCGGACGTCCCGGTGGAGCTGCGCCCCGCGGCGCTGGCGGCGCTGGAGGCGGCGGGCGTGGGGGAAGGTCACCTGTCGCTCGAGCTGGTCGACGAGCAGCGGATCCGTGAGTTGAATCGCGAGCATCGCGGCCGCGACGAGCCCACGGACGTGCTCAGCTTCCCGGTCGACGGCTCCGGCCCCGCACCCGGCCCGCGCGAGCTCGGCGACGTCGTCATCTGCCCTCCGCAGACGGCCGACCTGACCGAGGCCACCGTCCACGGGGTGCTCCACCTCTGCGGTTATGACCACGAGACCGACCAGGGCGAGATGCTCGAGCTCCAGGCTCGGGTGACCGCCACGCTGCGATGACCAAGGCCGGGTTCATCGGCCTCGCCGGGCGCCCGAACGTCGGCAAGTCGACCCTCGTCAACGCGATCGTCGGCGCCAAGGTGGCGATCATCTCCGACCGGCCGCAGACGACCCGGCGCGCCAGCCGCGGGGTCGCCACCGACGTCGCCAACGGCGTTCAGATGGTGCTGGTGGACCTGCCGGGCGTCCAGCGGCCACGCGACGTGCTCACCGAGCGCATGCAACACCGGGTCGAGCAGGAGCTCGCCGGGGCGGACGCCGTGCTGCTGGTCTTAAACGGCGAGCAGGGCATCGGTCCCGGCGATCGCTTCATCGCCGCCCACCTGCTCGCGGCGCGCCCCGACGCGCCGGTGATCTGCACGGTGAACAAGATCGACCGGCTGCGGTCCTCCGAGGTCGCCAAGGTGCTCGCCGACGCCGCCGAGCTCGAGGTCGTCGACGAGGTGTTCCCGGTCTCGGCGAAGAGGGGCACCGGCCTGACGCCACTGGTCGAGCGGCTCGCGGAGCTGATGCCCGAGGGGCCGCTTCTGTATCCGCCCGAAGAGCGCACCGATCAGCCCAGCGAGGTCCACCTCGCCGAGCTGATCCGCGAGCAGGTGCTGCGCCGGACACGCGAGGAGCTGCCGCACGCCGTCGAGGTGGCGGTGCAGGAGATCAGCCGAGCGCGACGACGGCCTGGTCGAGGTCAGCGCGCAGATCTGGGCCGAGACCGACTCGCAGAAGGCGATCCTGATCGGCAGGGGCGGGCGCATGATCCGCGAGATCGGAACCGCCGCCCGCAAGGAGCTCGAGCGCGAGCTCGGAGCAAAGGTCTTCCTCGACCTCCAGGTCCGCGTCCGCGAGCGCTGGCGCCGCGACGAGGGCCTGCTCGACCGCCTCGGGATCGACTAGTCCGGGGGCTCGAATGCCCAGCGGACCCGGATCACCTCGCCGTCGCGGAAGGTCCAGGTCGCGTAAACCGTCTGCTCGGTGGCGACGCCGCTGGCCTTGCCCGTCGCTCGCTGGCGCTCGGTGACGACGACCTCCTCGCCGTGGTCGGCGATTTCCTCGGCCTCGATTCGGAAGTCGCTCCACTGCGCGAGGAACTCGCGCATGTAGCCGGGGATCGCCGCGCGCCCGATCGCCGCGCGCCCGTCCGTCAGCGCCTCGAAGCTGACCTGGGGCGAGAACAGCTCGCCGCCCGCGCGGAAATCACCGAGCCGCCCACCGGTCGTAGACCGCTCGCACGCGCTCCAGGTTCGCCGCCGACATTCACTCCTCCGCGTCGCGCTCGAGGAACTCCGGGGTCGCGATCGCGAACACCGCGAGCGCGATCCCGACCAGCAGGAAGACCGCCATCGTCATCTGCAGCCAGGTGGCCTCGGCGACGAAGAGGACGCCGCCGGAGATCACCAGCACGATCAGCGCCGGCCAGAAGGTGGGGCCGCCGCGCCTCATCTAAGCGGCCTCAACGGCGGCCGGGCTCCGCCTCGCCCTGCGGGCTCCGCGATCACGGCTTGTCCTCCGGCGGGTCGGCGGCGCCGATCGGGCGAAACTCGGTGTCGAGCGTGCCGCGGAGGGTGAGCCGGTACAGCAGGCCCAGGGCCGGGATCAGCAGCAGCGCCGCGACCACGACGGCGACCACCAGCGCGACCAGGGTCGCGTCGGGGGCCGCCGCCTGCCTCAGGGTCAGCACCCCGGGGAGGAAATCGGGCCGCTGGGCGACCGCGAGGCCGACGATGATCGCGCCGACCGCCAGCGCCGAACTCAGCCGCGCCGGCCCGAAGCGCCCGAGAAAGACGAGCACCAGCGTCAGCAGTCCCGGCGCCGGCCGAGGCGGCCACGATCACCAGCCCGATGCCGGAGGTGAGCCCGTCGTAGAGGTCGGGGGCCTCGTCGCGGATGACGAAGATGCCGCCAATCGCCAGCGCGCCGGTGACCATGGCAGCGCCGAGGGCGCGAAGGCGAAAGGCGCGCACCAGGTCGGGCAGCCCGGCGCGGACCGCGTCGGCGGCCAGGAAGACCGAGGCGAGGTAGGCACCGGTGGCGACCGCCAGCACGCCGATGTAGATCGAAGGCAGGTTCGTCCAGCTCGAGATCGGATCGCCTCCGCCCTCGGGGCTCGGCACCTGGCCGGTCGCCACCGCGCCGACCGTGGCGCCGAGGAAGAACGGCACGATCACCGACGAGAGCGCGAAGGTGGCGCCGAGGACCCGAGCCTCGCCGATCGTCGCCGCTTCGCCCCGGACGGCGAAGGCCGCGCCGCGGAAGATGATCCCCACCGCCGCCCCGAACAGCGGCACGTAGAGGGTCGACATCACGGCGCCGAACGCGGTCGGAAAGCCGGTCCAGAAGATCACCAGGACGAAGATCAGCCAGACGTGGTTCGCCTCCCAGACGGGGCTCATCGAGCGCTTGATCAGCCCGCGGACGCGGGCGCCGCGCTTGGCCCCGCCGGCGGTCAGGTCCCAGAACCCCGCGCCGAAGTCGGCGCCGCCCAGGACCGCGTAGGCGCACAGCCCGAGGACCAGTACCCCGGCGATGACGTCGTAAAGGCTCATCCCAGGCTCCCGGGTGGAAGCTCGCCCTCTTCCGGGCCGTCGCGCGAGCCGTCGCAGCAGCCAGAACGCCAGCCCGCCGAGGCAGAGATAGACGGCGGCGACGGTCGCGTAGCCGACGGGGACGTCGTCGGCGCCGGTGACAGCCTCCGAGGTCCGCATCACCTCATAGACGATCCACGGCTGGCGGCCGACCTCGGTCGTGATCCAGCCCGCGATCAGCGCGCACAGCGCCAGCGGTCCGGCGACCACCACCGCGCGGTAGAACCAGGAAGAGCGCGGCAATCGCCCGCGGCGCCACCAGGTGAACAGGTAGACGACGCCGAGCGCCGCCATCGCGGTGCCCGCGAGGACCATGACCGTGAACGCGTTGCGCACCCAGCCGACCGGCGGCCGGTCGTCGGGCGGCACCGCTTCGAGGCCCTGAACGGTCGCGTTCGGGTCGTGGTAGGCGAGGAGCGAGAGCATGTCGGGGATGGTGATCCCGAAGTGGGTCGAGCCGTCGTAGTAGATGCCGCCGAACGTGAACGAGGCCCCCTCGGTGGTCTTCTCGAGGCCCTCGAACGCGGCCAGCTTGGTCGGCTGGTTCTCGGTCACCGTCCGCGCCGCCCAGTCGCCGATCAGAAGCTGGACCGGGGTCGCCAGGCAGGCGACGGTCAGCGGCACGATCAGGGCCGCGCGGTTGTAGTGATCGCGTCGGCCCTTCAGCCAGGCGACCGCGTAGACGCCGGCGACGATGAACCCGGCGACGATGAACCCCGCCAGGTACATGTGGACCAGCTCGTGCCAGAAGTTCGAGTTGAACAGCGCCGAGAACGGCTCGACGTCGGTGACCTCGCCGTTTTCGAGCTTGAAGCCAGTCGGGTGGTTCATCCAGCCGTTGACCGAGATCACGAACAGCGCGCCCGCGAAGCCGGTGATCGCGATCGGGATCCCGGCCAGGAAATGCGCCCGGTCGGACAGCCGGTCCCAGCCGTAGACGTAGATCGCGATGAAGATCGCCTCGAGGAAGAAGGAGACGCCCTCGAACGCGAACGCGACCCCGAACACGGACCCGAAGTTCGACATGAACTCCGGCCACAGCAGGCCGAGCTCGAACGAGAGGATGGTGCCGGTGACGACCCCGATCGCGAACAGGATCAGCATCACCTTCGACCAGCGCTTGGCGATCTCCCGGTAGACGGGCTTGCCGGTGCGCAGTGCCATTCCCTCCATGAACAGGACCATGGCCGGGAACGAGATCCCGAAGCAGACCAGCGGGATGTGGACGCCGAGCGAAAGCGCCTGCATCTGCCGCGCCTCGAGCAGGTACGGCTGGTCGACCTTGGTGAACGCGTCTGCGATCAGGGGCAGGTGCGCGAGCACGGTCGAACACTATGTGCTGCAGCCCCTACGATCCGGCCATGAGCGCGGAGCCACGAAAGAGGAGCTATTGCATGAGGCGGAGCGCGATCCAGGCATGACTGAAGCGGTCCGATTCGACGACCACGGCCTCGTTCCCTGCGTGATGCAGGACTGGCGCACCGGCGAGGTGCTGACCCTCGCCTACATGAACGCGGAGGCGCTGCGCCGCACCCGCGAGACCGGGGAGGTTCATTTCTTCAGCCGTTCGCGCAACGAGCTCTGGCGAAAGGGCGAGAGCTCGGGCAACGTGCAGCGGTTGCGCCAGGTGCGCTACGACTGCGACGGGGACGCCCTCGTGGCCCTGGTCGAGCCGGCCGGTCCCGCCTGCCACACCGGCGAGCGCTCCTGCTTCTACCGCGACCTCGACGGCAGCGCCGATCCCGGCGTCGACGCGCCGCCGGTCCCCGGCGAGCCGACCCCGGCGCCGTACGAGGTGATGCCCGGGCTCGAGCGCACGGTCTCGGCCCGGCGCGACGAGCGCCCGGAGGGCTCCTACACCGTCGAGCTGCTCGAGAACCCGGTGCTGCTCGGTGAGAAGGTCCGCGAGGAGGCCGACGAGGCGGCGCGCGCGGCGGTCTCGGAGTCCGACCGGCGGCTCGCCTCCGAGGCGGCCGACCTCCTCTACCACCTCGAGGTCCTGCTGATCTCGCGCGGGGTGGCGTTCACCTCCGCGCTCGAGGAGCTCGATGGCCGTCGCAAGTAGCTCGCTCGGCCTCGAGCCCGATCTCGGCCGAGCCCGGACACTGGCCGCAGAGGCAAACGTCGTCCCGGTCACCTATCGGTTCGTCGACGACTGCGAGACGCCGGTCTCGGCCTTCCTGAAGCTGAGGGAGGCGTTCCCGGGCCCGGCCTTCCTGCTCGAGTCGGCCGAACAGGGGCGGCTCGGGCGCTACTCCTTCCTCGGCTTTCGCCCGCGGACCGAGCTGCGGTGGACCGACGGCGAGCTGACCGAGACCGGCGACGATGGACCGACCGCGATCGAGGCCGCCGATCCGTACGCCGCCGTCGCCGAGCTGCTCGGCCGCTACGCCGTCGCCTCGCCAGAGGAGCTGCCGCCGTTCGCCGGCGGCGCGGTCGGGTTCTTCGGCTATGACCTGGTGCGCGCGATCGAGCCCCTGGCGCCCGCCAACCCCGACCAGCTCGGGCTCCCGGACATGGCGCTGATGATCTGCGAGCTGATGCTCTCCTTCGACCACCTGCGCCACGAGGTGACCGTGCTCGCCTACGCGTTCGGCGAGCGGGAGGGGGACATCGACGCCGCCTACGATCGCGCCCTGGCCCTGATCGAGGAGGCTCGTGAGGCCCTGCGCGGCCCGGTCCCGCCGCCGCGCCGCGTCCCGGTCGCCCGGCGCGCCGCACGCGCCGGATGCGTTCGAGCCCGAGGGGGTGGGCGGGCCGTGGCGCTCCAACCTCTCGCGCGAGCACTTCGAGGCGAACGTGGCGCGGATAATCGACTACGTCCACGCGGGGGACGCCTTTCAGGTGGTGCCCTCGCAGCGCTTCAGCGCCCCGGCGACCGTCGAGGCGTTCTCCATCTATCGCGGGCTGCGGACCGTGAACCCGTCGCCTTACATGTACTTCCTCGAGTTCGGCGACTTTCAGATCGCCGGTGCCTCTCCCGAGCCGCTGGTGAAGGTCAGCGGGCGCCGGGCCGAGACCCGTCCGATCGCCGGTACCTACCCGCGCGGCGCCAGCGAGGAGGAGGACCGCCGCCAGGCCGAGGCCCTCCTGGTCGACCCGAAGGAGCGAGCCGAGCACGTGATGCTCGTCGACCTCGGCCGCAACGACCTCGGCCGGGTCTGCGAGTACGGAAGCGTCAGCGTCGACGAGTTCATGGTGGTCGAGACCTACTCACACGTCCTCCACATCGTCAGCCAGGTCTCGGGCACCCTCCGCGAGGGGGTTGGGGCGATGGACGCGCTCCGGGCGGTGCTGCCGGCCGGAACGCTGTCCGGCGCGCCGAAGGTGCGCGCGATGCAGATCATCGACGAGCTCGAGCCGCACAAGCGCGGCTCCTACGGTGGCGCGATCGGCTACCTGAGCTTCACCGGCGACCTCGACACCGCGATCCACATCCGCACCGCGGTGGTCAAGGACGGCCAGGTCCACGTCCAGGCGGGCGGCGGGACGGTCGCCGACGCAAAGCCCGACTACGAGTACCGCGAGAGCGTCTCCAAGGCGCAGGCGATGTTCCGCGCCGTCGAGCTCGCGGAGAGCCAGCGGGAGTGGGGTTGACCCGATGCGCGTCCTGGTGATCGACAACTACGACTCCTTCACCTACAACCTCGTCCAGTACCTGGGCGAGCTCGGCTCCGAGGTGGAGGTGGTGCGCAACGACAAGGCGACGGTGGCAGACCTGCTCGCACGGATGCCCGACCGGCTCGTGATCTCGCCCGGGCCCTGCACCCCCGCCGACGCAGGGATCTCGATCGAGGCGTCGCGGGCGTTCCCCGAGGCGGGGACGCCGACCCTCGGCGTCTGCCTCGGCCACCAGTCGATGGTCGAGGCGTTCGGCGGGCGCACGATCCGGGGCGAACCGGTCCACGGCAAGGACGCGGAGATCGAGCACGACGGCTCGGGCCTCTTCGCCGGACTGCCGAACCCCCTTCGAGGCGGCCGCTACCACTCGCTCGTCGCCGATCCCGCGCTCCCCGAGGAGCTGGAGCGCACCGCCACCTCCGGGGACGTGGTGATGGGCGTCCGCCACGGGAGCTGCCCGCGTTCGGTGTCCAGTTCCATCCCGAGTCGGTGCTGACGCCCGACGGCAAGCGGTTACTGTCGAATTTCCTGAAAGCGACAGAAGGAAGCGGCAATGCCCGAGCGTGACGGATACATCCCCGGCGTCCCCTGCTGGGTCGACGCCAGCGAGCCGGACCCGAGGGCCGCGGCCGACTTCTACTCGGGGCTGTTCGGCTGGGAGTTCGAGAACGTGATGCCGGAGGACGCTCCCGCCGAGTACCTGATCGCCCGGCTGCGCGGGCTCGAGGTGGCCGCCGTCGGCACGATCCCGGAGAGCATGCCTCAGATGGCGACCTGGGGCACGTACATCTGGGTCGAGAGCGCAGACGAGACGGCGGCGAAGGTCCGTGACGCCGGTGGGTCGGTGGTCATGGAGTCGTTCGACATCTTCGACTTCGGGCGCATGGCGGGGTTCACCGATCCCGAGGGCGCGATGTTCTTCGTCTGGCAGGCGGGGAAGCACAAGGGCGCGCGGATCGTCAACGAACACGGCGCGCTGGCCTTCAACGGCCTGAACACGCGCGACGTCGACGGGGCGAAGGAGTTCTACGGCTCCGTCTTCGGCTGGACGACCCTGGCCATGCCGGGGGGGTCGAGATGTGGACGCTGCCCGGATACGGCGACTACCTCGAGCGCGACAACCCGGGCCTGCGCAAGCTGACGGCCGAGGCGGGCGCCCCGGAGGAGTACGTCGACGTCGTCGCGGCCATCAATCCGATCGCAGACGACCAGCGCGACACGCCCGCCCACTGGAGCGTGACCTTCTCGGTGGACGACGCCGACGCGATCGCGGCGAAGGCCGCCGAGCTCGGCGGCAAGGTCGTCGTCCCGCCGTTCGACGCTCCCTGGGTCCGGATCACCGTCCTCAACGATCCGCAGGGGGCGACCTTCATCGCCAGCAAGTTCGTGCCCGAGAACAAGGACCTCTCGGCGCCGGGCGGTTGAACGACGACCGGTTCGCAACGGCGTTCGGCGACGCCGCCGAGGAATACGAGCGCGGGCGTCCGGGCTACCCGGCGGCGGCGATCGCTGCCCTCGCCGCGCGAGCTCGGGCTCGGGCCGGACTCTGTGGTCGTCGACCTCGCGGCGGGAACCGGCAAGCTGACGCGGGACCTGGTCGGTCGCTTCGGGCGTGTGATCGCGATCGAGCCGCTGGCCGAGATGCGGGCCGAGCTCGAACGCCAAGTGCCAGGCGGCCGAGGCGATGGACGGCTCGCGGAGGGGATTCCGCTCGCCGATGGCTGCGCCGATGCCGTCCTCGCCGCCCAGGCCTTTCACTGGTTCGACGGCCGCCGGGCCCTCGACGAGATCGCGCGGGTGCTGCGGCCGGGAGGCGGTCTCGGCTTGCTCTGGAACACGACGCCGTGGGAGACGCGCGAGACGCCGTGGTTCGCGCTGCTCGACGACCTCCTCGAGCGCCGCCGGGTCGACCTCGCCACCCTGCGCCGCAACGCTTCGGGCCTGCTGGCGCAGGGCGTTCGACACCGAGGGGCGGTTCGAGCCGCTGGCCGAGGCGACCTTCGACAACCCGCGGCGGATGGAGGTCGGCGAGTTCCTGGCCGGCTTTGCGTCGCGCAGCTACGTCGCCGTGCTGCGCCGGTGAGCGGACGCGCCGTCCTGCTCCGAAGTGCGCGAGCTGCTCCAGCGCGATGACGCCCCGGTGGAGGGCGATCAGGTGGTCGTGCCGATGCGCACCGCCGCCTTCTGGACCCGGTTAACTGTCGCGCTCTGATGCCGAACGACATCCTGACCCGCGCGATCGACGAGGTCGCCTCCGGAACCCACCTGACGGCCGACCACGCCTCGGCCGTACTGGACGAGGTGATGGAGGGCAGGGCCGGCGAGGTCCAAACGGCGGCGTTCCTGATCGCGCTGCGGGCCAAGGGCGAGACCGTCGCCGAGTTGGTCGGGCTGGCGCGGACGATGCGGCGCCTGGCGGCGCACGTGAGCTCTCCGCGCGACGCGCTCGTCGACACCGCGGGAACCGGGGGAGGCCCGTCGACGTTCAACATCTCGACCGCGGCCGCGCTGGTCGCGGCGGGCGCCGGCTGCGCGGTGGCCAAGCACGGCAACCGCTCGAGCACGAGCCGCTCGGGCTCCGCCGACCTGCTCGAGGCGCTCGGGGTGCGGATCGACCTCGACCCGGACGACGTCGAGCGCTGCATCTCGGAGGTCGGCTTCGGGTTCATGTTCGCCCCCCGGCACCACGCCGCGATGAGGCACGTGGTCGGGGTCCGCAAGGAGCTGGCGGTGCGCACGATCTTCAACTTCCTCGGCCCGCTCACCAACCCCGCAGGCGCAAGCCGCCAGCTGCTCGGGGTCTCGAACCGGCGCTACCAGGAGACGATCGCCGAGGCGCTCGTCGGGCTCGGTTGCGAGCGGGCGCTGGTCGTCAGCGCAGACGACGGGCTGGACGAGATCAGCATCGGCGACCGCACCCGGGTAATCGAGGTCGCGAACGGCGGCACGGAGGAGTGGTTCGTCGAGCCCGAGACCCTCGGACTCGAGCGTGCCCCGATCGAGGCGATCGCCGGGGGTGAGCCCTCGGAGAACGCGGCCGTGGTCCGCAGCGTTTTCGCCGGTGAGCCGGGGCCTGCCCGAGACGTCGTCGTCCTCAACGCGGCGGCCGCGATCTTGGCCGCCGGCGGCGCCACGGATCTGGCCGACGGGATCGACAGCGCGCGGCGCGCGATCGATGGCGGGGCGGCCGCCGGCGTTACTCGACCGCCTCGTCGAGCTGACCACTACCCTGAGCGGAGGATGAGCACCCTCGAAGAGCTCGTCGACGCCGCCCGATTACAGGTCGCCCGCCGCAGCGAGCGGGTGCCGCTGGAGGATCTGCGGCGGCAAGTCGGCACACTCAGCGGCTCGCGCCCGTTCAGCGAGGCCCTCGTCCGGCCCGGGGTGTCGCTGATCGCCGAGTTCAAGCGCCGCTCCCCGAGCGCGGGGGAGATCCGGCCGGGCGCCGAGGTGGCTGAGGTCTGCGCCGCCTATGAGCGCGGCGGGGCCGCGGCGCTCTCGGTGCTCACCGAGGAGACGCGCTTCGGCGGCTCGCTCGACGACCTGCGCGCCGCCCGCGCCGCCTCGAGCCTGCCGATCCTGCGCAAGGACTTCATCGTCGATACGTACCAGCTCTACGAGGCGGCGGTCCACGGCGCGGACGCGGTGCTGCTGATCGTCGCCGCCCTCGACGACCAGAACCTGGGATTGCTCTACGACGAGGCCAGGCTGCTCGACCTCGACTGCCTGGTCGAGGTCCACGACGAGGCCGACCTCGAGCGCGCGCTCGAGCTCGACGCCGACGTGCTCGGGATCAACAATCGCGACCTCGAGGATTTGACGGTCGATCTCGAGACCACCCCGGAGCTGATCATCGACGTGCCCGCCGGAAAGACGGTCGTCTCCGAGTCCGGCTACGAGCGCTACGACCAGATCGCCGAGCTCGAGCGAATCGGCGTCGACGCCGTCCTGGTCGGTGAGACGCTGATGCGGGCGGGCGATCCCGAGACGGCTGTGCGCGAGCTCACCCGCGACGACGAGGCGACGCGCGAGCACCTCGCCGATCGTGCGCTCGAGGGCTAGATGAGTGATCCCACGACATCGCGCACGCGGATCATCTAGGCGCGGCCGGGAACGAGTTCTTAGCTCCGCTTTCGGTTTCCGTTAGCCCGCTTTCAGCGCCGGCGGCCAGCCTTCCGGCGCATGAAGAGATTTGCACGGACCCCGTTTGCCGCCGCCCTCGCCGGGGGCCTCATCGTCGGCCTCCTCGGCTGGGTGGCGATCGCCGCCGGCTGGGTCAAGGCGGACGAGAGCTCCAGCCAGCCCGCGACCACCCTGGCGTCTCCCGCCCAGACCGTCTCCGACACCGGCGGGGCGGAGACCGTCAACGAGATCTATCGCCAGGACTCTCCCGGCGTCGTCTTCATCCAGGCGACCCAAGGCGCATCTCAGTCCCAGGGCCTCAACCCGTTCGGCGCGCCCCAGGGCGGCGGAGTGGCGACCGGCTCCGGCTTCGTGATCGATGATGCCGGCCGGATCATCACCAACGCCCACGTCGTCGACGGCGCCAGCGACATCCAGGTCAAGTTCGGTGACAGCAGCGAGACCTACGACGCGAAGCTGATCGGCGAGGATCAGTCCACCGACGTCGCCGTGATCCAGGTCGACGCTCCGGCCGACGTGCTTCATCCCCTCGCCGCTCGGCGATTCCTCGCAGGTCCAGGTCGGCGACCAGGTCGTGGCGATCGGCAACCCGTTCGGCCTCGACCGGACCGCCACTGCGGGCATCGTCTCCGCGGTTCAGCGCGAGATCGACGCCCCCAACGGGTTCACGATCGAGCATGCGATCCAGACCGACGCGCCGATCAACCCGGGCAACTCCGGCGGCCCCCTCATCGACGCCGCCGGCCGCGTGATCGGCATCAACTCCCAGATCGAGTCCGGCGGCGCGACCCAGGGCAACGTCGGGATCGGGTTCGCGGTGCCGATCAACACCGCCAAGGAGGTCTCGCAGCAGCTGATCGCGGACGGCGAGGTTCAGCACGCCTTCCTCGGCATCAGCGGCACCGACCTCAACTCCGAGATCGCCGACGTTCTCAACTTGGACACCGACACCGGCGCGATGGTCCAGTCGGTCGTCCCCGGCAGCCCGGCCGACAAGGCAGGGCTCCAGGCCGGCGACGCCACCGTGACCGTCGCCGGCCAGCGGATCAAGGCCGGGGGTGACGTGATCGTCGCCGCAGACGGAAAGCCGGTCGCCTCGATGAGCGACGTGATCAGCGCGGTCGACTCGAAGCAGCCAGGAGACGACCTCCAGCTGACGTTGCTTCGCGGCGGAGACCAGCACGACGTGACCGTCGAGCTCGGCGAACGGCCGGCGTCAGCCCAGGGCTAGCACCACAGCAACACGAGACACCCTCCTCCACAGGGACACTCAGGAAGCGACGGGCCGGTTTCCCAGGACCGGCCCGTCGCCGTTTTCGCACAGCGGGTCCGTCATCCTTGCTGCCGTGCGAGTCAAGTTCTGCGGCATCACGCGTCTCGAGGACGCCGAGGAGGCGGTCCGGCTCGGCGCCTGGGCCATCGGCCTCAACCACTGGGCTGAGAGCGTGCGCCGCGTCGACCCCGCGACCGCGGTCGAGATCAGCGCCGCGGTGCGGAGGCGCGTGCAGCTGGTCGGGGTCTTCGTCAACGCCACGCTCGACGAGCTCGCGCGGGCGGCGGAGGACGAGTCGCTGGCCATGCTCCAGCTCCACGGGGACGAAGGCCCCGAGTTCTGCCGCGAGGCGGCAAGGCGCACCGGCTGCAAGGTCATCAAGGCGATGCGCGTGCGCAGCAACGCCGACGTCATCGCCGCCGAGGCGTACCGGGTCGACTTTCACCTCTTTGACGGCCACCGTGAGGGCTCGCCCGGGGGCACGGGGGAGAGCTTCGACTGGGAGCTGCTCGCCGGCCGGCGCTCGGTGATCCCGATGATCCTCGCCGGCGGCCTCACGCCCGACAACGTCGCCGAGGCGATCTCGATCGTGCGCCCGAACGCGGTCGACGTCGCCAGCGGCGTCGAGTCCGCCCCGGGCGTCAAGGACCACGAGCTGATGGCGGCGTTCGTCGAGACGGCGAGCTCCTCGCCCGTCGGGTCCCGGCCGTGAGCGCGGAGCCACGAAAGAAGAGGGGTTGCATGAGGCGGAGCGCGATCCAGGTGTTGTTGTGAGCGCCGCGGTCGAGGAGCGATTCGGCCCGTACGGCGGGCGATTCGTCCCCGAGGTGCTGGTCGCCGCGCTCGACGAGCTCACCGCGGCCTGGGCGGAGGCGCGCGAGGACTCCGGGTTCCGCGACGAGCTCGACCGGCTGTTGCGCGAGTTCGTCGGCCGGCCGACGCCGCTCTACCTCGCCGAGCGGCTCTCCGAGCGGGCCGGCCGGAGCGTCTATTTGAAGCGCGAGGATCTCGCCCACACCGGCGCCCACAAGATCAACAACGCCGTCGGCCAGGCGCTGCTGGCCGCGGCGCATGGGAAAGCCCAGGGTGATCGCCGAGACCGGGGCCGGCCAGCACGGCGTCGCCGCCGCCACGGCGTGCGCGCTGCTCGGCCTCGAGTGCGTCGTGTACATGGGCACCGAGGACATGCGCCGCCAGGCGCCCAACGTCGAGCGAATGCGCCTGCTCGGCGCCGAGGTCGCCGCGGTCGAGGCGGGGGCGAGGACGCTCAAGGAGGCGGTCAGCGCCGCGATCCGCGACTGGGTCACCAACGTCGCGAACACCCACTACATCATCGGCTCGGCCGTCGGGCCGGCGCCGTATCCGGCGCTGGTCCGCGATCTCCAGCGTGTGATCGGGGACGAGGCGCGCGAGCAGTCGCTGGCCGCCGAGGGCGCGCTGCCGGCCCGCGTGATCGCCTGCGTCGGAGGCGGCTCGAACGCAATCGGCACCTTCACCCCCTTCGTCGGCGGACTCCGAGGTCGAGCTCATCGGCGTCGAGGCCGGAGGCGAGGGGCTCGAGAGCGGCCGCCACGGCGCCTCGCTGGTCGCCGGCAGCACCGGCGTCCTGCACGGAGCCCTCTCGTCGGTGCTGGCCGACGCCGACGGCCAGATCCTCGAGGCGCATTCCGTTTCGGCCGGGCTCGACTACCCCGGCGTGGGGCCGGAGCACGCCCACCTGCGCGACATCGGCCGGGCCCGATACGAGGCCGTCATCGACGCCGACGCGCTGGCGGCGTTTCGCGAGCTCGCGCGGCTGGAGGGAATCATCCCGGCGCTTGAGCCCGCGCACGCGATCGCCTGGCTGCTCCAGAACCCGGGCCACACCGGCTATGAGCTGCTGACTCTGAGCGGCCGCGGCGACAAAGACCTCGCCGAGGTCGTCGAGCGGCTCCGTGATCGGTGATGTCTGAGCAAATTGCCGCCGCCTTCGAGGCCGCGCGCGGGGAAGGCCGCGCGGCGCTGATGCCGTACATGATGGGCGGCTTTCCCGACCACGAGACCTCGCTGGCGGTCGCCGATGCCTACGTCGACGCCGGAGCGGACCTCGTCGAGCTCGGGGTCCCATACTCCGACCCGCTCGCGGACGGCCCGGTGATCCACGCCGCGGGGACGCGGGCGCTCGCCGCCGGAGCCACTCTCGACTCGGTGCTCCAGATCTGCGAGCGCCTCGCCTCCCGGGTTCCGGTGGTGCCGATGGTCTACGCGAACATGGCGCTGGCTCGCGGCCCCGAACGGTTTGCGCGTCAGCTGGCCAACTCCGGCGGCAGCGGCGCGATCGTTCCCGATCTGCCGCTCGAGGAGGGCACCGAGATCGCGGCCGAGCTCCGGGCCGCCGGTCTCGCGCTGGTGCCGCTCGTCGCCCCGACCACTCCGGCGGCGAGGCGGCGGGGGATCGTAGGCACCGCGGAGGGGTTCGTGTACGTGGTCTCCGACACCCGGACGACCGGGGAGCGCGACGACCTGCCAGAGCACCTGGCGGATCTGGTCGAGGCCACTCGGTCCGAGTCCGCGGTGCCGGTGGCGGTGGGATTCGGGATCGGCACACCGGAGCAGGCGGCGGCGGTGGGCGCGATCGCCGACGGCGTGATCGTCGGCAGCAGGCTGGTGCGGGCGGTCGCCGAGGCGGACGCGCGCGAGGGGGCCGTCCGAGCCGTGAGCGGGTTCATCGCCGAGGCGCGGGCGGCGATGTCGGCGCAGAGCGCCGTGGGGTAGGCTGGCGCGCCAATGAGGCTCGCTGTCTTCGCGGTCGTCGGGCTGGTGTTGTGGATCGTCGCGTACGCGTTCTCGCTGGGCGGCACGATCGGGGCGCTGATCTTCCTCTTCGTGCTCTTCAACGGCGTCCTCGACCGCTGGGCGCAGCCGCTCTTCGAGCGCCTGCGGGCGTAGGTGGGCCTCGACCCGCTGCCCGAGAGCTTCCGCGCCACCCGCGAGGCCCTGCACCTGGTCGCCGACCGGATCGTCGCCGCGTCGCGCAAGCCGGACAACGAGATCGCGCTCACCCGGACGCCGGGAGGATTCGGGACGCCTCAGTTCGAGTTCGACGGACGGTCGCTGCAGGTCAGGGTCGACGGCTCGGACCTGGTGGTGGACGAGGACGGCGGCGAGCGGCGCGCGCGGCTCACGAGCCTCGTAGCCGCCGCGGAGTTCGTCGGGCCGGAGCTGTTCCCGCGCGGCGTCCCCGAAGACGCGACGGAGCTCGGCATCGATCCCGAGGCCGCGCGGGCGCTCGCCGACCTGTACGCGTTCGCGGTTCGGGCGCTCGCCGGCTTGCGCGATTCGCTGCCGGCGGAACCGGCCGTGAGCCCGATCATCCTCTGGCCCGAGCACTTCGACATCGCCCTGGAGGCAGGCGACGAAAAGGCGGGCCGGCGCGCGACCTACGGGGTCTCGCCCGGAGACGAGCGGCATCCGCTGCCCTACGCGTACGTGAGCGTATGGTCGGCCAAGCCCGAGGGCGAGCTCTGGAACGCCACGGGCTTTGACGGCGCCGAGCTCGGCTACCCGGAGCTGGTGCAGGAGGCGGACCCGGAGGCCGCGACGGTCGGGTTTTTCACCGCGCGCTACGAAGCGCTCGCCGCGCACGGCTGAGCCGACCTTCACCGGGTATATCTTGAGCCCGTGCGGCTCGGAGTGCTCACGGGAGGCGGTGACTGCCCCGGGCTGAACGCAGTGATCCGGGCGATCGTCCGCAAGGGGGTGGCGGAGCACGGGCACGAGTTCGTCGGCTACCGCGACGGCTGGCGCGGGCCGCTGGAGAGCGACTGGCGCCCCCTCGGCGTTCCGGAGGTCCGGGGGATCCTTCCCCGCGGCGGGACCGTCCTCGGCTCGTCGCGAACGAACCCGTTCAAGGAGGAACGCGGGCCGGAACGCATCGCCGCGAACCTGGACAAGGGCGGGGTCGACGGCCTGATCGCGATCGGGGGCGAGGACACCCTGGGTGCGGCGCAGGGGCTCTTCGAGGCCGGGATCAACGTCGTCGGGGTGCCGAAGACGATCGACAACGACCTCGGCGCCACCGATTACACCTTCGGCTTCGACACCGCGGTCAACATCGCGATGGGGTCGATCGACCGCCTGCACACGACGGCCGAGAGCCACAAGCGGACGCTGATCGTCGAGGTCATGGGCCGGCACGCCGGCTGGATCGCGCTGCACTCGGGCCTCGCCGGCGGCGCCAACGTGATCCTGATCCCGGAGCATCCGTTCAGCCTCGAGCGCGTCTGCGACTACATCGAGCGCCGGTTCGAGAGCCAGTACGCGCCGATCGTCGTCGTCTCCGAGGGCGCGGAGCCCGAGGGTGGGATGCCGGTCGCCGCCGACGCCCCGACCGACGCCTTCGGCCACGTCCGGCTCGGCGGCATCGGCCATTGGCTCGAGGGCGAGATCGAGCAGCGCACCGGCCACGAGGCCCGGGCGACGGTCCTCGGCCACGTGCAGCGCGGTGGCACGCCGACCGCATTCGACCGTGTGCTCGCCACCCGTTTCGGCCTCCACGCGATCGACGCCGCGACCGAGAGCGACTGGGGGAAGATGGTCGCGCTGGGGGCCACCGAAATCATCCGCGTCGAGTTGGCCGAGGCCACCGCGGAGCTGAAGCTGGTGCCGGACTCCCTGTATCGCGAGGCCGAGGTCTTCTTCGGCTGAAGTGAGGCGCTGTCTCCGCCTCCTGCTCGCATCCGCCCTGGTGGCGATGACGACCCTGCTGGGTGGCTGCTCGTCGGGCTCGGACGAGTCGGACGGCCCCGTCGAGCTGACCGTCTACGTCAGCCTGCCCGTGGGCGAGACCGACGGACGCGACGCCGCCGACGGGGCGCGGCTGGCGCTGTCCGACGCCGACGGCGCGGCGGGCGACGCCACCGTGCGGGCGGTCTTCCTCGACGACGGCGAGGACGGCCGCTGGAGCTTCCCGCGTGCCGCCGCCAACGCTCGCCGCGCGACCGAGGACGCGAGCGCGATCGCCTACGTCGGCGACTTCGAGTCCGGCGCCTCGCGCGCTTCCCTGCCGGTCACAAACAGGGCGAACCTGCTCCAGGTCTCGCCGGCCAGCTCGGCCGACGACCTGGTGGCTCCGGTAGCTGGCTCGGAGGAGGTGCCCGAGGTTCAGGCGAGCGGCGAGCGGACGTTCGGCAGGGTGATCCCGAGCGACGCGGTCCAGGCCCAGGCGGGTGCGGCCTGGGTCGACCAGCTCGGCGTCCGCCGCGTGGCGACCGTCTCGGACGGCAGCGCTTTCGGTGATTCGCTGGTGGACTCGTTTCGGCAGGCGCTGCAGCGCGCAAAGCCGGAGTCGGACGCGGGGACGGTCTACTACGGGGGCCTGCCCGGCGGCGAGCCCGGCTCCGCCTCCAAGCTGATCGTCTCCGACGCCGAGCTGGCCCCCGGGGTCGAGGAGCCGGCCGGGACGCTCGCCACCTCGGCGGCGCTCGACCCGTCGCAGCTTCCCGCCTCCGGGCGCGAGCTCGCGCGCCGCTTCCGGGCCGAGTACGGCCGGCGGCCCGGGCGCTACGCCGCCTACGGCTACGAGGCGATGGCGGTCGTCCTCGACGCGATCGAACGGGCCGAGGACCCTGGCGACCGCGGCTCCGTGGTCGACGCCTTCTTCGCCACCGCCGATCGGGACTCCGTCGTCGGCACCTACTCGATCACCGAGACGGGTGACACCACCCTTGACCGGCTGACCGGATACGGATTCGGCGGCGGCGGGAAACTGGAGCCGATCGCCGAGCTCTCACCGCGCTAGACCAGGTCGCGCAGGGCCGGCTCGATCTCCGCGAAGCGGAATCGGTAGCCCAGATCGAGCGCCCGCCGCGGAACGGCGCGGATGCTGGCGAGGATCTGCTCGGTGAGCTCGGGCCCTCGCATCGCGGTGAGCGCGAGCTTCGGCGCCGGCAGCACCGCGGCCTGCCGAGCGCCGCTCCGAGCGCCTTCGAGAACTCGAGGTTGGTCACCGGGTTCGGCAGGGCTGCGTTCAGCGAGCCGGTGACCTCGGCGGCGCCGAGAGCCCAGAGGATCAGCCCGACCTCGTCGTCGCGGTGGATCACCGGCATGTACTGGCGGCCGCCGGCGAGCGGCCCGCCGAGGCCGAGCTTGAAAACCGGCAGCAATTGCTTCAGGAGCCCGCCCTCGGTGTCGAGCACCGGCGCGCTGCGCAGCACCGCCACGCGGACGCCGCCGCGCTCTGCCGCCAGCGCCGCCTGCTCCCAGTCGATGCACAGGCGCGCGGTCCAGGTGTCACCCGGCCGGGTGGACTCGTCGACGATCGCCTCGCCGTGGTGGCCGTAGTAGCCCACCGCGCATTGGCTGACGAGCGCCGGGGGCGTCGGGTCGGCGGCGAGCATGCCGTCGACGAGATTCTTGGTCGCCCGCACGCGGCTGTCGTGGATCCGCCGCTTCGCCTCGTCGGTGAGCCGCTGGTTGATGTTCTCGCCGATCAGGTTGACCACTGCGCCGACCTCGGCGAACGCCGCGGCCGGCGGGCGCTCGCTCGCCGGGTCCCAGGCCTGCCAGGAGACGGTCGGGTTGGTCTCAAGCGCCCGCGCCGGGTCACGGCTGAGCCCGACCACCTCGTCGCCGCCGGCGAGCAGCGAGTCGCAGACGGCTCGGCCGATCATCCCGGTGGCGCCGGTGACAAGGACTCGCAGGGTCCGATTACTCGATCGTCGAGAACGTGCCGGTCTCCTCGGACACCCTGGCGATCCCGTCGCGCCGCGCCTCCTCGACCACCGCCTTGGCGACCGCGGGGGCGACGTCGCGGTCGAAGACGCTGGGGATGATGTAGTCCTCGGAGAGGTCCTCGGAGGCGACGACGTCGGCGATCCCGTGCGCCGCGGCGAGCTTCATCTCCTCGGTGATCCGGGGGGCGCCGGCGTCGAGCGCGCCGCGGAAGATCCCCGGGAAGGCGAGCACGTTGTTGATCTGGTTCGGGTAGTCCGAGCGGCCCGTGGCCATGATCCGCACGTACGGCTCGGCATCCTCGGGCATCACCTCAGGCGTCGGGTTGGCCATCGCGAACACGAGCGCGTCGTCGTTCATCTTCTCGAGGTCCTCCGCCGCGATCAGGCCGGGCCCCGACAGGCCGACGAACAGGTCGGCGCCCACGATCGCCTCGGCCGGGGTGCCGAGCCTGTGCTCGGGGTTCGTGTTCTCCGAGTACCAGCGCTTGATCTCCGTCATCTCCTCGAAGTCGTCGCGGGTGATCGAGAGCGCGCCCTTGCGGTCGCACCCGATGACGTTGGTGATCCCGGATGCGAGCATCATCTTCGTCACGGCCACGCCGGCGGCGCCGAGGCCCAGGACGAGCACGTTCAGGCTCCTCGATCGGCTTGCCGACGATCTTCAGCGCATTGAAGAGAGCCGCCATCGTCACCACCGCGGTCCCGTGCTGGTCGTCGTGGAAGACCGGGATGTCGATCTCCTCCTTCAGGCGGTTCTCGATCTCGAAGCAGCGCGGGGCGGAGATGTCCTCGAGGTTGATGCCGCCGAAGGTCGGCGCCATCAGCTTCACCGCCTCGACGATCCGGTCCGGGTCGTTGGTATCGAGGCAGATCGGGAAGGCGTCGATGTCGGCGAACTCCTTGAACAGCATCGCCTTGCCCTCCATCACCGGCATTGCCGCCTCGGGCCCGATGTCGCCGAGCCCGAGGACCGCCGAGCCGTCGGAGACCACCGCGACCGTGTTCTTCTTGATCGTGAAGTCGAACGCCTTCGAGCGGTCGCCGGCGATCTCCATGCAGACCCGGGCGACGCCGGGCGTGTAGGCCATCGAGAGGTCGTCGCGCGTCTTCAGCGGATACTTGTTGTGCTGCTCGATCTTGCCGCCCCGGTGCATCGCCAGGGTGCGGTCGATGTAGTCGATCACCCGGGCGCCGCGCGTCGAGCCGATCGCCCGCAGGATCTGCTCCCAGTGCGCCTGGTCGCGGGCGTCGACCGTGAACTCGCGCACCCGCTTTCCCTCGCTGCCCGCCCCGGGGACGAGGTCGACCCCCTGAAGTGCGCCGCCGGCCTCGGCAATGGCCGCCGTGAGCTTCCCCAACGGCTCGGAGCGCGCGTCGAGCTCGACGCGGACCGTCACCGAGAACTGAGCGGAAACCGAGGCCATGCGGGGCCGCGATTCTACGCAGGGGGGCGAAACTCCCTGCGTTGGCGTCTTTGTTCCTACATGTGGGACAAAGCCGCCATTGCCCGCCTCGCTGCCCGGCAAAACGGGGTGGTCTCGACGGGACAGCTGCTTGCCCTCGGCGTCAGTCGTACGACGATCAGCAGGTGGGTGGCCACCGGATGGCTGCACCGAGTCTTCCGCGGGGTTTACGCCGTGGGACACGCCGGGTTGAGCCAGGAGGGGTGGTGGATGGCGGCGGTGCTGGCGTGCGGCGAGGGGGCCGTCCTCAGCCACTGGGATGCGGCGGCACTCTGGCGGATGCTCAAGCCCCGAGGCGGTCGAATCCACGTGACCGTCCCGACGGCCGGGGGCCGCGAGAAGCGCAAGGGCATCCGCCTCCACCGATCCCGGTCACTGCCTGTTTCAGCAACGACGCACGAGTACGGCATCCCGGTCACCACTCCCGCCCGCACCCTCGCCGACCTGAAGCGCGTGGCCAGCCCCGGTCTTCACCGCAAGGCGATCCGCCAGGCGGAGTTCCTCAAGCTAGATCTCGGTGGGATCGTGACCGACCACACCCGCAGCGAGACCGAGCGCCGGGCGCTTCGCATCTGCGAGCGGCATCGGATTCCGCCGCCGCAGGCGAACGTCCCGATCGGCCCATACACCGTCGACCTGTTCTGGCCCGCGTTCGGTCTCGTCGTCGAAATCGACAGCTTCGGCAGCCACGGCGGCCGCCAGGGCTTCGAGGACGATCGGGCGATGGAGATGTACCTGACCGGGCTCGCCCTGCGCCTGCGCCGCTTCAGCAACACCCAGGTCTGGAACCAGCCGGACGCCGTCGCGGCCAGCATCGCCGCGGAGCTTCGCCAAGCCGCTTCATAAGATCAGTACGTGCCCAAGAAGATCGCCGAACCCAAAGACGGGGAGCTGTTCCTGATCGACGGGAACTCGCTCGCCTACCGCGCTTTCTTCGCCCTGCCCGAGTCGATTGCGACCGCTGACGGGCGGCCGACGAATGCGATCTACGGGTTCGCGTCGATGATGGCCAAGCTGCTGATCGACTTCAGCCCGCGGGCGGTGATCGTCGCCTGGGACAAGGGCTGGTCGGGCCGAGAGACCGTCTACGCCGAGTACAAGTCGCAGCGCAAGTCGCGCCCGGACCTGCTCAAGGAGCAGTGGCCGCACCTGGCGCCGCTGGCCGAGGCGTTCGGCTTCAAGAACGTCTCGGTCGACGGCTATGAGGCCGACGACGTGATCGCGTCGATGGCCAGGGATGCCTCGACGGCAGGGATCCCGGTGATGATCGTCTCCGGCGACCGCGACGTCTACCAGCTGGTCGGCGACGGGATCCGGGTGATGACCACGTCGCGCGGGGTCACCGACACGAAGGTCTATGACCGCGACGGGGTGATCGAGCGCTACGGGGTCCCGCCCGAGCTCGTCACCGACTTCATCGGGCTCAAGGGGGACACCTCCGACAACATCCCGGGAGTCCCGGGGATCGGCGACAAGACCGCCGCCGAACTCCTCCAGCGCTTCGGGTCGCTCGAGGAGGTGCTCTCGCACATCGACGAGATCTCCGGCGCGAAGCGCAAGCAGAACCTGACCGAGCACGCCGAGGACGCGCGGATCTCGAAGCGGCTGGCGACGATGGTCTACGACGTCGAGGTGCCGATCGCGATCGGGGACGAGCTTCGCCAGACGCCCGACCGGTCGAAGCTGCGTGACGCCGCGAACGAGTTCGAGCTGCGGGCGGTGATCCAGCGCCTCGACGAGGAGTGGGACGAGGTCCTGCCGGGGCGCGCGGTGGAGGAGACGATCGAGGTGGAGGCGAAGGAGGGCTCCATCGCCGACCTTGCGGACGGCCCAATCGGCCTCGGCATGACCCGGGACCGGTTCGGCGCCACCGACGGCGCGCAGGTCGTCGCCGGCGACGTGCTCGACGTTGCCGCCTTCGTCGACGACCTCCGCGGCCGGCCCCTGATGGCCCACGACGCCAAGGGGCTCGGCGGAGGCGGGAGGACCGGCTTGCTGGCCACCGCCGACCAGGGCGCTCTCGACCTAAAGCACGACACGATGATCGCCGCCTACCTGATCGATCCAGCTCGGCGCACGTACGTGCTCAACGAGCTCGCAGCCGACGCCGGCCTGGCTGCCGCGCCGGCCGGGGCAGACGACGGACAGCTCTCGCTGGAGGGGGCCGAGGGCGACGCCGCGGGCGATCCCGCCGTGGACGCCCGCCTCACCTGGGAGCTCGCCGAGCGTCAGCGACCGCGGCTGGTCGAGTTCGGCGTCGAGCGGGTGATGAACGAGGTCGAGATGCCGCTGATCGAGGTGCTGGCCGCGATGGAGAGGATCGGCCTGCGGCTCGACACGGAGCGCCTGGCCGAGATCGGCGCCGGGATGGAGGAGCAGATCGACACCCTCGAGCGGGAGATCTACGACCTCTGCGGCCGCGAGTTCACGATCGGATCACCGCAGCAACTCGGGACCGTGCTGTTCGACGAGCTCAAGCTGACCAAGAAGCGGCGCGGCAAGACCGGGTTCTCGACCGACGCGCGCGTACTCGCCCAGATCCGCGACGAGCACGCGGTGATCGACAAGATCGAGCGCTGGCGCGAGCTGACGAAGCTGAAGAGCACCTACCTCGACTCGCTGCCGACGCTCGTCGATCCCGAGGACGGGCGCATCCACACGACCTTCAACCAGGTCACGGCCACCACCGGCCGGCTCTCGAGCACGAACCCGAACCTGCAGAACATCCCGATCCGATCCGAGGTCGGACGCCCGGTCCGCTCGTGCTTCGTCGCCGAGCCAGGCAACCGGTTGCTGTCGGCCGACTACAACCAGGTCGAGCTTCGGGTGCTCGCCCACGTCGCCGGCGAGGACGTGCTGCGCGAGATCTTTGCGTCCGGCGAGGACGTCCACGCGGCCACGGCCGCCGGCATCGTCGGCGCCGCCGACCCCGAGGCGATCACCCCCTCGGAGCGCTCGAAGGCGAAGATGGTCAACTACGGGATCGCCTACGGGCTCTCGGCGTTCGGGCTCGCCGACCGGCTGCAGATCGAGCGCGAGGAGGCCGGGGAGTACATCGACCGCTACTTCGAGCGCTTCCCGGCCGTTCGGAAGTTCATCGACGAGACCATCGCCCGCGCCGAGAAGGAGGGGCACGTCCGCACCCTGCTCGGCCGGCGCCGCAACATCCCGGAGTTGCGCTCGGGCAACCGCCAGCGCCGCGGGCTCGGCGAGCGGCTCGCGGTCAACACCGTGATCCAGGGGACGGCCGCCGACATCATCAAGCTCGCGATGGTGCGCTGCACCCGCGCGCTGGCCGACGGCCGGGCTCGAGACGCGACTGGTGCTCCAGATCCACGACGAGCTCCTCTTCGAGGGCCCGGAGGCCGAGATGGACGCGGCCGCCGAGATCGTCCGCCGCGAGATGGTCGACGCCTACGAGCTCGACCCGCCGCTCGCGGTCGACATCGGCATCGGCGAGGACTGGCTCGCCGCCAAGTGAGCGGGCGCTAGCCGGGTCCCGAGGAGCCGCCCGAGCCGCTCGAGCCGCCCGACCCGCTCGAGCCGCCCGACCCGCTCGAGCCGCTGGACGGGCTCGAGCCGCTGCCCGGGCCCGAGCTCTCCGGCTCGAGCTCCTCCGGATCCTCGGGTTCCTCGGGCTCTTCCACGGTCGTGGTCGTCTCCTCGAGCTCGACCTCGGGCTCACCCGAGCCCGAGCCCGAGCCCGAGTGGCCGGACCCGAGTGATCGGAGCCCGAGTGGCCGGAACCGGAGTCTGCGTGCGCCCCCAGAGCCCGAGTGCCCCGAGCCGCTCGAGTCGGGCGCACCGAGTCGGAACCCGGCCCGGAGCTCGCGCTCGGCCCGCTCGAGGCCGAGCCGGGGCCGCTGCCGTTGTCGCGCCGATGCCTCGCCGCCGCGGTCGCCGCCGAGCGCGGTCTCGCCGCTCGACGTGGTCGGGGTCGCGGATTGCCCGTCGGAATCGCGCGGGTCGTCTGCCACGCTCCGACCGGCGGCCGGGATGTCCTTGGCGTCCGAGTTGCCCGAGCGTTCGATCGCGATGCCGGATCCGGCCGCGACCACGCCGACGAGGCCGATCGCCGCCCCCTTGGCGAGCATCGATCCGCCACCGGTTGCGGCCGCCGCCGCTCCGACGCCGGCCGCGCCGGCCGCGGCTTCCGCTCCCGGCTCGAGCAGCAGACGCAGGAGCGGGAGGGGGATCAGCAACCCGAGCCCGTGGCGCAGCCCGGCCCGGGCCCGGAACACGAGCTGGCCGACCGCGCCGGGCGTCGAGCCGAGCTCGGCCGCGATCTGGTCGTGCGTGCGTCCATCGAGCGCGCTGCGGACCAGCGCCCGGCGCTGTGCCTCCGGCAGCGCGTTGACCGCGGCGACCGCGCGACCGAGCTCCTCGTTGGTGAGGGCGATCTCGTCGGGCCGACGCACGCCGTCGATCTCCTCGTCCAGCGGCTCGTGCGGGCGGGCGTCGCGGCGGGCGTTCAGTGCCCGGTTGCGGATGATTGTGTAGAGCCACGGCTTCAACTGGATCTCCGTCTCCGATTCCCGCAGCGCCCGCCAGGCCGCCGCCAGGCCGTCCTGGACGACGTCCTCGGCGCTGTCGCGCGGTGCGTACGCGGCCGCGTACGCGACCAGCCCGGGCCGGTAACGGCGGACGATCTCGTCGAACGCCGAATCTCGCCCCTCCCGGGCGAGCGCCACCAGACGGCGGTCGGGCTGGGTGCGCAGCACCGCTCTGGCGAGCGGCTGCATTCTCGACTCTCGGTTCATGTCCTGTCCCGGTCGGCTGACGCGCCGAAGACGGTAGCTAGCCCCTTCGGTGCTTCAACACATCCATCCACTCGTAATTACGGCCGGGACCGGGGAAAGGACGGAGGTCACGCCGATCGCGATCGGCGCTTACCATCGGCAGCCGATGGACAGGGGCTTAGCGGTAGTGCTGATGGCGCTCACGGGTGGGCTGATCGCCCTGCAGGCGCCGATCAACGCCGGGCTCGGCAAGGCGACCGGTTCGGTCGCCGCGGCGTTGGTCTCGTTCGCCGTGGGGACACTGCTGCTGGCCGCGATCCTCGTCATCTCGGGGCAGGCGAACGGACTCGCCTCGACCTTCGACGTGCGCTGGTACTACCTGATCGGCGGCGCGCTCGGCGCCGCCTACGTCTACACGGCGCTGAAGACCGTGGGGACGATCGGCGCCGGCGGCGTGGCCGCGGCGACGATCACCGGCCAGCTGACGCTCTCGGTGATCATCGACCGGCTCGGGATCCTGGGGCTCGAGCAGCAGCCGATCGACGCCTCACGTGTCGCCGGGGTGGCCCTATTGCTCGCTGGGACGGCGCTGATCGTCCGCTAGGCCGCGGCTTCGACGAGCGGAGCGGCCGCGGGCGCAATCGGCGTCGCCGCAAAGCTCGGATGGGCGATCCGCAGGTAGTGGCCGAACGACCAGTCGACGAACGAGCCCCGCTCCATGCCGCGCAGCGAGAGCGCGAGCAGCCGGGGCGGGACCCGGGGCACCAGCCGCTGGACGCGGAGCATCCACTTGAACTGCCAGTCGTGTGAGTCCGAGAAGGCGGCGTAGCGGCGCAGCGCCGTCTCGACGCCGGTCCGGCCCTCGAGCACCCGGCGCAGCTCGCGGCCGCACGCGATCCCGAAGTAGAAGGCGGTCCGGATCCCCTCGGCGGTCAGCGGCAGGCAGTGGCCGGCCGAATCGCCGACGAAGAAGATGCCGTCGGCGGTCGCCGGGCGAAGCTTGTGCGGGATCCAGTTGCCCTGGTAGCGGACGGCGTCGCGATCGAGGTCCGCGGCGAGGCGGACGGTGGGCTCCTTGACGTGAAACCTGGGGTCGAACGAGCCGACCCCGACCCGCACCTCGTTCGCGGCCGGAAAGCTCCACGAGTAGCCCGCGGGGACGTAGGAGGGGTCGATCCAGATCTCGAGCTCCTCGCCCGAGCCGTGGGGGTGCACCTCGAGCCCGCGGGAGAGCGGCGCGTCGGGCGGCTGATAGGCGTTGCCGTCGAGCACCCGCTTCCAGCCGAGCGCGTCGACGAGGATCGGCGCGGCCAGGTCTCCGCGGTCGGTGTGCACGGTGGTGTCGCTGCGGCCCTCGACCTTGGCGGTCTCGAACTCCGCCTCGCACTGGTTCCAGAGCAAGGCGCAGAGCTCGCGGTAGTCGAAGGTCGAAAACGTCCACGGGAGGCGAAACCGCGCCGTGCCATGGGGCGTGTTGACGACCAGCGTGTCGAACGTCTGGCGCATCGAGTCGGCGACGCCCATCGCCCCGAGCCATTCGGTCGGCGCCGCGCACGCGGACGTCTGGCGCTCGCCGATCTCGTAGCGGTCGATCACCAGCACGCGCGCACCTGTTCCGGCCAGCTCTCGGGCGACGGCGAGGCCGGCGAAGCTCGCGCCGCAGATCAGGACGTCGTGGTCGCCGCCCAGTGGCGTGCGCTCGGGACCGCGCTTGGTATTGCGCCGTGGCATTCGGGTGCCGAGCGTACCGCCCGACCCCACGCGGGCGGCGGCTTTCCCTATCATCGGCCGTCCGTGTCCGCGACCGACACAACGACTGACGCTGCCCAGGCGGCGCCGACCAGTGCGCCCCAGGCGCCCGCGAACGGTGGCCCCACCGACCTCCTGATCGAGGTCGACGGCAAGCTCGTCCCCAACTACGACGCGACGATCAAGCCCTTCGAGGAGGGCGACGTCGTCTCCGGGTCCGTGGTCAGGATCGACAAGGACGAGGTCCTGGTCGACATCGGCTACAAGTCCGAGGGCGTCATCCAGGCGCACGAGCTCTCGATCCGCCGCTCGGTCGACCCGGCGGAGGAGGTCTCGCTCGGCGAGCAGGTCGACGCCCTGGTGCTCACCAAGGAGGACCAGGAGGGGCGGCTGCTGCTGTCGAAGAAGCGCGCCCGGTTCGAGAAGGCCTGGCGCCGGATCGAGGCGGCGGCCGAGTCCGGTGAGCCGGTCGAGGGCACCGTGATCGAGGTCGTCAAGGGCGGCCTCATCCTCGACCTCGGCGTGCGCGGATTCCTGCCGGCGTCGCTGGTCGACATCCGCCGCGTACACAACCTCGACGAGTTCAAGGGCCAGACGCTCGAGTGCAAGGTGATCGAGCTCAACCGCTCGCGCAACAACGTCGTCCTCTCGCGCCGCGCGGTGCTCGAGGAGGAGCGGAAGGAGGTCCGCGAGCAGATCCTCGGGCGCCTGCAGCCTGGTCAGGTCGTCGAGGGCAAGATCTCCAACATCGTCGACTTCGGCGCCTTCGTCGACCTCGAGGGCATCGACGGCCTGATCCACATCTCCGAGCTCTCCTGGAGCCACGTCAACCATCCTTCGGAGGTGCTGTCGATCGGCGAGACCGTCAGGGTCAAGGTGCTCGACATCGACCGCGACCGGCAGCGGATCTCGCTCGGGCTCAAGCAGACCCAGGAGGACCCGTGGCAGACGGTCCTCAACGAGTACAAGCCGGGCGACATCCTCGAGGGCAAGGTCACCAAGGTGGTCGCGTTCGGCGCCTTCGTCGAGATCGTGCCCGGGGTCGAGGGCTTGGTCCACATCTCCGAGCTCGCCGAGCACCACGTCGAGACCCCTGGCGAGGTCGTCCAGCCCGGCCAGGAGGTCTGGGTGCGGATCCTCGAGATCGACGAGGAGCGGCGCCGAATCTCGCTCTCCGTCAAGCGCGCGCAGGCGAACGACAACCTGCCGCTGCGCGACCTGATCCCGCCCGAGCTCCAGCCCGGCAACCAGCCGCCGCCCGAGCCCGAGGCGGGCGTGCCCGACCTCGACCTCTCCGAGAAGGTCTTCTCCGAGCCCGCGGCGGAGCCCGAGCAGGCCCCGGCCGTCGAGGTCCAGGAGGCCCCCGCGGCCGACGCCGGCGAGCCAGAGGAGCCCGCCGAGCAACCGCCCAGCGAGCCAGAGTCCGGCGACCAGTAGTGCTCTCGGGCGCGGGTGGCGTCGTGCCTGGGCGAGCGAGAATCGAGCATGGCTAGGACGCAGGGAGCCTGCATGGCAGCGCCATGCGGGCGGCTGAGGACGACGCCAGGCGACGATTCGCAGCCGGTCAGGCGCGGCGCCGGTCGCGCCCGCGAGCGCTAGCCCGCGCGGTGTCCGCCGCGCGGTTCATCGGCCTCACCGGCGCGATCGCGGCCGGGAAGTCCGAGGCCCTCGCAGCGCTCGAGCGACTCGGCGCGGCGACGCTCTCGTCGGATGCGGTCGTGCACGACCTGCTCGCCAGCGAGCGCGTCCGCGATCTCCTCGTCGGCCGCTGGGGCCCGGAGGTGGCCCCGGGCGGGACCGTCGACCGCGCCAAGGTCGCGCAGATCGTCTTCGAACGACCCGAGGAGCTCGAATGGCTCGAGGCCACGCTCCACCCGCTGGTCGGCGAGGAGATCGGTGCCTGGCGGGCGGGGCTCCCGGACGACACCGCGCTGGCGGTGGTCGAGGTGCCGCTGTTGTTCGAGACCGACCTCGACGACACCTTCGACGCCACGATCGCGATCGTCGCCCCCGACGACGCGCGCGTCGAGCGGGCCGGCGCGCGCGGGACGCTGGACCTCGAGACGAGGTCGGCGCGTCAGCTCTCCCAGGAGGAGAAGGCCGCGCGGGCCACCCACGTGATCGTCAACGACGGCTCGATCGAAGATCTCGAGGCGGCGCTCGGCGAGCTGCTCGCGGAGCTGTGATCGCGGAGCCCGAAGGGCGAGGCGGAGGCGCGCCGCCGTTGAGGCGCCGGATATGACCCGCGTTCGGGTGCTGGTGATCGTCGCCGTCCTCGGGGCCGCGGCGGCGCTGATCGTCTCCAGGATCGATGTCGAGGAGGCGCTGCGGGAGGTCACGCTGCCCCTGCGTCACGATGACGTCATCCGCCAGCAGGCGGCGGAGAAGAACCTCGACCCGGCGCTGATCGCAGCGGTGATCTACGCCGAGTCGCGCTTCGTCGAGGGCCAGACCTCGGAGGCGGGCGCGCTCGGGCTGATGCAGGTGACGCCGCAGACCGCCCAGGCGATCGCGGACAAGAGCGGCGGGACCGCGTTCGAGGTCTCCGACCTCGACGACCCCGAGATCAACATCCGCTACGGCACGTACCACCTGCGCGAGCTGCTCGACCAGTACGACGGCAACCTGGTCGCCGCGCTGGCGGGGTACAACGCCGGCAGCGGGCGAGTCGACGAGTGGGGCGGCTCGTCGCTCGAGCTCGACGACATCCGCTTCGACGACACCCGCGCCTACGTCGAGCAGGTGCTCGAGAAGGCCGAGGAGTACCGCGACAACTACGCGAACGACCTCGGTCTCTAGACGGCGGAAGACTCGGTGGCAGATCTGCTCGTCGCCTGGGTCGCGTTCCCCGTGGTCGCCCTGGCGGTTTGCGGCGGCGCCGGGCTGCTGGTCGCCTCAGCCGTGGGCGACCGGCTCGACGGACCCCTGGTGCCGGTCGTCGGCTACGCGCTGGTCGTCGTCATCGGTCAGTTCCTCACCCTCACCGACGCCACCGCCGGCCTTACGACCCCGGTCGTGGCGGCGCTCGCGATCGCCGGGATCGCGCTCGCGCTGCGGCGGCGCCGGCCCTCAATCGAGCCCTGGGCGGCGGCGGCGGCCGTGGGCGCCTTCGCGATCTTCGCGGCGCCCATCGTGCTGTCCGGCGAAGCGACGATCGCGGGCTTCATCAAGCTCGACGACACCGCCACCTGGCTCGCGTTCACCGATCGGGTGATCGAGCACGGCCGCGACCTCGACGGCCTCGCCCCGTCGACCTACGAGGCCACGCTCGCGCTCAACATCGGCGAGGGCTACCCGATCGGCGCCTTCGTCCCCCTCGGCGTCGGCGCGAAGCTGCTCGCCACGGATCCGGCCTGGCTGATCCAGCCCTACATGGCCTGCCTCGGCGCCCTGGTGAGCCTCGGCCTGTGGTCGCTGGCCACCCCGCTCGCCGCCTCGCCGAGGCTGCGGGCCGCTGCGGCGCTCGTCGGCGCGGTGCCGGCGCTGCTGTTCGGCTACTACCTCTGGGGCGGCGTGAAGGAGATCGCCGCCGCGGCGTTGATCGCCTCGACCGCCGCGCTGGTGGTCCGGGCGCTCGAACGGCCGCGATCCGCAGCCCGGCTGGCGGCCCCGACGCTGACCGCGACGGCGCTGATCGCGGTCCTCAGCGCCGGCGCGGTTCTCTGGCTGGTGCCGATCCTGATCCCGGCCGCGGCGATCCTGATCAGGCGGACGGATGTGGTCGGCGGGGTGCTCCGCGCCGGGGCCGTGGTCGTCTCCGTCGCCGCGCTGGCGCTGCCGACCCTGCTCGCCGGTGGGCTGCGACCCCCGACCTCGTCGCCGCTCGACGATTCGAGCGCGCTGGGCAACCTGGCCCGGCCGCTCGACCCGATCCAGCTCGCCGGGATCTGGGGATCCGGCGACTTCCGCCTTCGCCCCGGCGACGAGCTGTTGACCGAGGTCCTGATCGCGGTCGCCGTGATCGCCGCGCGGGGCGGGAATCGCCTGGTCCCTGCGACGCCGCGACCTGGGGCCGCCGCTGTTCGTAGGCGGGATTCTCGCCGGCTGCGCGCTGATCGCGGTCCTCGGCTCGCCCTGGGTGGAGGGCAAGGCCTACGCGACCGCCTCGGTGGCGATCCCGTTCGCCGCCATGCTGGGAGTCGGATGGCTGGCGAGATCCCAGCGCCCGCTGGCGGCGATCGCGGTCGGAGTCGCGGTGGCCGGCGGGATCGCCTGGTCGAACGCGCTCGCCTACCGCGACGTCAGCCTAGCGCCGCGCGGCCAGCTCGCCGAGCTCGAGCGGATCTCGGAGCGGATCGCGGGCCAGGGGCCGACGCTGATCACCGAGTACTCGCCCTACGGGGCTCGGCACTTCCTCCGCGACGCCGATCCGGAATCGATCTCGGAGCTGCGCCGGCGGCCGATCGAGCTCCGCGACGGAAGCGAGGTGCCGAAGGGCGGCGCCGCCGACACCGACCGCGTCGACCCCGCGGCGCTGAACGTCTACCGGACGCTGGTCGTCAGGCGCTCGCCGGTCTCCAGCCGCCCGCCGGCGCAGTATCGCCTCATCTCGAGCGGCGGCTACTACGACGTCTGGCAGCGCGCGCCCGATGCGGGGCCGCCGATCGACGACCTGCCGCTCGGCGACGGGCGCTCGCCGATCGACGTGCCCTCCTGCGCCGCGGTCCGCCGGCTGGCCGAGGCGGCCGGACCCGGGGACCGCCTGCTGGCCTCGGAGCTGCCCGCCCCGCTGGTCGTGGACGGGCCGCGCGACGACCCGATCCAGCGCACGGGCCGGGTGGAGCGCGCGGGCGGGTACACGATCTGGCTCGAGGGATCGGCAATGGGGGAGCTGGCCGCCGCGGTCGACGGCGAGCCGGAAGGCGCGGTTCGCGGCCAGCTCTCGAATCGCGGCGGCTGGATCCTGCTCGGCTCGGCGCGGCTGGCACCCGGGTCCCACAGCGTCGAGGTGGAGGCCTCCGGCGCGGACCTTCACCCCGGAAGCGACCTGCCGCCCGACCTGACCGGATCGCTCGCACTCGCTCGGTCAGAGGCGTCTGCGGCGCGGCTGACCGCGGTCGAGCCGAGCCGCGCGACTACGCTCTGCGGACGGCCATGGGACTGGATCGAGGTCGTCCAGCGATGAGCGCCCGGTCCCTGCGGATCGCGCTCTCGGTCGCCGTCGGTCTCGTGCTCGCCGACTCGTCGATCGTCGTCCTGGCGCTGCCCGACATCTATCGCGAGCTCGACGTCTCGGTGTCGGCGGTGGTCTGGGTGCTGATCTCCTTCAACCTGACGCTCGCCCTGGCGGCCGTGCCCGCGGCGATGGCGACGGGGCGGATCGGCGCCGCGCGTCTGACCACCGCCGGCCTGCTGGTGTTCGCCGGCGCCAGCCTCGTCTGCGGCCTCGCCGACGACATCGGGCTCCTGATCGCCGCTCGCTGCGTCCAGGCGCTCGGTGGGGCGGCGGCCGTGTGCGCGGCGCTCGAGCTCCTCCCGGCGGTCTGCGGCTCGGAGCGACGCGCGGCGCTCAGCTGGGCGGCGGCCGGCGCGGCCGGCGCCGCGCTCGGGCCGGGAATCGGCGGCCTGCTCACCGAGCTCATCTCGTGGCAGTCGATCTTCTTCGTCCAGCTCCCGGTGGCGATCGCGGTCGTGGCGATCTTGATCCCGGCCGGACGCGAGCGCGAAGCGGCCACCCCGCGGCCCCGGCTGCTGCGACCGCACCTGGCGGCAAACGCCGCGCTGGCGCTGATCTCGGCCGCGCTCGCCGCGGCACTGTTCCTGGTCGTCCTGCTGTTGATCGAGGGCTGGCGGCTGACGCCGATCGCCGCCGCCGCCGCAGTCACCGCGCTGCCGGTGTGCGCCCTGCTCGCCGCGCCGCTCACCGACCGGATCGAGGGCGCGCAGGCGAGGGCGGCGGCCGGAGTGATCCTGATCGCCGGCGGCCTCGCCGGACTCGCCTTCCTGCCGGACGCCAGCGTGCTCTTGACGCTTCCGCCCCAGGCGCTGGTGGGCGTCGGGCTCGCCCTCACGCTCTCGGCGCTGACCGAGGCGGCCCTCGAGGGACGCTCGCCACAGGCGATACACGGTGGCTGGACGATCGCCTCCCGCCACGCCGGGGTGGTGGTCGGGCTGCTCGTCCTCACCCCGGTGTTCACCGCAGACCTGGTCACCCAGCGGGAGCACGCCGAGCAGGCCGGCACGGCGGCGCTGCTCGATTCGCCGCTGCCGGCGACCAGCAAGATCGAGCTGGCCGGGCGGATCGCCGACCGGATCTCCGAGGAAGGCGACAAGGTGCCCGTGATCGGCCCCGCGTTCGAGCCCCTGCCGACCGATCCGGAGGAGCGCCAGGAGACGATCGACCTGCGATCGGCGATCGAGGACGAGATCGACGCCGCCGCGACGCACGCGTTCAGCGCCTCGTTCCTGATCGCGGCCGCGTTCGCGCTCGCCGCTTTGATCCCCATCGCGATCCAGCGGAGGATCGAGCTGTGATCGCGGAGCCCGCAGGGCGAAGCGGAGGCGCGCCGCCGTTGAGGCGCCTGGGATGAGTCCGAGGGCGCTCATCGCCTCGTCGGTTGCCGCCTCGGCGCTGCTCGTCGGCGCCTACCTCGCCGCGGGAGGCAGCGCCTATGAGCCGACGCCGGTCGCCGACCCCTGTCAGCCGCGCGAGTGGCGATCGCCGGACAGCGTCGAGCTCTACGCCGAGCAGTTCTTCCTCTCGGCCCTGGACGGCGCCGCGTGCGAGCTGGGCGTCAGCCGCGAGGAGCTGATCGTCGCCCTGCCAGACGCCGACGCCCGCGCCGAATTCGCAGCCGCGCACGGGATCAGCGAGGCCGACCTGGAGGCGGCGATCCGCGCCGGCGTCGTGCGGGCGATCGACGACGCCGAGAACGCCGGGGCGCTCAGCTCGGTCGTCGCCTCGGGTCTGCGCGAGGTCGCGACGCGGTTGCCGATCGACGAGCTGATCTCCCTGATCGACGACGCCGGCGCGGCCATCGACGGGGCCGGCGGGCTGCTTGACGACCTCGGCCTCTAGTGGGCAGCGCTTGGGTGAAGCGTTGCGAGGCTCCACTAACCGCGAGCCGCGGCTCGCCAGGCCCACCAGGCGATCAGCGGCTGGATCGGCAGGCGCAGGTAGAGCAGCCAGAGCGGGATCTGGTCGGCGGCGACCCCACGCTTGGCGACCTCGTCGGGACGCAGCGCCATGTAGATGTTGGCCGGGAACACCGCCACCAGGAGCGTGATCAGCCACCAGCCGGCGAATCGGCGGGTCGGACCGGGGATCACCGCCAGCCCACCGAGGATCTCGGCGACGCCGCTGACCGTCACGCACTCGCGGGCCGGAAGCGGGGGCGGGACGATCGCCTCGTACTCCCGGCGGCGCAGGAAGTGCATCGCGCCCGCGAGCGTGAAGAAGGCTGCGAGCAGGCGCTGGGAGTGGGTCATCGGGCGGGATCCTCGCTACCCGCGACCTGTCGCGCGAGGGCGAGGTCCGGGGCCAGGACGAGGGTGGTCGCGTCGGCGTCGCGGCTGAGCGCCGCCGCCGACCCGTCTGCGAGCCCCCAGGCGCCGGCCGACACGGCCGAGCCGTCCAGCGCGCCGGTCACGTACCTGCCGGCGGCGCTCTCGAACTCGCGCGCGTCGCCGGCCGTGTCCCAGCGCCAGCGCACCACCAGCGCCAGGTCGTCCCCGCAGCGGTCGGCGCATTCGGCGGGGGAGACGTCCCGGCGCCAGAGCTCGTAGCGGTCGCCGCCCCAGCCGGCCGCGGCCCGCTCGGCCATCGCCTGCGGCGCTCCGACCGCGAGCAGCTGCGCGGTCGCGAACTCGCCGGCGTCGCCCGAATCGGCGCGCCGCCAGCCCCGGGCGCGAAGCTCCGCCGCGTCGATCCGGACCTCCACCGGCCGGTCGTCGTGGATGTACCTCCGCGGGTGCAGGATCTGCTCGGTGGACGCCGGCGGCCGCGACTCGATCGCGTAGTTCACCAGCTTCCAGCCGCGGGCCAGCTCGCGCAGGGAGTCGACGAACCTCTGTCCGGCGAGATAGGACCACTCGAGCTGGTCGACGACGAAATCCGGGACCGGCCCCGCGTCATCGTCGATCTCGGCGGTCGCCGCAAGCAGCTCGGCCGGGTTCAGGTAGCCGGCCGCGTAGTCGATCATCACCGCGGTGGCGGTTCCCTCCCCGAGGGCGAGCTCGGCCAGCGCGCGGTCGTCGCTGCCCTCGCTGGGGTCGACGAGCCCGAAGTTGGAGTCCTCGATCGCGTGGGTGAGCTCGTGGGCGAGCACGAACTCGACCAGGGCGCGATTCGCGCTCACCGCGTCCCTGACCACGTAGAGGCGATCCGCCTTCGGGTCATATGCGGCGGCCGCGAGATCGCTGCCGGCGGTCGCCGCCGGGGCAAGGCGTTCGTCGGGCGCGAGCAGCCCGACCATTCGCACCACGGCCTCGTCGGCTGCCTGTCCCTTCGGTCGCCCCGACTCTCGCAGCTCACGCCGCGTCAGCCGACGGAGACGGGCGCTGCTGACCACCTCGGCGCGAGGTACCCGGTCAAAGTCGAGCCCGCGGAGCGATTCCACACGGCGCGCGACCGCCGGAGTTGCCGCCACGCTGAGGCGCGCGAGGCTGTCTGCCTCGTCGCTCGGCTCACCGCGGGCAAGCTCGCGGCCGCCGGGCCCGGCGAGCGCCAGGGCCGCGGCCGTGGCGAGCAGGAGCGCGAGCATTCCCACCAATTGGCTGCGCCCGTGGTTCACCCCGCGCGAGTATGACGGCAGCCCGATCGGCGGGGAGGATGTCGGCCGAGGAATTGGTCGGCCGGCCAGTCGAAGGACGCAGGTCGGCTTGCATCCCCGCTATGGAGTAATGGAACCGGCGCACGGTCGGCCGGAACTACCTAGTCTTGCGGTAGTGGGGAAACACAATTAGGAGGGCTATTTTGAGGACGGTTAGGGGAGTAAAGGCTGCCGCTGCGGCGGTCGCGGCCCTGGCACTGCTTGCGGTGCCGGCCGCGGCGAACGCGGCGAGCGGCGAAGCGATGTATCACTCGAACCTGGACGCCCGCAGTTTCGTCAACGGAGACGGCGGCTGGGAGAAGGGCAAGGGCACGACCGGGCTCTGCCTACCGCCGCTCACCTGTCCGGGTCTGGTCAATGGATTCGTCTCGAGTGGCGGGACATCCGGCGCCGGTGACGGCTACCTGCGCACCGGGATCCTCGGGTTGACGGGAGTCGCGTCGGAGTCACGCGGTGTCCTGCGCAGCCCGGTGTTCACGTACGCCGGTGTCAACGGGGAGGAAGCGACCGACCTGGTCGTGCATGTCAGCCACCTGGCGGACATCGGGGCGCTGCTGTCGGTGGCCGGCAACAGCGTCCAGTACTCGCTCGAGCTCGTCGACGTGACGGCCGGCAGGTCGCTGCGGTTGGTCGACGAGTCGTCGCTGCGGCCCGAAACGAGCTGGACCGACGCGCCGTTGGTGACGCTGAGGCCCAGTCAGCTGACGATCGGCCACCAGTACCGGCTGCGAGTGGTCACCCGGTTCATCTATGGCGCCGAGGTGATTCCCGGCGGCACCGTCGGCTACGACGACGTCGAGCTGATCGCGACCCGCGATGAGAGCGACGGCGACGACGGCGGCGGTGGCGGCGGCGGCGGCGGCGATGGCGGCGGCGGCAACACCGGCGGTAACGGTGGTAACGGCGGCGGCGCCAACAACGCCAGCGCCGTGTTCGATGGCCGCAACCTGTTCATCAAGCTCCAGTGCTTCGGCGTTTCCAAGCGCGGCAAGTGCTGGGATCGCGCCACCGCGCTCAAGAGCAAGGGCGGGACCCGCTACACGTTCCCGATCCAGCGGGTCGTGAAGGCGAAGAAGGGCAAGGTCATCCGTGCCCGGGTCCGGTTCCAGTGCCGCAAGGAGCTGGAGCGCCGCAACACGATCACCCTGCGCTCGGTCCTCGGCACCAGCCGCAAGGACAAGAGCAAGGTGACGAAGCACAAGCAGCTCAAGCTGATCGACCGGAGCTGACCGGGGAGGTAGAGCGACGTTCGGAGGCCGGGCCGCAAGCCCGGCCTCCGTCGTTTCCGGGGGCCGTTTGGGTGGCCGCTGATCCAGCGACGGAACCGGCCCGTACGACTTGGAACGGAGTCGAGGCGGGACCGTCCTCGACTGATTCGAGACCCAAGCAGGCGAAGCCGATCGTGGTCGGCGCAGGCGCCAGGCGGACCGTGAAGCTCACGCTCCCGACGAGCCTGCGTAAGTCGCTCGACGCGAACGGGACGCTGAGGCTGAAGGTGACCGCGACCGTGCGTGACCTCGCCGGCAACAAGCGCACGGTCAGCAAGGTGCTGAGGCCGAAGCTCAGGCCGTCGGGCTGACGGCCGGCGCGGCGCGAAGCGGCCGGGTCAACCGACCCGGCCGCTTCACTATGTTCACTCGGTGCCCGCGTTCAAGCTCAACCCCGCGTACACGCCGACCGCCGACCAGCCGAAGGCGATCGACTCCATCGCCCAAGGCCTCGATGCCGGTGAGGACTACCTGACCCTGCTCGGGGCCACCGGGACGGGCAAGACGTTCACGATGGCCGGGGTGATCGAGCGCGTCCAGCGCCCGGCGCTGGTGATCGCGCACAACAAGACGCTCGCGGCCCAGCTCTGCAACGAGTTCCGGGAGTTCTTCCCGGAGAACCGGGTCGAGTACTTCGTCAGCTACTACGACTACTACCAGCCCGAGGCATACGTCCCCGCGCAGGACCTCTATATCGAGAAGGACTCGGCGATCAACGACGAGATCGACCGCCTGCGCCACGCCGCCACCGCGGCGCTGCTGGCGCGGCGGGACGTGGTCATCGTGGCCTCGGTCTCCTGCATCTTCGGCATCGGATCCCCGGAGCTCTACAAGCGCCAGATGCAGCTCTTCAAGGTCGGCGAGTGGATCGAGCGGGAGGCGCTGTTTCGCAAGCTGATCGGGATGCAGTACACGCGCAACGAGACGGCGCTCACCCGCGGCACCTTCCGCGCCCGTGGCGAGGTGCTCGAGATCTTCCCCGCCTACGCCGAGTCCGCCTACCGGGTGAACCTGTTCGGCGACGAGATCGAGTCGATTCACCACTTCGACCCGCTCACCGGCGAGCTGTACGACCAGATCGACCACGTCGCCGTCTGGCCGGCGAGCCACTACGCGACCGAGGAGGAGACGCTCGAGCGCGCCGTGGTCGAGATCAAGGCCGAGCTCGACGAGCGCCTGGCCTGGTTTCGCGAGCGCGGCAAGGAGCTCGAGGCGCACCGGCTCGAGCAGCGAACCCGGTACGACATCGAGATGATGAAGGAGCTCGGCTTCACGTCGGGGATCGAGAACTACTCGCGGATCCTCGACGGCCGCCCGGTGGGCTCGCCGCCGCACACGCTGATCGACTACTTCCCGGACGACTTCGTCTGCTTCGTCGACGAGTCGCACCAGACGATCCCGCAGCTCGGCGGCATGTACGAGGGCGACCACTCGCGCAAGCAGACCCTCGTCGACTTCGGTTTCCGGCTGCCGTCCGCGCTCGACAACCGGCCGCTGAAGTTCGACGAGTTCATGCCCCGGGTCTCGCAGCTCGTGATGGTCTCGGCGACCCCGGGGGAGTTCGAGCGCGGGACCTCGGGCCGGATCGTCGAGCAGATCGTGCGCCCGACCGGGATCGTCGATCCCGCGGTCGAGGTGCGCGAGACCCGCAACCAGATCGACGACCTGATGAACGAGGTCCGGCGCCGGGTCGAGCGTGAGGAGCGCACCCTGGTGACGACCCTGACCAAGAAGATGGCCGAGGACCTGACCGGCTACCTGCTCGAGCACGGCTTCCGCGTCCGCTACCTGCACTCCGAGGTCGACACGCTGGAGCGGATCGAGATCATCCGCGACCTGCGCCTGGGCGAATACGACGTCCTCGTCGGGGTCAACCTGCTGCGCGAGGGCCTCGACCTCCCCGAGGTCACCCTGGTCGCCGTCCTCGATGCCGACAAGGAGGGGTTCCTGCGGGGCGAGACCTCGCTGATCCAGACGATCGGCCGTGCGGCACGGAACGTCAACGGCCGGGTGCTGATGTACGCGGACAGGGAGACCGAGGCGATGCGCAGCGCGATCCGCGAGACCGACCGCCGCCGCGAGATCCAGCTCGCCTACAACCGCGAGCACGGGATCACCCCGGAGACGGTCCAGAAGGGGATCTCCGACATCGCCGAGTTCCTCTCGATGGAGTCGCGCGTGACGCCCGAGCGCCGCCGGCGACGCGCGCGAACGGGCGACGGCGAAGCGCTGAGCCGCGAGCAGCTCGAGAAGGTGATCGTCGAGCTCGAGGAGGAGATGCTCGCCTCCGCCGAGGAACTGCGCTTCGAGGAGGCGGCCCGGATCCGCGACGAGCTCAAGGAGCTTCGCCGTGACCTCGAGGCGCTTCAGATCTAGGCGCCTCAACGGCGGCGCGGCTCGGCTTCGCTTCGCTCCGCCTCACTTGAGCGCTGCCGCCGCGCTGGCGCTACTGGCTGCGCTTCCGCCCGGCGCCTCGGGATCGGTCGTAGGACACTCGGTCGACGGCCGCGCGATCGTGGCCGAGCGCTCGGGCGATCCCGCCTCCGTCCGGCACGTGCTCGTGGTCGGCTCGATCCATGGTGATGAGCCGCAGGGGGTCCGGATCGTGAAGCGACTGCGCGAGCGCTACGCGGGTCGCCTCCGAGGCATCGACCTGTGGACGATCGAGACGGTCAATCCGGACGGGCTCGCCGCCGCAAGCCGCGGCAACGCCCACGGCGTCGACCTCAACCGCAACTTCGGCCACGACTTCGACCCGACGCTCGACGGGGGCTACGAGTCGGGGCCGCATCCGTTCTCCGAGCCGGAGTCTCGCGCGGTGCGGCGGCTCTCCCGGCGCGTTCGCTTCGACCTCGCGATCTGGTACCACCAGCCATGGGGCGAGACCCTCGTGCCATGCAACGACACCCGCCGCGTCGCGCGGCGTTACGCGCGGCTGTCGGGCCTGGAAAACCGAGACGGTTGCGACCCGTACCTGCCCGGCACGGCGGTCGGCTGGCAGCACCACGGCTTCGGCACGGCGGCGTTCGTCGTCGAGCTGGCGGGCGGCTCGCTCAGCGACGCGCAGGTCCGCCGCCACGCGCGCGCCGCCGCGACCGTGGCGCGTCCCCGCCGGTAATCTGGCCGCCATGGATGGAGAGCAGATCGTTCGCGAGATGGCCGACCGGGTTCGGGCGCTGGTCGACGAAGCCGAGCGGCGGGCGGCCGAGATCGTCCGCGAGGCGGAGGCGGAGGCGAAGGAGATCCGCGCCCGCGCCGAGGCCGAGGGGCACGAGCGCCTGGAGGAGGTCCGCAGCGCCTTCGAGGAGCTTCAGGGCAAGCTCGCAGCGACGGACGCCGCCTCGCCGGCGGCTGAGGTCGAGCCCGGCCCGGTGACGGTCCCCGAACCCGAGCCGCCCGCCATCCCCGAGCCGGAGCCGCCGCCGACGCCCGAGCCGGAGCCGCCCGTCATCCCCGAGCCGGCCCCGCCGCCCGACGAGGGAACTCCGCCGGCCTCCGAAAACGGCGCCCCGAGGTCGGACGAAGAGGCCGGCGCCCGCCTGGTGGCGATGAACATGGCCCTCGCGGGAGCCTCTCGCGACGAGATCGTCGCGAAGCTCGACGCCGACTTCGAGCTCGGCGATTCCGGCGCCGTCGCGGATCACGTCATCGCCCTCGCGGGCGAGTAACCCCGGACCGCCGCCGGGGGAACAGCCGTTCGCCCTCCTACAATCGACCGAACGATGTCCTCGTCCGGCCAGATCGTGATCAGCGGTGCCCGAGCGCACAACCTCAAGGGCATCGATCTCGAGATCCCGCGCGAGGCGGTCGTGGTGGTCACCGGGCTCTCCGGCTCGGGCAAGTCGAGCCTCGCCTTCGACACCATCTACGCCGAGGGCCAGCGGCGCTACGTCGAGTCGCTCTCGGCGTACGCCCGCCAATTCCTCGGGCAGATGGAGAAGCCCGACGTCGACTCGATCGAGGGCCTGTCGCCGGCGATCTCGATCGATCAGAAGACGACCTCGCGCAACCCGCGATCGACGGTCGGCACCGTGACCGAGATCTACGACTACCTGCGACTGCTCTGGGCCAGGATCGGCCACCCGCACTGTTACAACTGCGGCGAGCCGATCGCCGGCCAGTCGCTCGAGCAGATCACAGACCGGGTGATGACCCTCCCGGAGGGGACGAGGTTCATGGTCATGGCACCGGTCGTCCGCGGGCGCAAGGGGGAGTACGGAAAGCTGTTCGAGGAGATGCGCGCCCAGGGCTACGCCCGGGCGGCCGTCGACGGCGAGCTGCGCCGGCTCGACGAGCAGATCGAGCTCGACAAGAAGTTCAAGCACGACATCTCGGTCGTCGTCGACCGGCTGGTGATGAAGGAGGGCGTGCGAAAGCGACTCTCGGAGTCGCTGGAGGCGGCCTCCCAGCTCGCCGAGGGGCTGGTCGAGGTCGAGGACGTCGACACGGGGGAGCGCACCCTCTACAGCGAGAAGTTCGCCTGCCTGAACTGCGGCACCTCGATGCCGGAGCTCGAGCCGCGGATCTTCTCCTTCAACTCCCCGCACGGCTGCTGCCCGCGGTGCCACGGGCTCGGCTTCCAGCGGGTGATCGACCCTGAGCTGATCGTCCCCGACCCGACCCTGTCGATCTCCGAGGGGGCACTCGAGCCGTGGACGAAGGCGGCGTCGGTCTATCACCGCAGGCTGCTGGAGGCGGTCGCCGAAGCGAACGGCATCGACGTCGACGTTCCGTGGCGCGACCTGCCGCTGGAGGACCGCGAACTGTTGCTCGAGGGAACGGGCGACCAGCGCCACACGATCTCCTACCGCAACCGGTTCGGACGCCGGCGCACGTACACGGTGCGCTTCGACGGCATGCTGAACAGCCTCCAGAAGCGCTACGAGCAGACCGACTCCGAGAACACCCGCGAGCGGGTGGAGTCGCTGATGGCGTTGCAGCCGTGCCCGGAGTGCCACGGCGCCAGGCTGCGCCCGGAGAGCCTCGCGGTGACGGTGGGCGGCCTGAACATCCATGAGTACACGCGGATGTCGGCCCGGGCCGCGCTGGACTGGATCGAGGCGCTCGAGCTGACCGAGACCGAGCGCGCGATCGCGCGGCTGATCGTGCGGGAGATCGCCGAGCGGCTGCGCTTCCTGGACTCGGTGGGGATCGGCTACCTGTCGCTGGAGCGCTCGGCGACCACGTTGTCGGGCGGGGAGGCGCAGCGGATCCGGCTCGCCACCCAGATCGGCTCCAGCCTGGTCGGCGTCCTCTACATCCTGGACGAGCCCTCGATCGGCCTGCACCAGCGCGACAACAAGCGGCTGATCGAGACGCTCGAGCGGCTACGCGACATCGGCAACACGGTGATCGTGGTGGAGCACGACGAGGGCACGATCCGGGCCGCCGACCACCTGATCGACCTCGGGCCCGGTGCCGGGGAATTCGGCGGCGAGATCGTGGCGGAGGGCACGCCCGCGGACGTCGAGCGCACCCCGGGCTCGATCACCGGCGAGTTCCTCGCCGGCGAGCGCTCGATCCCCGTTCGGGAGCACCGCCGCACGCCGACCGGAGAGCTGGTGGTCCGCGGGGCGCGCCAGCACAACCTCAAGGGGATCGACGTCGCCTTCCCGCTCGGTGTGTTCTGCGCCGTCACCGGCGTCTCGGGCTCGGGCAAGTCGACGCTGGTGAACGAGATCGTCTACCCGGCGGTCGCCAATCGCCTGCACCGGGCGCGGATGCGCCCCGGCTCGCACGACCGGATCGAGGGCATCGACGCGATCGACAAGATCATCGCCATCGACCAGTCGCCGATCGGGCGCACCCCGCGCTCCAACCCGGCGACCTACACCGGCGTCTTCGACCACATCCGCAAGCTCTACGCCGGGACCCGCGAGGCCCGCGCCCGCGGCTACAAGCCCGGCCGGTTCTCGTTCAACGTCAAGGGCGGGCGCTGCGAGGTCTGTCGCGGCGACGGGCAGATCAAGATCGAGATGCACTTCCTGCCGGACGTCTACGTGCCCTGCGAGCAGTGCCACGGCCGGCGCTACAACCGCGAGACCCTCGAGGTGCGGTTCAAGGGCAAGTCGATCGCCGACGTGCTCGACATGTCGGTCGGCGAGGCGGTCGAGTTCTTCTCCGAGATCCCGAAGATCAAGCGCCGCCTTCAGACACTGCACGACGTCGGGCTCGACTACATCCGCCTCGGCCAGCCCGCGACTCAGCTCTCCGGAGGCGAGGCCCAGCGGGTGAAGCTCGCGACCGAGCTCTCCAAGGTGGCGACCGGCCAGACCCTCTACATCCTCGACGAGCCGACCACCGGGCTTCACTTCGCCGACGTCGAGCGGCTGCTGGAGATGCTCGACCGGCTGGTCGAACAGGGCAACACCGTGGTCGTGATCGAGCACAACCTCGACGTGATCAAGTCCGCCGACCGGATCATCGACCTCGGCCCCGAGGGAGGAGACGCGGGCGGCGAGCTGGTCGCGACCGGGACGCCCGAGCAGGTCGCGGGGACGCCGGGGTCCTACACCGGGAACTTCCTGCGGAAGCTGGTCGAGGCGTCCGAGCCGGCTCCGAAGCCACGCCGGACGAGCCGCAAGCGCCGCGAGCCGGTCGCCGCCTAGGAGAGGCCTGACCTCTCGAGCTAGAGGCCTGGTGCGTCGCCCTCGTCGGGGCGCGCTGCCAGCCGCGCCTCGAAGCTGTTGGTCAGGGTCTCCGCCTTCGTCGGTTCGCTGCGCCGGATCTGCAACGGCGCCGGTTTGGCACTCGTTGCGACGTCCGCGACTGCGGACTCGAGCAAGGCCAGGCGCTTTCCGTGCACGTCGAGCTCTCGCTGCTGCGCGTGCATGCGCAGAGCGACTCTGACGATCTCGCGGCAAAGCGCCGCCAGGTGACGGCCCGCGGGCTCCATGCATCTACGGGTTCGGCGCCCGAGCGGGATCTCCCAGGAGTGGGCGAAGCCTTGCGCCGACGCTCCTGATACGACAATGCGGCGATGGCCGACCTCGGCGCCTGGAGAACCTGGTGGATCAAGCGGCGCTGGTATGAGCGCAACCGGCGGCTGCGGCGCCGCTTTCGGATCCAGCGGCACGCCGCGCGGGGCGGCTTCTACATCCGCATGCCGGTCGAGGGGGAGGTCCTGGAGGCGCTCGACTCCGGCCGGCTGGTGGTGGGGGAGGGGACCCTGTTCGAGCCTGGCTGCTGGCTCACGCTCGGGCCCGAGGCTCGGATCACGATCGGCCAGGGATGCTTCCTCAACCGCGAAACGATGCTCGCCGCCCTCGAGCGGATCGAGATCGGCGACCACGTGATGTTCGCCAACGGCTGTTTCGTCGGCGACTCGGACCACCGGTACGACGACCCGACGAGGCCGATCACCTGGCAGGGCTTCGAGCCGCGCGGGCCGGTGAAGATCGGCTCCAACGTCTGGTTCGGGGTCAACTGCGTGGTCACCGGCGGGGTCGAGATCGGCGACCGCGCGGTGATCGGCGCGAACTCGGTCGTCACCAAGGACATCCCCGGAGGGACGATCGCCGCGGGAGCGCCGGCGAAGGTGATCCGCGAGATCGAGTTCCACCAGCCGTGACGTACTCGCTGGTCGCACGCGACCCGGACACCGGCGAGCTGGGCGTCGCCGTCCAGTCGCACTGGTTCTCGGTGGGCTCGATCGTCACCTGGGCGGAGACGGGCGTGGGTGCCGTCGCGACGCAGTCGATCGCGGAGCCGGCCTATGGGCCTCGGCTGCTGAGGCGCCTCGCCGCCGGGGAGGCCCCGCCCGAGGCGCTGCAGGCGGAGCTGGCCGTCGACCCCTCGGCCCGGTTTCGACAGGTGGCGGTGGTCGATTCGGCGGCGCGGACCGCCGTCCACACCGGCGAGGGCTGCATTCCCGACGCCGGGCACGTGCAGGGGGCGGGCTTCTCCGCCCAGGCGAACATGATGGCCTCGCCGCGGGTCTGGCCCGAGATGGCCGCGACGTTTGCAGCCTCCAGCGGCTCACTTGCGTGGCGACTGCTGGGCTCGCTCGACGCAGGGGAGGCGGCGGGCGGCGACGTCCGTGGACGGCAGTCGGCGGCCCTCCTGGTCGTCCCCGGCGACGGAGACCCGTGGCGCCGTTCGGTCGAGCTGCGGGTCGAGGATCACACTGCGCCGCTCGACGAGTTGCGCAGGCTGCTCGACCTCCACGACGCCTACGAGCTGGCCGACCGCGCAGACAGCCTCGCCGGCGAGGGACGGCACGCGGAGGCCGCGGAGCTCTATGTCCGCGCGGCCGAGGCCGCGCCGGCGAACGTCGAGCTTTCCTTCTGGGCCGGGCTCGGGATCGCTGCGGGAGGAGACGTCCAGGGCGGCGCGGCGCGGGTGGCCTCGGTGTGTGAGGCGCACGAGAGCTGGCGGGAGCTCCTCGCCCGGCTCGACTCCGAAATCGCCCCGGCGGCCGATGCCGTCCGGGCTGCGCTCGGGGTCAGTCGACCACCTGGATGACGACCGTCCGCCGCCGCGGCCGGTCGTCGAAGTCGATCAGCACCAGCTGCTGCCAGGTGCCGAGCGCCAGCCGGCCGCCGGTCACCGGGACCGCCTCGGCCGGCCCGATCAGCGACGCGCGCTGATGGGCGTGGCTGTTCGTGTCGTGGTTCAGGCGATTGTGCGCGTAGTCGCCGTGGCGGGGCACCAGCCGCTCCAGCAGCGCCTGGAGATCGTGGACGCCGCCGGGTTCGTACTCCATCGTCGTGATCGCCGCCGTCGAGCCCCTGACGAACGCGTTCGCCTGGCCCTCGGCGACGCCACTGGCCTCGACCGCCACCTGGACGTCGCGGGTAATGTCGACGACATCGGAGTCGCCGTTCGTCGACAGGTCGAGCTCGGTCGTGTGTACCGGCACCCAACCACCGTAATACGACGCGGGCCGCGCTCGCGCGCGGCCCGCTTCGCGTGTGTGTGCCCTTCGGTACGTCAGACGCCGCGGGGGTGCGGACCCCGGCCGAGATGGAGCTCCTCCATCAGCCGCGGGATCAGCATCAGCGCCGAGACGCCGAAAACGACGTAGACGACGTCGGTGAAGGTCCCCGTCCCGAACACCTCGGTGATCACGTTGGTGTCGAACAGGGCGACGATCGCCCAGTTGAGGCCCGCGACGATCAGCAGGACCAGAGCCAGAGGCTCGAGCTTCTTGACCATCTCCATTTCCGCCACCTCGCCTTTCGTGCGAAGCATGTCCGCACTCCATTCGTGCGGATCGTTACAATCAGATACACCGACGGATTCGCCCGGTTACCAGGGGTTCCTCTGGGTGAACGGTTTCTGGCGGGCTAGATCTCGGTCGCCGACCAGTCGCCGCCGAAGGTGTCTCTGGCGGCGTGGTCGAGGTAGCGGCGAAACGCCTCCAGCTCGCCCTCGTCGATCGTGTAGCTGTGCTCGGCGTCGGGGAACGCGCGCGTTCGCACCTCGCGCGCGTACTCGCCGACGGCGCTCACCATCTGCTCGCGGAGCTCCGCGTAGCGTTTGACGAACTTCGGCGTGTGGCCGCCGTAAATCCCGAGCAGGTCGTGCCAGACGAGCACCTGGCCGTCTGTCGAGGGCCCTGCTCCGATGCCGATCACCGGCACCCGCAGGGTGCGCACCAAGAGCTCGGAGATCGGCGCCGGGATCGCCTCGAAGACGATCGCGAAGCAGCCGGCGGCCTCGAGCGCGTGAGCCTCCTCGGCGATCTGCGCGGCCTGGTCGGCCGTCCTTCCTGGGCCCTGAAGCCGCCGAGCGCGGTCGCCGTCTGCGGTGTGAGGCCGACGTGGCCCATCACCGGCACGCCGGCGTCGATGATCGCCTTCGCGCGCTCGACCGAGACCCCGCCGCGCTCGAGCTTGACGACGTCGCAGCCCGCCTCCTTGACGTACCGCGTCGCGGTCTCGACCGCCTGCTCGTTCGAGCGCTCGTAGGTGCCGAACGGCAGGTCGCCCACCAGGAGCGGCGTGCGCAGCCCGCGGCGAACGGCGCGGGCGAGGACGAGCATCTCGTCCAGGCTCACCGGGGTGGTGGACGAGTGGCCGAGCATGGTCATGGCCGCGGTGTCGCCGACCAGGACCAGATCCACCCCCGCCTGCTCGGCGATTTCGGCCGACGGGAAGTCGTAGGCCGTGACCATCACGATCGGCTCGGCGTTGAGCTTCATCTCCGCCAGGCCCGGCACCGTCACCTTGTCTCGCTCTGTGCTCATAGCGATGCCTCCGAGGCAAGCGGCGAGTCGAGCAGCACCTCCGGGTGCGAGTCGACGCGAGCGATCGCGTTGCGCTCGTCCACGTGCGCGACCACCGGGGCGTAGGAGTCGAGCTCCCGCTCGCCGTAGGCGGCGAACGAGGCGACGATCACCTTGTCGCCGGCATTGACGAGCCGTGCGGCGGCGCCGTTGACCCGCACCACGCCGGAGCCCGGCTCGCCCGCGATCGCGTAGGTGACGAAGCGCGCCCCGTTGTCGATGTCCCAGACGTGCACCTGCTCGTTGACCAGCAGGTCGGCTTGGCGCATGAGCTCGGGGTCGAGCGTGATCGAGCCGACGTAGTCAGGATCACAGCCGGTGACCGTCGCCCGGTGGATCTTGGATTTCAACATCTGTCTCTGCATCGATTCCTCTCCGGCCCACTAGATCAGGACGTTGTCGATTAGCCGCGCCTTGCCCAGCCGCGCGGCGACGGCGACCAGCACCGGCCGTCCGTTGAAGCTGTTCACCGGCTCGAGCGTCTCGGCGTCTCGCGCCTCGAGGTACTCGGGCTCGATTCCCGCGGCGGCGAGCTCCTTGTGCGCCGCGGCCAGCGCCTCGGCCGGCGAGGCGCCCGACTCCGCGGCCCGCGCCGCAGCGGCCAGGGCGCGGTGAAGCGCGGCCGCACGGGCGCGCTCGTCCGGCTCCAGGTAGGCGTTGCGCGAGCTCATCGCCAGGCCGTCCGGCTCGCGCACCGTCGGCACGATGACGATCTGGACCGGGAAGTCGAGATCCCGGACCATCCGCTTGATCACCACCGCCTGCTGGGCGTCCTTCTGACCAAGGAACGCCAGCTCTGGCCGCACCGTGTTGAGGAGCTTGGCGACCACCGTCGTCACGCCTCGAAAGTGCTCGGGGCCGCGGCGCTCGGGCGCGCCATCGAGGACTTCGGTCAGACCCGTCACCTCGACCGCGGTCGCAAAGCCATCGGGATAGACCTCCGACTCGTCCGGGGTGTAGACGATGTCGACCCCCTCGGACTCCGCCAGCGCCAGGTCCCCGGCCTCGTCGCGCGGATAGCCGGCGAGGTCCTCGCCGGGGCGGAACTGCGCCGGGTTGACGAACAGGCTCATGACGACCAGATCGCAGCGCCGGCGAGCCTCGGCGAGCAGCGCCAGGTGCCCGGCGTGCAGGGCGCCCATCGTCGGCACGAGGCCGATCGTCCGTCCGGCGCGGCGATCCGCGTCGAGCGCCGCACCCAGCTCGGCCTTGGTGCGCAGCACCCTGGTCATCGGCGCTCCTCCGGCGCGGCGAGCTCGGCCGTGCGCGCCGCGAGCGCCTCGTAGACGGGCAGCAGCTCCGGCGCCAGCTCCCGGATCGCCTCGGTGTGACGCGCGATGGTCTCCCGATCGCCGCGCGCGATCGGGCCGGTGAGGGCATCGGCGCCGCGCTCAGCCCAGTTCGCCGCGGTTCGCAACACCAGTGGCGCCAGGAGCTCGCGGGCGTCCGCGACGCCGGCCTCGGCGAGCAGGCCGGCCGCCGACTCCTCGAGGGCGACGAGGAAGTTCGACGCCATCGAGGCCGCCGCGTGGTATGCGGCCCGCCGCTCCTCGGCGACGGCGAACGGTCGCATCTCGAGCGCCTCGGCGAGCTTGAGCGCCAGACCCTCCGCGCTCGCGTTTCTGCCGGCGATTGCACAAGGCGCGCCGGTGAGCTCGGCCGAGCCGTCGGGGATCGTCTGCAGCGGGTGAACGGAGAAGGTCGCCGCGCCGCGATCCGAGCACGCGGCCAGGGCCTCCAGGCGGGTGGCGCCGCTGGTGTGGCCGACGAAGCGAAGCGGCGGAATGGCCTCGGCGATCGCCCGGGCGGCGGCCGGGATCTCGGCGTCAGGCACGCACAGCAATGCGGCCTCGCTGGCGCGGCACGCCGCAAGCGCGTCTTCGCGTCCGGCCAGCCGAACCTCCAGGCCGGCCGCCGAGCAGGCTCGGTGCATCGTGTTGCCGACCCGGCCGGCGCCGATCACCGCAAGCGCCGGCACGGCAGACTCACGCCCGCCCCGGGGCGCGCTGCTGGTCGGGAGATCCCGTTCCAGTTCCCTCATCGAGATACCAGACGGCCTGCTGTCATCGAAATGAAATGCCGGCCGAGGCCGGCTGTCCACGCCCTCACGGGGTCGCGGCGTGAGCCGAAGTTTACTCGGGGGTACGCTCCGGCAACGCGGGTACCATCGCGTCGTGCCGATCTACGAGTTCCGCTGTTGCGACTGCGGGGGGGAGTTCGAGGCGCTGGTGGCAGCCGGTACGGCCAAGGTCGAGTGCCGAGCCTGCGGGTCGGAGGCGACGGAGCGCGTCTACTCGGCCCAGGCGGCTCCGATGCGCCTGGCGAAGACCGGCGGGGAGCTTCGCAGGCGGGAGCGCGCCAACGAGAGGCTCCGGGCGGACACCAAGTCCCGCTTCAAGGAGGGTCGGCGGCGAGCGCGAGGGCGGGGCCGAGGCGGATGACCGAGACGACGCTCGAGCGCCGGGAAGCGCTGATCGAGGTTTACCGGGAGGTGGCGCACTGCGATCGCTGCCCGCTTCACGAGACCCGGACCAAGGCCGTTTTCGGGGCCGGCGACGCAAACGCCCGCCTGATGTTCATCGGCGAGGCGCCCGGGGCCGAGGAGGACCGCCAGGGCCTGCCCTTCGTCGGCCGCGCGGGCCAGCTGCTCACCGAGCTGCTGGGGGGGATCGGGCTCACGCGCGACGACGTCTTCATCGCCAACGTCCTGAAGAGCCGGCCTCCGGGGAACCGCGACCCGCTTCCGGACGAGATCGCCGCCTGCTGGCCGTACCTCGAGCGCCAGATTCAGCTGATCGAGCCGCACGTGATCGCGACCCTCGGAAACTTCGCGACCAAGCGGATCACCGGCAACCCCGTGGGGATCACTCGCGTCCGGGGCACGCCACAGATCCACGAGATCGCCGGCCGGACGGTGTTCGTCATGCCCCTGTTTCATCCGGCGGCGGCGCTGCGGACGCCCGCCACCCTCGAGGCGCTGCGAGAGGACTTCGTCCGGCTTCAGGCCCTGCTCGAAGAGCCGCTGCCGATGGCGACGGTCGAGGATGACACGCTTCCGGCCCAGGCGGATCCCGTCAGCCAGCTCGACCTCTTCGGTTGAGCGCCATTCACACCGAGAGCCCCGGTGCGACCGATGAGGTCGGCGCCAGGATCGCGGCCAGGCTCGGGCCCGGCGACGTGGTCCTCGTCAAGGGCGAGCTCGGCGCCGGCAAGACAACCCTGATCCGCGGCGCGGGACGGGCCCTCGGGGTCTCCGAGCAGATCGTCTCGCCCACGTTCACGATCGGCAGGCGATACCCGGCCGGCGACGATCTCTGGGTCTCGCACCTCGATCTGTATCGGCTCGAGGACCTGTCGCTCGAGGAGCCGGGGCTGCTCGACGACTATCTGACGCCGGACGCGATCTCGTTCATCGAGTGGCCGGAGGTGGTGGGCGGCCGCCTGGTCGCGGAGGGCGTCCGGATCTCCGCTGAGGTGACGATCCGCCACGCCGGCGGTGACCGGCGGGAGATCGAGATCGTCCGCCCCGATCGGAGCGTCTCGCCAGAGCTCTCCAATTGACTACTGCTCTCACGCGAAGGGGGCAGCGAAGCGGACCCGGCAAGACTTCTCCACCTCGTCCAGGGCGAGAGCCAGATAGCTTCGTTGATGCGCTCCGCCTTCGAGGAGGCATCGGTCAGCGAGGAAGCGATCGAGGCGCTTGAGGTTTCGATGGACAGCGATCCTGGCGATCGATATGTGCTCGCGGCAGTTGCCGGCGGTGCCGAAGCGATCATCACCTCGCAGCACGTGCCAGCCGGGAGCGGCGAGACACAGCGGGAGGCCAGCCACGGAGACCAGGCCGCGGACGCAGTCGGCTGATCGCCGTCCCGGGCGCGAGCGAAGTGGCCGAGGCCGCGACGGAAGGTGGGCGGTGACCTCGGAGAGTTCTATCCGACGGCGACTGGCGGGTCCCGGTGGTCACCGAGGTCTGGTGGAGCGCCTGCGCCGAGAAGGTCATCGAAGCCGTCCATCGGCCTGCCGCGCGAGGACTGGGACTGCGAACTCCTCACGGAGGGCTGAGACGGCGCCGGGAGGTCGGCGGCACGCGAGCCCGATCCACCGCTTGGCTGTGATCTCGGTCCCGGCCCTCGGGCCGGCGCGGGTCCAGCGCCGGGCGCTGGAGATTGCGATCGCGCTGCTCGGGATCCTGCTCGGCGACGCCCGCGAACCGCCGAGTCGCCAGAGCCGTCCGCGCATGCGCCGGCGGCTGATCGAGCTCTCGGCGCTCGCCGACGAGGATCCGGCGCACGGCCCGACCGGTCTGGCCCGCTCGCCGGCGGCGTCACTACGGTTGCTCGGCGGGATGGTCGGCGCAAACCGCCCGTGGCGCCTGGCGGCACGCTTTACCGGGCGCTGATCGCCGCCATTGCGACGATCGCCTTCGCCGTGGTCACGCCCGACGCTGGCGGCTTACAGACCGTCGGCTCCCTGCGGCTGATGATTCTTATGCTGTTGTCGATCGGCCTCACGGCCGCATCGCTGATCGTCGTCCATGGGCTCTGGCAGGCGGGCCAGCGCGGGCAGGCGCGCGACCAGGTGATGCTGTTCAATGCCGCCACCGGTCTCACGGTTGCGATCGGAGTCTTGTCGCTCTACCTCGCCCTCTGGGTGGCCGCCCTGGCCGCGACTGCTCTGGTGGTCACCCCGGACGCGTTCTCCGACACGCTCGGCTCGGACATCGGTTTTAGCGACTACCTCACCCTGAGCTGGTTCGTGAGCTCGCTGGCCACAGTTGGCGGTGCGCTCGGCGCCGGGCTCGAGAGCGACGTCGCCATCCGCGAGGCTGCCTACGCGCGGCGCCCCGAGGTCGACGATGGGCAGGTCGTTGTTTAGACCGTCTCCGATCCGGACACGAAGACAGAGAACTCGAAAGCGGAGAGGAGCGGCGATGGCGACGGTGACCTGCGAGCGATGCGGGCTCCGTCCCGCTGTGGCGAGTGTTCGACGGACGGTGCCCGGACGGGGCTCCACGACCCAGCGGCTGTGTGAGGTCTGCCTCGCCGAGGTTCGCGGCGGCGCCGAGGGCTACGGCGGCACCGGCGGGTTCGGCGGCCGGGGGCTGTTCGACGACTTCCTCTCCGACTTCTTCGAGCGCGGCTTCGGCGGCCGGGCGGTCGGCGACGGTGAGGGTGCCACAGCGGACCCGGCAACCCGCCGCAGAGGCGTTGAGCAGGTCGACATCACCGAGTACTTCTCAGACGCGACCCGCGAGCTGCTTCAGCGGGCGGCGCAGAAGGCGCTCGAGTGGGGCAGCCTCGACCTCGACACCGACCACCTGCTGTGGGCGACGCTGCAGGATCCGCTGGTGGTTCACGTCCTGCGCGAAATCGACGCCGACTCGGCCGCGATCGCGGCGGAGGTCGAAGACACGGCCGAGCAGGCCGAACGCACCGACGTCGCCCCGTCACTTTCACCCGATGCGAAGAACGCGCTGCTACAGGCCTACCGCGAGTCGCGCGAGCTCGGCGCCTCTAACGTCGGGCCCGAGCACGTGCTGCTGGCGCTCGCCGAGGACGCCGAGGCGGAGGCCGGACGGCTGCTGTCCCAGTTCGGCGTATCGCACACCACATTGCGAGCGCCGTCATCCGCGGCGTCGAGTCCGGCGAGGAGGCTGGCCGTCCGGCGAGCAAGACCAAGACCCTCGACGAGTACAGCCGCGATCTCACCCAGGCAGCTCGCGAGGGCAAGCTCGACCCGGTGATCGGCCGAGCCGACGAGATCGAGCAGACGATCGAGATCCTTTCGCGGCGGACGAAGAACAACCCGGTGCTGATCGGCGACCCGGGGGTCGGAAAGACCGCGATCGCCGAGGGCATCGCGCAGCGGATCGTCAACGACGAGGTCCCCGAGACTCTCGCCGGAAAGCGGCTGGTGGCGCTCGACCTCGCCTCGGTGGTCGCGGGCGCCAAGTACCGGGGCGAGTTCGAGGAGCGGCTGAAGGCCGTGGTCGATGAGATAACCGAGAACTCCGACGACCTGATCGTGTTCATGGACGAGCTCCACACCGTCGTCGGCGCCGGGGCCGCCGAGGGGTCGATGGACGCCTCGAACATGCTCAAGCCGGCGCTGGCGCGTGGCGAGCTGCGGATGATCGGCGCGACGACGATCGACGAGTACCGCAAGCACATCGAGAAGGACGCCGCGCTCGAACGTCGCTTCCAGCCAGTGCTCGTCGACGAGCCGACCGTCGACGTGGCGATCGAGATCCTCACCGGGCTCAAGGACCGCTACGAGGCATTTCACCGCGTGCGGCTGACGCTGGAGTCGATCGTCGCCGCGGTCGAGCTCTCGGAGCGCTACATGACCGACCGCTTCCTGCCCGACAAGGCGATCGACCTGATCATCAGGCGTCGGCACGGATGCGGCTGCGCTCGAAGACCAAGCCCGCCGACACCCGCAAGCGCGAGGAGGAGATGCGAAGCCTTGAGCGCGAGCGCGACCAGGCGATCGCCGCCGAGGACTACGACCGCGCGAACGAGCTAAAGGAGCGGATCGAGGCGATCCGCACCGTGCTCGCCGACGTACAGCATGAGCGCCAGCGCGCGCCTGAGGTGACCCCCGAGGACATCGCCGAGGTGGTTTCACGGGCGACTGGGATCCCGGTCCCCCAGCTGACCAGCGAGGAGCGCCAGCGACTGCGGCGCCTCGAGGAGCAGATCCACGAGCGGGTCGTCGGCCAGGACGAGGCCGTGACCGCGATCGCCGAGGCGGTGCGCCGGGCGCGGGCCGGGCTCGGTGATCCAAACCGGCCGGTGGGCAGCTTCCTCTTCCTCGGCCCGACCGGGGTCGGCAAGACCGAGCTCGCCCGGGCGCTCGCCGAGTCCCTATTTGGCGACGAGGAGTCGATGACACGGATCGACATGTCGGAGTTCCAGGAGCGCCACACCGTCAGCCGTCTGGTCGGCGCTCCCCCGGGCTACGTCGGCTACGAGGAGGCCGGGCAGCTGACCGAGGCTGTGCGACGCAGGCCGTACTCGGTGTTGCTCCTCGACGAGATAGAGAAGGCGCACGCCGACGTCTTCAACATCCTGCTGCAGATCCTCGACGACGGCCGGCTCACCGACGCCCAAGGACGGACGGTGGACTTCAAGAACACGGTCGTGATCATGACCAGCAATCTCGGAGCGGACCGGATCCAGGCTCACGCACGACGCAATGAGTCCTTCGACGATCTGAAGATCGAGCTCATGGGCGTCCTGCGCGGCCACTTCCGGCCCGAGTTCCTAAACAGAATCGACGTGATCATCGTCTTCCGCGCGCTTGACCGCAAGCAGCTCGAGCAGAACACCAGGCTGCTGCTCGACCGGGTCGGCCGGCGACTGCGGGCGCAGGGGATTGAGCCCGCATTCACCGACGAGGCCGTGACGCTGTTGGCCAATGAGGGCTTCGATCCGGAGTTCGGCGCGCGGCCGCTGCGGCGGGCGATCCAGCGACTGGTCGAGACCCGGCTCTCGAACATGGTCCTCGCGGGCGAGGTCAATCCCGGCGACCGGGTGACATCGACGTCCGGGAGGGAAGGGTTGAGATCGAGGTCGAGAGCGCGGAGGAGGTCGGCGCCGAGGAGAAGTCGGCCGAGGAGCCCGCGGTCACGCGCGCGTAGTCGATGAATGACATAACCGAGGCCGAGCGGGCGTCGCGAGACGAAGGCGTCGTCCACACGCTTCGGATACTCGGGATCCCAGAGGATGCGATCTCGCGGGCCCTCGAGGCAAGACCCGGAGGAGCTCGAGGCGCTCTCGGTCGAGCCCGAGCTCCGCCGCTGGGGGATCGGCTCGCTGCTCATGGAGGAGGGCGAGCGGCGTCTGTCGGCCGCGGGCGTCGGCTTCATCGGGCTGGCTGTGATCGCCGGCAATGAGGACGCGCTGCGCGTCTACGAGCGTTGGGGGATCGCGCCTTCGCACGTCCGCTGCCTGGACGCTCCCGGCCGGGCGGCCATAGCTTCCCCGCGCGCCGGCCCCGGACGCTCGGGCGACGGGCGCTGGAGCCCGCCGAGTGCCCCCGTGATCACATGGCTCACCTTTGTCCTGCCGGCCAATCTGTCGGCGTTTATCCCGCTGCTGCTTTGCGCGAGCCGCAGCAGCGCAGAGACGCCGGGAGACGCCGGCTACTGACTCTTGACGTCGTCGATCGCCTGCCGGGCCTCGTCGAGCGCGTCCTGAGCGGCGTTGCGAGCATCCTCGCCGGCATCGCTGGCCTTCGCGTCCTCGAGCGCCTGTTCCGCGTCGTCGAGGGCCTGTTCGGCCCTGTCCCTCGCTTCCTGCGCGGCCTCGGTGTTGCCGGCGTCGTCGATGGCCTGATCGAGCTGGTCCTGCAGCTCCTGGGTCTGCTCGTCGGCGTCCTGGGTGAACTCGTCGAGGTCACTGCTGCTGCGCCTCGTCGACGGCGTCGTTCACGTTCTCCTCGCCGCAGCCGGCCGAGGCGGCTCCGGCCACGACGAGGGCCATGGCGGCGAGCAGGCCGACGACCCGCATCCGGATGGTCACCGGCTCAGCCTAATCTGCGCCGGGCAATGGCGTGGGCCCAACCGAACGTGCTCGGGATCGACACCGCGACCGCCGACGTCGCGGTCGCGGTCTGCGCCGACGGTGAGCCGCTCAGCGAGCGGCGCGCCCCGCCTCCCCAGTCAGGGCGGCCTCGCCACTCCGAGGCGCTGCTTGCCGAGATCGAGGCGGCGGTCGCCGAGGCCGGGGGCTGGGAGCGCGTCGGCCTGATCGCCGTCGGGATCGGACCCGGCACGTTCACGGGCCTGCGGGTCGGGGTCGCGACGGCGCGCGCACTCGGGCAGGCGCGCGAGCTCGAGCTCGCGCCGGTGAGCTCGCTGGCGGCGCTCGCCCGGGGGATCGGCGGGGGTGAGGAGAGGGAGCGCCTGGCCCTGATCGACGCCCGCCGCGGCGAGCTGTTCGCCGGCCTCTATGGCTCCGCTGAGGCGCCGATCTGGGAGCCGTTCGTCGCCGGCCCCGACGAGCTGGGCGAAAGGGTCGCGACGCGCCGCGCCGCGCCGCTGGCGGCCGGCGACGGGTCGCTACGATTCCGAGAACGGCTACAGGCCGCGGGCGTCGAGGTCCTGCCGGACGCAGACCCGGCACATCGGATGGCGGCGCGACACGTCTGCGTGCTCGCCGACCGGGCGCCGCGGACGCGGCCCGAGCACCTGACCCCGATCTACTTGAGAAGACCCGATGCCGAGGTTTGGCGCGAGCAGAGAGCCGGCGAACGAGCCGGGGCAGATTGAGCCCGCGGGCGCCATCCGCAAGCTGAGCTATGGCGATCTGCCGGCTGTGCTGGCGATCGAGCGGCGCTCGTTTCAGACCCCGTGGTCGCTGGCGATGTTCGTGCTCGAGCTCTCCAAGCCGTCCGGGATCTGCCTCTGCATGCCGGCCGGCGACGGTCTCGCCGGCTACCTGGTCTGCTCGCGGTACGCCGACGTCTGGCACCTGATGAACATCGCCGTCACGCCCCAGAGCCGTCGGCGCGGGATCGCCACCCAGCTGATGGAGCGGCTCTTCGAGGAAGCCGGGCCCGGCGCCCGCTTCACGCTCGAGGTCAGGACCTCCAACGCCTCGGCGATCGCGATGTACGAGCGCTTCGGCTTCCGGCCGTCGGGCCACCGGCGGCGCTACTACCACGACAACGGCGAGGACGCGCTCGTCATGTGGCTCGAGCCGAGCCCGGCGCCGGCTTGATCCTCGCGATCGAGACGTCCTGCGACGACACCTGCGCCGCGGTCGTCGAGGGGGCAATGGTCCGCTCGAATGTGATCTCCTCACAGGCGGCCGCGCACGAGCGCTTCGGGGGCGTCGTTCCCGAGGTGGCCTCGCGCCACCACCTCGAGCTCGTCAATCCCGTGGTCGATGCCGCGCTGGCCGACGCCGGGGTCGAGCTCGACGACGTCGACGCCTTCGCGGTCACCACGGGGCCGGGACTGATCGGGGCGCTGCTCGTGGGGGTGGCCACGGCGAAGGCCCTGGCATCGTCTGAGCGGCGGCCGCTGATCGGGGTCGATCACCTCCACGGTCACGTCGCGGCGAACTTCCTCGAGCCCGACCCGATGGAGCCGCCATTCCTGTGCCTCATCGCCAGCGGCGGCCACACGCTCCTGGGCGGCGTCCGGGCCCACGACTCGTTCGAAGTCCTCGGCCAGACGCTCGACGACGCAGCGGGGGAGGCTCTCGACAAGGCCGCTCGCCTGCTCGGACTCGGATACCCGGGTGGGCCGGCGATCGAGCGGCTCGCCGCCGAGGGCGACCCGGCGGCATTCGACTTCCCAATCGCGATGACGAATGACCCCCGGCTCGACTTCTCCTTCAGCGGGCTCAAGACCGCCTTCGCCTACGCGGTGCGCGAACTCGGCGACGACGTGCCGCATCGGCGGGCCGACCTGGCCGCGAGCTTTCAGGCGGCGGTCGTGGACCAGCTCGTGGTGAAGCTGCGGCGCGCAGCCCGCGGAGGAAGCAAGCGGCGTCGCCTCCCGGGCGGGGGCTGGCGCGCGGTGGCGCTCGGAGGCGGGGTGGCGGCGAACTCGCTGCTGCGTGAGCGCGTCGCCGAGCTGTGCGAGGCCGAGGGCCTGGAGCTGAAGCTCGTCGCCCCGGAGCTCTGCACCGACAACGCGGCGATGATCGGCTCCGCCGCCCGCTTCGTCGAGCCGACCCCGTTCCCGGACGTATCTCGCCTGGGATGCGCGAGCGTGATCGTCACGCTGTACGCCAGGCCCGGGTGCCACCTCTGCGACGAGGCGCGCGCCGAGCTCGAGCGGCTCGACGGGTTCGACCTGCGCGAGGTCGACATCGAGTCGGACGACGAGCTGCTTCGCGAGTACCTCGAGCGGATCCCGGTGGTCGAGGTCGAGGGCCGGGTGGTCAGCGAGCTGGTGTTCGAACGCGACGCGTTCTCCCGCGCGTTGCATACTCTGGGCTCGTGAGCGAACGAACCGTCAGCGAGCGAACCGCCGGAGAGGTGGTCACCCCGGACGGCGCCAGCCCCGAGGGCGACCGGCTCTCGCTGGGGGTTGCCGCCCGTCTGTCCCGCTACCTGCAGGTGCTGATCCAGGCGCGCAAGATGGGCCGCGAGACGATCTCCTCCCAGGAGCTCGCCGAGTACACGCACATCAACTCGACCCAGATCCGCCGCGACCTCTCCGGCTTCGGGAAGTTCGGCAAGCGGGGGGTCGGCTACCGGGTCGACTCGCTGGTCTCCGAGATCCGCAAGATCCTCCACACCTCGGGCCAGCACAACATCGCCCTCTTCGGCGCCGGCAACCTCGGCCAGGCGATCGCCAGCTCGGACATCTTCGCCGACCACGGTTTCCGGATCGTGGCCATCTTCGACGCCGACCAGAGCGTCGTGGGCAGCGAGTACGGCGGCGTCCCGGTGCGGCCGCTCGCCGACCTCGCCGAGGTGGTGCGCGAGGAGGAGGTCGTGGTCGGGGTCCTGGCGGTGCCCGCTCGGGCGGCGCAGGGGGTCGCCGATCAGCTCGTCGACTGCGGCGTGAAGATCATCTTCAACTACTCGGAGCAGCTGCTCCAGGTTCCGCCCGAGGTGACCGTCCACACCTCGAGCCCGGCTGTCGACCTCCTCTACGCGCTCTACTTCTACCTCGCGTAAGGCGCCCGAGGCCATGCACCCGACGCTCGACCTCGAGCGCACGCGCGAGGTCTTCGAGTCCTCCACTGACTTCACGGTCGGGCTCGAGGAGGAGTTCGCGATCGTCGATCCCGATTCGCTGGAGCTCGTCCATCGGTTCGAGGACCTCTACGCCGCCTGCCAGGAGGACGAGCTGCTCGAGGAGTCCGCGGCCGGGGAGCTGATCGACACCGAGATCGAGATCCGCTCGGGGCGCGGGGAGAGCTTCGCCGAGGCGATCGCCCGCCAGCAGGAGCGACGCGACCGGCTCTTCGCCCTCGCCGATGGGATGGGCCTGGCGCTGGCCGCGACCGGCACACACCCGTGGGCGAATTACCTCGACCAGCGGATCATCGACACCGAGCACTACAACCGGCTGAGCGAGGAGCTGCGCTGGGTGGCGCAGCGAAACAACACCTGGAGCATGCACGTCCACGTCGGCATTCGAGGCGCGGACCGGGCGGTGGCGGTCTGCGACCAACTCCGGGGGCTGCTGCCGCCGTTGCTGGCGATGTCGGCGAACTCCCCCTTCCTCGACGGCCAGGACACCGGCCTCGCGTCGGTCCGGACGGAGATCTTCACCCGAACATTCCCGCGCTGCGGGGTCCACGAGCCGTTCGGGGATTGGGCCGCCTACGCGGACTTCATCGACCTGTTGACCCGGACCGGGTCGATCGTCGAGGCCACCCAGCTCTGGTGGAGCGTTCGCCCGCACCACTCCTTCGGCACCGTCGAGCTGCGGATCTGCGACGCGCAGACCAGTGGCGCCGATTCGTTCAATCTCGCGGGCATGATCGTCGCCTGCATCGCCCAGACGGCGATGGACCACGACGAGGGGCGCCTGGGGACGCCGCTTCGCCAGCGCGAGATCGAGGAGAACCTCTGGCGGGCGATCCGCTACGGCCTCGATGGCAGCCAAATCGACTTCGCGGTCGGCGCGACGGTCCCCACCCGGACGGCCCTGGAGCGGCTGATCGACTGGAGCGCGCCGGCCCGAGACGCGCTCGGGGTCGAGGTCGAGCTGCCGACCCAGGACGGGGCCGCGCGGGCGCGCAGTGCTCTCGCCGAAGGGGCGACGATCCCCGACATCTACCGCGACGCCGTCGCCGAGACCGCCGAGAGCTACGCCCCGGAGCGGACGCGTAGCTGATAGACCCCAGGGATGGCGACCGAGGAACCGGGGGCGCCGCCGCCCGACGAGGAGGAGTTCCAGCGCCGGCTCGCCGAGCAGCTTCGCCAGGTGCGGGTCCAGGACCTGCTGCTGGAGAGCGTGGTCAGCATCCTCAATCTCTCGGCGAGGAGGATCGGCAAGGAGGACGAGCGCGACCTCGAGCAGGCGCGGATCGGGATCGAGGCCGTCCGGGCCGTGATCGACCTGATCGACCCCGAGCCGCAGGCTCAGGTTCGCGAGGCGCTGGCTCAGGTTCAGGTGCTCTACGCCCGCGAGGCACAGGGTGGCGAGGGCGAGCCTCCGGACGGCGAGGGCGGCGAAGGCGGCGGGCCGCAGCAGCAGCCGCCGAGCGGCGGGCGTCCGTCCGGGCTCTGGACCCCGCCCGGGACCTCATAGACACAAGTGCGGCGGGCTTCGCCCGCCTGACCTGATTCTGCCGAGACACTTTGTGTCTCGGCCGCAAATAACTGGTCACCGGGTTACACTCCCCGCCGCTTCGCGGCCGGATGGCGCTCCGGCCGCTTCTTGCGTCCCATCGAACCGCATACCCCGGAGGACTTGAGACTTGACCGATTTCCTCACCGACTACGGAGTCGTGATCGCGCTCGTCTGCGCCGGCGCCGCCGTCGCCTACGGAGTGTTGGTGACCCAGCGCCTGCTCAGGCGCCCGCCCGGCAACGAACGCATGCAGGAGATCTCGGCGGCCGTTCAGGAGGGCGCCAAGGCGTACCTCGCCCGCCAGTACAGGATCATCGCCGTGGTGGCGATCCCGCTCGCGATCCTGATCGCGATCCTCCAGGACGTCAGCACCGGGATCGGGTTCGTGATCGGCGGGGCGCTCTCGGGGGCGGCCGGGTTCATCGGCATGAACGTCTCGGTGCGCGCCAACGCCAGGGTCGCCGAGGCGGCTCGCGGCGGCGTGCCGCCGGCGCTCGACGTCGCCTTCAAGGGCGGCTCGGTGACCGGATTGCTCGTCGTCGGCCTGGCGCTGCTGGGCGTTGCGGGCTACTTCGGGATCCTGGTCCTCGCCGACAAGACGGACAAGGAGGCGATCGACGCGCTGATCGGGCTCGGGTTCGGCGGCTCCCTGATCTCGGTCTTCGCCCGACTCGGCGGCGGCATCTTCACCAAGGCGGCCGACGTCGGCGCGGACCTCGTCGGCAAGGTCGAGGCCGGGATACCGGAGGACGACCCGCGCAACCCCGCGGTGATCGCGGACAACGTCGGCGACAACGTCGGCGACTGCGCCGGGATGGCGGCCGACCTGTTCGAGACCTACGCGGTGACCTCGGTGGCGGTGATGCTCCTCGGCGTGTTGACCTTCGACGCCGACTTCGCGCGCGAGGTCGCCGTCTTCCCGCTGGTCATGGGCGCCGTGGCGATCATCGCCTCCATCATCGGCGCGCTCTCGGTGCGCACGCGGACGGACAAGGTCGAGGGCGCGCTCTACCGAGGGCTGATCGTCTCCGGCGGCCTGTCCGCGATCGCCTTCTACCCGATCACCAAGTGGCTGATGGAGGACCCGCTCGAGCTCGGCGTCCTCGACCCGGGCAGCGCGCTCGCCGGCGCCTCGCCCACCGACCTCTGGCTCTGCGGCCTGATCGGGATCGTGGTCACGGCTGGGTTGTTCGTGATCACCGACTACTACACCTCCACCCGCTTCCGGCCGGTGAGGACGATCTCGCAGGCGTCGGTGACCGGCCACGCGACCAACATCATCCAGGGCTTGGCCCAGGGCTTTCAGTCGACGGCCCTGCCGGCGCTGCTGATCGCGTTTGCGATCCTGGCCGCGAACGAGCTCGCCGGCATCTACGGCATCGGGGTAGCGGTCATGGCGCAGCTCTCGCTCTGCGGCCTGATCGTCGCGCTGGACGCCTTCGGGCCGATCACCGACAACGCCGGCGGGATCGCCGAGATGGCGGATTTGCCCGAGGACGTGCGCAACGTCACCGATCCCTTGGACGCGGTGGGCAACACGACCAAGGCGGTCACGAAGGGGTACGCGATCGGCTCGGCCGCGCTCGCCGCCCTGGTGCTGTTCGCGGCGTTCAAGGCAGAGCTCGCCCCCGAGGCGCCGGCGGGCACCGACCTCAACGCCCTGTTCAACCTCTCCAACCCGGACGTGCTGATCGGGCTGCTGATCGGCGGGATCATGGTCTACCTGTTCGCCGCCCTGGCGATCGAGGCGGTCGGGCGCGCCGGCGGTCAGGTGGTCGAGGAGGTCCGCCGTCAGTTCCGGGAGAACCCGGGGATCATGGCGGGCACGTCGAAGCCCGAGTACGGCGGGACGGTGGCGATCGTCACCGCGGCCGCGCAGCGGGAGATGATCCTGCCGTCGCTGATCCCGATCGTCGTGCCGGTGGTCGTCGGGCTGCTCTCGGTGGACGCCCTCGGCGGCCTGCTGATCGGGGTGATCGTGGTCGGCCTGTTCGCGGCGATCTCGATGACCGCCGGCGGCGGCGCCTGGGACAACGCGAAGAAGCTGATCGAAGACGGCGCCTTCGGAGGCAAGGGCTCGGAGGCCCACGCCGCCTCGGTGACCGGCGACACCGTCGGGGACCCCTACAAGGACACCGCCGGGCCCGCGATCAACCCGATGATCAAGGTGGCCAACATCGTCGCCATCCTGATCATCCCGATCGTCCACTTCTAGACGGCGAATGGCTGGTCGTCACCCAGGATTTCCGCACCGACCGCATCAACGTCGCCGAGCGCGACCGAATCGTTCGCCGCATCGTCGGCATCTACTGACGCTCGAAGGATCCACCACACGATCGCGTGGTCGATCCTTCGAACGCGGAGACAATCAGCGGACTGCTCCTGCGGTAGGGTCGGCCGCAGACGCCGAGCACGTCTTCGAGCCGGTGGCGGAGTGAGCGTTCGCCGGCTACTTCTCGAGGAGCTCGATCCGGTAATCGTCCGGGTCGCGGACGAAGCAGAGGCGCGAGCCGCCCTCGCGGACGCTGTAGGGCGGCTTCTCGGGCTCGATCCCGAGCTCGGCGAGGCGCTCCAGGGTGGCGTCGAGGTCGTCGACGGTGAGCGCGATGTGGCCGTAGCCGGTGCCGAGGTCATAGGGCTCGGTGCGGCCGTGGTTGAAGGTGAGCTCCAGCCGGTCGCCATCGCCGGGCAGGCCCATGAAAACGTTCGTCGCCTCGTCGCGGATCGGCATCCGGCGGCGCTCCTCGAAGCCGAGCTTCTCGTAGAACGAGACGGAGCGATCGATGTCGGTGATCCGGTAGCAGGTGTGAATCAGCTCGCTCATCGGGCGTCAGGCTAACGATTCGGGACGCACAGCTACAGTCGCGGCGTGAGCGCGGCCGAGCAGCCGATCAACGTCGCCGATTACGAGCGGCTCGCCGCTGAGCGGCTCGAGCCCGGGGTCCACGGATACTTCGCGGGCGGGGCCGGCGACGAGTGGACCCTGCGCGAGAACGTCGAGGCTTTCCGGCGGTGGAGGCTGCGGCCGAGGGCGCTGGTTGACGTGTCGGAGGTGTCGACCGAGGTCACGGTGCTGGGCAGCGACCTTTCGATGCCGCTGCTGGTGGCGCCGGTCGCCTTCCAGCGCCTGGTCGACCCCGAAGGGGAGGTGGCCATGGCGCGCGCCGCGGCCGCGGCGGGCACGGCGATGTGCCTGTCGACGATCGCCACCTCACGTCCGAGCGAGATCTGCGCCGAGGCGCCGCCGGCGCCGCGCTGGTTCCAGCTCTACTGCTTCCGCGATCGCGGGGTCACGCAAGCGCTGATCGACGAGGCCGTGGAGTGCGAGTTCGACGCGATCGCGCTCACCGTCGACGCGCCGCGGGCCGGCCGGCGCGAGCGCGACTTCAGGACCGGCTTCGCCGTCCCCGCAGCGGTCACGGCGCCTGCGGTCGCGGCAGCGGTCGGCGCCGACACGCCGATCACTCCCAGGGAGGTGTTCGAGCTCGTCGACGCCTCTCTCGACTGGGACGACTTCGCCGCCCTCGCCGCCGACTGCCGGCTGCCCGTGCTCCTCAAGGGCGTGCACACGGGCGAGGATGCGCGGCTGGCGGTCGAGAACGGGGCCGCGGGCGTGGTCGTCTCGAACCACGGCGGCCGCCAGCTCGACGGGGTCGCGGCCAGCCTCGACGTGCTGCCGGAGGCGGTCGAGGCGGTCGACGGTCGCTGCGAGGTGTTGATGGACGGCGGCATCAGGCGCGGCACGGACGTGGTCACAGCGCTCGCGCTCGGCGCCAAGGCGGTGCTTGCCGGTCGCGCGCCGCTCTGGGGCCTGGCCATCGGGGGCGAGCAGGGCGCGCGGGCGGTGCTCGAGATCCTCAAGGAGGAGATCGAGCTGGCTCTGACCCTGCTCGGCTGTCCCACGCCGGGCGACGTGCGGGTGGAGCACGTCCAGCGCGCGCCTATATTCGAGCCTAGATCTATGGCTGAAAGGCACCCACGCGAGGCGGCCCTGAGGAGGGTCCACGGGGCGCCGGCGCTGTTCGCCGCCGCCTACGGGAATGTCGGGTCGTCGATCTACTACGCGCTCGGGTTGGTCGCGCTGTACGCGCTCGGCCTGACGCCGGTGACGTTCCTGATCGCCGGCTTGATCTTCGCCTTCACCGCGGCGACCTATGTGGAGGCGACCGTGCTCTATCCCGAGGCCGGGGGCTCGTCGAGCTTCGCCCGCCACGCGTTCAACGAGTTCGCCTCGTTCCTCGCCGGCTGGGCGCAGATGCTCACCTACATCGTCACCGCGGCGATCTCGGCCTTCTTCGTGCCCCACTACCTGGCCGTCTTCTGGGAGCCGCTCGGCCACGGCCCCGGTGACGTGTTCTTCGGCATCGGGCTCCTGGCCTGCCTGGCGGCGCTGAACATCAAGGGCACGGAGGAGTCGACGCGGCTCAACGTGGTGCTCGCCATCCTCGACCTGCTGACCCAGGTGGTCCTGGTGGTGATCGGCATCGCGCTCGTGCTCGACATCGACACGCTGACCTCGCAGGTGGAGCTGGGGAGCGTGCCGACGTGGGGGGACTTCCTGCTCGGGATCGCGGTCGGGATGGTCGCCTACACGGGGATCGAGACGATCTCGAACATGTCCGAGGAGGCGCGCAAGCCGAACATCACGGTCCCCCGAGGCACGGCGTTCGTGGTGCTCGCGGTGGTTGCGATCTACGCGTTCCTGCCCGCGATCGCGCTGTCGTCGATGCCCGTGCAAGAGACGGCCAGCGGCGATTTCACGACCCCGCTGGCGACCACGTACGCCGACGACCCGGTGCTCGGGATCGTCGAGAACCTCGGGCTCTCGGCCGGGCTTACCGACGTACTTCGCATCTACGTCGGCGTGCTGGCTGCGGTGATCCTGCTGATCGCCACCAACGCGGCGCTGATCGGGCTCTCGCGGCTGACCTTCTCCATGGGGCAGCATCGCCAGCTCCCGGAGATCCTGCGCCAGGTCCATCCCCGGTTCAAGACTCCGTACATCGCGATCATCGTCTTCTCGGCGGTCGCGGCGCTGGTGATGGCGCCCGGCGAGACCGCGTTCTTGGGAACCATCTACGCGTTCGGCGCCACGGCGTCGTTCACGGTCGCCCACCTGGCGGTGATCCGGCTGCGAAAGCTGAAGCCGCTCGACCAGCGACCTCCGGGTCCGGACGGGGAGCCGCCCTGGCACCCGGCCGGAAGCGTGCGGATTCGGGGCCTCGACGTGCCGCTGACCGCCGTCTTCGGCGGGCTGGGGACGGCCGGCGCCTTCGTCGTCGCGATGGTGCTCGATCCGGTCGTGCTCGCCACCGGCGGCGGGTGGATGGTCGTCGGGGCGGGGAGCTACGTCGCCTACCGGCGCTACAAGGGGCTGCCGCTGCGGCAGACGGTGAAGGTCGAGAGCCTGCAGCCACTCGGGGTCGAGGAGGTCGAGTACCGAAGCGTGCTGCTGGTGTTCGAGGACGGCGACTTCTCCGAGGAGCTGGTGGGGACGGCGAAGGCGCTGGCCGCCAAGCGCCGGCGGGCGATCCACATGCTCTCGCTGGTCAACGTCCCGACCCAGCATCCGATCGACGCCGAGCTTCCCGAGCAGGACGCCGCGGCCCAGAGCGTGATCGAGCGGGCGAAGCTGATCTGCGGACAGCGGGTGAGCGGTGAGATCCGGCACGTGCGCCCAGGCCAGGGTGGCGCCGCGGTGGTCGAGAAGGCGAGGGAGATCGACGCCGCGGCGATCCTGATGCCGATCCGCTACCGCAACGGGCAGCCGGCGCTGAGCCAATCGATCCGCTACGTGCTCGCCCATCGCCCGACGCGGGTGATCCTCGGCGCGAATCCGCGCGACGGGGGTGGCGACGGGCCGGACGCGAAGGTCGAGGGCAAGCGCGAGCCGGCGGGGGCGGGCGCATGAGCCGGGCGCCCGCGCCCGACGAGGTCTACCGGGGCGTCACCCGGGTGTTCGCGCTGATCATCCTCGCCTTCGGGATCACGATCGTGGTCGTCACCATCGTCCACGGCGGCGGGGCGACCTCGTTCGGGGTCCTGATCGGGGTCCTGTTCACCCTGCTCGGCGCCGGGCGCCTGTATCTCTCGCTCCGGAGGGAAGAGTGAGCGAAGGCGACGAGCGCGGCGACTCGGGCTCGCTCGTCGAGCGGCGGTTCCTCGGCGTGCCGCTGCTGTTCGCGGTCTCCTACTCGGCGGTCGGCTTCTCGCTCTACTTCGCGCTCGGGCTGGTCGCCGACCGGGGGCTCGGGCTGACCCCGCTGATCTTCCTCGCGGTGGGGATCGTGTTCTTGCTCAACACGCTCACCTACGTCGAGGGGGAGGCGATGCTGCGCGAGCGCGGGGGCTCGGCGAGCTTTGCCAGGCACGCGTTCAACGAGTTCGTCAGCTTCATCGCCGGCTGGGCGATCCTGATCGACTACATGATCGTGATCGCCCTGGCGGCGATCTCGGTGCCGCATTACCTGAGCCCGATCTCGTCGGAGTTCGCCGACGACAACACGGCCGAGATCATCACCGCCGGCGCCGTGATCGCGCTGGCGGCGTTCAGCGGGATCGTCGGCTTCACCGGCGCCCGGCGCCAGCGGGCGCTGACGGTCGTCGCGGTGGCCGGGGTGCTGCTGATGATCGCCGTGATCGTCGTCGGGCTGATCACGAGCTGGGACCCCGGGGCGATCACCCGCGAGCTCGACCTCTTCAGTTCGCCAAGCCTCGAGGACGTGATCTATTCGGGGGTGATCGCGACCGCGGCTTTCGCCGGCATCGAGGCGGCGGCGAACCTGGCGCCCGACCTCGACTTCCGGCCGGCCGACCTGCGGCGGCTGGTGGCGACGGCGACGACGCTGGTGCCCCTGATCTACGCGGGGGTGGCGCTGGTGGCACTGATGGCGGTGCCGGTGGTGCCGACCCCGAGCGGGCCTGAGACCGCGCTCGGCGGCACGTACCTCGAGGATCCGCTCCTGGGGGTGGTCGAGAGCTTCGACCCTGCCTGGGTCTCGGACGTGATGAAGGTGGCGGTGGTGACCATCGCGCCGGTCGCGCTCGTCTGGGCCGCGTCGACGGCGATGCTCGGGCTCTCGCGCCACGTCTACGTGCTGGCGACCAACCGGCAGATCCCGAGCTGGCTCGGGCGGCTCAACCGGCGCTTCGAGACGCCACACGTGGCGGTCCTGATTGCCGCCGGGGTCTCCTTCGGCCTAGTGCTGCCGGCCGACGTGATGCTGCTCGGCGGGCTGTTCGCGTTCGGGGCGACGATCGCGTTCACGATCGCCCACGCGTCGATCATTCGGCTGCGGATCACCCAGCCCAACCGCGAGCGCCCGTTCCGGATCCCGTTCGACGTCTCGGTCGGCGGGCCGCGGGTGCCCCTACCGGCGGTGATCGCGGCGGTGCTGACGGCGCTCGCCTGGGTGAGCGTGATCGCCTACCACGACGAGGCGCGCTGGGTCGGCGGCGGCTGGATGGTGCTCGGGATCGCGGGCTACGTCGTCTATCGCAAGGTGTTCGAGGGCACCGCGCTCACCCAGCGGGTGGAGGTTCCCGCCGAGGCGCTGGCCAAGGACGTGCGGGCGGTCGAGTACGGCGACATCATGGTGCCGGTGTTCGGGACCAAGCTCGACGACGACATCGTCGGCACCGCCGGCCGCCTCGCGGACGCGGCCGAGCGCCCGGATGAGGAGCAGCCGCGGCTGGAGCTGGTGTACGTGATCGAGGTGCCGATGAAGCTGCCGCTCGACGCGATCCCTCGCACAGGAGGAGATCGACCGGGCGAACACGGCCCTCGAGCGCGCCAGCCAGGTCGCGGAGGAGTACGAGACTGTGGAGGCCGGCACCTCGGTGATCAGGGCGCGGAGCCGTCGGCTCGGGGATCGTGCAGGCAGCGCGCGACCTGGGCGTGGACGTGATCGTGATGGGCGGCGAGCCGCCGACGAAGATCAAGGGTGGTGCCGTGCTCGGCGGGATCGGCGGCCAGCGGCCGGAGATGATCGGCCCGGTGACCGAGTACGTGCTCACGCGGGCGCCGAGCAAGGTGCTGATCACGGCTCCGAAGTCGGACGGGTCGCTGCGCGAGAGTGCCTCCGGGAAGGCGGGGCGACAGTAGGCGCCGGCGCCCGTCCGACGCCTGACCCGCTACGTTGCGCGCCTTTAGACTGCGCCCAATGTTCGTCCTCATTGTCGGCGCGGGCCGGGTCGGCTCGTCTTTGGCTCGGCGGATGCTCGAATGACGGTCACGAGGTTTCGTGCCTCGATGAGGACCCCGAGTCGCACGCCCGGCTCGAGATCGAGCTCGACAAGCAGTGGGAGGACCTGGGCGGCCAGTTCACCGTCGGCACGGCGCTCGAGATCGAGGCGCTGACCGCGGCGGGCATCGAGCGGGCCGACGTGTTCGTCGCCTCCACCGACGGCGACAACACCAACATCGTGATCGCCCAGATCGCGAAGCGGAGATTCAACGTGCCGACGGTGATCGCCCGGGTGCTGGACCCGTATCGGGCGGAGTGGTACGACCGCCAGGGGCTGCACACGATCTGCCCGACGCGGGTGGCGATCGACATGCTCTCGAGCGAGGTGCGGACGGCGGCCGCGCGGGCGGCCGGCGAATTGCCGCCGGCGGGCGGCGTCGACGCCGAGGACGCGGACGCCTAGGGCGAGCGGATGGGCGAGCGGATGTACGTGATCATCGTCGGCGCTGGGAAGGTGGGGTGGAACCTGGCCCGCGAGCTGCTCGAGAAGGGCAACGAGGTGACCCTGATCGAGAACAACCGCGAGCGCTACCTGACGGTCGAACAGGAGCTCGAGCACAACGTGCATTACGGCGACGCGTCGGAGCTCTGGGTGCTCGAGCGCGCCGGGATCTCGCGCGCCGACATGGTGATCGCGGTCACGGGCGACGACGAGGACAACATCCTCATCTGCCAGGTGGCGAAGGAGAAGTACCTCGTGGACCGGATCATCGCCAGAGTCAACAACCCGCGCAACCGCGAGCACTTCGAGCTGCTCGGGATCAAGCCGCTGGTCTCGGCGACCGACCTGATCCTGCGGCTGATCGAGCACGAGGTGCCGGAGTACGGGCTCGTCCACCTGCTCGACCTGCCGGAGCAGAGGCTCGAGATCATCGAGATGCTGCTCCAGGAGGACTCGAAGGCGACCGGGCAGCGGGTGGGCGACCTGGAGATGCCCGAGGGCAGCCTGCTGATCTCGGTGTTGCGCGAGGGCTCGGGGTTCGTCCCCAACGCCGACACGGTGCTGCAGGCGGGCGACGAGATCCTCGCCGTCCTCGACCCGACGGTCGAGGAGGACCTGACGGCGTATTTCGGCCCCGACGGGTCGAGCTCGGACGCGCGGTAGCCGATGGCCGACCGGCGGGTCGACTTCCTGATCGTCGGCGGCGGGTTCGCCGGCGCCTATTGCGCAACCGAGCTGCGCGCCAAGGGGGCGGAGGGTTCGGTGTTGATCGTCGGCCGCGAGCCCGAGCCGCCCTACGAGCGCCCGCCGCTCACCAAGGAGTACCTGCGCGGGGAGGCGACGCGCGCCGACGCTTATGTGAACCCGGTCGAGTGGTACGACGAGAACGGTGTCGAGCTGCGCTCGAAGACGAATGTGATGGCTCTCGACCCGGAGGCGCGGACGGCGAAGCTGCAGGGCGGGGACGAGGTGGAGTTCGACAAGGCGCTGCTGGCGACCGGGGCGAACGTGAACATCCTCCGGGTCGAGGGCGCAGAGCTGGAGGGGATCCACTACGTGCGCGCGTTCGGGAACTCGGACGCGATCCGCGAGGAGGCCGCGAAGGCGGAGCGGGTGGTGCTGATCGGCGGCAGCTACATCGGCTGCGAGGTGGCCGCCTCGCTGACCGCGCTGGGGAAGCGCTGCACGATCGTGATGTTGGAATCGGATCCGCTGTCCCGCACGTTCGGCGAGGAGGTCGGGCGCTGGGCGCGGGGCGTGCTCGAGTCGCACGGCGTCGAGGTGATCGGCGGCGAGGAGCTGGAGGCGTTCGAGGGCTCGGGGAGGGTGCAGGCGGTGGTGACCAAGAGCGGGCGGACGGTGGAGGGGGAGATGGCGGTGGTCGGCGCCGGGGTGCGGCCGGACGTGATGTTGGCCGAGCGCGCCGGGCTCGAGGTGGACGATGGGATCGTCTGCGACTCGAAGCTCGAGACGTCCGCGCCCGGGATCTTCGCCGCCGGCGACGTCTGCTCGTACGACAGCGTCATCCACGGCCGCCGACTGCGGGTCGAGCACTGGGACGTCGCCCTTCAGCAGGGCCGCCACGCGGCGCGCGGAATGCTCGGTGAGACCGAGCCCTACCGCGAGCTGCCGTACTTCTTCAGCGACCTGGCCGACTGGGTGAGCTTCGAGTACGTCGGCCCCGCCTACGAGTGGGACGAGGTCGTCTTCCGCGGCGACCCCGACGACGGGGAGTTCAGCGCCTGGTATCTGAAGGACGGGGCGGTCAAGGGAACGCTGGCCGTCGGGCGTTCGGAGGACCTGGTTCCGGCGCGGGCGTTGATCGAGGCCGGGAGCGACATATCGGGCCAGAAGGATGCGCTCTCGGACGTCGATTCGGAGCTCGAGGAGCTGACGTCGAGCTAAAGGCCGTCGCTGGGCCCGGCCTAATCGAACCTGGAATTCAGCTGCGGGGCAGGGACTCGAACCCCGATTTCTCGGTCCAGAGCCGAGCGGATTGCCTGATTATCCGACCCCGCATCGAGGTTGCCCCCGGAGCATAACCAAGGGTCTGGAGCCCGCTCATGGAATTCCGTCCGGCTCGTATACGAACATAAGTTCGTGTCGACCGAACCACGCAGAGGGCCGAAGGCGCCCCCCGGTGAGACTCGAGCGGCCGTCGCAGAGCTCCACGCCCAGAGGCTGACACGGCGCCAGATCGCGGACGCGTTGGGAATCACGAAAGGGACCGTCGTCTTCCATCTGAGGAACCTCGACAAGCCAATCGATCCGCGCTTTGGGATGAGATACGACTGGGCGGAGATCCGACGCGCATACGAAGCAGGTCTCTCGGCCCGACAGTGCCGAGCCAAGTTTGGCTGCTCAAAGAACGCATGGGCGAATGCGGTCGCGCGGGGCGACATCGTTCCTCGGCCAAGGGCGATGGCGATCGAGACGCTGCTCGTTCGAGGTCGTAAGACTGCGCGCAGCCATCTCAAGCTCCGCCTGCTTGCCTCCGGGCTCAAGGCGAACCGCTGTGAGGAGTGCCGGCTCGAGGACTGGCGCGGCAAGCCACTCGCGATGGCGCTCCATCACGTCAACGGCGACGGCTCGGATAACCGCCTCGAGAACATCCGCTTTCTGTGTCCGAACTGTCACGCTCAGACTCCGAACTACGGCGGGCGCAATGGACACCGGCACAAGCGCCGCGCCGCGTGAATGCCCGTGCCCATGCGCAGGTACAACCGTCGGGCCCCGGCTAACCCCTTTGTTACTTTGATCACGTCATGGACGTCTACCAGCGCAGGCGCCTGGTTGCGCTGAGCGTGCTTGCCGGTGTCTTCATCGTCATCGTGCTGCTCGTCAGGAGCTGCGGCGGCGATGACTCGGAGACTCCGGAGCCGCTCGCCGGCGCCACCGGCGCGAGTGGGGCAGCGGGCGCCACCGCGCTCAGTCAGGAGCAGTACGTCGCCCAGGCCGACCAGGTCTGCCGCGAGATCAACACCGCGATCTCGCAGATCGACACGGCCGACGCGAACGCGGCCGCCGACGAGCGCGCGACCGACATCGCCAGCGAGCTCGACCAGCTCCAGAGCCTTCCGTCCCCGACCGACGGCCAGGACCAGCTCGACAAGTTCCTCCAGGCGCTCCAGGACCAGGTCGACGCCTACGAAAAGCGAACCCTCGCGGTCGAGCGCGGCGACGACGCCGCGGTCTCAGAGCTCGACGCCAAGATCTCCGAGGCCGAGGACGCCGCGGCGGCGGCGGCCAGGAAGTTCGGCTTCAACGCCTGCGGAGACTTCTCCGAGGTCAGCGAGAACGGCGGCGGCGGAGGCGTCGGCGGTGAGACAACCACGACCGAGACCGATACCGGGGCCGCGGTGACGCCGACCACCACGCCGGTCGTTCCGACGCCGACGACCGAAGTTCCTGCGCCCGACACCGGCACCGCCGCCCCGGACACCGGCACGGCCCCGCCTGATACCGGCGGGACCGGCACCGGATCCTCCGGCGGCGTCACGCCCTAGCCGAAGCTAAGCGGCCGCCGACTCCGCCCACGCGCCGTAGAGCTCCGCGTAGCGCCCGCCGGCTGCGATCAGCTCCTCGTGCGTGCCCGACTCGACGATCTCGCCGTGCTCGAGCACCACGATCCGACCGGCCCGCCTGATCGTCGACAGGCGGTGGGCGATCACGATCGCCGTCCGCCCGGCGAGCAGCCGCTCGAGACCCGCCTCGATCACCCGCTCGGTCCGCACGTCGACGTTCGACGTCGCCTCGTCGAGGATCAGGATCCGCGGCTCGGCGAGCAGCGCCCGCGCGAAAGCGACCAGCTGGCGCTGGCCCGCCGAGAGCTGCACGCCGCGCTCGCCGACCTCGGTCTCGTATCCCTCGGGCAGCCGATCGATGAACGCGTCGGCGCCGACCGCCCGCCCCGCTGCGAAGATCTCCGTCTCGCTTGCGGCCGGGCGCCCGAAGGCGATGTTGTCGCGGATCGTCCCTGAAAACAGGTAACCCTCCTGGGGCACGATCCCGAGCCGGCTTCTGAGAGCCTGAGCCCGCAGGTCACGGAGGTCGTGCCCGTCGACGAGCACCCGCCCCCGTTGCGGGTCGTAGAACCGCGCCACCAGCTTCGCCAGCGTCGACTTGCCGGCTCCGGTCTCGCCGACCAGCGCCACGGTCTGGCCCGCCGGAATGTGTAGGTCGATGTCGCGCAGCGCCCATTCGGCCTCCTCGGCCGCCACCTGGTCGGCATCCGCGTCGCCGCCGCGCGCATAGGAGAACCAGGCCCCGTCGAGCTCGATCTCGCCTCGCAGCTCGCCCGGATCGATCGCGTCGGGCCGGTCGACCATGTCCGGCTCGGTGTCGAGCAGGTCGAAGATCTTGTCGAGCGCCGCCATCCCCTGCTGGTAGGTCGTGTAGAGCTGCGAGATCTGCTGGATCGGGTCGAAGAACTGCGCCAGGTAGCCGACGAACGCGATCAGCAGCCCGATCTCGATGTCGCCGTCGATCACCCTGGAGCCGCCGTAGAGCAGGATCACCGCGGTCCCGATCGCCGACAGCAGCTCGACCGCCGGGAAGTAGGACGCGTTGAGGTAGACCGTGCGCATGTTCGCGACCCGGTTCTCCTCGTTGAGCTCGGTCATCCGGGCGACGTGGCGGTCCTCGCGCCCGAACGTCCGCACCACCCGCACCCCCGACAGCGTCTCCTGCAGGTAGGCGGTGATGTTGGCGATCTTCTCCCGCGTCAACCGGTAGGCGTCGGCGGAGATGATCCGGAAGGCGATCGACACCACCGCCAGCAGCGGGAAGGTGAGGAAGGTGACCAGCGCCAGCGGCACGTCGAGCGCCAGCAGGATCACGACCACCCCGACCAGCGTCAGCGTGCTCTGGAACAGCGTGATCACCCCGTCGGTGACCAGCGTGTCGAGCGCCTGGACGTCATTGGTCAGCCGCGAGATCAGCACCCCGGGCCGGCGCCGGGTGAAGAAGCCGATCGACATCGCCTGCAGGTGCGTGTAGATCCGCTCGCGAAGGTCCTGGAGCGCCCGCTGGCCGACCCAGCCGACGAGGTACGTCTGCGCGTAGCTGGCCCCCCAGAGCACCGCCACCGAGCCGATGTAGATGGCGACGATCACCGTCAGCGCGCCGGTGTCGCCCGCCTGGATCCCGTCGTCGATCGCCCGCCCGGCCAGGTACGGCGGCGCCAGTGCGGCGGCCGTGGCGACGACGATCGCGATCACCATCAGCGTCACCTGGGCGCGATACGGCCGCAGCAGGCCGATCAGCCAGCGCACCTTGCGCCCCCGCTGGTCCTCGCCCCGAAGCAACCGCCACAGGTCACGGAACAGCAGCAGCGTTCCCGCCAGCCGCCCCGGCTGGTTCTCCTCGTCCTCGGTTTCCAGGGCGAGGTCGGACTCCTGCGCCTCCGGGTCGCGCTCGGTGACCGCGTCGGTTTCCCGGCCGCGCCTCACATCAGCCGCCTCAACGGCGGCGCGGCTCGGCTTCGCTTTGCTCCGCCTCACAGACCCGCCACCGCCTCGCGCTCCTCCAGGTCCTTCTGCAGGAAGACCACATCCTCGCAGCCGAACTCCGCGATCTCCGCGTACAGCGGCGAGCGCTCCAAGAGCTCCTCGTGCGTGCCCTGGTCGACGATCCGGCCGGCCTCCATGACCACGATCCAGTCGGCCAGCGAGATCGTCGAGAGCCGGTGGGCGACGACGAACGTCGTCCGACCCGCCATCGCCTCGCGCAGCCCCCGCTTGATCGCCTCCTCGGTGCGCGCGTCGACCGACGACGTCGCGTCGTCGAGGATCAGCAGCCGCGGCTCGGCGATCAGCGCCCGCGCGATCGCAACCCGCTGGCGCTGGCCGCCGGAGAGGGTCAGCCCCCGCTCGCCGACCACGGTCTCGTACCCGCGTGGCAGCCTGGTGATGAAGTCGTGCGCCTGCGCACGCCGGGCGGCGAGCTCGATCTGCTCGGGGGTGGCGTCCGGGCGCGCATAGGCGATGTTCTCGGCGACCGAGGCGGAGAAGAGGAAGCTGTCGTCGGCGACGAAGGCGACCGAGCGCCGCAGCGATTCGACGTCGACCGAGCGCAGGTCGGCGCCGTCGATCATCACCGATCCCTCGCTGGGGTCATACAACCGGGCCAGCAGGGCAACCAGGCTGGTCTTGCCGGATCCGGTCGGCCCGACCAGCGCCACAGTGCTCCCGGCGGGCACCTCGAGGCTGACCTCAGAGAGCGCCGGCCCGGCGCCGTCGTAGCGCAGGGTGACGTCCCTGAACTCGACCTCGCCAGGCCCGGGCGGCAGCTCCGGCGCGCCCGGCGGGCTGGTCACCCGCGCCGTGCGATCGAGGATCTCGAACAGCCGGTTGCCCGAGGCGATCGCCCGCTGCGCCATCCCGAGCGCGATCCCGAGCATCCGCATCGGGCCGACCAGGATCACCAGGTAGGTGTAGAAGGCGGTGAACTCACCGAGCGTCAGGCCGCCGTTGATCACCTCGCGGCCGCCCACGTAGAGCACGACCGCGAGCCCGAGGCTGGGCAGAAAGCCCAGCATCGGCGAGTAGAACGCCCGTAACCGGGTCGAGTACACGTTCTGGTCGAACACCCGCCCGACCGAGCGGCGGAACCGGTCGAGCATGTGCCCCTCGCGCGCGAACGCCTTCACGATCCTGATTCCCGAGACGCTCTCCTCCGCCTCGGCGGTGAGCTCGGCGATCCGCTGCTGCACCTCCTGCAGCGCCGGGCGCGAGAGCCGGTTGAACCGCATCGCGGACAAGACCACGAACGGAACGGGCAGCAGCGCCAGCGCCGCCAGCCAGGGGGAGATCGCGAACATCACCGCGCCCGCGAACAGGAGCGTGAGCGCGTTCTGGGTCAGGAAGATCAGCCCGTAGCCGAGGAAGAAGCGGATCGACTGGAGGTCGACCGTCGCCCTCGACATCAGCTGCCCGGTCTGCTGGGAGTCGAAGAACCCGAGCTCCAGGAGCTGCAGGTGTTGGTAGAAGCGCTCGCGCAGATCGAACTCGACCGCGACCGACACCTTGCCCGCGATCAACCGCCTGACGACCGTCAGGCCGAGCCGCAGCAGCCCGGCGCCGAGGATCGCCAGCGCCAGCGGCATCAGGTCGTCGCGCCGGTGGTCGTTGATCGCGTCGACCGTGTCGCCGATCAGCCACGGGATCAGCACCGTCATCCCCGTCGCCGCCCAGGCGAAGACGAGCGACGCGATCACCGCCCGGCGGTAGGGACGCAAAAAGCCGAGCAAACGCCGGAAAGTGGGCATCGGCACATGACTATACAAAGTGAAGTAGGACCAGGAGCGATACTTCACCGGTGGCCAAATCCGCTGCCGGACTCTGCGATTCGTGCGTCCACCAGCGCATCGTCCGCAACACCCGGGGCTCCCGGTTCTCGCTCTGTGAGCGGTCGAAGAGCGACGCCCGCTATCCCAGGTACCCGAGGCTGCCGGTGATCGAGTGCGCGGGCTGGGAGCGCCGCGGTTGAAGACCCGGGTGGTCATCGCGGCCGCGCTCGCGCCGGCGCTCGCCGCGGCCGCCGTTTTCGCCGCGGGAAAGGTGGAGAGCGACGCCCCGCGCGCGACCGACTCGTGGGCCGCCGCGGCGCCGTCGCCCCTCGCGCGAACCGAGGTCGGGGCGGCGCGAATCGGCGACCGGATCTACGTCGTCGGCGGCTTCATCTCGAGCGGCGGGACGACCGGCGCGCTCGTCGCGTACGACATCTCCGAGGACAAATGGGTCCGCCGGCGCGAGCTGCCGATCGCCGTCAACCATCCGGGAGTCACCGCGCTCGGTGGAAGGCTCTACCTGGTCGGGGGCGACCTGCAGGGCGGCGGCAAGTCCGCGCGCCTCTATCGGTACAGCCCCGAGACCAACCGCTGGCGGAGGCTCGCCGATGCGCCGACGGCGCGCAGCGCGCTCGGTTTCGTCGGCATCGGGCACAAGCTCTACGCCGCCGGCGGGGCGTCGGCGACCGACGACACCCTGCGGACGCTCGAGATCTTCGACCTCCGGCGCCGGCGCTGGACCCCGGGGCCGCAGATGCCGACCGGGCGAAACCACGTCGGCGCGACGTACTTCAAGCGCGGGCTCGTCGTCACCGGGGGCCGGCCGGGCCCCGTGCACGGCGGCCTGGCGACGGTCGAGTACTACCAGCCTCAGACGCGCTCGTGGGAGAGCTGGCCGCCGCTCGGGGTCGCGCGCAGTGGACACGCCGCGGTCGCGATCGGCCGCGCGCCGCTGGGCGGCCGGGTCGTCGTCTTCGGCGGCGAGGAGCTCGACGGGGGCTCGACGATCGAAGAGGTCGAGGTCTTTGACCCGAGCGTCGGCGGGTGGAGCCGTCTGCCCGACATGGTCACGCCCCGCCACGGCGTCGGAGGATCCGCCAAGGGACGCCGCGTGTACGCGCTCGAGGGCGGGCCGCAGCCCGGCCTGGCGTTCTCGAGCGCGCTCGAGTACCTCGACCTGGAGCGCTGACGCCGCTCAGCAGGGCGGCAGCTCCCGAGCGGCGCCCCCGCAGGCCAGCCCGCTCTCGGGGCTCTTGGGTGACGCGTACCACGTCTCGACGAACGGGCGGATCACCGAGGTATCGACCTCGGCGCACTCCTGGACCGCCCCCCAGGCGCTGAGCGCGAACGGGACGTCCATCTCCGGGTTCTCGACGGTCGCCAGCTGGTAGTAGCCCTCGCCGAAGACGTCGTTGAACTCCTGTTCGACGGCCAGCCGCTCGTCGCGGGACAGGCCGTTGGTCCAGCCGATCACGGCGCCGTGCTCGAGGAAGTGAACCGCCTCGCCGAACGGCGCGCCCTCGCGATAGAAGGACGCGGCCTCGAGCTCGCCGTCATTGTGGTCGCCCCCCGCCGGCGGGTTGGTCGCGTAGTCGGCGGCCGTGTACTCCTGCGTCGGAGTGCTGCACGGGGCCGATCTCGACCTCCTCGATCGGCCCGCACGGGCCGCTCGCGGTCGCGTCGTCCGTCGCGCTGGTCTCGTCGCCGCCGCCGCAGGCCGAGGCCGCGATCGCCGCGCACGCAAGCAGGGTCCCCGCCGCCGTCCTCATCGGATCGGGCAGGCTACAGCGCTACGCCTCGGCGACCGGAGGCGACGTCCGGAGCGCCCCGGCGCTCGCGGCCACCACGAGTGCGATCGCGACCAGCTCGCGAGCGGCGAGGTCCTGACCAAGGGCCACGAAACCCACCGCCGCGGCGACCGCCGGCTCGAGGCTCATCAAGACCCCGAACGTGCCCCGCGCCAGCCGCCGCAGCGCCTCGAGCTCGAGCGAGTAGGGGATCGCAGAGCTCAGCACCGCGACCGCCAAGCCGCGGCGAGGACGCCGAGGTTGCCGAGCTCGCCGGCGTGCGCCGCGCCCGCCGGCAACAGCAGCACGGCGCCGAACACCATCGCCAGCGCCAGCGGCGCGCCCCCGGGGCGGCGCGCCCGACCCTCGCCGTGAGCACGATGTAGAAGGCCCAGAAGACGCCGGCGAGCAGCGCCAGGGCGGCACCCGCGGCCGATATCGAGCCGCCGGGGAGGGGGAGAGGAGCAGGATCCCGGCCGCCGCCAGCGCCACCCAGACCAAGTCCGCGCGCCGGCGCGAGGCCCAGATCGCCACCGCCAGCGGACCGACGAACTCCAACGTGACCGCGATCCCGAGCGGGATGCGGTCCAGCGCCTCGTAGAAGCTGAAGTTCATCGCCGCGAGCACGAACCCGAACAGGGCGATGTCGCGCATGTGCTCGCGCGGCAGCCCCCGCAGCGAAGGCCGCCAGATCGCGACCAGCAGCAGTGCCGCGAAGCCGACCCGCAGGAACACCGCCCCGGCCGGCCCGACGTCGTCGAACAGGTTCTTGGCCACCGAGGCCCCGACCTGCACCGAGACGATGCCGCCGAGCACCAGCAGAACCGCCCCGGCCTGTGGCGAGTTGCGCCGGTCCATCGCGGGGTAGGGTAGGTGCGGGATGCGACAACTGACCAGCCTCGACGCTCAATTCCTTGCGCTCGAGACGCCGCGTCAGACCGGGCACGTGTCCGGGCTCGCGATTCTCGATCCATCGACGACGCCGAGCGGCAGGCTCGAGCTCGCCGACGTCGAGCGCCTGATCAGCGAACGGCTGCCGCTACTGCCCCCGCTGCAACGCCGGCTCGCCGAGGTTCCCTTCCACCTCGACTTTCCCTACTGGATCGAGGACCCCGACTTCGACCTCGACTTCCACCTGCGCGAGCTCGCTCTGCCGGCGCCTGGAACCGAGGACAAGCTCGCCGAACAGGTGGCGAGGCTGGTCGCGCGCCCGCTCGACCGCGCACGCCCGCTGTGGGAGGTCTATTTGATCCACGGGCTCGAGAACGACCGCGTCGCGATGCTGACCAAGATCCATCACGCGCTGATCGACGGCCTCTCTGGCGCGGAGATCATGGCGATCCTCTTCGACCTCGACCCGGAGGGCCGCGAGCCGCCGGAACCGCGAGAGAAGAAGGGCGAGCGCGAGCCCGACCAACTCGAGATGCTCGCCCGCGGCCTGATGGGCATCCCCAAGTACCCGATCCGCGCCCTGCGCTCGCTGCCGTCGGCGCTCCCAAACCTCGACGAGACGCCATTCGGCACCCTGCCCGGCGCCAAGACGGTCGCGCGCACGGCGGGCCGGTTCGGCCGCACCGTGCTCGGCTCCGGACCGCGGCACGTCCGCAGCGAGCACAAGGCGCCGAAGACGTCGTTCAACGGGCGGGTTTCCCCGCACCGCCGCTTCGCCTTCGGCCGCCTCCCGCTCGACGACGTCAAGGCCGTCAAGAACCACTACGGGGTCACCGTCAACGACGTCGTGGTCGCCATCTGCGCCGGCGTGGTCCGCCGCTGGCTGATCGCCCACGTCGAGCTGCCTGCCGAGCCGCTGGTCGCTCAGGTCCCGGTCTCGGTTCGCACCAGCGAACAGGCGGGGACCTACGGCAACCGGATCATGCTGATGAGCGCGCCGCTGTTCACCGACATCGCCGACCCGCTCGACCGGCTGGCGGAGACCCATGAGGCGCTGCGGGCGATGAAGGAGCGCCATCGCGCCCTGCCGGCGGAGCTGCTCCAGGACGCAAACCACTTCATCCCGCCCGCGGTGTTCGCGCGCGCGGCGCGCGCCACCTTCGCGCTCTCCACCAGCAGCCGCGGTCGCCCGACGTGGAACCTCGTCATCTCCAACGTCCCCGGCCCGCAGGTCCCGCTCTACTGCGCCGGTGCCCGCCTCGAGGCCAATTACCCGGTCTCGGTGATCACGGACGGCATGGGCCTCAACATCACCGTGATGAGCTACTGCGGCAAGCTCGACTTCGGGATCGTCGCCGACCGCGACCAGATGCCCGACGTCGCGCGCCTGATCGACTGGCTCGGCGAGGCGCTCGACGAGCTGCGGCCGCCGGCGAAGTCCGAACCCGAGCCCGCAGAAGCGAAGAGCGCCCAGCCCTAGGCGACGCGGCCTCTCGACCCGCTACGCTCGGCCCCGTGGAGGTGACGCGCACGGAGCGGGACGACGGAACGGTGCAGCTCGCGGTCGACGGCGAGCTCGACCTGTCGACGGCCCCCGCGCTGCGCGACGCCCTGCTGGGGGAGATCGGCGACACCGGCGTCTGGGTGGACCTCGCCAGGTGCTCCTTCATGGACTCGACCGGGCTCCGCGTGATCGTCGAGGCGGCGCGGCGCGCCGCCGAGCGCGACTTCCAGCTCGGGATCGTAGGCCTTCGCGAACAGCCGAAGCACCTGTTCGAGATCACCAGCCTCGACCAGTCCCAGCTGCTGCGCTTCGAGCCCAACGACTCCGCCTCCTAACGCGAGCCTTACGACGCCCAAACCGGGCGCTCACATAACGGATGACGACACCCGCCGCCCAAGTGTGTATCCTGCCCGGCGTTCATAGCCCGTAGCCGAGTCCCTGCCCCCACGCGGGCGGGGATCGGGGGACCCAAGAGTTTGGGGCCAACCCACCGAGTGGTGGGGGCGCTGCTCCTAAAGCGCCAGCCCGTCAGCTAACCCCGTAGGCCGTGAAGGAGAACGGAAGCAATCGTGCCCAGTCTTCGGACTCGCGTACTTGGTGGGACCATCGCAGCGTGCTTGGCGTTCGCCGCCGTACCCGGCGCGGCGATGGCCGGCAGCGGCGGCGTGGGCCCCGGCGGACCCGGCGCCCCCGCGCCCACGCCGGTCGCCGGCGAGAAGGCGAAGCTGCTCGCCAGCGGCCTCGCCGCGGCGCCCGAGAGCGCTCCGGTCGAGGTGCAGCGCGCGATCAAGGCGGCAAACTCGATCGACGGCGCGTCCTATTGCACCGGTGGTGGGCACCGCAGCTGGAAGCGCTCGCGCTGCTACGACTGCTCGGGTGCGGTCAGCTACGTGCTCGGCCCGAAGGGCGCCGGCATCCTCGACTCGCCGCTTCCCTCCGGCAACTTCGCCAAGTGGGGCTACCGCGGCAAGGGCGGCTGGATCAGCGTCTACGCCAACGCCGGCCACGCGTACGTCGTCATCGCGGGGCTTCGCTTCGACACCTCGCAGCCCGACGACGGCGCCAGCGGGCCCGGTTGGAGCAAGGACGTCAAGGCCGGTCTCGTCAACGGCCCGTTCAAGATCCGCCACGCGGCGGGCCTCTAGTGTAGTTCCTCACCACGTTGTTCATCCGGGCCTCCTTGGAGGCTGGGGGTGTCGAAGCCACCAGTCCCAAGGAGGACACCGAATGAAGCTCCACGCTAACGCCCGCACCTGCCCGAAAAGCCGCAGGCTGATCGTCAAGCGAGTCAACGAGGAGGGCTGGTCGCTGGCGGCGGCGGCCGAGGCCGCCGGCGTCAGCGAGCGAACCGCCGCGCAAGTGGCTCGCTCGCTGGCGGGCCGAGGGCGAGGCTGGGCCTGCGAGGACCGCACCTCGCGCGCCACGGCACCACCCGACCCAGCTCCCCGCCGAGCGGGTGCGAGGCGATCGAGGCGCTGCGCCGGCTGCGGATGACCGCCGATGAGATCGCCGAGTGCCTGGGGATGGCGCTCTCGACCGTCTCGCGCTGGCTGCAAGCGGATCGGCCTCGGCAAGCGCTCGCGCCTGGAGCCGCCCGAGCCGCCCGAACCGCTATGAGCGAAAGCGCCCCGGCGAGCTCGTCCACGTCGACGTCAAGAAGCTCGGGCGGATCAGCGTCCGCGCCGGCCACCGCGTCACCGGCAACCGCAGCGTCCAGCGGCCCGCAGGCCGGGCAGCGGACGCCTCGGCACCGGCCGGCTGGGAGTTCGGCCACGTCTGCGTCGACGACGCCACCCGCCTCGCCTACGTCGAGGTCCTCGCCGACGAGACGCGGCGAGACCGCGGCCGGCTTCCTGCGGCGAGCCGTCGAGTGGTTTCGCATCGATGGGGATCACCGGTCGAGCGGGTGATGAGCGACAACGGCGCCTGCTATCGCTCGACACGTCCACGCGCTCGCCTGCCGCGAGCTCGGGCCTCAGGCACCTGCTTCACCGAGCCCTACCGGCCGCGGACCAACGGCAAGGCCGAGCGCTTCATCCAGACGCTTCAAAACCGCTGGGCCTACGGCGCCATCTACGGCAACTCAGCCGAGCGCACCGCGGCGCTACCCGGCTGGCTCACCCACTACAACTTCAAACGACGTCATGGCTCCCTCGGCCACAAGCCGCCCGCAGCTCGGCTCGCCGAGCTGGAACAACGTGCATGAGTAGCTACAGCTAGCGACTCTCCCTCAGCCCCCTCGCGCTTTGTTAGGGTGGCCTAACTCATGCGCGACCAGCAAGCCCGCGCCCGCCTCGTCTGGTGGCTTTCCGGCCTCGCCGTCGTCATCGCACTCGTCTACCTGATGGCGACCGCCGAGACCGGCCCGACCGATCCCACCGAGGCGACCCACCCGCTCAGCCACGGCACCGTGGTCTTCAACTCGGGAATGATCGTCTTTCGCGAGGGCCTCGAAGCGGTGCTGATCTTCGCCGCCGTCGCTGCCAGCCTGACCGGGGCCCACGCCTCGAAGCGGCGGCCGATGGCGCTCGGCGCCGGATTCGCGTTCGCCGCCTCGGTGGCGACCTGGTTCGTGGTCCAAGCGGTGCTGGACGCCGCCTCGCCGCTCGGCCCGAAGCTCGAGGCGATCACCGGCTTCATCGCCATCGTCGTCCTGCTCGTGATCCTCAACTGGTTCGCCCACCGCGTCTACTGGTCGAACTGGATCGGACGTCACCACCGCCAGCGGGCCAAGGTGCTCGGCCGCACCGGGATCGCGGCGCTGGTCGGGATCGTCGCGCTCGGCTTTACCAGCGTCTACCGCGAGGGATTCGAGGTCGTCCTCTTCCTCCAGAACCTGCAGCTACAGAACGGCACCGGCGCGGTGCTCGAAGGCCTTGCGATCGGCCTCGCCGCGACCGCGGTGGTCGGGGTGATCGTCTTCTGGGTTCACACCAAGCTGCCGTACCGGCGCATGCTCCAGCTCACCGGGGTACTCGTCGCTCTGGTGCTGGTGGTGATGATCGGCGGCACCGCGCTCTCGTTCTCCGACCTCGGCTGGATCGGCCAGCACCCGACACCGTTCTCGGTCCCCGAGTGGATGGGCTCCTGGTTCGAGGTCTACCCCTACTGGGAGACGATCGGAGCCCAGCTGCTGGCGATTCTGCTGGTCGCCGGCTCCTACGTGGTGGCCGAGCGCCTGCGCCACCGCCCAAGGCGGACACAGGCGGAGCGCCCGCCCGACGCCCAGCCCGCGACCGAGCTCGCCTGAACGCTTACCTCGGAGGTAAGTGCGAGCGCGATTCGCCGCCGGTAAGGTCGGCGTGATGCCTGTGAGGCGGAGCGGAGCGAAGCCGAGCCGCGCCGCTGTTGAGGCGCCTGGTTTGGCAACCGCTGCTGAGCCGCGCGTCGGTGCCCTGCTTCGCGAGTGGCGACAGCGCCGCCGCCTGAGCCAGCTCGACCTCGCGCTCGAGGCGGGCGTGTCGGCGCGTCACCTGAGCTTCGTCGAGACGGGGCGCTCGCGCCCGAGCCCCGAGATGCTCCTGGGACTCGCCGAGCAGCTCGAGGTCCCGTTCCGGGAACGAAACCGGCTCATGCTCGCCGGCGGCTACGCGCCGGTCTACGGCGAGCGCGACCTCGACGACCCCGAGATGGAGCCGGTGCGCGCAGCGCTCGATCAGGTCCTTGCGGGCCACGAGCCCTACCCGGCGGCGGTGGTCGATCGCGAGTGGGAGATGGTCGCGGCCAACCGCGGCTTGGCACTGCTGGTCGCCGGGGTCGCACCGGAACTGCTCGAGCCGCCGGTGAACGTGCTCCGGGTCGCGCTTCACCCCGACGGCATGGCGCCGCGGATCGCCAACCTCGGCGAGTGGCGCGCGCACCTGCTCGAGCGGCTCGCTCGCCAGGTGACCCTGACCGGCGAACCGGCCCTCGCGAGCCTGCTCGACGAGCTCAGCGCTTTTCCGGGGCCTCCGGTCGACCACCGGCCGCCCGAGGACGAGGCCCGCACCTCGGCGAGCGAGATCGTCGCCTCGCTGCGGCTCGCGACCGAGCACGGCGAGCTCGCCTTCTTTTCCACGATCACCACCTTCGGAACCGCGATCGAGATCACCGTCTCGGAGCTGGCGATCGAATCGTTCTACCCGGCCGACGCCCACACCGCGGAGGTCGTACGGGCGATCGGGTAACGGAGGCCATGGTCGACCTGAAGCCCTGGACGCTGCCGCTGATAGTCGCCGCGATCGTGGTTCCGGTGATCGCCGGGTTCATGCTCGGCGGGCCCCCGCTGGGGCTCGGGGTGGGCTTCCTCGTCGTTGCCGCCCTGGTCGTGATCGCCGTTCGCCAGCGCCCGCTCGGGACGATCGAGACCGCGCCCGCCACCGACTCCCGCCGGCGCCTGCTGATCGTCACCAGCCGGGAGATCGACGACCCCGAGGCGGTGGAGCAGGTCGCGCGTGCCGCCGGCCTCCATGGCCCCGACCAGGACGCCGAGGTCCGAGTGCTGGCCCCGGCCGCGAGCGGCTTCCTCGACCGCTGGGCGACGGACGTCCAGGGCGCGCGTGAGGAGGCGCAGCGCAAGCTTGTGATCACGCTGGCGGCGCTGAGCCGCGCCGAGGTCGACGCCGACGCCCAGGTGGGAGACGCGGAGATCGTTCAGGCGGTCGAGGACCAGCTGCGCAGCTTCCCGGCCACCGAGGTCGTGTTGGCGACCGGTCCCCCCGAGGAGGACCCCGAGGGCGAGCGCGCGGCCGAGGAGCTCGGCCGGCGGCTGGCTCAGCCGTTCAAGCGCGTCGAGCTCAGCTCGCCGCCGGCTTAAAGCGCACCGGCAGGGTCTTCAACTGGTTGAGGAACAACGACCGGGCCCGCGTCGGCCCGCCGGCGGGCTCGATGTCCGGAAAGCGGCGCAGGGTCTCGGTCAGAAGGGTCTTGATCTCGAGCCGGGCGAGCGCGGCGCCGAGGCAGAAGTGGCGGCCGCCGGCTCCGAACGCTTGGTGGTCGGGCCGGCGGGTGACGTCGAGGCGCTGGGGGTCCGAGTAGACCGACTCGTCGCGGTTGCTCGACACGTACCAGAGCAGGACCTTGTCGCCCTCGTGGATGGTCTCGCCGTGGATCTCGACGTCGCGCGTGGCCGTGCGCCGGAAGTGGGAGAAGGCCGGGTACATCCGCAGGAGCTCCTCGACAGCGCCCTCGATCAACCCCGGGTCCGAGAGCAGCAGCCGCAGCTGATCGGGGTTTTGGAAGAGCCCGAGCATGCCGCTGGTGAACACCGAGCGGGTGCTGTCGTTCCCGGCGGCGCCGAGCAGCCCGAGTCCCATGAAGATCTCGGTCTCGGACAGCTTCTCTCCGTCGACCTCGGAGTGGACGAGCACGTCCATGAGGTCGTCCATGCCCGGGTTCGCCCGCCGCTCGGCGATGTACTCCATGGTTTCGTCCCAGGCGCGGCTCATCATCTCCACGACCGCTTCCTCGGTGGGCCGCAGATCCTCGTCGCCGAAGCCGAGCACCATGTTGGTCTCCTCGATGTGGCGCTGGTCGTCCTCCTCCGGCGTGCCGATGAACGAGCCGATCACGCGGGCTACCACGGGGCCGGCGACATCGGTGACCAGGTCGCACTCGCCGCGCTCGGCGACCCGGTCCAGCACGCGATTGACGATCGCGCGGATTCGCTCGGAGTGCTCGGCGATCCGCTTCGGCGTGAAGCCTCGCTGAAACAGCGCCTTGATCCGATCGTGGCGCGGAGGGTCCATCGAGATCATCTGCTGGCGCTGGCCCTCGAGCGGAATCCCGAAGTCGTCGAGGACCATGATCCCGCCGACGTAGGAGGAGAACGTCTCCCAGTCGAGGCTCACACCGCGCAGGTCCTCGGCGCGGGTGAGCGACCAGAAGCCGGCCTCCTCGGGATAGTCGCCGAGCGGGCTCCAGTGCACGGGGGCCTCGCGGCGAAGCCGGGTGAACAGGTCGTGGGGCGGACCGTCGGACCAGAGCTCCAGGTCCCCCAGGTCGATCCGATCCAGCTCCTGCTCTGCGATCACGTTCATCCGCGGCAGCGGTCATACTACAGATGTAGTGGAGGCGGCGCAGACAGTTCCCGCCGATCGCCGGGCGGCGATCGCCGACGCGGCGCTGGAGGTGCTCGAGGCCGACGGCGGGCGCGGACTCACGCACCGGGCGGTCGACCGCGAGCGCGGTTGCCCCAGGGATCGACCAGCAACTACTTCCAGACGCGCGAGGCGCTGCTGACGGCGGCGCTCGATCGCGTGGTCGAGCTCGAGCGCCCGGCGGTGCAAGCCATGGAGGCGCTGGTGCCCGGCGGGCCCTACGGGGCGCGCGAGGCAGCCGAGTTGCTCGCCGAGCACCTCCAGACGTGGCTCGGCCCGGACCACGAGCGGCTTGCGATCGCCCGCCACGAGCTTCTGCTCGAGGCTCGGCGGCGCCCGCAGTTCCAGCGGGCGCTCGATCGCGTCCATCGCCGGTACCTGTCGCTGGCCGAGGAGCTGATGCCGGTCGCCGGCTGCCGCCACCCGCGCGCCACGCGCCGCAGCTGCTCGCGATCCTCGACGGCATCATCGTCCAGAATCTGCTCCAGCCCGCCGACGCGCTCTCGCGCGAGCGGATGGTCGACCTGTTCGAGCGGTTCTTTACGACCTGCTAGAACGGATGCCGATGCGGCGAGTCAACATCGCCAACCCGGAGTTCGAATACGACGCCGAGGACCCGGACGGCTTTCGCGCCGGGATGGCGCGGGTCGGACCGTCGCTCGGTGCCACCCAGATGGGCACCAGCGTCTACGAGATCCGGCCCGGGCAGGCGATCTGCCCCTATCACTACGAGTACGCCGAGGAGGAGTGGCTCCTGGTCCTCGACGGCCGGCCGACCCTGCGCGATCCCGACGGCAGCCACCAGCTCGAACCGTGGGACCTGGTCGTGTTTCCGACCGGCCCGGAGGGTGCCCACCAGGTCCGGAACGAAAGCGACGACACGGTCAGGGTGCTGATGTACTCAACGGTCACCCACCCGGCGGCGACCGTCTATCCCGACAGCGACAAGGTCGCGATCTGGACCGGGAACAAGGACGACGACCTGATCACCACCCGCTCGAGCGGCGTCGACTACTACCGCGGGGAGAGTTAGAGGCCTCCAGGCGAAGGGGATCGACCCTGACCCTCGGGGCGTCGGCGACGTTGTCAGGGGGTATGAGGACTTGTGACAATGGAGGCGATGAGCGGCGATGCCGCCCGGCTACCGGTAGACAGCGCGCCGAGGCTCGGGCTGCGGCGCTCGGGGGACGGGCGCCTTGCGTCGCTCGCCGCGGCCGGCGACCGGCGCGCGGTGGAGGCGATCTACCGCCGCTACCACCAGCCCATTTATCGCTACTGCCGCGCGATCGTCCGCGATCCCGACTTGGCCGAGGACGCCCTCCAGGCGACGATGCTCAAGGTCGGGGTGGCGCTCCGGGGGGAGACCCGGGCCATCGCCCTGAAACCGTGGCTCTTCAGGATCGCCCACAACGAGGCGATCAACGTCCTCCGCGCGCGCCGAGACGAGGCCGAGCTCGACCCAGGGCTTCCCGCTTCCGGTCCGGACGTCGAGCGGTCGGTCTCCGGGCGCGACCGGTTGCGCCAGCTGGTCATGGACCTCGACGCACTGCCGGAGCGACAGCGCGGGGCGCTGGTGATGCGCGAGCTCAGCGGGCTCGGCTTCGACGAGATCGGAGCCGCCTTCGGGATCAGCGCCGCGGCCGCAAAGCAGTCGGTGTACGAGGCGCGGGTGTCGCTGCAGGAGATGGTCGCGGGGCGCGAGATGGAATGTGACCGGGTGAGGCAGTCGATCTCGGCCCGCGACCGGCGTGCCCTCCGCAGCCGGCGGATCCGCTCACATCTGCGCCACTGCCAGGGCTGTGCGGACTTCGCCGCGGCGATCGAGCAACGCCGGGCCGACCTGGGTGCGATCGCGCCACCCCTCGCGGTACCCGCCGCCGCGGCGGCGCTTCAGGGGCTGCTCGGTGCCGGCGGCGGAGCCGCGGCCGGTTCATCGGTCGCCGGCGGCGCGGGCGCGGCGCTCGGCGGCGCGACTGCCTTCAAGTCCACGGCGGCGGTGATCGCGGCGATCGCGATCGCTGGCGGCGCCGCGGACGTGGGAGGCCTGCTCGATCGCGGTGAGTCCCGGGACAACCCCACCGCCGGCCCCCCGGACTCGGGCGCCGCGCACCAGTCCGAGGGCGGCTCGGCGGCCACGTCAGGGACCGAGGCGATCGGCTCCCAGGAGGTCACGGCCGAGCCACATGCGCGCGACCGCGCGTCCTCCGGCTCGAGCGACCCGCGGGAGAGCAAGGGCGACGGACGGGCAGGCGAACAGCCCGAGGCGCACGGCGGCGCGAGTCACACGGACGCCGCGTCCACTCCACCGGTCTCGGCGGAGACGCCGCCCGGCCAGGCACAGACTCCGCCCGGCCTGGCCCATTCGAACGCCGGCGGGGGCGGCGGCGGGTCGAATTCCGGCTCGCAGAGCCTCTCCCATTCGAACCCGCAGGCGGCGGCGCAGTCGAGCTCGTCGGAGCACTCCCAGGCCGGTGCCGCGGCGCATGGCGGGGGCAACCTGACGGCCCCGGGTCAGACGGGCAGCGCCGGCAACAGCGCCACCGCCAACGGGCACACGGACACGACGGGCAAGGCCGACAAGCTCGTCGAATAGGTCCTTACGGCCGCGGTTGAGATCCGTTGCTGCGCGTAGAGCCAACTACGAAGGAGGACGGAATGAAAACGCGGTTGATCGCTGGACTGGCCTGCCTGGGCCTGTTGCTGCTGGCCGCACCGGTCGCCGGGGCAAAGCCGGGCAACGGCAACGGCGGCTCGAGCGAGGTGGCCAAGGCCTGCACCGCGGCCAAGAAGGCCGATAAGGCGGCCTTCAACGCCCTCTGGGGCAAGCACGCGATGCGCGAGTGCATGCGCGCCGGCCGCGAGGCGGGCGGCGGCGAGGAGGCCGTCGAGGAGGCGACCAACGCCGCCAAGGAGTGTCGCGCCGAGCAGGAGGCGGATCCCGCGGCCTTCCTCACCACCTACGGCACCAACCACAACCAGCGCAACGCCTTCGGCAAGTGCGTGTCGTCAAAGGTCCACACCGACTAGACGACCGCTAGCTCAGGCGTCGAACAGCGTCTGGGTCTGGCCTGCACCCTCGATCTCGAGCAGACGGCGCTTGGTGGCGACTCCCCCGGGGGCGGAGAAGCCACCGAGGCCGCCGTCTGCCGCCACCACCCGGTGGCAGGGAACTACGAGCGGCACGGGGTTGCGGGCCAGGGCGACGCCGACGGCCCGGGCGTCGGTCTCGCCGAGGCGGCGGGCCAGCTCGCCGTAGGAACGCGTCTCGCCGGGGGCGATCTCCCTGGCGAGCGCGTAGACCCGCCGGTCGAAAGGCTCCGCGCGGCTGAGGTCGACCGGGACCCCGGCGAGGTCCACTCTGCGGCCGGCGAGGAGCGAGGCGATCCCCTCGATCGCAGACCGCACGGAGGGCGGCGGGTCCGCGCTCGCGCCCAAGTGCCCGGCGCTTAGAAGCCGCACCCTCGCGACTCCGCGCCGGGTCCAGCCGATCGCACAGCGCCCAATCGCGGTTTCGAAGCTGGTCGAATCCATCGCCACCATGTAACGGTGGCGGGCGGCGGAACGTGAGCCTCAGCCGGTGGGGCCGAACCGCTCGGTTCGAATCGCCTCGGGCTCGAATCCGGCTTCGATGAGGAGCTGCGAGGCGGTTTCGACGAAGCCGTTCGAGCCGCAGGCGAACGCGAGCCCGCCGCCGGTGTCGGCGGTCGAAATCAGCGCCTCGTCGATGTGGCCCGTGTGGCCGTCCCAGCCCTCGGGCGCATCGCGCGTGTACGTGAGCACGGCCTCATCGCCGAGCTCGTCGGCGTAGATCACGTCCTCGGCGTGGCGAACCGAGTAGATCAGTCGCATTGGCAGCTCGGGCATCGTCCGCCGGCGGTGCCGGAGGATCGCCATCAGCGGCACCACACCCGACCCGCCACCGACGAGCAACACGGGTCGCTCTCCGCGCCAGACGAAATAGGAGGCAAAGGGGCCTCGCACCTCGACCTGGTCGCCCTCGACGACGACGTCGTGGAAGTACGGCGAGACCTCGCCGTCCTCGAGCCGGTCGATGGTCAGCTCGATCTCGCCCTCGTCCAGCGGCGAGGAGGCGACCGAGTACGAGCGCTCTGCGTGGTACCCGTCCGGTGCCGTCAGACGAACGTCGTAGTGCTGGCCGGGAAGGTGGGGCATCCACATCGGCAGCCGGATCCGAAACGACTTCACCCGCGGCGTCTCGGTCTTGACGCCGGTCACCGTCCCGATCTGCCACTGGCCCGGAGCCTTCTGCTCGACGGGGGGCATTGCTTCTAGTCTGTCCAGTAGCGCTGCTCCTTCCAGGGGTCACCGTAGTTGTGGTAGCCGTTGGACTCCCAGAAGCCGGGCTCGTCATGGTCCATGATCCGCAGCCCGGCGACCCACTTGGCGCTCTTCCAGAAGTACAGGTGCGGGACCAGCAGCCGCGCCGGTCCGCCGTGCTGGCGCGGCAGCGGCTCCCCCTCGTGGTCGGTCACCACCCAGGCCTTGCCGTCCGTCAGATCCTCGACGGGCAGGTTCGTCGTGTAGCCGCCGTGGGAGAACACCATCGCGTAGGCGCCGAGCGGCTCGACGGACTCGAGCAGGTGGTCGACCGAGACGCCGCCGAAGTTGGTGCCGAGCTTCGACCACTTGGTCACGCAATGGATGTCGGTGGGGACGACCTCGAACGGCAGCTCGCCGAACTCCTTCCAGGTCCACTGCCGCGGCTCGGCGACCATGCCGTCGACGCGAAACGTCCACTCGGCGGTGTCGACGTCGGGCGTCGGCCCGGCGGTCAGCACCGGAAAGCCCTCCTCGACGTACTGGCCCGGCGGCAACCGGTCGGCGAGCTCGTCCGGTGTCGTGCGCCGGCGCTGAAAGCCGCGGGAGACGAACGAGCTCACCGCTCGACTTTATCGCGCCGCCATCGTCGGCCGGACGAGGCGGAGCGCTACGGTCCGGAGGTGGCCGACACCGAGCTCGACAAGCGGCTCGAGCCGCTCTACCGCGAGCCTCCGGAGGAGTTCGTGGCCGCCCGCGACGCGCTCGCTCGCGAGCTGCGCGACGAGGGCGAGCGCGACGCCGCGGCCAAGGTGAAGAAGCTGCGGCGGCCGTCCCAGTCGGCATGGCTGATCAATCGGGTCGCGATCGACGAGCCCGACCGCGCCCGCGAGCTCGCCGACGCCGCCACCGACCTGATCGCGGTGCAGCAGAAGATGCTCGACGAGGGCGGCGACGCCTCCGATCTCCGGGCCGCCGCCGAGGCCGAACGCAAGCGGGTCCAGCGCATGCTCGAGGCGGCGCGGCAGGTGGCGGCCGACCAACCGAAGCCGATCAACGCCGCGGTGATCGAACGGGTCGGCCAGACGCTGCAGGCGATTGGCTCCGACCCCGAGCTGCGCGATCAGCTCGTCCGGGGCAGGGTCGAGCGCGACCACCGGGCGGCGACCATCGGACTGCCCGACTCGGTGGCGCTGGCGGCGCGGCCCCGTCCGCGCAAGCGGGCCGAGCCCAGGGCCTCGAAGCGAGTCCGGGGGGAGGTCGCGCGAATGCGAGACGAGCTTGCCGCAAGCGAGGAGCGACGCGAGGCGCAGAGGCGCGCCGTGGAGGAGGCCGAGGCCGAGGCGCGGCGGCTGACGCTCGAGCTGGGCAAGTCAGAGGCGGAGGCGCGAGAGCTCGAGCGCCGGATCGCGGCCGCCGAGCGCAGGCTGGGAGGGTGAGCGCGGTGTTTCGCAGCATCCTGGCCGCCGTCGACGGCTCGGACACGTCACGGCGCGCGCTGGAGGTCGCCGGCGAGCTCGCCGAGGCGGTCAACGCGAACCTGACCCTGATCGCCGTCTCCCCGGAGGTGCCCGGCTACGCGTATCGATCGGGGGTAGACGTCGGGGCGCTCGAGCGGGAGGCGGAGACCGAGACCGACCGGATCCTGCGCGAGTCGGTCGAGGCCCTGCCCGAGGAGCTGCCGGTGACGACCGTGCTCAAGCACGGCAACCCCGGCGAGCGGATCGTCGAGCAGATCGAGGCCGGCGGTCACGATCTGCTGGCCATGGGATCGCGAGGCCGCGGCCGGCTGACCACGAGCCTTTTCGGCAGCGTCGGCGCGTACGTCCACTACCACGCCCGCGTGGCGATGCTGGTCATCCACCCGGACCGGGAACCGTGACCGACGCCGCCGAGGGCATCCTGCGGCGAGCTCGCGCGGTCCCGCCCGGGTTCGTGACCACCTACGGCGACCTCAGCCCGGCGGCGCCGCGCGCCGCCGGCGCGGCTCTCGCGAAATGCCACGACCCGAGCGTGCCCTGGCAGCGGATCGTGCGCGCCGACGGCTCGCTGGCCAAGGGAGATCGCCAGCGCCGGCTGCTGGAGGCCGAGGGGGTGCCGTTCCGGGGCCGGCGGGTCGAGATGGAGGTGGCTCACGTGCCCGCCGAGGCGCTCGACGAGCTCGCCGCGAACGCATAGGCAACCGCTTCGGCGGGTAAGGGAACGCTGGCGTCAGCTGTTGGGTGTTGGGTGACGGCGAGATGGAACTGAAGCTGGAACTGGAGAGCACACCGGGAGCGTCGGCGCAGGCGCGCGACGAGCTCAGGCTGCTGAAAGACAAGGTGGGCGAGCAGGGGCTCGCCGATCTGCTGCTGATCGTCACCGAGCTGGTCTCGAACAGCGTCAAGTTCGGCCCCGGCGTCCAGATCGACGTTCGGCTCGACATCAGTGACGATGGCTCGATCCAGGGCCTGGTCGTCGACGGGGGCAGCGGGCGCGTCGCGATCCGCGACAGCGCGGTCACGGAGCCGGGTGGCTTCGGCCTTCAGATCGTCGACCGCCTCGCCTCCGACTGGGGCGTGCGGCCGCGCACCAGCGACGTTTGGTTCGAGCTTCAAGCCCGGCGTCTCGAGCCCGTCCTCGCTTAGTTAGCTGCAATCACCGGCGAATCGATCCGGTCTCGGTGCTGTTCTCAGCAATGCAGTGATCGACGCCCGCCCAAGCCGCCGCCGGTGCGCTCTCACGCTGGCGCTGGCGATCCTGGTCGGCGGTCTTGTCGCGTCCTCCGCGGTCGCCGCGCCGCAAAGCCCCCCGCCACCGGCACCGCAGGCGAGCGGGGCCACGTTCGACCAGGACGGGATGTGGATCTGGTACGTCGGCAAGGCCAGCGGGGGAAACCCACGCCGCATCGCCGCCCGGGCGAAGGCGCACGGGATGGGTACCGTGTTCATCAAGGCCGGCGACGGGACCGGAAGCTGGAGCCAGTTCACGCCGGAGCTCGTCGCGGCTCTCGAGCGGCGCGGTCTTTCGGTCTGTGCCTGGGTGTTCGTATACGGGTCGAATCCGGCCGGCGAGGCCCGCGTCGGCGTTGAGGCCGTTCGCCGCGGGGCCGAGTGCCTCGTGATCGACGCCGAGGCGCAGTACGAGGGTCGTTACGCCCAGGCCTCGGCTTACCTCAGCCGATTGCGGGCCTCGGTCGGGCCGGATTACCCGCTCGGCCTCTCGAGCTTCCCCTATGTCCACTACCACCCGGCGTTCCCGTACTCGGTCTTCCTGGGACCCGGCGGCGCCGAGTTCAACCTGCCACAGGCGTACTGGCGGGCCATCGGGACCACGGTGGACAAGGTGATCGCCACCACCTACACCTACAACCGGGTGTACGAGCGGCCGATCGATCCGCTCGGCCAGCTCTACGGCAACCCGCCGAAGCGCGAAGTGCTCCGGTTCCGCAAGCTGTCCCTCGCGAGCGGCTTCGGAGGCGTCTCCTGGTGGTCGTGGCAGCACGCGACCGCCCGCGGCTTTGCCGCTGCCGGAAAGCGGCCCCTGCGCGCCCCGCGCAACTACGTCCCCGCGACCACCTACCCGGTGCTGGACGCCGGCGCGGCCGGCGACCTCGTCGTCTGGGCGCAGCAGCACCTCATCGACGGGAGCTACCTGCGCTCCGCGGTGACCGGGAAGTTCGGCGGACAGACCGAGCGGGCCGTCGAGAGCTTTCAGGTCGACGCCGGCCTACCGGCCACCGGCGTGATCGACGCCGCCACCTGGCCGGCGCTCCTCGACCGCCTCGACCCCGCCCCGATCGCCTGGCGCCCAGCCGGACCTGCACGCCCGACGGCACGCGTGGACGCGCTCGCGATGGCGCCCCCGGCGTCGGCGAAGCTGCCCGCGGTCGCGAACGAGATCAGTCCGCGTAGGGGAGCACCCGGTCCACACCGGTGAGCGCGAGCACGCGGCCGACCTCTCCCGACGGCCTCAAGACGCTCAGCCGCGGCCGATCGCGGTAGCTCCGGGCCGCCTGCACCAGGCACGAGATGCCCGTTGAGTCCAGGAACGTCAAGCCACCGAGGTCGAGCACGATCGTGCTCACCGGCCCGGCCGCGACGCGTGCCAGCTCGCCGCTGAGCGTGTTGGCGTTCGAGAGGTCGAGCTCGCCCTCCAGCCGCAGCGTGCAGGGTTCGGTCAACGTCCCGGTGTGAATCGTCAGCGGACCGTCGTCGATCCGTCGCTCTTCCAGGTCACGGTGCCGGCACGGAGCTCCTGCTAGCCGCCGGGAGGCTTCGGCCGCAGCGCCGGGTCGTTCTCGTGCTCGCGGAAGAAGCGCACCATGGTCTCGGCGTAGTCGGGAAACCGCGGCGGGATCAAACCGTGCGCGGCGAGCAGGTCGACGGTCTGGCGCGCGTCGTAGACGACCGGGTGGTTGAGGTAGGCGATCGACTCCGAGGGAATGCCCTCGAACATCTCGCGCACCCAGCGCAGGCGAAGCGATCGCTCGACCAGTCCCGCCGACACCCGGCCCCGGGGCGGTTGCCCGGTGTAGAGGCGCGACAGCAGCTCGACCAGCTCGTGGGCGGTCATCGGGTCCGGGTCGACCAGGTGAAGGGTATGCCCGACGGTCGCCTGGTCGCCGGCGGCGGCGACCATTGCCGCGACCACGTAGTCCACCGGGACGACGTTGAACTTCGCCTCCGAGCGGCCGAACTGCGGGAGCGGCCGGCCGAGTCGCTGGGCGCGCGAAAGCGCGCGGAGGATGTAGTACGGGCCGTCGAACTTCTCGGTCTCGCCCGTCTGCGAGTCCCCGACGACGATCGCCGGCCGCAGGATCGTCGTCGGGACCCGGTCCTCGAGCTCGCGAACCCAGACCTCGGCCTGGAACTTGGTCGACTCGTAGTGGTTCTTGAACCCCTGGCCCATGACCAGCTCGTGCTCGTAGACGATCCCGGCACGAAGTCCGGCGACGTAGGCGGTGCTGACGTAGGCGAGGCGTTCGAGCGACGTGGCGGCGACGCAGAAATCGAGCACGTTGCCGGTGCCGTCGACGTTGACCCGCTGGGCGACCTCGAGCGGCACGGCGAGGTCGTAGATCGCCGCCAGGTGAAAGACGCGCCGCACCTCGCTCGCGAGGCGCTCGTAGTCGTCATCGCCGAGCCCGAGCCGCCGGTCGGTGATGTCGCCCGCGGCCAGCTCGATTCGGTCGGCATCGAGACCCGCGGCCACCGAGCCGGCGGCGTCGAGCATCCGCGGCTCGACCAGCGCCACCACCCGCGCGCTCGGGTCGCGCTCCAGCAGCCCCGCCACCAGGCGGCGGCCGATGAAGCCGGGGAATCCGGTTACCAGGTCGGTCACGGGCGGCAGCGTAGATGACTAGCCTCGTTGACTTGATCGAAGCGGTGATCTTCGACCTCGACGGCCTGCTGATCGACTCCGAGTCGGTCTGGGACCAGGCGCGCCGCGAGTACGTCGCCGAGCACGGCGGCCGGTGGCGCGAGCAGGCGACCCGGGACATGATGGGGATGAGCTCCGTCGAGTGGTCGCGCTACGTCGCCGAGCGCCTGGGCGTGGAGCGCCCCCCCGACGTGATCTCCGAGGACGTCGCGAAGCGCGTCTCGGAGATCTATCGCGAGCGCCTGCCGCTGATTCCCGGAGGCACCGAGGCGGTCGGGCGGCTGGCGGCGCGGTGGCCACTGGGGTTGGCGACGTCGTCCAACCGCCAGGTGATCGACGAGGTGCTCGAGCTCGCCGGGATCGCCGAGAGCTTTCGGGTTGCGGTCTCGTCGGAGGAGGTCGGCCGGGGCAAGCCGGCGCCCGACGTCTACCTCGAGGCCGCCCGCCGGATCGGGGTGTCGCCCTCCCACTGCACCGCGATCGAGGACTCCCACAACGGCATCCTCTCGGCGCACGCCGCCGGCATGGTCGTGATCGCGATCCCGAACCCGCACTTTCCACCGGGCGAGGACGCCCTGGCCGTCGCCGACCGGGTTCTGCCTACCATCAAGGAGTTGACGGTGGAAGTGGTCGAGGAGGCTGCGTGACCGCGGTGGAGATCGATACGCCGAGCGGCCCAGCGCGGGCTCACCTGCACGCGGTGGACGACCCGATCGGCGCCTTGGTCCTCGGACATGGCGCCGGTGGCGGGGTGGAGGCACCGGACCTGATCGCCGCGACGGAGGCGGGGACGGCGGCCGGGTTCAGCGTCGCGCTGGTCGAGCAGCCTTACCGGGTGGCCGGCAAGCGCTCACCGGCCGCGGCCTCGCGGCTCGACGCCGCCTGGATCGCCGCGGTCGAGCATCTGCGCGCCGGCGAGCTCGCCGGCCTGCCGCTCGTCACCGGGGGGCGGTCCCTCGGCGCCCGGGTCGCCTGTCGCACGGTCGCCGAGACCGAGGCGGAGGCCGTCCTCTGTCTCGCGTTCCCCCTGCAGCCACCGCGGCGTCGCTCGGGCGCCGAGTCGCCGAGCCGGCTTGGCGAGCTCGACGCGGTCAGCGTCCCCGTGCTCGTCGTGCAGGGAGAGGGCGACAGGTTCGGCATGCCGCCGGAAGGGCCCAACCGCAAGGTCGTGCGGATCGCGGGTGACCACGGGCTCAAGGCCGATCTCGACGGGATTCGGGTCGCCGTCGCGGAATGGCTTCCGAGCCTGGTCGGGACGCTCAGCCCAGACCGCTGACGGCTGCGACCACAAGCATCGACCGGCCCGAGGCCATCGGGCCCCGGGCCGGTCAGATCCGGTCCCCCTGCCGGTCTAGCTGCCCTGCGAGACGGCACCCGCCGTCTTCGCTGTGCGCCTGCGTCCGCCGAGCGTCCCCGAGCCGATCAGCAGCGCGGCCGCAAACAGGGCGACTCCCGCTCCGATCGCGGCGTAGCCCCACTCGAAGCCGTCGTCGCCGGCGCCGGTGCTCGTGGCCGGGGTCACGTCGACGACGACCGGCTCCGCGGATCCGCCGTCTCGGCGCAGCACCACGCCGGCGCCCTGGTCATCAGCGGCGGACTTCGCCAGCGCGGTGTGAGGCCCCGCCGTCGGCGGCTCTGAGACCGAGGCCGCCGCGGGTGCGGCGAGCCAGAGCGCTCCGACGGCCAGGCCGGCGACGATGAACTTGGTGTGGGTCGAGGACTTCATCCGGGTCTCCTTTCCCTGCCGATTGCATTCTTCGCCGCGACCGTATGCGCGGCCGGCGACCGGTTCCACGTGGCCCTGCACACCCCGAACGCGTAGTTCTGCACACAAGGCGCGAGGTACCGTTCGACTGTGGTCGCGGATGCCAGGGACGGGTCCGAGGAATTTCTCGACCTGCTCGACGAGGAGGATCGGCGCGAGCTCGAGGCCCGGGCCGGGCGCCGGCGCTTCAAGCCGGGTGCGACGCTCACGCACGAGGGCAGCCGGGGCGCCGAGGTGCTGGTACTGCTGAGCGGCCGCGCCAAGATCTCGATCGACACCGAGGACGGGCGCGAGCTGGTGCTCGGCTTCTGCCGCCCGGGCCGCCTGGTCGGCGAGTTCTCGGTCATCGACCGCGAGGGGCGCTCCGGGACGATCGAGGCCCTCGAGCCGATCGAGGCGCTGGCGCTCGCCGGCGAGGAGTTCCTCGCGCTGCTCGAACGGCGCCCGGGGATCTCGATGGCGCTGCTTCGCGACCTCGTCCGGCGCTTTCGCGACGTCGACCGGCTGCGGATCGAGTTCGCGTCGGCGCAGACGCTCGGGCGGGTCGCGGCGCGGCTGGCCGAGCTGATCGAGGAACACGGTGAGCCGGTGGAGGACGGGATCGCGGTCACGCTGCCCATCTCCCAGGAGGAGCTCGCCGGGTGGGCGGGGTCCTCGCGCGAATCGACCGCGAAGGCGCTGCAGACGCTGCGGGGCCTGGGGGTGATACGGACGGAGCGCCGGAGGATCGTGGTGCTCGACGAGGACGAGCTGCGCCGGCAGAGCGCCTGAGCGCGACACCGCGGCTTCGATCCCAGGCGTGAGTTGCGCTTCGGAGGGCGGGGGCTACCGGTGCTTCCGCGTGACACCTCGAAGCGAGGAAGCGGCCGCCTCTAGTCCAGGGTCACCATCTGGTACCGCGTCGGCTGAAGATCGAGCTGGGCGGCGATCGCCGGCCCACACGCGGAGAGCTCGCCCTCCTCGGGCATGTCGCGGCGGAGCGAGGCGAACGCGATCCCGCCGAGGATCAGCGGCAGCCAGAAGAGGATCACCCGGTAGCCGAGAACAGCGGCCGCCGTGCCCGCGGCCGGAGCCCCGTAGACGATCAGGGTGCCGATCAGGCCGAGGTCGATGCCCCCGATCCCGCCGGGAATCGGCAGCAGCCCACCGAGCTGGCCGATCAGGTACCCGATCAGGATCACGGTCAGCGGTGGTGAGAGCCCGAAGGCGTGGAAGGTCGCCCAGAGGACCGCGTTGTCGAATGCCCAGTAGCCGATTGAGCCGGCGATCACGCGCCGGTTTCCGGAGCGGACGATTTGAAACGCCTCCGAGGCCCCGGTGGTCACCGCCCTGCGGGTTGCCGCAGCGGCGCGTCGAACCGTTGGGTCGGTGGGCGCGGCCGGCTCCCCGGGTCCGAGACGGGCGATGACCGCGACGGCGACGATCGCCAAGCAGCAGACCGCCGCCGGAAACGCGGTCAGCCACAGCGACAGGTCGGGCCCGAACAGCCCCAGGGCGAGCGCGGCGCCGATCACGGCAACCGCGACGAAGTTGACCCCGCTCTTGATCAGGAAGAAGGCGACCGAGCGCCGCGCGATCCGCTCGCCGTCCATGCCGCCGCGATGAAGGATCCAGGCGCCGAGCGCCAGCCCGCCGGCACCGCTCGCCGGCACCAGCGACCCCATGGCCAGCTCCGAGCCGCCGATCTGCCAGCTTCGCCGCCAGGAGAGCCCGGTGCAGAAGATCGGCCCGAACATGACCACGTAGGAGGCGAACGAGAGCGCCTCGAGCAACGTCGCCAGCGCCAGCCAGGCGGCGTCGGCGTCGGCGAGCCGGTCGCGGACCTCGCCGAGGCCGGGCGCGAGCACGAAGATCCCCAACAGCACCGCGAGCGCGGCTAGCGCCTGCAAGGCCCGGCGGCGCAGCGTCGCCGACTGAAACTCGGCGGGCAGCCCGGCCTGTGGCGGCGCGGCGGCTTCGGCCTCGTTCATGCGCCTAGGCGCGCAGCTTGTAGCCGCGCGAGAACAGCCGCAGGTTGAACGCGAACAGCGCGGCGGTCGCCGCGGCGAGGGCGAGCAGCGACAGGGCGATGCTCGCCTCGGAGAAGCCGAGGAACCCGTAGCGGACCAGGTTGATCATGTAGTAGACGGGGTTGAAGTGGGTCAGGGTCTGAAACGGCTCCGGCAGCAGCGCGGCCGAGTAGAAGACCCCGCCGAGGAAGATCAGCGGCTGGAGCACAAAGGTCTGGGCGATGGCGACGTCGTCGAACTGCTCGGCCCGGACCCCGACCAGGACCCCGAGCTGCGCGAAAAAGAACCCGACGAGGAACAGAGCCGGAATCAGCACCAGCACGTGGTCGACCGGCAGGTCGACCAGCAGGGTGGCGGCGACGAAGGTCAGCAGCGCCACGAGCGAGCCGCGGATGAAGCCCCCGAGCGAGAAGGCGAGCAGGAGCTCGGCCGGGGACGCGGGGGAGGAGAGCTGATCGTGGATCGCCCCCTGGAACTTCTGCTGCAGGATCGACGACGAGTTGTTCGAGAAGGCGTTGATCGCCCAGGCCATCATGATCAGCCCCGGGATCACGAAGACGACGTAGTCGATCCCGTGCAGCTCGTCGATGCGCGACCCGAGCGCCGCCCCGAAGACCGAGATGTAGAGGAAGGTCTCGAGCAGCGGCGCCGCGATCGTCTGCTTCTTGATCTTCATGAACCGGTTGACCTCGCGCCGCCACAGGGTCATGAACCTGATCTGGGCAGCAGCTCACGAAACGAGCTCCGTGACGCGAGAGCGCGAGAGCTCCTCGCGGCCGACCAGCGCCAGGTAGGCGTCCTCGAGGTTGGCGACGCCGTAGCGCGCGGCGAGCTCGGCGCTGGAGCCGTGGGCGACGATCTCGCCCTCGTTGATGAAGGCGACCTTGTCGCAGAGCTGCTCGGCCTCCTCCAGGTAGTGCGTGGTCAGCAGGATCGTCGTCCCCTCGTCGTTGATCCTCTGCACGTAGTGCCAGAGCTCGAGCCGCAGCTCGATGTCGACCCCGGCCGTGGGCTCGTCGAGAATCAGGAGCCGCGGCCGGTGCATCAGCGCTCGGGCGAGGATCAGGCGGCGCTTCATCCCGCCCGAGAGCGTCCTGGTGCGCTCGTTGGCCTTCTCGGCCAATGAGAAGGTCTCCAGCAGCTCTCCGGCGCGCTCGCGTCGCTCGCGCTTCGGCATTCCGAAGTAGCCGGCGTGGTAGTCCAGGGTCTCCTCGACGGTGAGGAACCAGTCCAGGTTGAGCTCCTGGGGGGCGAGCCCGACCGCCTGTCGAGCCTCGGCGTAGTTCTCGATCGCGTCGTGTCCGAACACCCGGATCTCGCCCGCGGTCGGCTGCGCGAGCCCGGTGGTGCAGTGGATCAGCGTCGACTTGCCGGCGCCGTTCGGCCCCAGCAGGCCGAAGAACTCGCCGGCCCCGATCTCCAGCGAGACGCCGCGCAGCGCCTCGACCCCGGTCGGGTAGCGCTTGACCAGGCCGCGGATGTCCAGTGCTCGTTCGGAGTCGGTCACTTCAGTAAATGTAGTAACGAGCCGTCGGCCATCGATCGCGCCGAGCCGCCGGCAGCCGCTACCGTAGACGCAACGAGGAAGGATGAGGATGAAGATCACCGAAGAGCAACTGGTCGACGCTGCCCGCGAACTGGGTCAGGATGAGTTCACCCGGGGGGACGTCGCGAACAAGCTCGGCGTAGAGAAGCCCGAGCTACGACAGGCCTTCGCGAAGGCTCGCAAGGCGGGCATGCTGGAGAAGGTCCGCGACGACGAGGAGAACACCGGGTACTTCCGGCTGACCTGATCGTGCTAGCGTCCGGTCAGCCGCCAATCCGCGCGGCGTAAGTTCGTGCCAGCGTCGCAGTCGTTGCCTCACAGCATCCTCCGCGCTCGTTCGCACCAGAACCGTGGAGGCAGATATGTCTACCGGAACCGTGAAGTGGTTCAACGGGGAGAAGGGCTTCGGCTTCATCACCCCCGACGACGGGACGAAGGATCTCTTCGTTCACCAGAGCGCGATCAGTGACGGCCAGGCGCTCGCCGAGGGCGCCAAGGTCAGCTACGACTCCGAGCAGAGCGACAAGGGCCCACGCGCCGCGAACGTTCAGGTCCTCTGAGCTCAGCGCCTCTCGGGCAAATCGAGGTCGGCCCAGACGAGGCCTTGCAGGTCGCTAACGTGAGTGGCGGCGCGATGGCAAGCTGCAGCCACCTCGATTCCATTCAGCTCACCGAACTGCCTGCGGAGGTCGCCGGTTGTGAGGAGTGCCTGAAGACCGGTGATCCGTGGCTTCACCTGCGGATCTGCCTCACCTGCGGCGAGGTCGGCTGCTGCGACAGCTCGCCGAACCGCCATGCCTCGAGGCATGCCGCCGAGGATGGCCACCCGCTGATCCGCTCGCTGGAGCCGGGCGAGGAGTGGTCGTGGTGCTTCGTCGACGACGTCGCGATGGTGATTCCGGAGATTCGCGGCGAGACCAGAATCCCCAGGTCGCCCCTCGGGGGCTGACGGCGGATCAGGGCAGGGCGCGGCCGTTCACGGTCAGCCCGATGTCGACGTTGCCGCGGGTCGCGTTCGAGTACGGGCAGACCTCGTCCGCCGCCCGGACCAGCTCCGCGGCCAGCTCGGGGTCGTCGATGGAGGGGAGGTTGATCTCGAACTCGACCGCGAGCTTGAAACCGCGCTCGGGGGTCGGAACCAGCATCACCTTCGAGTCGATTGCGACGTCGCCGGCCTCCTCCCGTCGACGACGTGCCACGGTCCCGAGGGCGCTCTCGAAGCAGGCGGCGTAGCCGACGGCGAACAGCTCCTCGGGGTTGGTCCCGCCTCCCTCGCCGCCCATCTCCTTGGGCGCTCGGAGGTCGACCTCGAGGGCGCCGTCGGACGAGCGGGCATGTCCGTCCGCCCGGCCGCCGGTGACGTGTGCCTCGGCTGTGTAGACGGCGCTGCGCTCGTTCATGTCCGCTGAGGCCATCGGATTAGGACGCCGCGTGCTCCGGCACGGCGGAGGGAGTTGGGTGGCCGGCCCGCGAATCGCGTGAATCCCGCGCCCGGCCGGGCTCCGTCTCCGCGGCCAGCTCGACGGCGAGCCGATCGAGCGCCGCAGCGAAGTGTCCGGCGAGCCAGCGGCGCCCCCAGGCCCACAGCCACAGGGCGTCGAGAGGCCCGACGGCATCGATGGTGGCGGACAGCGTCACGTCGCTGCCCCCGGCGCTCTCGAGGATCGTCCAGGCGACCGATGCCGCCGTCCGACGCCCGATTCTGGCGGTGCCGGTGATCGAGCCCGGCTTCGTCGGCGCCACGAGCTCGGTTGCAGCCGTCCGCCGGAGCCCGAGCGGACCCCGGAGCCGAACGAGCGCGCGGACGCAGCCGGCCCCTGCGCGGTCGAGCGAGGTGAGCTCGACCGACCGTGGGGCAAGCAGGGCGTGGTTGGTGAGGTCGGCCAGGAACAACGCCACGCCCTCGGGCGGAGCGGCGATGCGGCGTCGAGCGACGATTGGCCGTTCGGCGCCGGAGCGTGAGGCGGTGAGTCGCATCGGCCGGCTAGACGGGGACGAGCACGCCTGGCAGGCCGAAACGCGCTGCCTTCGGCCGCCTCGGCAGGACCAGTCCGGTCTCGTAGGCCAGGGTCACCAGCTGCGCCCGGTCGCGGGCGTGGAGTTTGAGCAGCGTCCTGCTGACGTGAGTCTTCGCCGTCGCGTGGCTGATCACCAGGTGTTCGGCGATCTCGCCGTTGCTCATGCCCGCCGCCACCAGGACCATCACCTCGCGCTCACGCGGGGTCAGCTCGTCGAGCCGCTCGGGGGCGGGGGCTCGTGGATCGGGTCGCGAGGCGACCTCGGCGATCACGCGCTGCACGACCTCCGGCGAGAGCGCGGCCTCGCCGGCCGCCAGGGCTCGCACACCGGCCGCAAGGTCGTCGGGCTCCAGGTCCGCGGGCATGAATCCACGGGCTCCGGCCCGCAATGACGCGAACACCTGCTCGTCCTCGTCCGCTGCCCCGAGGATCAGCACGTGGGTCGCGGCGGCGCGCGGCTCAGCGCGGATCCGCCGGGCGACGTCGACCCCGCCGGCGTCCGGAAGGCCGAACTCGACGACGAGGACATCAGGGCGGATCTGCACGGTCAACTCGACGGCCTGCGTGGCGTCGGTCACCGAGCCGGCGACTGAGATCTCGGGCTCCCTTTCGAGCAGCGCCCTGAGGCCGGCGCCGGCCAGCTTGTCGCCGTGGGCGACCACCACCCGGATCTCCCGCTCCGCGGCTGGGTGGGAATCTGCCGGCGGCAGGAGCCGCGAGCCTACGCCCCTCGTACCTGCTGACTGTCCTGGCCGCTTCCGGCTGGGGTGCCTGGGTCATCTCGACCAATGAGGATGCTCGAGGCGGTGACGCCTCGCCATACCCACGCGCCCGAAACGGGCATCGGGACGACCCGACCACCGCGGGTAGGGCGTGCCCGAGGTTCGCTCGACGGCCGATACGCCGGGTGGCGTAGCAGAGGGTCGGGCTGCGCCGCGCGTCGCAGCGAAAAGTGCCGCCTCAAGGCCGACGACAAACAAGGCCCTCACGGGGAGCATGGACGGCCAAGTCAACCCCGGAAGGGAGCGAGATGACTCGCAACAGATCAATCGGACTCATTGCCAGCGCGGCGGCCTTGGTGCTCGCGCTCGGAGTCGCCGCGTGCGGCGGCGACGACGACAGCAACGCCACCGCCGCGACCCCGGCGTCGACCACCGCCTCCCCGACCACCGCGTCCCAGACGAGCTCGTCGGCGAGCGCCACGGTCGACACCACCAGCGCCGGCGGCCTCGGAACGATCCTCGTCGACTCGCAGGGCGACACGCTCTACGTGTTCGACAAGGACACCGGGACGCAGAGCACCTGCTCCGGCGCTTGCGCCCAGAGCTGGCCGCCGCTGCGGGCCGCCGGCAAGCCGACCGCGGGCGCCGGAGCGACGGCCTCGATGCTCGGCACCACGCCGCGGTCGGACGGAAAGCCGCAGGTCACCTACAACGGTCACCCGCTGTACACGTTCACGGCCGACCAGGCACCCGGACAGACCAACGGCCAGGGCGTGTCCGCCTTCGGCGCGCCGTGGTATGTGGTCTCCCCGAGCGGAGACCAGATCACCACTCAGGGTTCGACCTCGAGCTCGACCTCGACCTCGAGCTCCGGCTCCGCCTACTAGGCTCGGGCCTCCATCGCGCAGCACGGCCGGACGCATGCCGGTCGTGCGCGCGACGGAACATGAGGGTGACGCGCCCGCAGCTAACGTCCGGCACCGGGTGAGCACGCCGGACACCGCACAGGGGCCGTTTTCGAGGCGCACCGCGTGGGTCCGCAGCGTGCCGATCCCGTTGCGCGAGTTCCTGCGCACCGAGACGGGTGGTGCCGCCGTCCTGCTCGCGGCGACGGTCGCCGCGCTCGTCTGGGTGAACGTCGACTCGTCCTCGTACGCGAGCGTCTGGGAAACGAATCTGTCGATCGAGCTCGGCGACTGGGGAGTGAGCCTCGACCTTCGCCACTGGGTGAACAGCGGCTTGATGACGTTCTTCTTCTTCGTGATCGGGCTCGAGGTGCGTCGGGAGTTCGACCTCGGCGAGCTCCGGGAGCGGCGCCGGTTCACGCTGCCGCTGCTGGCGTCGGTCGGCGGGATGGCGGCCGCGGTCGCGATCTTTCTGGCGTTCAACGCCGGCGAGTCATCCGCCAAGGGGTGGGGGATCGCGATGTCGACCGACACGGCGTTTGCGCTCGGCCTGCTGGCACTGTTCGGGTCGCGGGTCCCGGATCGCCTCCGGGCCTACATCCTCACCGTGGCCGTGGTCGACGACGTGCTCGCGTTGGTCGTGATCGCGACCGTCTACACCGAGAACGTCGAGACGTCGGCGCTGATCGTCGCCGCGGGCCTGTTCGGCGCGGCGATCGCGGTCCGCGCGCTGGGGGTGCGGGTCGGTCTCATCTATTTCCTACTCGGCGTCGCGACCTGGGTCGCGCTGCTCGAATCCGGCGTGGAGCCGGTGATCCTCGGGGTGGCCATGGGCCTGCTGGCCTTCGCGTACCCCGCCGCGAGGTCGGACCTCGATCAGGCGGTCGAGCGGTTTCGAGAGTTTCGCGAGCAGCCGACGCCGGAGCTCGGCCGCTCGGCGCGACAGGCGATCCGGACCTCGATCTCGGCCAACGAGCGGCTCGAACAGCTGTACCACCCCTGGACGAGCTACGTGATCGTGCCGCTGTTTGCGCTCGCGAACGCGGGAATCGAGATCAACGGGGCGTTCCTCGAGCGCGCGCTGAGCTCGCCGATAACCCTCGGGGTCTTCTTCGGCTACGTGGTCGGCAAGCCGGTGGGCATCCTCGGTGTCTCGTGGCTGGTCACGCGCCTCACCCGCGGTCGCCTGAGACCGCCGGTCGGCTGGGCCGCGGTGCTCGGAGGAGGAACGATCGCCGGGATCGGGTTCACCGTCGCGCTCCTCGTCGCCACCCTCGCCTTCTCGGGCCCCGAGCTCGAGGAGGCGAAGCTCGGAATTCTCGCCGCCGCCGCCGGAGCGTCGCTGCTCACCTGGCTCACCTTCCGCGCCACCGACATGCTGCCGGAGCGCCGCAGGGATCGGGTGCTCCTCGGCACCCCGGACCTGCTGACCGATCTCGCCGCCCCGGTCGACCCCGACCGCGACCACATCCGCGGTCCGCGCGAATCCGAGGTGACCGTGCTCGAGTACGGCGACTTCGAGTGTCCCTACTGCGGCCGCGCCGAGCCCATCGTGCGCGAACTGCTCCGAGACTTCACCGACGTCCGCTACGTCTGGCGCCACGTGCCACTGACCGACGTCCACATCCACGCGCAGCGGGCGGCCGAGGCGGCCGAGGCGGCCGCCCACCAGGGGGCGTTCTGGGAGATGCACGACAAACTCCTCGGCCACCAGGACGCGCTCGAGGACTCGGACCTGATCGCCTACGCGTATGAGCTCGGGCTCGACCTGGAGCGATTCACCAAGCATCTGGAGCACGGCAAGGGTGCCGCCCAGATCGCCGACGACGTCGAGAGCGCGGACCTCAGCGGCGTCACCGGTACGCCCACCTTCTTCATCAACGGGCGTCGGCACTACGGCGCCTACGACATCCAGACGCTGTCGGACGCCGTGCGCGCCGCCGGCGCACGCGCGCGCGTCGCGGGTAGCGAGCCGGCTCGGTGACCGACGTCACATCACGCGTATACCCCTAGGGGGTATATTGAGCGTGGTCCCGATCCTTGGAGGAGCCGATGAGTCATTCAGTCACGATCAGCCTCGACGCCGGGGTCCCGCTCGAAACGAGCACCAGCAAGCGAGCCTTCGCCCGTCACCTCGTCGAGATGGTGTTCGCGATGTTCGCCGGCATGGCCGTGTTCGGCGGCCTGGCGACGCTGATCTTCGCCGCGGCGGGCGGCGGCCTCACGGAGCAGTCGGTCGGGCTGCGGGTGCTGCTGATGGGCGTCTACATGACGATCCCGATGGTCGCCTGGATGCGCTATCGCGCACACGCCGTGGCGCCGACGCTCGAGATGGCCGCTTCGATGATGGTCCCGAGCGCGGTCGTGGCCGGCGTTGCCTGGGCCGGGGCGCTGGGGGCGGGCGCGGCGCTCGGCATCCAGCACGCGATCATGGTCCCGGCGATGCTGGGCGTGATGCTGTGGCGCTACGAGGAGTACGCGCGCCCTCACGCGTAGGCCGATGGCTCGGTCGAGTTACTGTTCGTAGCCCTCGACCGTGCCCTCGTCGCGGGCGCTCGCCTGGTCCGGATCGAGGTCGAATTCCTCGCGCGCCTCGCGCTGGCGCAGCAGGTCCCAGGAGCGATCGAGCTCGACCTTGATCTCCGCCAGCCGCCGGTGGCGGATCTCGTCCTCGCCCGCGCCGGTTCCCTGCTCGAGCAGCCGCTGCTCCTCGGCCACCAGCTGCTCGATCTGATCGCGAACCGTTGCGTCGTCCACCCCGAAGACCCTACTCTGGTTGATAAGTGGCGCCCGACCCACCGCCCGAGAGCCCGCGTCCAGCCCCGGCCGCAAGGCCACCGATGATCCCGCGAAGCCGGACGTTCATCGCGCTGCTCCTCGGGCTGCTGGCGATCAACCTGATCCTCTCCTTCGTCACGAGCGGCCCGCCGGACCGTGAGCGGATCCCGTACGAGCCCTTCTTCCTCGACCAGGTGCGGGCGGGCAACGTCCAGGAGATCAGCTCCCAGGAGGACTCGATCGAGGGGACGCTGAAGAGTGAGGCCACCTACGACCCGCCCGGCGACGGCGAGCCGGTGAAGGTCACCGACTTCGAGACCGAGGTGCCGGCCTTCATCGACCCCGCCGAGCTGACCAGGCTGCTGGACGAACAGAACGTGGTCATCAATGCCGAGGCGCCCGACACCGGCCGGTCGCTCTGGCTCAGCCTGCTGCTCGGCTTCGTGCCCACGATCCTGCTGGTCGGGTTCTTCATCTGGCTGGCGCGCCGCCAGCTCGGAGGCGGAGGAGGAGGCGGGATCCTGGGTGGCTTCGGCCGCTCGACCGCGCGTCGCGTCACCCGAGGCGAGCACGAGCGGGTCACGTTCGACGACGTGGCCGGCATCGACGAGGCCGAGGACGAGCTGGTCGAGGTGGTCGACTTCCTCAAGAACCCGAAGCGCTACACGAAGCTCGGCGCGCGGGTCCCGCGCGGCGTGCTGCTCTACGGGCCGCCCGGGACCGGAAAGACGCTGCTCGCGCGCGCGGTCGCCGGCGAGGCGGACGCCGCGTTCTTCTCGCTGTCGGCGTCGGAGTTCGTCGAGGCGATCGTCGGCGTCGGTGCCTCGCGGGTGCGCGACCTGTTCAAGCAGGCCAAGGAGGCCGCGCCCGCGATCGTGTTCATCGACGAGCTCGACGCGATCGGCCGCTCGCGCTCCGGCAACGTCGGCGGGATCAGCGGCGGCCACGACGAGCGCGAGCAGACGCTGAACCAGATCCTGACCGAGATGGACGGCTTCGACGCCGACACCAACGTGATCGTGCTCGGCGCCACCAACCGGCCCGAGGTGCTCGACCCGGCGCTGCTGCGCCCGGGGCGCTTCGACCGCCGGATCGCGGTCCAGCCGCCGGACCGCGCCGGCCGGGTGGAGATCCTCAAGATCCACACCCGCTCGGTGCCGCTGGCGCCCGGCGCCGACCTCGAGCGGATCGCTGCATCGACGCCGGGCGCCACCGGGGCCGACATCGCCCTGCTCGTCAACGAGGCGGCGCTGTTCGCCGCCCGCCGCAACCACACCGCCGTCGAGCAGCGCGACTTCACCGACGCGATCGAGAAGACCATTCTCGGCACCGAGCGCCGGGTGGTGATGACCGACTCCGATCGCAGGCTGACCGCCTATCACGAGTCGGGCCATGCGCTGGTGGGCATGCTGACGCCGGGGGCGGACCCGGTCCGCAAGGTCTCGATCATCCCCCGCGGCCAGGCGCTCGGGGTGACGCTCGCAACCCCGGAGGACGACCGGTTCACCTACTCGCGCGCGGAGCTGTTGGCCAAGATCAAGGTCGCCCTCGGCGGTCGCGGGGCGGAGAAGGTGGTCTTCGGCGAGCTGAGCACCGGCGCGGAGTCCGACATCCAGAACCTGACCCAGGTCGCCCGGGGGATGGTGGGCCGCTGGGGGATGAGCGACGCGATCGGCCCGGTCGCCGTCGCCGACGGGCGCCAGGACGGGGTCCTGCTGCCGGGCGCGATGGCCGCCTCGCCCCCGACACAGCAGCTCGTCGACGAGGAGGTGCGGCGAATCGTCGACCAGGCGGAGCATGACGTGATCGCTCTGCTCGAGCGCGAGCGCGACCGGCTCGACGCGCTCGCCCACGCGCTGCTGGAGCGCGAGACGCTCGATCAATCCGAGGCCTACGAGGTCGCCGGCGTCGCACCGGCCGACGCGGACGCCGCCGCGCAGGCGAAGGCGGCGGCCGCTCCCTGAGGCAAGCCTCGACGCCGCTCTCGCCCGGGAAATGCGAGAGTGTCGGGCGATGAAGGTCACGGAGGGCCGGTTTCATCGCCTCGGGACGCTGGCGGGGAGCGCCGCGCTCGTCGCGCTGCTGTGGTCGGCGAGCCCGGCGGTCGGCCAGGAGCAGGCGACGTTCACCGCGCGCGGGAGCGTCGAGCAGGTCCACGTCACCGGAGCCACGCCCGGGCAGCGGCTGAAGCTGATCGACCGCGGCGGCGACGTCGTCGACTCGCGCGTCGTCGGCTCGCTGGGCGGCGCCGTTTTCCGCCACGTCGAGCCGGGCGGCGGTTACCGGGTGCGCGGCCCGGGGGTTCGAAGCGAGCGGTTCCGGGTCCTCAGCGACCGCTCGGCGCCTCCCGACGCCTCGATTTACGACCAGGACCTGCCGGCGGGCGGTTATGGATACCTGACCACGCGGGACGGGACCGAGCTGGCGATCAACGTCCAGCTCCCTGGTCCCGCGAGCGCCGGTCCCTATCCGACGGTGGTCGAGTACTCGGGCTACGGGTACGCGAACCCGGCCGGCGGCGAGAGTTCGATCGCGCAGATCGGCGGCCTGCTCGGGTACGCCGTGGTCGACGTCAATATGCGGGGCACCGGCTGCTCTGGCGGGGCCTTCGACTACTTCGAGCCGCTTCAGGGGCTCGACGGCTACGACGTGATCGAGACCGTCGCCCGCCAGCCCTGGGTCGCGAAGCAGAGGGTGGGGATGATGGGCGTCTCCTACGGGGGCATCAGCCAGCTGTTCGTCGCCCGGACCAGGCCGCCCTCGCTGGCGGCGATCACCCCGCTGTCGGTGATCGACAACACCCAGACGACCCTCTATCCGGGCGGGATCCTCAACACCGGATTCGCGCTCGAGTGGGCCGAGGACCGGGTCCACGACGCCGAGCCGGCGTCGCCGACCGGCGGACAGGAGTGGGCGTACGAGCGCATCCAGGCGGGCGACGAGATCTGCAGGAAGAACCAGGAGCTTCACCCCGAGGCCGTGGACCTGATGGCGAAGATCCGCCGCAACGACTACTACCGGCCCCGGGTCGCGGACCCGCTGTCGCCGATCACGTTCGTCGACGAGATCGACGTCCCGGTGTTCCTCGCCTGCCAATGGCAGGACGAGCAGACCGGCGGCCACTGTCCTGCGCTCTCGTCGCACTTCACCGGCACGGACCGGAAGTGGTTCACGTTCACGAACGGCGTGCATCCGGATTCGCTCGACCCGGCGACCTTCAACCGCTGGTTCGACTTCCTCGAGCTCTACGTAGCCGGGCGAAAACCCGAGCTTCCCGCGGGCCTCAAGGAGCTCGCGCCGGTGCTGTACCAAACGGTGCTCGGCGTCTCCGGCGCTCAGCTGCCCGACGACCCGATCCAGCAGCAGCCCGACTACGCCGCGGCGCTGGCGGCGTTCGAGGCGCAGCCGGAGGTCCGGGTGCTGTTCGAAAACGGCGCCGGCACCGCGACGCCCGGGTCGCCGCTGCCCGCGTTCGAGACGTCGTTTGGGCGCTGGCCTGCGCCGAAGACCAAGGCCGGCTACTGGTATCTCGGCACCGACGGCAAGCTTCAGAACAAGCGCAGCCAAGAGGCCGGCGCGGACGCGTTCACCTGGAGTCCGTCGGCGCGGCCGCCGACCGACTTCACCGGCAACACCGGGACCGGAGGGCTGTGGAGCGAGATTCCGGGATACGACTGGACCCAGAACCCCGCCGGCACCGCGGCGTCCTATGTGAGCTCAGCGCTCGGCGCGAACAAGACCGTGATCGGGGCCGGTGCCCTCGAGGCTTGGGTTCGCTCGTCGGCGTCGAGCGTCGACCTCCAGGTGACGATCTCCGAGGTGCGACCTGACGGCAAGGAGACGTTCGTGCAGAGCGGCTGGCTGCGGACGAGCGGCCGCAAGCTCGATCCGGAGAAGAGCACCGAGCTCGAGCCGGTGCTGAGCCTGCGCGAGCGCGATGCGGCGCCCCTTCCGCGCGGCCGCTGGGCGAAGATCACCGTGCCGCTCTACTACCAGGGACACGTCTATCGCAGCGGTTCACGGATCCGGGTGACGATCTCCGCCGCCGGCGGCGACCAGCCCGTCTGGGCATTCGGCGAGGCGCAGCCGTCGGGCACCGCGAAGGTACGGGTGGCGCACTCAGCCGAGATGCCGTCACGCCTGGTGCTGCCGCTGGTCGGAGGAGTCAGCGTCCCGACCGGCCTGCCGCCATGCCCGGGCCTCCGCGGCCAGCCGTGCCGGGATTACGTTCCGTTCGCGAATCGCTAGCGCCGCCTGGAGGCCAGCACGGAATAACGTTCCGCGAAGGCTCGCGCCGCCTCGTCGGGCGCCCAGGCCCTGAGCTCGATGTCCAGGGGCTCGACCCCCTCGAGCTCCGGCCAGTGCCAGTCCTCGGCGCTGAAGGCCAGCCGCTCGGTGGCGAGCAGGGCCCGATCGACGCGCTTGATCTCCGGGACGTTCGGCTTGATGCCGAACCGATCGCGGATCGCCAGCTCGAGGTCGTCCTCGGCGGCCTTGAACGCCCGCCCGAGCGCGCTGCGGTGCTTGAGCGGATGAGGCATGTCCCCGAGGTACGCCTCGGTGGCGTCGTGCATGAGGGCGGCAAAGGCGTCCTCGACGTCGCCACCGCGGCGCTCGACGAGCTCGGAGACGATCACGGAGTGCTGGGCGACCGAGTAGAAGACGCGGCTGTGGCCGCCGAACCGGCACTGGTTCGCGAGCGCACGGGCGATGTCACCGGCGTCGAGCTGTTCGGGGTCCGGGTCGAACGGATTCACCCAGCGGCCCGAGACCGTCTGCAGGTAGGGGCCGGGCGAGGGCGGAGCGTCTCTGGCCATCCTGACATTGTGCCCTTCGGATTCGCCACGCCTATGACCGCTGGAGAGCGCCGATGATCGTTGATGTAGTGGGGCCTTTCGCAACGCTCCACGTGGGAGGGCCGGCGTGCGCGCCGAGCTCGCGCGCTCGCAGTCTCGCGGGACGAGTTGCAGCGAACGTCCCGGAGTCCCTCCCCAGGGGCGCACTCCGGGACGTTCGACCGCGTCGGGGCCGCGCGCCGCCTCTCGCCGCCCACCTGACGCAACCGGATATTCACGAGCGCTTCCGGGCGAACGTCACGAGACACCCCACTAGGGCGAGGAAGGCCGGCCGCCTACTCCCGCTGGAGTACGGCAAAGAGTCGCCCTCCGGCCGACGACAAATCGCCTCCGTCGGCGCAACATGCTCGGTGATCGGCTCTCGTCCAGAGAGAGTCACGAGTCGAGAGGAAGACGATGAGAAACGCCCGACGGCCATTGACAAATCGCCTGAGCAGCCTGGTGGCGGGCGTCGGCTTGCTGATCGCAACGAGCCTGTTCGTGGTCGCTTGCGGCGGGGGCAGCTCCAACAGCAGCGCGACACGCGTCACGTCGTGGAGCCTGCCGAACGCCGATCTGCAGAACTCACGCAACGTCGGCGGGGAGATCAACCGCTCCAACGTCTCCACGCTCGGCGTTGCCTGGACGGTCCCGATCACAGCGAGCGGCGCCTTCGGCGGCTACTCGAGCACTCCGGTGGTCGAGGACGGCGTGATGTACACGCAGGACATCGATTCCAACGTCCAGGCCGTCGACCTCGAGAGCGGCAAGGTCCTCTGGACCCACAAGTACGACTCGACGAGCGTCGGCCCGAACGGCCTCAGCGTCGTCAACGGAACCGTGTACGGGGCCACCGGGGACTCGGCCTTCGCGTTGCACGCTTCGAACGGCGACCAGATCTGGATCAAGAAGCTGACGCGCAACGGCAACGAGGGCGTCGACATGCCCCCTGGCGTGCACGACGGCACGGTCTACGTCTCGACCGTTCCGGGCAACGCCAAGAAGTTCTACGCCGGCAGCGGTCAGGCCATTCTCTGGGCGATGGACGCCTCGACCGGGAGCGACCAAGTGGAAGTGGCCGGAGGTGCCCGCGAACCTCTGGTCCGCCAAGCACACGCGCCTGAACTCCGGCGGCGGTCAGTGGTACCCCCGACCTTCGACGGCCACGGCAACATGTACGTCGGGGTGGCGAATCCCGCTCCGTTCCCCGGCGCGCCCGGGTTCCCGTGGGGTTCGAGTCGGCCGGGGCCGGACCTCTACACCGACTCGATCGTCAAGCTCGACGAGCAGACCGGCAAGGTCATCTGGCACTACCAGCTGACTCCCCACGACATCTACGACTACGACCTGGAGAACTCGCCGATCCTCTCGGACGTGAACGGCCGCGAGATCGTGATCGACGGTGGCAAGGCCGGCATCCTCGTCGCGGTCGACGCGCAGACCGGCAAGCCGATCTGGAAGACGCCGGTCGGCGTTCACAACGGCCACGACAACGACAACATCGCCGCGCTCAACGGCGACTTTTCCAAGCTGCACGCCCCGGAGACGATCGAGCCGGGAGACCTCGGCGGGATCGAGTCACAGCTGGCCTCCGACGGCAACACGGTCTTCGCCGCGGTCAACAACCTGCCCTCCCACTACGCGTCCGACGATGGCGGGCTCTCGTCCGTCCAGTTTGCGCCGCCGAACACCGGCACGGGCAACCTGGTCGCGGTCGACGAGGCCACGGGCAAGGTCAAGTGGGACCGCAAGCTGCCGTCCTCACCCTACGGCGCAGCGACGCTCACCAACGGCGTCGTCTTCACCACGACGTTCGACGGGACGCTCTACGCCTTCAACAGCGATACCGGCGATGAGCTCTGGCACACGTCGCTCAACGCCGGAACCAACGCGCCGGTGGCCGTGTTCGGCGACACCGTCGTCACCGCCGGGACCATTCCCGCGGGCAAGGGCGAGAAGGCGCAGATCATCGCCTATCGCCTCGGGGCGACGGGCACGGTCTCGAGCTCCGGCTCGAGCTCATCGTCCACCACCACGACGACCACCTCCGGCACGGCCACCACGAGCACGACCAGCTCCGCTTCCAGCGCCGGCGCCGGGACCACCGTGCGCCTCGGGGCCCTGGACGACCAGCTCGCCTTCACCGCGAATCAGGAGACGGCGAATGCGGGCAAGGTGAACGTCGACTTCACCAACAACTCGGCGCTGGACCACGACGTGGTGTTGGTGGACTCGCAGAACAAGATCCTCGGCAAGACCCCGGTCTTCCAGGGCGGCACGAAGGGCTTCACGGCGAAGCTCTCGCCCGGCACCTACACCTACTACTGCTCCGTGCCCGGCCATCGCCAGGCCGGGATGCAGGGCACGCTCACCGTCAAGTAGGGATTTCGTGGCCAACGCGATGCACACGGAGGCACTCGAATCCCGCACACGGACGTTTGTGATCGGCGGTGAGATCGAGGTTCGTCGCATCGGTTTCGGGGCGATGCGAATCACCGGTCCGGGCACCTGGGGTCCGCCCGCGGACCGCGCCGCCGCACGAGCGCTGCTACGCCGAGCGGTCGAACTGGGGGTCCAGCTGATCGACACAGCCGACACCTACGGCCCCGGGGTCTCAGAGGAGCTCATCGCCGAAGCGCTCTCTCCCTACGACGGCCTTCTCATCGCGACCAAGGGCGGCTACGGACGCACCGGGCCCAGCGGCCGGTCTGCCAGGGGCGAGCTGATCGGCTGGACGCCCAACGGCCGCCCCGACCACCTGCGGTCCGCCTGCGAGGCGTCGCTGCGCCGGCTTGGACTCGATCGCATCGACCTGTACCAACTCCACACCCCCGACCCAGCCGTCCCCTACATAGAGTCGATCGGCGCGCTCAAGGACCTACAGAGCGAGGGCAAGATCCGGCACATCGGCCTCTGCAACGTCACCCTCGCGCAACTCGCCGGCGCCCAATCCGTGACTGACATCAGCACCGTGCAAAACCGACTCGACCTCACCAACAACCGCTGGCGCGACATGGTCCGGGCGTGCGAGCTGCACGAGATCGGATTCATCCCTTACCGCCCTCTCCGCGCTTGGGACGACGCCACGTACCGGGCGCTCCTGACGCCAACCGCATCCCGGCACGGCGCAACCACCAACCAGATCGCCCTCGCCTGGATGCTCGCAGTTTCTCGCGTGACGCTGCCAATCCCCGGTACGGCAACGCGCACACACCTCGAAGAGAACCTCGCAGCCGCCGCGCTCCGCCTCGACGAAGACGAGATCCAGGGGATCACGGCGGGAGTTGGCCAAGCGTGACGGCTCTGCTCTCGCTGATCAGGGGTTGGCCGGGCAAGCCATCCCACCCGCCCCTCACTGACGCGAGCATCGGCGCCTACACCGTCGGGGTTGCGATGCTCGTCGTCGGCAAGCTGGGTCTGCAGACACCGCAGATGGCGGTCGGCTCGCTGATTGCGATCTCGGGCGGACTGCTGCTCGCGCTACCCACCGCAGTGACGGGATTCCTGGATTGGCTCGAGATACCCCGCCGAACGCCGACTCGCACGGTCGCGACCATCCACCTCTTCACGATGCTGACGGCGACGCTGCTGTTCGCCCTCACCTGGTTAAGCCAGCGGCCCGGCTACGTTGACGACGACATCAGGACCCTCGGTCTGGTCCTCGGCCTGGTCGCGGAGGGGGCTCTCGTCATCGGTGGGTTCATCGGCGGGACGATCGTCTTCGTCTATGGCAACCGCGTGCTGAAACGGCCTGACACGCCGGTGCCGGACGCCCTGATCCCCGGCCGCGCCGAGCCCGAAAGGCCGCTTACGTGAATCACCTGGGTTGAGTTTGTCCCGCATACCGGCACAAACCCAACCCATCGGAACACCCGGCCAGGCTCGATTCGAAGCTCGACCTCGCGAAAGCGGATAGGTTGCGCGGGGTGGCCCAGTGGACTCGGCGTCAGCTGCTCGGTTCGGTCGGCTCGGCGGCGGCTGCGAGCGGGCTCGCGGGTCGGGCGGCGCTCGCTGAGGGATCACCAGGCCGGCGCCCGTCGCAGATTCCCGACGAACTCTCGGAGCTGGAGGCGCAGGCGTCGGCGGTGCTCAGCCCGGAGGCCCTCGGCTACATCGTCGCGAGCGCGGGTGACAGCGCGACCGCGCGCGCCAATGTGAAGGCCTTCGACCGGTGGCGGATCGTGAGGAGAGGGCCTCGCGGCAAGCCGAAGCCCGATCTGTCCACCACCGTGCTCGGCACCCGGATGCCGGCCCCGGTGCTGTTCGGGCCGGTGGGGGTCCAGGTCCTGGCGCACCCTGAGGGAGAGCTGGCCACCGCCCGCGCGGCCGCCGAGCTGGGGCTCACGTACATCCACTCGACCCAGGGCAGCCTCTCGATGGAGGAGGTCGCCGCCGCCAACGGCAGGGGGCCGCGGTGGTATCAGCTCTACTGGCCGAGCGACGACGAGCTCTGCCTCAGTTTTCTGCGCCGCGCCCGAGCCGCCGGCTACACCCACCTGGTGGTCACCCTGGACACCACCCTGCTCGGCTGGAGGCCCGCCGACCTTGACCGCGCCTACCTGCCGTTCCTTCAGAACACGGGCATCGCCAACTACACCACCGACCCCGTGTTCCTGCGGCGCCTCACGCGACCGCCGGCCGAGGACCCGGTCGCCGCCGGCGTCGCGTTCGCCGGGGTGTTCCAGAACCCCGGCCTGAGCTGGGACCAGTTGCCGCTCGTGCGCGAGAACTGGGACGGCCCGATCCTGCTGAAGGGAATTCAGACCGCCGGCGACGCGAAGCGCGCGGCCGAGCACGGGCTCGACGGCGTCATCGTCTCGAATCACGGCGGCCGACAGATCGATGGTGCGATCGCATCCCTCGACGCGCTGCCCGCGATCGCGCGGGCAACCGGCGACCGGCTCAGCGTCCTCTTCGATTCCGGGATTCGCACCGGACGCGACGTCTTCAAGGCGCTCGCCCTGGGCGCCGACGCCGTCCTGATCGGGCGGCCCTACCTCTACGGCCTCGCCCTGGCTGGAAGGGCGGGCACCCGCCACGTGATGCGGGCGTTCGTCGCCGAGCTCTCCCGAGAGCTCGCGAGGGCCGGCTACGACAGCCACCGGGACCTGGGTCTCGAATCGGTGCGGGAGGTCCGCTGACGATGCCGGGGCCCACCCGCCGCGAGCTCATCGCCGCGACCGGATCCGCCGCCGTGGTCGCGACGGTCCTCGGGCCGCGGGGGCTCGTGGCCGCGGGCTCGACCTCGGCGTCGCGCAACGCGGTCGGTGCGACAGTCAAGGGCGCGAGCGCGCCGCCCGGGCCGCCGTACTCCTTCTACCAGTCCGAGATCTTCATCGCCGGCACCAGGGGTGTCACCCCGAGGGTGACGACCAACCTCACCGATCTCGAGTCCCACGCGGCTCAGGTGCTGAGCGCGGAGGCGCGCAGCCACCTCCTTGCCGACGCCGGAGGGCGCCGGATCGCGCGGGCGAACGCCACGGCGTTCCGCAACTGGCGGATCGTCCCCCGGATGTTCCGCGACCATGCGGTGCGCGACCTGTCCACGACCCTCCTGGGCGTCCAGATGCCCGCTCCGGTGATCCTCGGTCCCGTCGGGCGTCAAACGCTGGCGCACCCGGACGGGGAGCTGGCGAGCGCCCGGGCCGCCGGGGAGTTGGAGCTCACCTACGTCCACGCCGCCGATGCCGCGCGCTCGCTGGAGGAGGTGGCCGCCGCCGGCCCGCGGATCGCGCTGGTACGAGCTCGCCTGGCGCCACGGTGACGGGCCGGACCTGGCCCTCCTGGACCGGGCCCGAGCCGCCGCCTACACCCATCTCGTCCTCACGCCACCGAACCCGCGGGTCGACCGCCGGCGTTTGGCAGCGATCCGCGCCGAATGGAACGGGCCGATCCTCCTCCGGGGAGTGCAGACCGCCGAGCAGGCCAAGCGCGCGGTAGGCCACGGCATCGACGGCATCGTCGTCTCCAACCACCGAGCCCGCAAAGGCGACGAGCCGAACGGGTCCCTGGACACGTTGCGGCCAATCAGCCGCGCCGCCGGCGGGCGGGCCGGCGTCCTCTTCGACTCCGGCGTGCGCACCGGCCCCGACACCTTCAAAGCGCTCGCGTTGGGCGCCGACGCGGTCCTCATCGGCCGCCCTTACGTCTATGGGCTCGCATTGGACGGAGGGGCGGGCGTCACGCACGTCCTGCGGACCCTCCTCGCCGAGCTCGACCTCAGCCTCGCCAACGCCGGCTACGCCACCCACCTGGACCTCGACCCGTCGTCTGTGAGCCCTACTCCGCGGTGAAGCGCGGGATCTGGGTGATCGTCTGGTTGCCGCTCTTCTCCTTCGCGAGCACCTCGCCGAGGGCCTTGACGCCGGGGGTGAGGAACTCGGGCGGGACGCTGACGCTGGTCACCTCCGGCGGCAGGCGCATGTCGAGGCTGCGCCCTCCCTGCTCGATGATCACCTCGTAGCTCGCGATCTTCACCCCGGCGGGCTTCGTCACCGGCTCCCAGCTGACCACTATGTTCTCGCGGTCGAGGACCTGGCCCTTGGCCGGCGAGGTGACCACCGGCCCGTCCGGGATCAGGTGCGAGAGGCGGTCGGAGCCGGCGAGCCTGCGCCCGTCGACGGTCTCGCCCCGGAAGGTGTACGTGCCGGCGGGGAACCGCTTCTTGAACTGCTTCACCGAGACCTCGGAGAACTCGGGCTCCTCGGTCTCCCAGAAGAACTCGGTCAGTCCCCAGCCGTGGAGGCGCCCCTCGGTGCTCGCCCGCTGCATGAGCATCCGCCCGTCGGGGTCGAAGAGCTTGAACGAGTCCCACGCCTCGGCGTCGGCGAACAGCTGCAGGCCGATGTCCTTGTCGGTCGCGTTGGTCTCGATGAACAGGTTCGCGTCCGCGTACTTCAGCGGCTTTCGCTTCGCCGCCTCGCCGGCGCCATCCCCTGTCGCCGCGAGCGCGCCACCGCCCGCGAGGAACAGCAGCACCGCGATCGCTGTCAGTCCGCGTCTCACCGTCAGCCTCCCTCGGTAGCCGGAAACACCACCGAGCCTGGCCGGCGGAGATGAAACGGGGATGAAAGGCAGCCACCCAACCGATCGCCCGGTTAGTGCGATCATCGGGAGCACGGAAACGCACGAAGCCCTGCGTCCCGGATGAACGGCAGCGAAGATCCCGGTCGGCTCCAGGCCCTTCTCGACGAGCAGGCGGCCCTGCGGCGCGTGGCGATGATGGTCGCCAGTGGTACGCCCGCGGCCCAGCTGTTCGACCGCGTCTGCAAGGAGCTCGGCGGGGTGCTCGGGGTCGACAGCACGGACATGATCCGCTTCGACGGCGAGGGCGCGGTGGTGGTCGGGACCTGGTCGGCGGTCGGTACGCCCTCGTTTCCGGTCGGTGAGCGCATCCCGGTCGACGGCCATACAGTCACCGCGAAGATCCGAGCCACCGGCCGCCCGCAGAGAGTCGACGACTACGAGGGGGTCGAGGGGGAGCTCGCGGAGAGGATCCGCAGCTTCGGCGTGCGCTCGGTCGTCGGCGCCCCGATCACGGTCGCCGGCCGGCTTTGGGGCGGGGTGATGGCGGTCAGCGACCGGCCGTACGCCTTTCCGCCGGACGCCGAGGAGCGGGTGGCGAACTTCGCCGAGCTGGTGACCGCCGCGCTCGCGAACGTGGAGGCGCGCGAGGAGCTCGACGCCTCGCGAGCGCGGATCGTCGAGGCCGCCGACGCGGCCCGGCAGAGGATCGAGCGCGACCTTCACGACGGCGCGCAGCAGCGGCTGGTCTCGCTGGCGCTCAACCTCAGCATGCTGCAGTCGAACCTCGATGGCGACTCCGAGGCCGCCCGCGAGCTCGAGGCGGCCCGGTCGGAGCTCGAGCAGACGCTCGCGGAGCTGCGCGATCTGGCGCGCGGCATCCACCCAAGCGTGCTCACCGACCGCGGCCTCGAAGTGGCGCTGTCCGGGCTGGTCGGACGCTCGCCGGTGCCGGTCGAGCTCGACGCGGACGGGTGCGAGGGCATCGACGAGCCGGTTCAGACCACGGTCTACTTCGTCGTCGCCGAGGCGCTGACCAACGCCCTCAAGTACGCGAGCTGCGACCGGGTCCGCGTGCGAGTGCGGGTGGACGGCGGCTGGGTGATTGCCGATGTCCACGATGACGGGGTCGGCGGCACCGACGCCGGCCGGGGATCGGGCCTGCGCGGCCTCGCAGACCGCGTCGCCGCGCTTGGCGGAACGCTTGAGATCGAGAGCCCGGCGGGCGAGGGCACGACGATTCGCGCCCGCGTCCCGGTGCCCGCCTCCGCGCCTCGATGAGCGGCGAGGGGCTCACGGTCGCGGTCACCGGCCCGACCGGGGAGATCGGGGCGCCGTTCATGGACGCGCTCGAGAGAACCCCGGAGGTCGCGCGGGTGGTCGCGATGGCCCGCCGCCCGTTCGATCCGGTGGACCGCGGCTGGACGAAGGCGGAGTATCGCCAGGGGGACATCCTCGACCGCGAGGCGGTGGAGAGCCTGGTCGCCGGCGCCGATGCGGTCGTGCACCTTGCCTTCATCGTCGTCAAGGCGACGGCCGACAGCTACGACATCAACGTCCAGGGGTCGCGGAACGTCTTCGAAGCCACCGTGGCGGCCGGGGTGCCGCGGCTCGTCTACACATCCTCGGTCGCCGCCTACGGCTATCACCGCGACGTCGACGGGCCGCTGCAGGAGGACATGCCGCCCCGGGGCACCGAGGCCCACGCCTACTCGCACCAGAAGGCGGCCGTCGAGGAGGCGCTCGCAGAAGCGCTCGACGGCGGGGACGTGACCGCGGCCTACGTCTTCAGGCCCTGCGTGGTCGCCGGGCCGCAGGCGCCGGCGTTGATCGCCCAGCTGCCGTACCTGCGGCTGGAAGAGCGTCTTCCCGAGGTCCTGTTGCGCGGGCTCGCCAAGGTTCCGGGAGCAAAGCCGGTGCTGCCGGACCACGGCATCCCGTTCCAGCTCGTCCACCACGACGACGTCGCCGAGGCGCTCGTAGCAGCCGTTCTCGGACGGGGGGATCCTGGGATCTACAACCTCGCCGCGGACGGCAGCGTCACGCTCAGCGACCTCGCCGCCGAACTCGGTTGGCACAGCGTCCCCGTGCCGAAGGCAACCGTCGACGTCGCGGCCGAGGTGCTCGGTCGCCTGCCCGTCATGGAGGTCGAGGCCGGGTGGCTGGAGGCGGGCCGCACGTCGATGGTCATGGACACCACCCGGGCCCGCGAACAGCTCGGCTGGACGCCGGCCTACGACACCCGCGAGACACTCGAGTCCCTGGTCGCCGCTCGCCGGAGGCGGGGGGAGTAGGCCGCCGCGCGCGAGCGAGCCGCGGGCGCAGTTTGAGATGCTGACTTCGAGATGACCGACGCTTTCGTCCTCGGTGGCGTGCGAACGCCCGTCGGCCGCTACGGCGGCGGCCTCTCCCATATCCGCACCGACGACCTCCTCGGCCGGACGATGGTCGCCGCCTGCGAGCGGGTCGGCGCTCCGCTCGAGCGGATCGAGGACATCGTCGCCGGCTGCGTCAATCCCGCCCACGAGGGAATGGGCGATATCGCCCGCTGGGCGGCGCTGGCCGCCGGGTTTCCGGACTCGGTGCCGGCGATCACCGTCAACCGATTCTGCGCCTCATCGCTGTCGGGCGCGATCTCGACCGCGCACGCGATCCGCAGCAACGAGCTCTCGGTCGGGCTTGCCGGCGGGGTCGAGTCGATGTCGCGCTCGGGCTGGGCGTTCATGAAGGGCGAGGCGCCGTTCATGCCGCGCGGCCCGATCTTCATGCTCGACACGATGTGGGCGGGGGCCGGCGGGCCGCCGAACCCGGCCCTGCTCGCCCGCGACGCCTACGTCGAGATGATGCGCACGGCGCAGAACGTCGCCGACCGCTACCACCTCAGCCGCGAGGAGATCGACGCCTTCGCGCTGCGCTCCCACCAGCACGCCGCGGCGGCGCGCGACTCGGGCCGGCTGGCGATGGAGATTCACCCGATCGAGATCCCGGCGACCCGCAAGCAGCCCGCCCGGACCGTCGAGCACGACGAGGGCATCCGTGACGACACCACCGCCGAGAAGCTCGCGGCGCTGCCGGCACAGCCGAACACCACGCAGATGACGGCGGGCAACTCCTCGGCGCTGAATGACGGCGCCAGCGCGGTGGTGCTCGCCAACGCGGCGGCGGCCGAGGAGCTCGGCACCGAGCCGCTGGCGCGGGTCGTCTCCTCGGCGACGCACGCGCTCGACCCGCAGATCATGGGCATCGCGCCCGCGTTCGCGATCCCGAAGGCGCTCGAGCGCGCCGGTGTGAAGCCCGAGCAGATCGACGTCTGGGAGGTTCACGAGGCCTATGCCTCGGTGGCGCTCGCGATCCTGCGCGAGCTGCCGAACCAGCTCGACGGGTTCGAGGTCCCCGACGAGCGCCTGAACCCGAACGGCGGCGCGGTCGCGATCGGCCACCCGTTCGGCTCCTCGGGAACCCGCTACCTGCTCACGCTGGCGACCGAGCTGCGCGAGCGCAGCGCGCGCTACGGCGTCGCCGGGGTCTGCGTGGGCTCGGGCCAAGGAGTCGCGATCGTCCTGGAGAACCCAAATGCCGCCTAGCGTCTGGCCGCCGCTCTCCTACGACCCGTGGAGCGCCACCTGCGACACGCTGCACGCCCATACGCAGGTACCGGGAAAGCTCGCGGTGGAGCTCGCGCCTCCCGAGCCGCAGCTCCAGCACGCCGCCCTGCGGCTGACCGCGCGCGGCTGGGAGACGCTCGGGCTGCCGGCCCCGGACGGGTCGGGCGCCATCGTCGCGGCGCTTGACCTGCGCACCCACGAGGCCGTGATCGAGCACAGCGACGGCCACGAGGTGCGCGTGGCGCTGACGCCGAACCGGCCGGTCGCCGAGGTGACGCGCGAGGTGCTGGACGCCGTGGCACGCCTGGGCGGCGCGGTCGAGATCAACCCCGCGCCCCAGGAGGTGCCGTGGACGGTCCCGCTGGACGAGGACCACGAGCACAGCACCTACGACGCCGGCCAGGTTGAGACCTACTTCGAGGCCGCCACCCAGGCGGCGCTGGTGCTGGCGGAGTTCCGGGCGCCGTTTCGGGGCCGTTCGACCCCGGTGAACGCCTGGTGGGGCACCTTCGACCTGGCGGTCAACTTCTTCTCCGGAAGGCCCGCCGACCCGCCCTCGGACGATTTCATCATGCGCAACGGAGGCGATGCCCAGCAGGTCGCGATCGGTTGGTGGCCCGGGAGCCCGGACCACGACGGAGCGGCGTTCTTCGCCTACGGGTATCCGGCGCCGGATGGCTTCGGTGGCGCCGATCTGAGCCCCGCCGCGGCGCGCTGGGACAGCGATCTCGGCGAGTACGTGCTCGACTGGGAGGACATCCGAGAGACCCAGACCCGCACGGCCTCGCGCTGGAGTTCGCCCGTTCGGCCTTCCGCCACGCGTGTGCGGTGTGCGACTGGGATCCGGCTCTCGCGGCGACGGCGGAGGGCGTCCCGCCGCCGATCAGGTAGCGCGAAAGTAGGGAACTCCCCACCCTGGCCATCGGGCTGGGGCGAGCGAAATCTCGGGCCGACGGGGTATGGCCGGGACTCCGTCGCCGAGGCACAGTGGGAGCGATGCCCGTCTCCTCCACCTCGGAATACGACCGGCGCTGGCTGATCCTGGCCGTCCTCAGCGTCGCTCAGCTGATGGTCGTCCTCGACAACACCGTCGTCAACATCGCCCTCCCTTCGGCCCAGGAGTCGCTGCACTTCTCGGACGGCAGCCGCCAGTGGGTCGTAACGGCCTACACGCTCGGGTTCGGCAGCCTGCTGCTGCTCGGAGGCCGGCTCTCTGATCTCTTCGGCCGGAGGCGCACCATGATCGTCGGCCTGGCCGGCTTCGCGGTCGCCTCGGCCGTCGGCGGCGCGGCGCAGAGCTTCGGCGTCCTCATCGCCGCCCGCGCGGTCCAGGGTGTATTCGCCGCGATCCTGGCGCCCGCCGCCCTGTCGCTGCTGACCACCACCTTCACCGACCCGAAGGAGCGCGGCAAGGCGTTCGGGGTCTTCGGCGGGATCGCCGGGGCCGGGGCCGGGATCGGCCTCCTGCTCGGTGGCTTTCTGACCGAGTACCTGTCCTGGCGCTGGAGCCTGTACGTCAATCTCGTCTTCGCCGCCATCGCCGTTACCGGAGTGGCCCTGCTGGTCGCCACGCATGCGCGCACCCGGCCTCGACTCGACATCCCCGGCACGCTGACCGGATCCGCCGGCCTGTTCGGGGTCGTCTACGGGTTCTCCGAGGCCAACCGGAGCGGGTGGGGCGCCCCGACGACGCTGGCGTTTCTGGCCGCGGGCGTCGCCCTGCTCGCCGCCTTCATCGCGATCGAGCGGCGCACGGAGCACCCGCTGCTGCCGCTGTGGATAGTCGCCGAGCGCAACCGCGGGGGCGCTCTGCTGGCGATGCTGACGACCTCGATCGGCATCTTTGCCGTCTTCCTCTTCCTCACCTACTACCTGCAGCAAACGCTCGGCTACAGCCCGGTCGAGTCCGGCCTCGCGTTCCTTCCCATGGTCGGGGTACTGGTCGTGACCTCGACCACTGCGAGCACGGTGCTGGTGCCGCGCATCGGCGCCCGCCTGCTGATCCCGACCGGGATGCTGCTGGCGGCGGCCGGGATGGTCGTCTTCGCCCAGCTCACCCCGGAGAGCACGTACGCCGCCCACCTGCTGCCCGGACTCCTCGGCCTTGGCGTGGGCCTCGGTCTCATCTTCGCTCCGGCCTTTAATACGGCGACGCTTGGCATCGGCCACGACGACGCCGGGGTTGGCTCGGCCACGGTCAACACCGCACAGCAGGTGGGCGGCTCGCTCGGAACCGCCCTGCTGAACACGGTCGCCACGACCGCGACCACGAGCTTCATCGCCGGCAAGGTGGCGTCGCCGGGCGTCGAGGCGGTCGCCACAGTGCACGGCTACACCACCGCCTTCTGGTGGGCCGCCGCGATCTTCGCGGCGGGCGCGGCGGTCTGCGGGCTGCTGCTGCGCCGGGGTGACACCCTGCTCAAGGCGGTACCCGCGTCCGCCTCGGCCTGAGTACCCGCCCAACGCGCTGATCGGTCGGTGCCTCAGACGACCGTGAGCTGGAGCGCCGCCCCGATCGCCCCGCAGGCGAGCACGACCCAGAGCACGGTGAGCTTGCCGTGCCAGCGGGTGAGTGCGAGGAACGCGCCCACGGCGAGCAGCGCCGTGTAGACGTCGACGACGCTGGTGTCGACGATCTGGACCGTGACCGCGGCGATCAGCCCGATCACCCCGGCGGCGACGCCGAGCAGGAACGGGCGGATCCGCGGGTTCTGGGCCACGGCGACGAGCCCGCGGTGAAAGAAGATCGGGAACACGAACGCCGGCAGGAAGATCCCGATGGTGATCGCGAGCGCGCCCGCGAGGCCGTTCGCGAGGTAGCCGACGAACGTCGAGAAGATGATCAGGGGGGCGGGGAGGACGCCGCTCATCGCCAGCCCATCGACGAATTGGCTGTCGGTGAGCCAGTGATGGACGTCGACGGAGCTCTCCTGCAGGAACGGAATCGCGGTGAACGCGCCGCCGAAGGTGAGCAGGCCCGTCTTGAGCCCCTCCCAGAACACGGTGAGCGTGAGGGAGGCTGTGATGGCGCCCGCGAGGACGAGCATCAGGATCGGCGCCGGCGCCAGCGAATTGGCGCTGCCCGCCCACCGCCTCGCGTTGGTCCACAGCTCATACGCGATTCCGGCGCCCAGCAGGACCAGCACGAATGTGAGGTCGGTGAACAGCGTCAGCACAAGGGCGACGGCTGCGATCACGGCGAGCGCCCCGTCGGTGATGAACGCGCCGCCGAGTCGCACCAGCGCCCTCGCGACGATCGCCCCGACGGCCGCGGTCAGGCCGTAGAAGAGCTCATCCAGGTGGCCCGCCAGGTCCGCCTCGACGTAGAGGATCGAGAGACCCAGCATGAGGACGAACCCGGGCAGCATGAAACCGAGCCCGGCGAGAAGGCCCCCGACCTTGCCGCCGCGGATGCGGCCGAAGTAGACGCAGAGCTCATGCGCCTCGGGACCGGGGAGCACCTGGTACACGGCGAGGGTCTTCTTGAACGTCTCCTCGTCGACCCAGTGCTCCTCGTCGACGCACTCGTGCTTGATCATCGCGATCTGCGCGCCAGGCCCGCCCCAGGCGAGGAGCCCGAACTTCAGAAAGCGTAGGAAGATCGAAGCCGGGGAGTCGCCGGCGCCGGCTGTACGGGCGGAGTCGACGACCATCGGGCGCGGGAGGATACGTCCGCGGACCGGCTCGCCGGCGAGCGACGTGGACGCGCGGCGCTCCGGCGACATAATCGAGACCGTGGAGGCCACCGGAGAGCTCGCACGGGCACGTGACGCCTACGCCCGCCAGGCGTGGCGCGAGACCTATGACGCCTTGAGCGCGGCGGACCGGTCGGCTCCGCTCGGCGGGAGCGACCTGGAGCTGCTGTCGAGGTCCGCGTACATGCTCGGGCGAGAGCACGAGTTCCGCGAGGTCCTGGCGCGCGCGTACCGGCGACACCTCGAGGCCGAGGAACCGCTGGCGGCCGTCCGCTGCGCGTTCTGGATTGGCATGACGCTGGCCCTGCAGGGTGAGCGGGGGCGCGCCAGCGGCTGGCTCGGGCGGGCGGAGCGGCTGCTCGAAAGCGAGGGGACGGACTGCGTGGAGCGCGGCTACATGCTGATCGCGCGGGTCGACGAGCGCGAGACCGCCGGCGACCTGGACGGCGCCGCGGCGGCTGCCGCGGAGGCGGTCGCGGTCGGCGAGCGCTTCGGCGATCCGGACCTGGTCTCGCTCGGCTCCTTCCTGGAGGGGAGCGCCCTGATCGCCGCCGGGAAGCTCCGGGAGGGCCTGGGTCGGCTGGACCTGGCGATGGTGTCGGTGCTGGCGGGTGAGGTCTCGTCCGTCAGCTCCGGGATCGTCTACTGCGGCGTCATCCTCGCCTGCGAGGAGGCGCATGACCTTCGCCGGTCGCGGGAGTGGACGACCGCCATGACCGAGTGGTGCGCGGCCCAACCCGACCTCGTCGCCTTCACCGGTCGCTGCCTGGTTCATCGTGCGCAGATCATGCGCATGGACGGAGCCTGGCAGGCGGCGATCGAGGAGGCGCATCGCGCCGCCGAACGCTGCCTGAAGGGGGAGAACCCGGGCGTCGCCGGCGAGGCCCACTACCAGCGCGGTGAGGTTCACCGCCTCCGCGGCGAGCACGCGGCCGCCGAGGACGCGTTTCGCGAGGCCAGCAGCATGGGCTGGGAGCCGCAGCCTGGGCTTGCCCTGCTGAGGCTCGCCCAGGGCGAGGACCGGGTCGCGGAGGCTGCGATTCGCAGGGCGGTCTCGGAGGGCGGCGACCGTGGCAAGCGGGCGATGCTGCTGCCGGCGTACGTCGAGATCATGACCGCGGCCGGGGACCTCGAGGCCGCGAGCCGCGGATGTGAGGAGCTCGAGCGGATCGCCGAGGCCGAGGAGGAGCCGGGGACGCTGGCGGCATCGGCGGCGCAGGCCAGCGGCCTGGTCGAGCTCGCGGCGGGGCGCCCGCAGAGCTCGCTCGCGCTTGCTGCGTCGCGCGGACGAGCTCTGGCGGCGCATGCGCAACCCGTACGAGAGCGGCCGCGCACGGGAGCTGATCGGGCGAGCGTGCAGAGAGCTCGGGGACGTCGACACCGCGCGCCTGGAGTCGGAGGCGGCCAGGGCCACGTTCGCGCGTTTGGGTGCGGCCGACGATCTCGTTCGCGTCGAGGGACGGTCCGGGCTGGGCCGGGCCGTCGACTCTCACGAGCTCACCGATCGGGAGCTCGAGGTCCTGCGCCTGCTCTCGGCCGGGGAGACCAACAGGGAGATCGCCGAGAGCCTGGTGGTGAGCGTGCGGACGGTCGACCGGCACGTCAGCAACATCTACGCCAAGCTCGGCGTCTCCTCCAGGGCCGCCGCCACCGGCTACGCCTACGAGCACGGGCTCGTCCGCTCGCCCACTGGGTGAAATTACCCACGCCGCCCAGCGCGGGGAATTGGGTGCTTCATCGGATGCGGGGGCCGCCGGGCGGCCGTAGCTTCGGGCCGGTAATCGACTTGGAGGCTTAGAGCAGATGCATCCGGATCGTCAGGTGATCGTCGTCGGCGCCGGTCCCGCTGGGATCGCCTCGGCTCTGGCGCTCAAGGACGCCGGGTTGTCCGCCGTCCTCGTCGACCAGGCCGACGAGGTCGCCTCCTCGTGGCGCTCGCGCTACGACGGCCTGCGGCTCAACACCTGGCGGCGCTTCTCCCATCTGCCCGGCCGTCCGTATGCGAAGGGCACGCCGACCTTCCCGAGCCGCGACCAGGTGATCGAGCACCTCGAACGCCACGCCGGCGAGGATGGGATGGAGCTTTGGCTGGGCACGCGGGTCGAGCGGGTCGAGCGCGACGACGGAGCCTGGGCCGTCCACACGGACGCGGGCGAGCTGCGAGCGCCGCAGGTGATCGTGGCCACGGGCCTGGACCGCGCTCCCGTGATTCCCGAGTGGCCGGGACGCGAGAGCTTTCGGGGCGACCTGCTCCACTCAGCCGAGTACCGGAACCCCGGCCCGTTCGCCGGACGGTCCGTGCTGGTGGTCGGACCCGGTTGCTCGGGAATGGAGATCGCCCAGGAGTTGGCGGAGGGTGGGGCCGCGAAGGTCCGGCTCGCGGTTCGCACCCAGCCGAACATCCTCCTGCGCCAGGGCCCCGGGCCCGTACCAGGGGACCTGATCGCGACCGTGCTCTGGCATCTGCCGACGGCCGTCAGCGACCGGATCGCGCGCTTCGCCTCGCGGATGGACCTCGGGGACCTGAGCGAGTACGGCCTGCGGCAGCCCGAGATGGGCGTCTTCACCGCCGTGCGGACCCAGGGCAAGGTGCCCGCGATCGTCGACGGCGGGGTGATCGAAGCGATCAAGGAGGGGCGGATCGAGGTGGTCGCCGCGGTCGCTGCCCTCGACGCGACCGGGGTCGATCTCGACGACGGAGCGCGACTCGAGCCGGACGCGGTGATCTGCGCGACCGGCTACCGGCGAGCGCTCGAACCGCTGGTCGGCCACCTGGGCGTCCTTGCCGAGGACGGGATGCCGAAGGTGATCGCGCCCCTGCCCGCCGCCCGGGGCCTTCGGTTCGGCGGCTACGTGGTGCGCCCCGGCGGCCTCGGTTACATGGGGAAGCAGGCGCGGCGCTCCGCCAAGGCGATCGCGCGCGAGCTTCGTGGGACGCGATCCGCGGAGGCCCCTCGCCCCGCGAACGCGTCGCCCACCGCGGTCGGCTAGGGGATCGACGTGATGGCCGCCACCGAGACCAACCGCCGGCCGTTGGCGCTGCCCGAGTGCCTCGACGAGGACCTGATCGACGCCGCGCCCACGAGCCTCGAGGCCCTCGAGAAGATCGTCACCGACGTGGGCCGATCACCGTGGCTCTGGGGCCACGCGGTCGGCTTCGGGCTCGAGCGACCGGCGCACCGCGTCCTCTACAAGACCGACGCGCTGAAGATCGCAGTGTTCGGCTGGGCGACGGGCCAGCGGACCCGCTTCCACGACCACGGCGGCGCCAGCGGCGCGGCCTTCGTCTGCACCGGCGCGCTGATCGAGGACGTCGTCGACGCCGTCGACGGACTCGTGGTCCGGCGCCGCACCCATACGAGAGGCCCGGGAACGGCGTTCAGCTTCGGCCCGGACTACATCCACCGGGTCCGCCACGACCACGAGCAGGGGGTGGCGCTCTCGATCCACGCCTACTCGCGCGCGGTGAGCGACACGGTCGACTACTGCCTACGGCCGGACGGGAGCATCCGGGCCCTCTAGTCCGACCGAGCGGTCGGGGAGGCGCGAAGCGAGCGCCCGCAGCGCGGGTGGCGCGAGCAGGGTCGTCAGAACGGCCATGCCGACCAGGATCGCGTAGACGTTCTCGCTCAGCGCCCCGATTCCGACGCCGATCCCGGCGACGATGATTCCAACCTCTCCCCGCGGCACCATGCCGGCCGCTATGAACAGGGCCTCGCCGCGCGCAAGTCCGCGAGCACCGGCGAGCGCGCCGACCACCTTTGTCACGATCGCCAACACGGTGACCAGTGCGACCGCCACGAGCGTGGCGGCGTCCGCATAGGCGTCTAGGTCGAGCTGGATCCCGACGGTGGCGAAGAAAAACGGGGCGAAGAAGGCGTAGAGCGGCGCAACCTCGTCTTCGATCGGATGCTGCTCCTTCGTCTCGGCCACGATCATGCCGGCGAGGAACGCGCCGATCACGGCGGCCAGTCCGACCTCCGTCGCGAGCGCGGCCACCGCGAGGCAGAGCAGGACCGCCGGTAGCAGCGGGGACTCGGAGAACCGCGGCTTCTGCAAGATGGCCGGGTAGCGCTGCATGAACCGAGTGCCGCCGAAGGCGAAGAACGCGACGAACGCGAACGCCATCGCGGCCGTCACGACGAGCTCGCCGACCTGTGCGCCGCCCGCCGCCGCGGCGCTGGTGGCGATGGCGACGACGAGCATCGCGAGGATGTCGTCGACGACCGCCGCTCCGAGGATCGTGCGCCCCGCGCGCGTCCGCAGCGCCCCGAGGTCGACGAGCACCGCGGAGGTGATGCCGACGCTCGTCGCGACCAGGGCCGCGGCGAAGAAGAGGGAGGTAGCCGAGTTCTCGCCGCCTGCCGCGGCGGCCGCGTAGCCGCCCGCGAACGGAACGACGACACCCAGCACCCCCACCGCCGCCGCCGAGCGCCCGACCTTGAGCAGATCGCCGAGCCGCGTCTCCAATCCGACCCAGAAGAGGATGAACACGACACCAAGCTCGGAGAACACCTCGAGCGTTTCGCTCGGCTCGACGAGACCGAGCACGGCGGGGCCGACCGCAACGCCGGCCAGGATCTCCCCGATCAGTGTCGGCTGACGGAGCCGTTTGAACAGCTCATCGCCGACCTTGGCCGCGAGCAGCACCACGAACAGGTCGAACAACAGCTCGGCCGTGCCCGTGGAAACCGCCAGTGGAACGACCCCGGCACCTGGCGCATCCACGCCGGCGAATCTATCGCCCGAGCAGGCCCCGGATGCGGGTCAGTACCGAAGCGCCCAGTCGACCAGCCGGTCGCCGCCCGTAGCCGCCCTGACCGTGATCGCTCCGTGCGCGACCGAGAACCTGCGGGCTGGCTCGCCGTCGATCCAGACCCGAGCCGACCTCGGCGAGGCGTTCCCGGGCGGGTCGAGCTCGAGCCGAAGCTTCGCCGGCGAGACGGTGCGGACGTAGCCGCGCATCGAGCCCGGGCGAACCTCGATCCCCACCCGCGGGAGCCGGATCTGAAAGCGCTTCAGCGGCAGCGCCGGGGCGATCCGGTAGCCGCCGCCGGTGGGCCCGATCCCCGCCAGCCGAAGCGCCGCGAACAGGCCCCAGGCGGGCTGATGGGTCACCTGGCCGTTGCTCTGCCGGTCGGCGAGGGTGAGCAGCAGCGGGATGCCGCACTGCTCGGGCGCCGACGAGTAGAAGGAGTTGCAGGCGTCGTCGACATTGAGGATCCCGTTCCAGTGGTCTGGATAGGCCTCGGCGTGCGCGGCGAGCGTGTTGCGCTTGAGCTCGTCGAACGCCTTTTGCGCCGCGCCCGCCACGTCTCCGGCGAGCTCGCCGAGCGCCCATGTGAGCGGGCCGTTGAGCGCGTACCAGGTGCCGCCGACGTAGACGGCGTTGCGGTCGCCGACCCCGTTGATCGCGTCGGTCTCGGTCACGTCCGGGTCGGCGCGCGCCGGCGACTGCGAGGTGCCGATACTCGTCGGGCCGCCGAGCTCGGGCGGGGCGCCGCGGCCCTGCAGGTAACGGTCGATGTTGCCGACGAGGGTCTCCGCCTGGTCGGCGTCCGGCGCGCCGGCGAGGATCGCCCACGGCTGGGGCTCGAGGTAGATCGCTCCCGTGCCGACCTTGTCGAGGCCGAAATAGCCGCGCGCGTACCAGCCGCGCCCGGTCCACTCGCGCCGCAGCTGGGCGAGGTCGCGTGCGCCGAGGCCGCGGAGCTGGTCGGCGAACGCGGCGTCGCCGCGCAGGTCGGCCACGCGGGCCAGCAGCGGATAGGCGTAGGCGAGCTGGGCGGTGACCAGCACCGACTCGGTCGCGGGCAGGAAGTCGGTGGAGAAGTCCGACCAGTCGCCGTTCGTGCCCATCAGGTAGTTGCCGGCGGGCCCGATTCCCGGAGCCGACTCCTGGTGAGAGACGGCGAGCTTGATGTGGTCCCAGACCGTCGCCCCAGCCGGGTCGCCCTGGTAGGGCAGGCGCTCGTCGAGGAAGTCGAGGTCGCGGGTGGCGAGCACGTACTCGGCCACCGCCTGCAGCAGCCAGAAGTCCATGTCGTTGGAGGTGCCGAGGTCGAGCGGGGCGCACATCGGCCCCACCCCGTATTCGATCGTGCCCGTACCCGCCCGCTGCTGCTGGAGCGAGTAGCGCAGCGCATCGCGCGCCAGCCCCGGGTCGGCGTAGATGATCGGCAGCAGGTGCTGGAGCGGGTCGCGGAAGGCGATCTGCTGGCCCAGCCCGTACTGGTAATAGCCACCCTGGGTGATCACGTGGTGGCCGCAGCTCTCCTCGTACAGCGACGAGGAGCGGACCATGTAGGCGTCCCAGACGAGCTCGCGGGCCAGCCAGGCCAGCCGGCCGCCGAGGTCGACCTTCGGCAGCCAGCGCGCCCAGTGGCGCGCGCTCGCCGCGGCCGCGCTGCGCGGGCGCTCGGCCCGGGCGACGATCGGGTCGATCCCGTCCGGATGGGCGATCCCGTAGACGTAGCGCAGCGTCACCGTCTCGCCGGGCCGCAGGCGCACGGGCGTGCGCAGCGCGAACATCGCGCGTCCCGCGGCCCCCTCGGTGCTCGGCGGGGCCAGGGCGCCGTTGGCGCGATCGCCGGCCACCGCGGCCGGCAGTGACCGTGAGCCGGCGCCGAAGAAGTCCTCGGTGTCGGCGTCGAAGCCGGAGACCTTCGTCCCCTGTGCGGCGGCGAGGAAGATCGACAGCGGGTCGGAGTCGATGGCGGTCGGCGCCTGAGCGACGCTCAGGCGCCGCTCGGCGGCGTCGTAGGTGGGGGAGGCGAGCCCGCGGTGGAGACCGGCGTTCTCGTCGTACGGGTTGACGTCCCAGTACTCCCACCAGGCGAAGCGGCGGTCCTTGCCGGAGCGGTTGGTGATCGTGACCTCGTCGACCAACGCCGAGTCGTCGCCGAACGGGGCGGTCGTCGTGTGGGTGACCCGTAGGCCGGCGAACCGCATCCGCTTGCTCGCGTAGCCCGCGCCGAAGGTGCGGCGGAAGTGGCTCGCCGGCGGGCGGTCGAGGTAGAGCGTGCTGGCGGCGCGCCCGTCGGCCAGGCGCAGCCAGCCGAAGCCGCCGGCGTAGTGGCGCGCCTCGCCGTCGTGGCGGTTCGCCCACTGATACAGGCGCGCCGAGCTCCAGAGCTGGACGTAGCCGTGGTTGTAGGCGTTGGCGACGATCGCGTCGTTGCCGAGCTGACTCCAGTTGGCGTCGTTGCCGTCGAGCTCGGGCTGGTCGGCGCGGGGGTCCGCCTGCTGGTCGAGGCGATACTCGTACGCCGGCAGCCCGAACGAGTCGACCTGCCAGCGCCCGAAGGATCCGCTGCCGCGCGAGCTTTCGATCCGTTCAGCCGCGGGCTGGGCTGAGAGCAGGCCTGGCGCGGCGATGGCCGTCTGGGCGGCGACGGCGAGGGCGGCGGCCGTCACTGCGGCCACGGCTGCGCCTCTCATCAACAGCACCCGCTCATCCTGCGCTGTCATCGTAACCGCGTGACGCCGAGGCTCAGGATCGCCGGGCGCCGCCTGGTCGTCGTGGCCGTCGTCGGCCTGCAGCTCTGGTTCCTGGCTCGCGGCTATTGGGCCGACCACAAGGAGTTCGCGTTTCAGATGTTCCCGGAGTCGAGCACCTGGCGCGCGGAGGTCGTCCGGGTCACCAGGGATGGCCGGCGGATCCCGATCGAGCGTCCGTGGTCCGGGTACCGCTGGGACCAGCTGGCGGAGGACCGCGGGCTGAGCTATCCGTCGATCCGCCAGCACGCCGACGCCGGGCTCGACAATCAGCTCGCGTTTCTCGACGCTGCCCTCGACTGGGTCGCGGACAACACACCGCGCGACGAAGAGACCCGGTACCTGGAGGCGACGGTCACCGCCTGGCACAACGCCGATCCACCCCAGGTAGAGGTCCTGCGGAGCGACGGTCGCGAGGACGGCGGGTGAACTCGCTGGCACGCTTCGACGAGCTGCTAGGTCGTCCGGTGAGCATGCGGGCGCTCGCCCTGTTGCGGGTGCTGACCGGCCCCATCGTGATCCTTCATCTGCATCCGTTCCTCGCCGACGCCTGGGACGGAGAGACGTATCGGGACGCCTTCCACGAGCCGTATGCCTCGTGGTATCCGGAGCTTCCAGAGGGCGCCTACATCGCGCTCCTATGGCTCGGGGCGGTAGCGGCAGTCGCGATGTCGATCGGTCTCCTCACCCGCCTGGCGACGACGGCGACGTTCGCGATCGTCGCGTACAACGTCTTCCTCTCGACCACGCACTTCCACAACAACCGTGCCTACCTGATCGTCGTCCTGGGAGTGCTGGCGGTTGCGCCGTGCGGCCGGGAGCTGTCCCTGGACGCCTGGATCCGCCGGCGTCGAGGACGCACGGCGCTCGACCCGACGGCGCCAGCCTGGCCGCTTTGGCTCCTCCGGTTCGAATGCGCGGCGGTGTACGGGGCGTCCGGGCTCAGCAAGCTCGTCGATCCCGACTGGTTCGGGGGCACGGTCACCTGGCAGCGCGTGGTACAGGCTCGGGACGACCTCGAGGCGTGGCCGCTGCCCGACTGGGCGGTATCGGCGCTCACGAACGCCGGCGTCCATACCGTGGCGGCGAAGTTCATCGTGCTCACGGAGCTGTTCATCGCGCTCGGGCTCTGGTGGCGCGGTACCCGCTACGCGGCGGTCTGGGTCGCGGTCGTCTTCCACCTGTCCATCGAGGCTTCCGCGGCCGTGCAGGTCTTCTCGTCCCTCGGCATCGCCGTGCTCGTGATCTGGGCGGTCCCGTCCACGCGCGATCGGGTGCTTCGCGTCGACCTGTCGTCGGCTCGGCACCGGCGATCGGCCAGGATCGTGGGCGGCCTCGACTGGTTGGCGCGCTTTCGCGTCGAGCCGGCTCCGCCCGGCTCCCCGCTCGAGGTTGTCGACCGGGACGGCACCGCGCTTCGCGGCAAGCCAGCTGTCGTGTTGACGCTGAGCCGCCTGCCGCTGGCGGCGTTCTTCGCGCTGCCCGCGCTGCTCCTCCCGGCTGTGCGCCGGGCCCGTCGCGCGGGCCGCGAGACCGCGATCGTGCCCGCCAGATGACGGGAAACGGAACGCTCGAACGTTCCTAACTCACGGGCGAACGCTGCCCATCGCGTGCTCGGGTTCGATCTTGGGCCGGGTCGTGCGCTCCGGGCGGGCGAGCCGGGCGGGGAGGAGGCGGGCGTTGGCGATCAGGGCGATCGCGAACAGGCCGATCTCGTACCCGAGGACGGTTCCGACGACGACGTCGAGCGGGAAGTGCGCGCCGAACAGCACGCGCGTGAACGCAACGGCCGCCACGTAGACGATCAGCGCGGTCCGGAGGCGAGGCACGGTCACCGCCCCCACCGTGGCGAGGGCAGTGGTGACGATCAGGTGGCCCGAGGGGAACGAGGCGATGTGCGACCACTCGCGGCCGTGCGAGAGGAGCACCTGCCCGCCCAGCGCCTCCTCCGGCCGCGGGCGGTCGATGAACAGCTTCACCACCTCGAGCGCGGCGCCGGCGAGGTAGCCGGCCAGGACCACGGCGAGCGCGGCGCCGAGGACGTACCGGGGTCGGCGCAGCACGGCGACGCTTCCGAGCACCGCGACGCCGAACAGAAGCAGGTAGTTCCTCGCGTGCGGGTCGAGGGCTTGATAGAGCCACTCGGGCCCATCGCCGAGTCGGTTGATCGCGAGGAAGGCGGCGTTGTCGAGCGGCTGCAGCGCGGGGAGCGCGGCTCCAAGCGCGATCGTCGCGGCCAGCATCACCGCCAGCCGCGGTGCCCACTCGCGCAGCACCGGCGTCCGCTCCGGGTCGGGCCCCGCCTGCCTCGCCGGCGTGTTGCGGCGGCGCCAGCAACGCCCGGGCTACGGCAAGCGTGTCGGCGAACGGCCGGAAGTGGCTGGGCTCGCCGTCGTAGATGGTCGGGATCTCGACCGCCGCCACCCGACTGCGATCTGCGAGCAGGGCGCGCAGGTGGCGGCTCTCGGCCTCGTAGCCGCCGGCCGGGAGGCGGAACCGCGCGCAGCACCTCGGTGCGGAACAGGCGCATGCCGTTCTGGGTGTCCGGGACCCAGGCCCGCGAGGCGGCAAGCAGCGCGACGCTCGCAAGCCGGTTGCCGAGCGCGCCGGTGGAGCGGCATCGGGCGCCGATCGCGGCGCCAGCCGACGACGACGTCCGCGGTGCGAGCCGCCTCGACGAAACGCCGGGATCCGCTCGGGATCGTGCTGGCCGTCGGAGTCGAGGACGACGACCGCCTCCGGGCGGCCGGTCGCCGTCGAGAAGCAGCTTCACGCCCGCGGCGACGGCGGTGCCCTTGCCGCCGTTGCCGCCGAGCGTGAGCACGCGGACGCGTTCGTCGGCGACCAGTGGAGCGAGCGAGCGAGCGATCTCGGGCGGAGCCCCGTCGTCGACGAGGACGAGCTCGTCGACGTGGCGCAGCGTCGCCCGCGCGACCTGGGCAGCGCGGGCGGAGGCGAAGACCGGGACGACGGCGGCAACCGAGGCGGGTCGCGGGCCCGGCACGACCGCTCCGGTGCGCCGGCGCTCGGCGATCATCAGCGGCGCGAGCGCGACGAGGGCGGCGCCACCGAGGAAGAACACGCTGCGGTAGGTGCCCGGTCAGCTCGACCGAGAGGCCGGCGAGCGGCAGGGCGACCGCCGAGGCGACGCCGCGACCGGCGAAGAAGACGCCGCTGTAGCCGCCCGCCTCGCCCGGCGGGAACGAAACGCGCGAAGTAGGGGAAGCCGAGCGATGTGAGGAGGCCCGCTCCAAGCGCCGCCGGGGCGAGCGACGACCGCGACGACGCCGATCTCGGTGGTCAGGCCGGCGAGCAGGAGGCCGGAGCCGAGCAGCGCGGCGCCGGTGAGCAGCATCGGGTGGACCCGCTCGCTTCTGACCCGGCCGCCGCCGATCACGCCGACCGCGAGGAGTAGGCCGAAGGCGAGCGGCAGGGCTCCGGCGGCACCGAGTCCCGAGACCGAGCTCGTCCTCGGCGTAGAGGACGAAGAAGGCCGGCAGCGCCGCGTAGGCGAACACCCACAGCGTCTGGGCGAGGAGCACCTCGCGCGCTCCGGGGTGCCGCAGCGCCCCCGAGAGCGAGGCGCGGACGCCGCCCGTCGGGCGTCGCCGCTCCGTCGATGCCGAGTCCGAGCCGCCGCGCGACCAGCAGGGTCGGGAGCGCGGCTGCGACGAGCACTGCCGCCGCCAGCGCGAACGCGGCGCCCGGGGCCGGTTCGATCAGCGCCCCGCCGATTCCCACGGCGGCGCCGGCGCCGAGCGCTGCGGCCAGCTCCTGGGCGCTGGTCGCTGCCGGGCGGCGGTCGTCGCCGAAGTCCTCGGCGACCAGCGCCCGGTGGGCGGTGGTGAGGGCGTTGAGGCCCGTGTAGACCGCGGCCGCGGCAAGGCCGAGCGCGACGTAGGAGCTGCCGCTGCCGAGCCCGACCGCGACCAGCCCCCCGCCGGCAAGCGCGATGCCGCCGAGCATGAATGGGAGCCTGCGCCCGAGCCCGGCCGCCTCGCGGCGATCGGACCAGAAGCCGACGGCGAGCGGAACGAAGAAGCCCGAGACGGCGTTGACGGCCATCACCGCGCCGATCAGCGACGGCGCGTCCTCGATGCGCTCGAGGAGCACCGGCAGGTACGTCGTCGTCAGCGCCCGCGCCGTGCCGGCCCCGACCGCCGCCAGCGAGAAGGCGACGAGCCATCGCCGGCCGCGCATGGAGGGGAGGGAGGAGGCGGTCGATGCAGCCAGGGTGTTCATGCGGTGCCCCCGGGGCCGGGAACGGCCAAGCGCAGCCGGTCGGACTCCACCGTCACGGTCGCCGTCGTGGTGCCGAGAGGCACGGCGTCCGCCACGAGGGGCAGCGGCTCGGTCAGCTCCGCGCGCCGGGTCGAGATCCGGCGCACGCCGCTGCGGTCGAGGTGACGGCCGCGGAACGTCGCGAGAAGCAGCCGCAGCAGTTGGCCCCGCCCGGACGCCTCGAAGAGGATCGCCTCGAGTCGCCCGTCGGCAGGGTCGGCGCCGGGGTCGACCTCGAAGCCGAACCCGAAGTACGGAAGGTTGGAGATGAAGAGTTGTCCCGCTCGGTGCGAAACGAGCTCATCGCTCTCGAGCTTCGCCCGCAGCTCGAAGGGCGCGAAGCGAGGCACCGCGCGGGCGAGGGCGCGGATTCCCTGCCGCAGATCGGCCGAGTTCTCCGCCGCGTAGCCGGCGCGCGCCTGGGCCTGGAAGCCGGCGCTCAACGCCTCGAGCGCGTAGAGCGTTCGCGCCGGCGTCTGCACGCGCAGGGCGTCGAGAGACCGTGCCGGCGCGCTCGCGGCCAAGGCGAGGGCTCGCGCCCGATCGGTCGGGATCCGCAGGGCACGGGCGATGTTGTTCGCGCGCCCAGCGGGGACGAGCGCGAGCTCGGGGAGCCGGCCCAGGGGGGCGTTCACGGCGGCGTGGAGCGAGCCGTCGCCGCCGACGAGGACCGCCCGCCGCCCGGTGGCCACCGCGCCCCGCAACGCCTCGAAGAGGTCCGGCTCGCCGGTGGTGATGACGACCTCGGCCTCGGCGTCGAGCTCGTCGAGGATCGCTCCCAGCTCGCTGGCCGTCCGGCCGGGATCGTCGACGGCGCTGGCCCGCCCGTTGACGACCACGAGTAGGCGAACCGCGTTGCTAGCGTCCCAGCGACGTTGTTCTCTGAGATCGTCCAGCTCGACCAGACCTTGGTCGAGGCCTCCCCGGCTTTCGAGCAGCCGGTACTGACCGCGCTCTTCGTCGTCCTCTCGGCGTGGTGGGTCAAGGCTCCGCTCCTCCTTGGCCTCGGCCTCGGCTGCGACCTTTGGCGACGACGGGCGCCGCTGGCCTTCGTCGCGGCTGCGGCGGCCTCGCTCGCGGCGTCGCTCGCCGTCACCCCGCTCAAGGAGCTGTTCGACCGGGCGCGTCCGCCTGAGGCCGACCCCGGGCTCGGGTCGCTGGTCGCGATCCCGGACAACCCCTCGTTTCCCTCCGGGCACGCCGCCACCGCTTTTGCCGCTGCGACGGCGATCGCGCTCATCAGCCCGCGCGCGCGGCCGTACGCCCTCGCCCTCGCCGGCGCCGTGGCGTTGTCGCGGGTCTACCTGCGCGTGCACTACCCCCTCGACGTGCTCGCCGGGGCGCTGCTCGGCGCCGGCCTCGGGGCCCTGGCGGCGCTCGCCGTCCTCAGGCTCGTTCGCCCGGCCGCGGCCCGTCCGGCCTAGGCGCGCGACGAGGACGAGCGCGGCGGCGAGCGCGAGGGCAGCGACCAGAACGATGCGCGTCGCCGTCTCACCGGCGCTCTCGAACGATTCCGAGAACGCGTAGCCGACGAACGTGAACGTCGCCGCCCAGCCCAGGGCGCCGAGCACGGTGTAGGGGAGGAACCGCCAGAGCGGGAAGCCGACCGTGCCCGCCACGAATGGATTCAGCGCTCTGACGACGCCGACGAACCGTCCGACGAGTACGGCCTTGCCGCCGTGATGATCGAAGAAGCGCTCGACCCGCTCGACACGTTCGGGGTGGAGGCGGAAGCGCGGCCCGTGGCGATCCAGGAACCGGCGGCCGAGCCGGCGGCCGAGCAGGAAGCTCGTCAGGTCGCCGGCCACGGCGCCGATCCAGACCAGGGCCAGAAGGGGCAGAACCTCGACCTCGCCGCGGGCGGCGACGACGCCACCGACGACGATCGCGGTCTCACCCGGAACGACGAGGCCGACGAAGGCGCCGGTCTCGAGCAGCGCGAGGATCGGAACGACGAGGTAGGTCCAGGCGCCCAGCGCGTCGGCGGCATCGGAGAGCACCGCCGAGACGTCCGGGGTCGCGATCGTGCCGGTGGCGAAGGCGAGCCCCGACGCGATTGCCGCCGCGATCAAGGCGGCGGTTACGGCCTGACTGCGCACCGCTCGCACGCGCATCGCTCTCGGTGCCGCGCTCATGCCGCCACCCGTCCCTCGACGTCCGCTGCGGCGAGTGCCGTCTCGAGCGCGCCGGTCCAAGCCTGCGTCGTGGACGTCCTCGCGCCGCAGGCCCCGCCACACACGCGCGAGCTCCTGGCCGGTGCTCGGGGTCTGGTTGACGACTGCCTGGGCGGTCATGGCCCACTCCAAACGGGTCTACTTCACATTCTAAAGTAACTATAAAATGTGAAGGGTCTCCACAACCGTGATCGTCGTCACGCCGCCGCGGATCTCGCTCGTACGCGAGCATCCGGCCCGCGTCGCTCCGCAGCGGCGGTCGACGCGTAGGCGGCCACGAAGCCCTCCCGCCAGCTCGGGTAGCGAAGCTCCCAGCCCAGCTCCCGCTTGGCCTTTGCGTTCGAGGCGCCGCGGGACTCGGTTTCCATCATCACGACCGCCTCGCCCGCGAGCGGCTGTGCGAGCCAGCGGGGAACGCGGCGTGGCGGCTTGGCGCCGAGCACCTCCGCGACTACCGGCAGCCACTCGCGCACGGGGGCGGGCTCGTCGTCCACGATGTTGTAGACGCCGACACCGTCGTGCTCGAGCGCGAGCACCGTCGCCGCGGCGGCGTCTTCGAGGTGGATCCACGACCACACCCCGCCGCCCTCGCCGATGATCGGGAACTGGCGCTTGCGCACGGGCTCGACCAGCCCGTCGTTGGAGGCGCCGTAGAAGGCGCCGTAGCGAAGCGCAATCCCGCCGGCCTCCGTGACGGCCTCGTCGAGGTGGCGTATCGCGGCGAAGGTCTCGCGCATGGCCGGCACCGGCGTGGGATCGACCGGATCGTCCTCGGTCTTGACCGGCCCGCCCTCACGCGCGTATCTCCCATAGGTCGCGAAGCTCTGGGCGACGAAGCGGCGCACGCCCGCCTCGCGCGCGGCGGCCAGCAGCGCGTCGGTGCCCTTCGTCCGAAGCCGGTTGGTCTGCGCGAAGGTGCGATCGAAGTGCTTCAAGTCGCTCAGGTCCCCCAGGGCGGTCGCCTGATGGACGATCGCCTCGGGCTCGGAGGCGAGAATGGCCTTGCGAACCGCATGCGCGTCGAGCAGGTCGAGCGCGACCGGCTTGGCCCCGAGCGCCCGTACGCGTTCGGCGCTCTTGGAGGACGTGGAGGTGCCGATCACCTCGTGCCCCGCGTCGATCAGCTGAGGGACCAGCCGGGTTCCGATTGCCCCGCCGGCTCCTGCTACGAAGACTCGCATGATGTCTCCTTTCGGTCACATCGACTGAATTTCATGGGTCTAGTGCTATGACCCGACGCGACGGAGGAACGTGACGATGGATGAGCGAGACTGGCTGGCGGAGCGCTTCGAGGAGCACCGAGGGCGCCTGCGCGCGGTGGCGTACCGGATGCTCGGCTCGGTGAGCGAGGCGGACGACGCCGTCCAGGAAGCCTGGGTGCGGCTCAGCCGCTCGGATGCCGACGAGATCGAGAACCTCGGCGGCTGGCTGACGACGGTGGTCGGACGCGTGTCGCTCAACATGCTGCGCTCACGCAAATCGCGACGCGAGCAGCCGCTCGGCGTGCACATCCCCGAGCCGATCGTCGACCCCGTCGACGGGACCGACCCCGAGCACGAGGCGCTGGTGGCCGACTCGGTCGGTCTCGCGCTGCTCGTGGTGCTCGAGACGCTGAGCCCGGCCGAGCGGCTCGCGTTCGTGCTCCATGACATCTTCGCCGTGCCCTTCGACGAGATCGCGCTCATCGTCGACCGCTCCCCCGAGGCAGCCCGCCAGCTGGCGAGCCGCGCCCGCCGCCGCGTGCGGGCTGAGAAGACCGTCCCCGACCCCGACCCGGGCGCTCAGCGAGAGGTCGTCGAGGCCTTCCTCGCGGCCTCCCGCGACGGGGACTTCGAGCGACTGGTCGCACTTCTCCACCCCGATGTCGTCCTCAGAGCCGACCTTGGCGCAGGCGGATCGCGCGAAGTCCGAGGGGCGGCGGCGGTCCTTGGCCAGGCCATGTTCTATTCGCAGCTCGGGCTCGACCTCACGCCGGCGCTGGTCAACGGCGCGGTGGGGGTCGTCGCGACGCGGGACGGCAAGCCCTTCTCGGTCGGAGGGTTCACGGTACGAGACGGAAGAATCGTCGAGATGGACTGGCTCGCCGACCCCGACCGGGTGCGCGAGCTCGACCTGACGATCCTCGAGGACTAGGAGGCATAGACCATGACGCCTGACACGCAGGCCCCGACCGCCGCCCGCGACGGCTTCGTCACCTACGACGAGCTCAGGGGGCCGGACCTCGACCCCGCGCGCTGGAGCCCGGCGCGCCTGCCGCTTCCGACGGGCGGCGAGCACATCGCCCTGGACCCCAACGCGGACCTGGCCGTCGGCGAGGGCGAGGTGCGAGTGACGATCCCGCGCTTCTCGCTGGCCCACAGCGCCAAGTACCTCGTCTTCTCGACCCGCCAGTTCGAGCTGCCGGCGGATCGACCCGCGACCTTCGCCGTCGACATGGCGGTCGAGAACATCGGCGGGGACCCGGGGGACTACCGCCGGGGAATGGCCTCCTTCGCCGTCTTCGACCTCCCCGTGAGCAAGCGCGTGTTCGCCGTCGACGGCACCTCCACCCGCGCCTTCGCGATGCACGAGCAGGTGGGCGTGTTCGGCGGCGGAGCGGGCGAGCCGTTCTACCACGTGATCGAGTCGCCGTACGAGGACTTCGACGACGACTTCACCCGGCTTCGCGCCTGCGAGATCGCGCTCGACCGGAGCAGCTCGACCGCGGCCTGGCGCGTCGACGGCCGCAAGGTGTACGAGGCCCAGACCTTCATCCCCGAAACCGCTCAGATCGGGTTCGGGATCTGGACGATGCTGCCGGACCGGGACGTTCTCAGCCGCTCGCTCGACGGGCAGGGTCTGGACGCGCGTTGGCGCCGGTTCCGTGTACGCGGCGTCGGTCAGGCGCCGACGTAGGCCGCGAGGTGCTCGCCGGTGAGGGTGGAGCGCGCGGCGACGAGGTCGGCGGGTGTGCCCTCGAAGACGATCCGGCCGCCGTCGTGGCCGGCGCCGGGGCCGAGGTCGATGATCCAGTCGGCGTGCGCCATGACCCCCTGGTGGTGCTCGATCACGATCACCGACTTGCCGGAGTCGACGAGCTGGTCGAGCAGGCCGAGCAGCTGCTCGACGTCGGCGAGGTGGAGGCCGGTGGTCGGTTCGTCGAGGACGTAGACGCCGCCCTTCTCACCCATGCGGGTGGCCAGCTTGAGCCGCTGGCGCTCGCCGCCGGACAGCGTCGTGAGCGGCTGCCCGAGGCTGAGGTAGCCGAGCCCGACGTCGGCGAGTCGCTCGAGGATCCTGTGCGCGGCCGGCGTGCTCGCCTCGCCCTCGGCGAAGAACCGCTCGGCTTCGGCCACCGACATCGCCAGCACCTCGCTGATGTCCTTCCCGCCGAACTCGTACTCGAGCACCTCGGCCTGGAACCGCTTCCCCTCGCACTCCTCGCAGGTCGTGGCCATGCTCTCCATGAAGCCCAAGTCGGTGTAGATGACGCCGGCGCCGTTGCAGTTGGGGCAGGCGCCCTCGGAGTTGGCGGAAAACAGCGCCGGCTTCACGCCGTTGGCCTTCGCGAAGGCCTTGCGGATCGGGTCGAGCAGTTTGGTGTACGTCGCCGGGTTGCTGCGTCGCGAGCCCCGGATCGCGGTCTGATCGACCGGTACCACCCCGTCACGCCCTGACACCGAGCCGTCGATCAGCGAGCTCTTGCCCGAGCCTGCCACCCCGGTGACGACGACCAGCACGCCGAGCGGGATGTCGACGGCGACGTCCTGCAGGTTGTGGGTGCCGGCCCCGCGCACCTCCAGCGCCGCGGTGGACGTCCGCACCGTCTCCTTGAGGGCGGCCCGATCGTCGAGGTGGGCGCCCCGTGACCGTGTCACTCGCCCGAAGACCCTTGACCGTGCCCTCGAACGTCACCTCGCCGCCGTCCGCGCCGGCGCGTGGGCCGAGGTCGACGGCGTGGTCTGCGATCGCGATCGTCTCCGGCTCGTGCTCCACGACGAGCACCGTGTTGCCCTTGTCGCGCAGCTGCAACAGGAGGTCGTTCATCCGCTGGACGTCGTGCGGGTGCATGCCGATGGTCGGCTCGTCGAACACGTAGGTCACGTCGGTCAGCGACGACCCGAGGTGGCGGATCATCTTCGTGCGCTGCGCCTCGCCGCCCGACAGCGTCCCGGACGACCGGTCGAGCGAGAGGTACCCGAGCCCGATCTCAACGAACGAGTCGAGGGTGTGCTGAAGCGCCGCCAGCAGCGGCGCGACGGACGGTTCGTCCAGGCCGCGCACCCACTCGGCGAGGTCGCTGATCTGCATCGCGCACGCGTCGGCGATGCTGATCTTCTTGATTTTCGACGCGCGAGCCTCCTCGCTGAGGCGGGTGCCGTCGCACTCGGGACAGGTCGTGAAGGTCACCGCCCGCTCCACGAAGGCGCGAATATGCGGCCGCATGGCGTCGGGGTCCTTGGACAGGAACGACTTCTGGATCGCCGGGATCAGACCCGAGTACGTGAGGTTGATCCCGTCGACCTTGATCTTGGTCGGCTCCTTGTAGAGGAGGTCGTGGCGCTCCCTCTTGTTGTACTTGCGGATCGGCTTGTCCGGGTCGAAGAAGCCGGAGCCGCGGTAGATGCGGCCATACCAGCCGTCCATGCTGTAGCCGGGGATCGTGATCGCACCCTCGTTGATCGACTTGCTGTCGTCGTACAGGGCGGAAAGGTCGAAGTCGGTGACCGAGCCCCGGCCCTCGCAACGCTCACACATGCCGCCGGTGCGGCTGTAGGTCGCCTTCTTGGTCTGGGTCTTGTCGCCGCGCTGGATCGTGATCCCGCCGCTCGCGCTGACCGAGGCGACGTTGAAGGCGAACGCGCTCGGCGGGCCGAGATGCGGCTTCCCGAGGCGACTGAAGAGGATGCGCAGCATCGCGTTGGCGTCCGTGGCGGTGCCGACCGTGGAGCGGGGGTCGGCGCCCATCCGCTCCTGGTCGACGATGATCGCGGTCGTCAGGCCGTCGAGCACGTCGACCTCGGGCCGGGCCAGCGTCGGCATGAAGCCCTGCAGGAAGGCGCTGTAGGTCTCGTTGATCAGCCGCTGCGACTCCGCGGCGATCGTGCTGAACACGAGCGAGCTCTTGCCCGAGCCGGAGACGCCGGTGAACACCGTCAGCCGGCGCTTCGGAAGCTCGACGCTGACGTCCTTGAGGTTGTTGACGCGCGCGCCGTGCACGCGGATCAGATCGTGGCTGTCGGCAACCCGCGGCTCAGGCGACTGCGTGTCCGTCTTCGTGGCCGTGGTCATCCTGCTCAGCTCGCCGCCTTCTTTACGAGCGCGGCGATCTTCTTCTCCTCGGCGGCGGTCAGCTCCTTCAACGCGAAGGAGGTCGGCCACATGGCGCCCTTGTCGAGGTTCGCCGAGTCGTTGAAGCCAAAGGTCGCGTACCTCGAGTTGAACTTCTCCGCGCTTTGGAAGAAACACACGACCTTGCCGTCCTTGGCATAAGCGGGCATCCCGTACCAGGTCTTCGGCGAGAGCTCCGGCGCCTTGTCCTTGACGATCGCGTGGATCCGCTTCGCCATCGCACGATCCGCTCTCTTCATCTCGGCGATGCTTGCGAGCACGTCCTTTTCGCCGGCCGCCCTGTCCTTCTCCGCGCGCGCTTCCGCCTTCAGCTCGCGGGCGCGCTCCTTCATCGCAGCTTTCTCCGCGTCCGTGAAGCCTGGGGACTTCTTCCTGGTCGCGGTGGTGCTCTTGCCCTTCGTGGGGCTCATTGGGACCTCCTGATCGTGGCTTGGGGGACGGCGCTCATCGGTCCTGGATCAGACCGAGGACGTTTCCGTCGGGGTCGATAACGGCGGCCACGAGGCGGCCACCGCCGACGTCGTGCGGGGGCTCCTTCACGGTGGCCCCCGCAGCGGTCACCTCAGCCAGCTTCGCCTCGATGTCGGGCACTTGCCAGTAGGCGACCGGCGAGGTCATGCCCTGCGGCCCACCGCCCGGCACCAGCCCGATGTGCTGGCCCGCGGCCTCGAAGCCGACGTAGTGGGGCCCGTCGGTCTGGGGCGGCACGCCGAGCAGGGCCGCGTACACCGGCTTGGCCGTCGCGAGGTCGGACACGGGATGCAGCACGGTCTTGATCCCCTGGGTGGAAGAGCCGGTCATGGTCACTCCTGAAGTCGAACGGCGAGGGCGCGATATAATTTGTAGCACAAATGATTGTTGCCAGCGGACTAATTGTGCAAGGATCTCGAAGTGGCGCTTAGCCCCTCCGCCGACCCCGCGGTCGCCGAGTTCGCCGGCCAGCTGCTGTTCCGGCTTTGGCGGGTTTCGCATACGCGTTTTGCAGAGACGCTCGAGTCCCTTGGCCTGACGACTGCGCGCTTCGCTCTCCTCAACGTCCTCGCGGTTCGCAAGGGAGCCATTCAGCAGGAGATCGGCGCAGAGATGGGCATCGATCCCAGCACGATGGTTTCGCTGATCGATCAGCTCGAGACCGCGGGCCTGGCCAAGCGCCGGCCGCGTCCAACGGATCGCCGCGCCCGCGAGGTGGCGATCACACCCAAGGGCCGCCGGGTGCTGGAGCGGGCCAGGCAATTGGCGATGCAAGCGGAAGACGACGTCCTGCGCGGGCTCAGCCCTGCCGAGCGTCGCCAGCTGCTGGCGCTGCTTCGGCGCGCGCTCGCCGCAGCGCCGCCGCAATCGCTGTGGAGGGCTGACGAAGGGGACTAAGCGCAGGTGGGGATTCCCCGACCTGGCGTCTCGGGTTCCTCGATGCGAATTCTCGGGCGCGTCCGTATGGCGATGCCGGCTCCGGTGGTGAAGGGTCGGGGCATGGATTCAACAATCGCCACCGCCCGGTGCCGCGACGCTGAGCGTCGACCGCTCCTCGGCCGGTCCGCAGGTTTCGTCGCCGCGGCCTACGCCTTCGCGGTGGCGATGCTCGGGACCACGCTGCCGACCCCGCTCTATCCCTCCTATCAGGCGCAGTGGGGGTTTTCGAACCTGACGATCACGGTGATCTTCGCCATCTATGCGGTCGGGGTCATCGCCGCACTGGTCCTCTTCGGCCGGCTCTCCGACCAGGTTGGGCGTAGACGGGCGTTGCTCCCCGGACTGGCCTTCTCGGCGCTCAGCGCCGTGGCCTTCCTGCTCGCTCAGGGCCTTGGCCTGTTGTTCGTCGGGCGGGTGTTCTCCGGATTCTCCGCCGGGATCTTCACCGGCACCGCAACCGCCACCCTGCTCGACCTGGCGGGGCCGCGGCATCGAGGTCGGGCAACTCTGGTGGCGACGACGGTCAGCATGGCCGGCCTGGCCTGCGGACCGCTGCTGGCCGGGCTGCTGTCGGAGTTCGCCGGCTCGCCGCTGCGACTGGCCTTTTGGATTGACCTGGCGCTGCTGATCCCGGCGGTGGCCCTCGTCTGGGCCATGCCGGAGACCGTGCCCGCCGAACGGAAGGCGCCCTTGCGCCCGCAGCGCCTACGCATCCCGGACCAGGTGCGGCCGGTCTTCGTCCGGGTCGGGCTGGCGGCCTTCGCCGGGTTCGCGGTGCTCGGGTTGTTCGCCGCCGTCGCGCCGGAATTCCTGGGACAGGTCCTCGAGGTCAAGAGCCACGCCACCCTCGGCGCGGTCGTGGCCGGCGTCTTTGCGTCCTCGATCGTCGGTCAGACCCTGCTTCAGCGGGTCGTGGGCTCGAGGGCCCTTCCGGTCGGTTGCGTCGCGCTGGCCGCAGGCATGGGCCTGGTGGCGCTGGCGCTGATCGCCGCGTCCCTGGCGCTGCTGATCGCCGGCGGGGTGGTCGCGGCACTGGGACAGGGGCTCAGCTTTCGGGCCGGCCTGACGGCGGTCAACGAGGCCTCGCCCCCGGAACGTCGTGCCGAGGTCGCCTCGAGCTTCTTCGTCGTGGGCTATCTCGGCATCTCGGTGCCGGTCGTCGGCGTCGGTCTGCTGGCCGAGTTGGCAAGCCTCCGGGTGGCCGGCGTCGTGTTCGCCGGGTTGGTGGCCCTCCTAGCACTCGCCGCGCTTTACCTGCTCGCCGGGAGTTCCAAGGCCCCACGGCGGCGTCGGCTGCGACCGAGCTCGCGTAGCGCGCGCAGTGAGCTCGCCGCTGGCCCGAGCGATCGCCCGCGCCACCGGGTACCCCTACCGGCGGCGGTAGCCCGGCCCTCAGAGGCCCGGCTTCGTGACCATCAGGTACACGGCCAGGATCACCAGCACGTCGGCGACGGTTCCGAGGGTGGCCTCCAAGCGGACGCGCCGCAGATACTCGGCCGAGGACGACATCGCCGCTTCCCGATGCTTCGATGTCACGCTCGACCATCGCCTGGAGGCGGCGATCCTCGGGGATGAAGTAAGCCACGAGCATCAGGGCGAGCACGATCACGATCGCCATCGTCCCGCTGAGCCAGAGGTCGCCAAGCTCGTATCCGAGTTCGTCCACCTGATACAGGCCGGTGGCGAGCACGACGACCAGCGCCGGCAGTGCCAGGAAAGCGTTGATCGCCAGCTGGAACCGATGCTTGAAGGGCAGGAATCGCGGATTCATCCTCATCGCTATCGGATAGGTGAACGCCTCCACGAATGGGGCCCCGAGGCCGACGATCGCCGCCGTGATGTGGATGAACAGCGAGATCTCGAAGTTCGTGACCCCGAGCAGCATGCGGGCGCGACTATAACCCGGATGCCGATAGGCTGGGCGGGTTCCGATGGAGGCGCTTCAGGGAGCCTGCCTGCTCGCGGCCACGATCAGTGTCGGGTTGATGGCGGGAGTGTTCGGTCTCTACGCCCACACGATCATGCCCGGGCTCGGGAAGACGGACGACCGGACCTTCGTCGGCGCCTTCCAGGCAATCGATCGGGCGATCATCAACGTCTGGTTCATCCCGGTCTTCCTCGGCGCGCTGATCCTCACGGCCGCCGCCGTTGCGCTCAGCCTCGGCGAGGAGAGACGCGACGTCCTGCCCTGGGCCGTGGCGGCATTCGTCCTCTACCTGCCGGTGGTCGTCTTCACCCTGCGGGTGAACGTCCCGCTCAACGACGCGATCAAGGCCGCGGGCGACCCCGATCGCATCGACCTGGCCGCCGTCCGCCGAGACTTCGACGAGTCCACGTGGCGACGGTGGAACGTCTTTCGCGCACTCGCGTCGACGGCGGCCTTCGGCTGCCTCGCCTGGGCCCTCGTTGAGTACGGGGGGACTCTGTAGGTCGGTCGAGCGAGAGGAGCGACCAGATCCACAGCGAGATGATCGACCTCGAGACCGCCGACGGCGTCGCCGACGCCTACCTCGCCCGAGTTGACCGCCGGCCCCACCCCGGGGTCCTGTTCATCATGGATGCCTTCGGGCTGCGGCCGACGCTCGAGGAGATGGCGGACCGCATCGCCGCCGAGGGTTACGTCGTGCTGGCGCCGAACGTCTTCTACCGCGCCGGCCGCTCACCGGTGCCGCCGGTGCGCGACCTCTCCGATCCCGAGCAGAACGCGAGCGCCTTGCAGTCGGTCCGACCCTTGATGGACGAGCTCACCCCCGAACGGCTCGCGGCCGACGGCGCCGCATACCTCGACTGCCTCGGGGAGGCGGCGTCGCCCGGGCCCGTTGCGATCACCGGCTACTGCATGGGCGTGCGCCTCGGCTGGCGCATCGCAGCCGCCCACCCCGATCGCGTCGCGGCGCTCGCCGGATTCCATGGCGCCCGCCTCGTCACCGACGCCCCCGACAGTCCACACCGCTCGGCCGGGGAGGTGAAGGCCGAGCTGTACTTCGGCTTTGCCGACCAGGATCAGGGCATGACCGCCGCGCAGATCGCCACCTTCGAGCGGGCCCTCGAGGAGGCCGGCGCGCGCTACCGCGTCGAGGTCTACGAGGGCGCGCGACACGGATTCGCGATCGCCGACCAACCGGCCTACGACGAGGCCGCGCGCGAACGCCACTTCCGCGAGCTGCACGCCCTGCTCGAGCGGACGCTCGGATAGCGCCGCTCGGGATCCGCCTCCACCTCCTCGTCGGACCGGATCCTGGCGACAAGCAGGCGCTCACCCCCCGATTTGCGGATCACCCTCGTCGACAGCAGCGAGGCGACGTCGCCGCCAGGAGCTTCGCGAGCTCACGCGGCTGTCGCAAGAGGCCGAGGGCGGCTACGTGTAAGCGGTCTTGCCTGGCAGCTTCAACGCAGGCATAGGATGGGCCGCGCACCGATTGACTTTCAAGAAGGGGTTTCTCATGGCGTCGAAGAACGTGGTTCTGGTTCATGGCGGTTTCGTTGACGGCTCGGGGTGGCAGGCCGTCTACAGCAGCCTCAAGAAGGACGGCTACAACGTCGGCGTCGTGCAGAATCCGACGCTCTCGCTGGAAGACGACGCGGCCGTGACCAGGCGGGTCATCGACGCGCAGGGCGGGCCGGTGGTGCTGGTCGGCCATTCCTATGGCGGGGCTGTCATCACCGAGGCTGGCAATGACCCCAACGTGGCGGCGCTCGTCTACGTCGCGGCCTTCGCTCCGGACACGGGCGAGTCGGTGAACGCCCTGATTGAAGGCTTCCCCAAGGACGGACCTCAGCCGCCGATCCTGCCGCCACAGGACGGCTTCCTATTCCTCGACCGGCAGAAGTTCCGCGATTCATTTGCATCCGATGTCGATGCCGATCTGGCGGCGTTCATGGCCGACTCGCAGGTCCCGTGGGGACTAGACGCGTTGGGGGGCACGATCACCGAGGCCGCCTGGCACAACAAGCCGAGCTGGTATCTGATCGCCACCGATGATCGGATGATCCCGCCTCCTGCCCAGCACGAGATGTCCGGACGGATTGGCGCAACTGTTGACGAGGTCGCCGCGAGCCATTCGCTATACGTCTCGCAGCCGGAGGCCGTGGCCGAAGTCATCAAGCAGGCTGCTTCGGCGACTTGAGACGAGCCGCGAACCGATGCCGGCGAAGTGATCAGAGCCGCGTTGCGCCTGGACACGCGAATGCCAGGACTCGAGATCAGGCCGATCGAACCGGGGGACAGGGCCGCGCTCGCTGCCGCGGTCGACCAGAGCAGTGACGAGGCGGTCTACCGCCGGGGCTGATGCTGTCCGACAACCGCCCCATGCGACGGCTGCTCGCGGCACCCGGTTCCGCTTGAGGCGCTGACGGCCGAAATCCGCCGTCGCCGCGATGGCGGAATATTGGCGGCGGCTCGGCTCGCCGAGCGACCGGGCGTGTCGCACAGGGCGTTCGCGAGCAACCAGATTCGGTTACGCGGCGGCCAGGAAGGTCTCGACGTCGGCGGCGAACTCGGCGTGGTGCTGGAAGAGGAAGCCGTGCGCCGCGTCCGGGTAGATCTTCAGGCGCGCCCCGGGGATGAGGCCGGCCAGTAGATAGGAGTAGCGCGGGAGGATCATGGGGTCGCTGTCGCCGTTGGCCACGAACACCGGCTTGTCGATTGCCGCGACCCGCTCGAGCAATGAGTGATTCGGCTGTCCCCAGGCGCACACCGCGTCGTACTGGGCCTGCCGCGTCTGCCAGCTGGGCGTTTCGTCGCGGTCGACCGTGCGCGCCCCGAAGCGGCCGGCAACCTCCAGTCCCGCCGCGCGGCTCGCCTCTGAGTCGGCGAAGAAGACGCTGAAGTAATCGTCCCCCGACGGCTCTGGTTTGCCGACTGCGTCGATCACCTCGGGCGCCCAACCGTGCATTCCGCTCGCCCCCTGCGGAGCCGAGGAGGCGAGCACCACGGTGCGCACGATCGCCGGGCGAACGAGAGCGATCTCCTGGGCCACGAAGCTGCCTAGCGAGAAGCCGAGCAGGTCGATCTCTCCTACTCCCAGCGCATCGATGAAGTCGATCGCGTCGAGCGCCATCTGCGCAACCGTGCTCGGTGTCGTGCCACTCGAGGCCGCAACGCCGCGGTTGTCGAAGGCGATCACCCTGCGGTCGCCGGCAAGCGAATCGATGAGCGCGGGATCCCAGTTGTCGAGGTTGCCGCGAAAGTGCTGCAGCATCACAAGTGGATTCGCATCAGATGCGCCCAGGCTTCGGTAGGCGTAGTCGACTCCGTTGCGGGCGCTGAGCACCTGGTTCTCGGCGTCTACGTATGTCGCGACCGATCCTGTATCGGACACCGGATCTCCTTTCGACCGTGGCGTAACCGTACGGCACCCCGATCGGTCGGGCACCGCTCCGAGCGTCGCAGGCGGTGGCGCGGCGGGCACCCGACGCGGAAGCGGGCGAGCCATTCGAACGGAGTCCGCGGCTTCTCGCCTTGGCGGGCGCTGTCGAGGACCTCGGCGCGGCACGGGCCGAGTCAGGCGATCACTCGCTTCGCCGCTAAGGCTCCGACGTCCGAGTCTCGGTCCAGTCGACGTAGAGCTTGCGCTCGGCGAAGAGCCAGGCGCCGTCGCGCTTGACGAATGCGTCGTGGTATCGGAGCGACGCGACCATCAGCTTGCGCTCGTCGCCCTCGGTGAACAGGTGGTGGGCGAGGCAGTAGCTCTCGCCGATCGCTCGGTCGCCGTCGAGCACGATCGTGCTCTGGCCGTTGAAATGGGTTGTCGCCTCGTACCTGTTCAGGTCGGCGAACACGGGCGTCAGTGCCTCGCGGCCGTTGAGCTCCTGCGACGGCTCGGTGCCCTCACCGTCCATGTAGACGACGAAATGGGCGTCCTCGGTGAAGAGCGCCTTCTGCCCGTCGGCGTCCCGGCGATCGGCACAGTGTGCGTACGCATCAACGAGCGTCCGGATGGCCAAGCGGTCCGCAAGCTCCGTCATCGGTTCCTATTCGTCGCGGCTCAGCCCGCGGTTACGGACGCGCCGACCGCCGATGCGAAGTCGGGCATCACGCCCATCTGGGCGAACATGACGCTGTATCCGACATAGCAGTTGAACGTCTCGATCTTGCCGTCGCGCAGGTACCAGAAGTCTGCGGTCGGCACGTCGATCCTCGCTCCCGTCGGCTGGACGATCCCCGCGGGCGTCTCCAGCGGCCCCAGGAATGTGCCCTGAATCGACAGCTCGACGGCGACCACGTCGCCGAGCACGGTGACGCGATGTAGCTCACGATGGACGTCGGGGAGGAGCTTCCCCATGCGGAGCACAACCTCGCCGAGTTGCTCGCCCCGATAGATCTCCTGGCCGACGACGTCGTGGAACACGCCGCCGTCGGTGAAGCTGCCCACGAACCCGCCCACGTCGAGCACGTTGCCTTCCGCCGTGTGGTAGGCGTGCCGAACGATTGCCTCGTTGTCGTAGGTCATCTCAGTTCAGCTTTCCGTTTCGGTAACTCCCGTTCCGCATTTCGTCGACGAGCCCGGGATGGGAGGGACGCCAGTCGAGCTCGGCTCGAGCCTTCGCCGCCTCGGTGCCCTGATCGAGCAGGAGGATCTCGGCGAAGTAGTCACCCAGCCGTGCTCGAGCCTCCTCGTCGGATCCGGGGACCGCTCCCGGGGCGCCGGTCGCCACGGCGGCCGCCTCGGTCAGTTCGGCGACGGTCGGGTTGAGCCCATCACCGACGACGTAGTGACCGCGGGCCGAGTCGTCCTCCAGAGCGAGCCGGAAGAGACCCGCGAGGTCGGCGACGTGGACCGTGGCCCAGTGCTGACGTCCGGTGCCGAGCATGATCAGGTTGCCGTCCTCATCACGAGGCGATCCGAGCAGCAGCCCCGGAACGCCTCCGCCCCCGTCGCCGTAGGCGACGCCGGGTGAGATGACGACTCCTCGCATGCCGCTCGCATCGAGAGCGCGCTGAGCGATCGGTTCCTTCCAGGCGACCATCGCCGGCGCATCGATCGGGGAGTCCTCGGTTATCGAGGGGTTGGATCCATAGACCCAAGCGCCCGTGATGTGCAGGTAGGGCTTGCCGGTGCCGGTGAAGGCCTCGATCGCCGCATCGACGACCGCGGAGTCCAGGTTGGCGCTGGTCTCGTCGCCGGGACTGGCGGTGTGGATGGCACCGTCCGCGTCGTTGAACACGCTCAGGACCGTCGGTCGGTCGTAGAGGTCGACGACCGCCGGGGTGGCGCCGCGGGCGGCGACGATGTCGGCCTGGGCGTCGTCGCGGACGAGGGCGGTGACCTCGTGGCCGTGCGCTTCCAATTCCGCCAGGACGTGCGAGCCGATGAATCCCGTTGCGCCGGTGAGTGCCACTCTCATTTGCGGTTCCTCCTTGGCTCCACGTATTAGATCAAGCGCTTGCTTGAGATTATCTCGGGCGTGTCATCTTGTCAAGCGTTTGCTTGAAATGTTCACAGAGGAAAGACCCGCGACTCAGCTCGTGCCGCGGAAGGCGCCGGCGAGGACCGGAACCAAGAGTCGCTCGAGCTGCCTCTCGGATTTGTCCCGGAGCTCCTTCCCGACCGGTGCGAGGGCCAGCCAGTTCAACATGCCGGCGACGCAACGGGTCCGCAGGTTCAGCTCACCGGCCTTGACGTCGGGCACGTTCGCCTTCAGCACCCGAACACAATCGGCGCGAATCTGATCGAACCTCGCGTCAAGTCGATCCCATCCTCGTGGCGGGTCGATTCCCGAACGCGCGACGATGCGCATCACGGAGAGCTCACGACCGCCTGACGCGAGCGCGTGGACCATCGGCCGAGCGAATGCCGCGGCCAACTCGTCGAGCGTGGCCTCGGGGCCCAGCGCGCTCACCGCCGCCTGTTGATCGTCCAGGTAGCGCTCTAGGGCCGCCTCGATCGCCGCTTCACAGAGCGATTTCAGCGAGCCGAAGTGGTAGCTCACCGCCGCCACGTTCGCGTCTGCAGCATCCGTCAGTTCCCGGAGAGTCACGCCCTCCTCGCCGCGCTCCGCGATGAGATCCAACGCGGCATCCATCAGTCTCGCCCGGGTCCGCAGGCCCGCCTCGCGACGCTGGTCCGCCCTTGCCGATTCCATCGCCGGACTTATTCAATCAGACGCTTGAACATATCTCAATCTCCCCTCTAAACCTGGAACGGAATCTGCGACGGGCTTTTGGGCGACCGGAGGCTGAGATCCAGGACCGGTGTGTCTCCCGCCTGCGGCTGCCCTGTCCGGCCTACGGGACGACTGTCACGGAGGGCGACACCACCGGCCTGATCAGCATCTGGGACTAGAGCCGACGCGCTCCGGGCGCTGCTGCTGATCGCGCGAAGCGGAAGGCCGGGTCAGCGGCGGATCGGCTATTCCCAACGGAAGAACGTCAGGAGGTTGCCATCGATGTCGAGAGCCGCAAATTCCCGCGTACCAAAATCTGTCGTGGCAACTCCGTCGCTTGGACACGGCGGCGACGGCGATCAGGGCCGACGCCACGATTGCCAGTGTCCACTCCATTCAGACCGACCTGCATTTGTGCGGAGCGGAAGCCAGCTCCGGGAGGCAGGTTCGAGGTTCAACCTGCGGGCAACCCATTCGACCGGTGCCGAGGACGCTGCTCATGGCGAGCGACCTTACAGGGGGAATCCGACCCCACCCGAGGCGAGACTCGTCAGGACTCATCCAGCGTCGACCAGCGCCGACTCTTGTCTCGGCTGACTGACCGCACTCCCTCGCATCGGCTCTGGAGGGGCGCGCGTAGCAGTCTGGGCTGCACACGCCTGCAGTGTACCCGGCGTTTGCGGGGCTTTCTGAGATGCCGGAGGAGGGGACTCGAACCCCCGACACGCGGATTATGATTGTGCGCCGCGGGCTTCGGCTCTCTCCGGCTGCTCGCCGAATTGCCTGCTAATCGGGAGCTTTTGTCCGATTCGTGGGCATTGCGATTTGCGGCTGTTTCTGGACCTCGTGTTGACCCGGCGTTGACCCAGAGCTGCCCAGGGTCGCCCCGCGCTGCTCCTGGTCGCGCGAAGCGGAAGCCGGAGACACAAGACCCTGACGGCCGTACTAGCCGGCCACGCAGCGAAACCCGAGATTCCCGGCGGAGGCGTCCGGGGTGTTCGCCTGCCGGGCCGCGACCCGGTACCGCCTGCAGTAGGAGGCGTGGCAGAGATACGAGCCGCCCTTCTGCACCCGGTGGGTTCCGCTCGGCGGACCCTGCGGGGCGTGCGGTGGTCGCGCGCGCGGTAGTGGGGGTCGAACCAGTCGGCGACCCACTCCCAGACGTTGCCGGTCGTGTTGTGCAGTCCGTAGCCGTTGGGCGCGAACCCGTCGACGGCGCAGGTGCCGTAGTGGCCGTCGGCGAGCGTGTTGTGGGCCGGGAACTCCCCCTGCCAGACGTTCATCCGGTGCTCGCCGCCGGGCTCGAGCTCGCTCGCCCCACGGGTAGACCTCGCCCTCGAGCCCGCCCCGCGCCGCGTACTCCCACTCGGCCTCGGTCGGAAGGCGCGTCGCCGGCCCAGGCGCAGTACGCGCTGCGCATCGTGCGTGGGAGACGTGGACGACCGGGTGATCGAGACGCTCGTCGATCGATGACTGCGGGCCCGCCGGGTGCTCCCAGTTCGCACCCTCGACCGCGCGCCACCAGGGCGCCTGAGCGACGCCTCGGGTCGGCGGGAAGTCGTCGGGCAGCAGCCCGGCGAAGACGAACGACCAGCCGAAGCGGTCAGCGTCGGTGACGTAGCCGGTCGCCTCGACGAAGGCCGCGAAGCGGGCGTTGGAGACGGCGTGGCGGTCGATCAGAAACGGAGCGACCGAGACCCGCCGCACCGGCCCCTCGCCGTCCTCCGGGTAGGCGTGCTCGTCGTCGCTTCCGAACAGGAACTCGCCGCCCGCCAGCGCCACCATGCCCTCGGTCTCGGCCGCGGCGCGGCGGCCGGCCGGACCTCGCTGCGGTGCGCGGCGTCCGCAGCGCCCGAGGCGCGGTTGCTTTCGGGAGCGCAGCACGGCGCCGGCGGTGTCGCTGGTGCTCCTGATCGCGGGCTGGATTCCACTCAGACGCACGATAATCCGACGCGCGCTCGGCTCACCGGCGTGGTGCGACGCGAATCTAGGTGCGATCGCACCGAAGCTGCCCAGGACCAAGCGTAAGAAGGGGAAGTAGGTATGGAGTCAATCCAGCGGGAGGTCCTGCCGATCCCCGACCCGCAGCACACCGGCCTGGTCACCTACGACGCCAAGGACCCGGACACCTCGTTCCCGCCGATCGAGCCGCTGCGGCCACCGGAGGGCGCCCCGAACGTGCTCGTCGTCCTGATCGACGACTGCGGCTTCGGCGCGTCGAGCGCCTTCGGCGGGCCGTGCGCGACGCCGATCGCCGAGCGGCTGGCCGCGAACGGCCTGCGGTACAACCGCTTCCACACCACCGCGCTCTGCTCGCCGACGCGCCAGGCGCTGCTGACCGGCCGCAACCACCACTCGGTCGGGATGGGCGGGATCACCGAGATCGCGACCTCGGCCCCCGGCTACAACTCGATCCGGCCGAAGTCGGCCGCGCCGCTGGCCGAGACGCTGAAGCTGAACGGCTACTCGACTGCGCAGTTCGGCAAGTGCCACGAGGTGCCGGTCTGGGAGACGAGCCCGATGGGACCGTTCGACGCCTGGCCGTCCGGCGGCGGCGGCTTCGAGCACTTCTACGGGTTCATCGGCGGCGAGACGAACCAGTACGCGCCGGCGATCTACGACGGCACCGTGCCGGTCGAGCCGGACCGCACCCCGGAGGAGGGCTACCACTTCACCGAGGACATGACCGATCACACGATCGACTGGATCCGCCAGCAGAAGGCGTTGATGCCCGACAAGCCGTTCTTCGTCTACTACGCGCCGGGCGCCACCCACGCGCCGCATCACGTGCCGACCGAGTGGTCGGACAAGTACAAGGGCAAGTTCGACGACGGCTGGGACGCGCTGCGCGAGCGCACCTTCGCGCGCCAGAAGGAGCTCGGGGTGATCCCCGAGGACGCCGAGCTCACCGACGCGCCCGGCGGAGATCCCGGCCTGGGACGAGATGCCCGACGACCTGAAGCCGGTGCTCGCCCGCCAGATGGAGGTCTACGCGGGCTTTCTCGAGCACACCGACCACCACATCGGCCGGGTGGTCGACGCGCTCTCCGAGCTCGAGATCCTCGACGACACGCTCGTCTACTACATCGTCGGCGACAACGGGGCCTCCGCCGAGGGCACGCCGCAGGGCTGCTTCAACGAGCTGATCGTGCTCAACGGCGCCGGCGGCCTGGAGACGACGGAGTTCATGGCCTCGAAGATCGACCTCTTCGGCACTCCCGAGGCCTTCAACCACTTCGCGGTCGGCTGGGCCCACGCGATGGACACGCCCTACCAGTGGACGAAGCAGGTCGCCTCGCACTGGGGCGGCACCCGCAACGGCACGATCGTCCACTGGCCGGCCGGGATCAAGGCGAAGGGCGAGGTGCGCTCCCAGTTCAGCCACGTGATCGACGTCGCCGCCGACCGTGCTCGACGCCGCCGGGATCCCGCGCCCGACCTTCGTTCACGGCGTGCAGCAGATGCCGCTGCACGGCAAGAGCATGGTCCCCACCTTCGACGACCCGGAGGCGCCGGAGCATCGCGAGACCCAGTACTTCGAGATGTTCGTCAACCGCGGCATCTACCACAAGGGATGGACCGCGGTCACCCGCCACAGCATCCCTGGGCGGCGACCGAGATGCCGGCCTACGACGACGACGTCTGGGAGCTCTACGGCCCGGACGACTGGACCCAGGCCCACGACCTCGCGGCCGAGCAGCCCGAGCGAGCTCGCCGAGCTGCAGCGGCTGTTCCTGATCGAGGCGGCGCGCTACAACGTGCTGCCGCTCGACGACCGGCGCTTCGAGCGCTTCAACCCCGACCTGGCGGGTCGTCCGCAGCTGATCCGCGGCAACTCACAGCTGCTGTTCGGGGGCATGGGCAGGCTTTCGGAGAACTCGATCCTGCCGCTGAAGAACAAGTCCCACGCGATCACCGCGGCGATCGAGGTCCCCGAGGGAGGCGCCGACGGCGTGATCGTCGCGCAGGGCGGCGCCTTCGGCGGCTGGAGCCTGTACCTCCACGAAGGCCGTCCGGCCTACTGCTACAACACCTTCGGGGTCCAGCGGTTCAAGGTCCACGGCGGCGAGGCGATCCCGCCGGGCGAGCACCAGGTTCGGGCCGAGTTCACCTACGACGGCGGCGGGCTCGGCAAGGGCGGTGACGTGGCGCTCTTCGTCGACGGAGCCGAGGTCGGGACCGGCCGGGTCGAGATGACCGTGCCGATGGTCTTCTCGGCCGACGAGACGACCGACGTCGGGTCCGACAGCGGGACGCCCGTCTCGGACGACCACGGCCCGAAGGAGACCGAGTTCACGGGGCGGATCGACTGGGTCCAGCTCGACATCGACGAGGCCGCCGAGGACCTCGACCACCTGATCACGCCCGAGGAGCGGATGCGGATCGCGATGGCCCGCCAATGACGAGGAAGTTGGGCCATGGGACTGCTGCGAAACCGCGGAGGCGACGAGGGCGACGGCGCCGGCTCCCGCTACCAGATGCGCGAGAAGCTGCTCTCGATCGGCGACGACTACTGGATCGAGGACGACGACGGCAACCGCGCCTTTCACGTCGACGGAAAGGCCCTTCGCGTGCGCCAGACGTTCGTGATCGAGGACGCCGCCGGCAACGAGGTCGCCAAGATCCAGGAGCGCAAGCTGAGCGTGCGCGACAAGATGGAGATCGAGCGCGGCGAGGATTCGCTGGCAACGGTGAAGAAGGCGCTCGTCGGCCTGCGCGACCGGTTCTCGATCGACCTCGAGAACGGCGGCGAGATGAAGGCGAAGGGCAACATCGTCGACCACGAGTACGAGGTCGAGCGCGACGGGGACACGTCGCCACGTGTCGAAGCGCTGGTTCAGGGTCCGCGACGTCCGCAAGTCGCGAGTGGGTGTCTACGCGCGAAACCGCCGATTAGCTGGAAAGACGGAGCAACCGCAAACCGCCGCAAACCCGGGATCTAATTGCCATGCAGAAGGTCGTGGGTTCGAATCCCATCAGCCGCTTGACTCGACTAGGAGAACCCCCGCTCACTGAGCGGGGTTCCACGTTTTCGGGGCGACCGCGCGGGTGGCCGAAATCGGGGGGTCGAGGGTGAACGGGCGGGTAAACAACGCGTCTGTTTCGCGGCTCAGTCCGAGCGCCGTTCGGCGGCGCGCGGACCTGCCGAAGAACATGTCGGCCTTCGGTCGCCTGACAGCTGTTTCGTCAGCCCTCCCAGGCGCCGCCGCGCGCGCGGTACGCTCGACGCCGGTCAGCTCCACCACCGAAAGGACCGCTCATAAAAAAGTCCCCAACCCACAACGATCGTTCCTCGATTCCACGGCGCCTTCGCCGACTCCGCGAGCTGGGACGCCGTCATCGACCCGCTCGAGGACGCGGGCCACACCGTGATCGCCGCCGCGAACCCGCTGCGGGGCGTCGCGGCAGATGCCGAGGCCGTCGGCGACCTGGTCCGGTCGATCGACGGGCCGGTGGTGCTCGTCGCCCACTCCTACGGCGGCGCGGTGATCTCCAACGTCGCCGAAGACGCCGGCGAGATCCCGGGCTCGTGTACGTCAGTGGCGTCGCGCCGGAGCCGGCGAGACCTGCTTCGAGCTCCCAGGGAGTTCCCGGGCAGCACGACGGGCGACGCGTTGCAACCGATTCCGGCAGCGACGGCACGACCGACCTGCCATCGCGCGGAGCCTTCCACGAGCAGTTCTGCGGGACGTGCCGGGGCGCAGGCCGCCCGGATGGCGGTAGACCCAACGACCGGCTAGCCAAGAGGAGCTCGCTGAACCGTCCGGCGACCGCTCCGCTGTGGAGCGGAGGTGCCGTCGTGGTTTATGTTCGGGGAGAAGGATCGCAACATCCCCGCCGACCTCCAGCGCTTCATGGCGGAACGCGCGGGCGCGCGGAGCACGGTCGAGGTCTCAGGCGCGTCGCATGCGGTCGGCGTCTCACACCCCGAAGCGACCGCCGAGCTGATCCTCGAGGCCGCCGGCGCCCGTCAGCGCCTAACCGCCCCACCGACGAACACAGAAGAGCCGCCATGTCATCACCACCACCCAGTCGCCCGTCGTCCTCGAACCGGCCTCGCAGGAGTTCGTCGAGGCGACCGCCATGCCGCCGTTCCTCTACGAGCTCACACCGGCCGAGGCCCGGAAGGTGCTCGACGACGTCCAGGCCGACCCATCGAGAAGCTCCCGTCGAGGACCGTGGGTCACCGTTCCCGCCGAAGTCGGCGACGTCCCCGTCCGGATCGTCCGGCCGGTCGGCGCCGGCGGGTCGTTGCCGGTGATCCTTTACATGCACGGCGGCGGTTGGGTGTCGGTAACGCCGGCACCCACGACCGGCTCGTGCGCGAGCTCGCGGTCGGCGCCGGCGCGGCCGTCGTGTTCGTCGAGTACGACCGTTCGCCGGAGGCCCGCTATCCCGGTCGCGATCGAGCAGGGATATGCCACCGCCGAGTGGATCCAGCGCGAAGGCGCCGCAAACGATCTCGACCCGACCGGGTCGCCGTCGCCGGCGACTCGGTCGGCGGCAACATGACCGCCGCCCTGGCGCTGATGGACAAATGAGCGAGGCGACCTGCGCTTCGTCCATCAGTCCATGTACTACCCGGTCACCGACGCCGCGGATGGACACCGGCTCATACGAGCAGTTCGCCGAGGGCTACTTCCTCACGGCGAAGGCGATGGAGTGGTTCTGGGATGCCTACGCGGCCTGACGTCGAGCGGCGCTCGGAGCCGGTTCGCTTCGCCGCTGCGTGCGAGCGACGAACAGCTCGCCGGGGCTCCCGCCGGCGTTCGTGATCGTCGACGAGGCGGACGTCCTTCGGGACGAGGGCGAGGCCTACGCGGCGCGCCTGCGGGCCGCCGGAGTCGAGGGTGACGACCGTCCGCTACGACGGCATCACCCACGACTTCATGATGCTCAACCCGCTCAGCGCCACGCATGCGACACGCGCTGCGATCGCCCAGGCCATCTCGGTGCTACGCGGGGCCCTCTTGACGTGACCAGCCCCGAGGTCTTCGCCGAGCGGCACCGGCGCTTCCGCTGGCAGGCGGAGGTGACCGGACCTGGGTCCTAGGCAGCCCGCCCCTCCGACCAGCCAACCGATGAAGTGTGGCTGGTGGTCCGGGTTCGGGGGCAACATCGGGGCAACGCGACGGCTCCCGGATGGATGATCGGCTTCGCGCCGTTTGAGACCACAGATCGGATTTCGGATGCAATGGCCGTACGATCGCTGAGACCGCCCACGACGATGAGTTCTCGTCTCGCGATCGGTCACCAGATGGCAGAGCTGAAGCCATGCTTATCTACTCGATGAGCGTCTCGGCGGACGGCTTCATCGCCGACCGCGAGGGCGCGTTCGGGTGGACGGACCCAGCGAGGAGCTATTTCGTTTCCATCTGGCGGAGGTACGCGAGCTCGGCGGCTATCTGTGCGGCCGCAGGCTTTACGAGACGATGCTGGTGTGGGAGACGGATCCGTCGATGCGCGCCACCGAGCTCGGGGCCACGTTCGCCGACGTCTGGTGCGCGATCCCGAAGGTCGTCTTCAGCCGCACGCTCGACCGCGTCCAGGGCAACGCCCGGCTCGCCGAGGCGTCGGTGGCCGAGGAGGCCGCTGCGGCGCTCGACGCGACCGACAAGGACGTCGGGATCGGCGGCGCCGGCCTGGCCGCGGCGGCGATCGAGCTCGGCGTCGTCGACGAGCTGCGCATGTTCCGCTATCCGGTCGTCGTCGGCGGCGGCACGCCGTTCCTGCCGCCGGTCACCCAAGACGTCCGCTGGCCCTGATCAAGACCCCAGGACGTTCGGCTCGCGCGTGATCTACGAGCGCTACGGGCACGGCAGCGACGAGTCGGGCTGATACCGCAGGTCCGAGTCATCCCGCCGTCAGCCGCTTTGTTGAGCGTCCCCGCCAGTTCGCGTCAGATCGCGGCGGGGGGCGCTCTTTTCGTGGGCACGCATAGGATTGCGGCCGTGCCGTTCACGCTCAGGAACCTCAAGGAGGACCTGGAGGACCTCGGGTCCAGGTTCGACGGCGCGCCGGACCTGGAGTTCCGCTTGGCGACCGAGGCGCTCGAGCTCGAGGGCAATCCGGCCTGGGCTACTACAGCGCGTCCCGCCCGGCTATCGCTTTCCGTACGGCCACACGCACAAGACGCAGGAGGAGGTGTTAGTGGTCCTGGGCGGGAGCGGGCGGATGAAGCTCGACGACGAGATCGTCGAGCTCAAGAAGGAGTGGGACGCGGTCCGCGTCCCGCCCGGCACGTGGCGAGGCTACGAGGCCGGGCCGGACGGCCTCGAGATCGTCGTCATCGGCGCGCCCAATCTCGGCGAGGCTTCGCGCGAAGACGTCGAGGGCCAGCGCGACTGGTGGGATGCCTAGCGCCAGGTCGCGAACACCGGGCCGGTGGTCCCGCCCGAGCAGGTCCACCGCCTCTTCGAGCCCTTCCAATGCGCCATCGCCCTCGCCCACGACGCCACGCTCACCGCGAACGCGCGGCCGCAGGGCGGCCCCTCGGATAGAGATCCACTTCCCGCTCATATCGTTCGCAATTCCACGGTAGGCGGCATCCGAGACGCTCGAACGGCCGGCATCAGACCAGCGAACGCGCCGATCAGGATGGCCAAGGCGATGTCGCCTGACCACGCCTCGACGGCGATCACGACGGCCCAGCTCTTCGAGCTGGCGTACACGGCCGTTGCCGCGGCCCCGGCCAGCACGCCCTGCTACCACTCGACCGGTCCAACCGGATGTTGCAGATCGGTAGCAGCCGTGGTAGCGCAGCGCCAGTGCACCGCTTGTCCAAGCCAAATGGCGGGGATTTTCAACACATCAGCCGCTCTTTTCCGGACCTCCGCCAGCTGCGCGACAGGCGCCGATTCGACCAGACAGTCGCGCAGCGACGCGAGTAGAGTGGCTCTTGTTGCGCTGATCGTCGTTTCGTTGCGGCGCGGCTGGTCTGGCCTCGCCGTAGCGGAGGAAGGAGGCTTCCAATGAGCGACGCGCAGGACCAACGTCCCGTCGCCTCCCTCTATGCCTCACCGCAAGAGGCGATGAAGGCCCCGGCAGAGGAATTCCTCTATCTCGCTTGCCTGCACGAGGGCACCGGCGTGGACGCGCCCGACTTCCTCGCCGTCGTCGACGCTGAGGCGGGCGGGATCATCCACGAGACGCCGATGCCGAACGTCGGCGACGAGCTCCACCACTTCGGCTGGAACCGCTGCAGCTCAGCCTGCCACGGACCGGACCGCTCGCACCTGATCGTCCCCGGCTTCCGCTCCTCGCGCCTTCACGTCATCAACGTGGCCGACGACCCGCGGCGGCCGCGGATCGAGAAGGTGATCGAGCCGCAGCGAGGTGGTCGAGGCGACCGGCTACACGCGCCCGCACACGGTCCACTGCATGCCGGGCGACAACGTCGTCATCTCGATGCTCGGCGACGCAGACGGGAACGGGTCGGGTGGCTTCGCGGTTCTCGACGCGCGGACCTTCGAGCTCAAGGGCCGTTGGGAGAACGGCGGCGAGCTCCCGCCGCTCAACTACGACTTCTGGTACCAGCCGCGCAAGGACGTTCTCGTCTCGTCCGAGTTCGGCGAGCCGAACGCCTACGAGGCCGGCTTCGACATCGAGGACGTTGCGGCGGGCCGCTACGGTCGCCGACTCCACTTCTGGAACCTCGGCGAGCGCAGTCTCGAGCAGACCATCGACCTCGGGGAGAGCGGGCTCATCCCGCTCGAGGTGCGCTGGCTCCACGACCCCGAGGCGGAGAGTGGCTTCGTCGGTGCCGCGCTCTCGAGCACGATGTGGCACTGGCGCCGCAAGAACGGCGGATGGGGGGCCGATCAGGTGATCGCGGTCGAGAACGTCGAGCTCGAGGGCTGGCCGCTTCCCGGCGGCGTGCCCGGACTGATCACCGACCTCGTCCTCTCGATGGACGACCGCTTCCTCTACTTCTCGGACTGGCTCCACGGCGACCTCCGCCAGTACGACGTCTCCGACCCGCTCGAACCGAAGCTCACCGGCCAGCTCTGGCTCGGGGGGCTGCTCGGCAAGCCGAGCGACGCCGGGCGTGACCTGAGCGGCGGACCGCAGATGCTGCAGCTGTCCTACGACGGCCGGCGCCTCTACGTCACCAATTCCCTCTATTCGACCTGGGACAACCAGTTCTATCCGGACCTTCGTTCATGGCTCCTGCGAGTGAACTGTCTCCCGGATGGTGGAATGGAGGTGGACCAGGACTTCTTCGTCGACTTCCATGACCGGGAAGGCGGGCCGGCGAGAGCGCACGAGGTGCGCCTGCAGGGCGGCGACTGCACGACCGAGATCTTCGCGTGAACGGCGGCCGCAGCGCGGCGGCCTGGCGGAGGGTTCCGGCGCATCGATGTCGGTGCTGACCCAGGCCCACATAGCTGGCGTTCCGGTCGAGGAGATGCTGCTCGCCGTCTTCCCGGTTGCCGGAGTCGTGAGCGGCTGGTTGTTCATCCGGTGGAAGGACCGGCTCAGGGACCGCGCGCGCGGGCGGTAGAGCGAGGCGGCACGCGAAGCGGGCCTTCGGGTCCCGGCCGCTACCAGTCGGATTGAGCCACCATCGGCCAGAGGCTGGTAGCACCGCTGGTAGCACGCGCCTGACGGCCCGCATGGACAAGCCAGATGGCGGGGATTTCCACACATCAGCCGCTCTCCTCGAGCGCCTGCTACCGGCTCGGCGCCACTCAGCAGTTGCCGTCGGGGCCGTCCGGTACAGATGCCGACCGTGGACGTGATCCATGAGTTGCTGGCGACCAGGGTTGCCGCCGAGAAGCTCGGCGCCCTGGGCATCTCGATCGATGAAGCCCAGCAGTTGATCGACAACCGCTACGTGATCGTGCCGACCACCGGCTCGACTTCGAGCTCCCCCTCGGGCGGCTCGCCCGAGAGCGCCACTGCGTGGTCGTCCCATCCGCTCGCCACGGCTTCTCCTCCGACGCTTACGCGATCCTCACCGGTGGATCAGCCGCCTCGAGAACCACCCGGACCGGCCCTATCGTCAACTGGAGCTCGTCGTCATGGAGGCTCTCGATCGAGCGGACCCTGTCCGCGTGGATCACGAGGTGGCCGCGGTCGTCGCCCAGCGAGGCCAGGAACGACGGCGACCTCCCTCGGCCTCGACCTCGGGGTCGAGCTCGTGGACGCCCTCGAGGGTGCCCGCCAGGACCGCCACCGTCCACGGGGAGCCCCAGTCCCCCCTCGGTGGCCCGGCTGCACGCAGCGGAAGGCGCTCCCGTGGGGCACGGCGATACCGAGCACCCCAGCGGGGGGCCGCTCGTCAGGTTCGCGCTGCCGCCGTAGACTCGCGTACCGAGTGGACGCGCCAACCGAAGTTCACGCGGGACCTCGGTCGATGAGACTCCGGTGGCAAACCTGGCGCGAACGAAGGCGACTACGCCGCAGGATCAAGGCGTGGGAGACCGCGCATCCCGGGGAGAGGTGGTCGACCGCCGCGCTCTCCAGCGGCCCTGCGCGCGGATTTCCTCGGTACTACGAGTAGAAGAGTCCGCCCCGTGGAGTGTTCTCGCCTCCCGGCTGAGCGGGCTCGCTGGCGACGCACGCCGGAGGATCCACCGCAACCTCCTCAACGTTTCCTCCCGCGGTGTTCCCAGATGCTCTTGGTCGTCTCCCATCCGACGATCGAGGAAACCAAGCGTGAGGCGGCGCTAGGCAACCCGAAGGCGCTTCGGAACCTGGAGAAGACGCCCTCAAGCGCGAGGCGTTGAAGAGCGCCTCCCGAGCCGCCGCTACTCGGGCACCAGAACGGCTCTGGTGCCCATACCCGCAGACATCCGCGCACATCGACGCACATCCGCGCACATCCGATGCGCGTGACGACGCCCATCCGTGCGTGAGGTACCACCGCTTCACACGCGAGAGGTCGCTGGTTCGAAACCAGCCGCGCCCATCGTCCATACGGGCGCCGGGGCTGCTTTCTTCACCCGTTCGCCGTCCCGGCTCACTCGAAACCAGCCGCGCCCATTGTGATTCGAAACCCCAGGGCTCCGCGAGCCCCGCACAGCGCAGGCCGCAATCCCCGGGCGCGGCTCAACTCCCCAGATATCGAGCCAGCGCGAAGTCGCTGGTTACATCGGTGCCGAGGCCGTTCCCGACCGCGACGACCTTGCCTGCCTGAAGCGCCAGTCCGTTCCCTCGTCGGTGCCACCGAAGTCCGTGGTCAGCTTCCCATCTCCCGAGAAGCTCGGGTCGAGGGTGCCGTTCGAGTTGTAGCGGGCGAGCGTGAAGTCCTCGCCCGGTCCACCGCGGCCAACCACGACGATCTTGGCGCCCTGTAGTGCCACGTCGTTCGCCTCGTCGGTGCCCCCGAAGTCGGTCGTCTGCTGACCGTCCCCAGAGAAGGTCGTGTCGAACGAGCCGTCCGGGTTGTAGCGGGCGAGGGCGGAGGCGAAGGCGTCGCCGCCGCCGCCGCCGAGACCGACCGCGACAATCCTCCCATCGGCCTGGAGCGCCACTGCATTCGCCAAGGTCAAGCTTCCGCCCGTCTGCTTTCCGTCCCCGGAGAAGGTCGTGTCGAGGGTTCCATTGGCGTTGTAGCGAGCGAGCGTGAAGGTGCCGCCGCCGCCGACCGCGACGATCTTGCCGTTCGGCTGGAGCGCCACCCCGTTCGCTGCCTCGCCGCCCCCGAAGTCGGTCGTCTGCCTCCCGTCGCCGGAGAAGCTTGTATCGAGCGACCCGTTGGGGTTGTAGCGGGCGAGCGCGAAGTTGAAGCTCGGGCGGCCGGCCCCGCCGGCGAAGCCCACCACGACGATCTTGCCGTTCGGCTGCAGCGCCACGTCATTCGCCCCGTCGTTGGTCACGAAGGCAGTCGTTTGCTTGCCGTCGCCGGAGAAGGTCGTGTCGAGCGTGCCGTTCGGGTTGTAGCGAGCGAGCGCGAAGTCGCCGCCGAAGGCGCCACGCCCGGCCACGACGATCTTGCCGTCGCCTTGGATCGCCACCCCATTTGCCCCGTCCAGGGCGCCGAAGTCGGTGGTCTGTTGACCGTCCCCGGAGAAGGTCGTGTCGAGCGAGCCGTCCGGGTTGTAGCGGGCGAGCGCGAAGTCGCCGCCGGCCCCGACCACGACGAGCTTGCCGTCAGCCTGGACGGCTACCGCGCCCGCCCCTTCGTTGCCGGCAAAGTTGGTTGTCAGCTTCCCGTCGCCGGAAAAGCTCGGGTCGAGGGAGCCGTCGAAGTTGTAGCGGGCGAGCGCGAAGTCGTCGGCGGGACCGCGGCCGAAGCTGCCGGCAAAGCCGGCCGCCACGATCCTGCCGTCGCCTTGGAGGGCCACACCGTACGCTCCATCGAAATCCCCTCCGAAGTCGGTCGTCTGCTTGCCGTCCCCGGAGAAGGTCGTGTCCAGAGTCGCGTTGGTGTTGTAGCGGGCGAGCGCGAAGTCGCCGCCGGCACCGCCGGCACCCACTACGACGGCTTTGCCGGTTCCCTGAACTACCACCGCCGTGGCTCCATCGTCGCCCCCGAAGTCTGCCGTGTCCTTGCCGTCCCCGGAGAAGCTCGCGTCCAGCGAGCCGTTTGTGTTGTAGCGGGCGAGCGTGAAGTCCTCGCCCGGTCCGCCGCGGCCAACCACGACGATCTTGGCGCCTTGTAGCGCCACGTCGTTCGCCTCGTCGGTGCCCCCGAAGTCGGTCGTCTGCTTCCCGTCGCCCGAGAAGCTGGGGTCGAGCGTGCCGTTCGGGTTGTAGCGGGCGAGGGCGAAGGCGAAGCCGCCATCGCCGGCCGCAACGATCTTCCCGCCCTGGAGCACCACCGCATTGGCACCATCGAAGCCGCCGACATTCGTCGTCTCCCTGCCATCACCCGAGAAGCTCGCGTCGAGCGAGCCATCCGGGTTGTAGCGGGCAACCGCGAAGTCGCCGGGATCGGTCGCACTATAGGTACTGCCCACCGCGACGATCTTGCCGTTGCCCTGGATCGCCAACCCGTATGCCTCGGCGCGGCTCGTGAAGCCGGTCGTCTGTCGGCCGTCGCCGGAGAAGCTCGTGTCGAGCGAGCCGTCCGGGTTGTAGCGGGCGAGCGCGAAGTCGTTGTCTCCCACGCCGAAGTCGTCAGTGAACCCAACCGCGACGATCTTCCATCGCCCTGGAGCGCCACATCGGTCGCCTCGTCGAACCGCCCTCCGAAATCAGTCACCCGCCTGCCGTCGTCGGAGAAGGTCGCGTCGAGCGAGCCATCCGGGTTGTAGCGGGCGAGCCCGAAATTGCTGGTGCTGCCGCCGGTCCTGCCGGCCGCGATTACCTTGCCATCCGGCTGGCGCACGGTCGCTGCGGCGCGGCTGGAACCGAAGGCGAAGTCGGTCCTCTGCTTGCCGTCGTCGGAGAACGTGAGGTCGAGGTCCCCGGCGGCGGCTTGTGCTGGCGCTGCCACGGCTGCGGCTAGTAGGAGGAGCACCACCACCTGGGAGCTCATGGCAGCCACCAGCCGCCCTGTCCGGGTCCGCACGGCCTGCGGCCTCTCCACGCTCGCTCCCCTCCACCCTGCCTTGGGCTTCTGGTCGAACCTACCACCGAAGCCACGAGTGGTCAACGTCACCTCCGAAAACAGGTATGGCCCCTCGGTTGCGCTTGGCGACGAGCGGCGGCCGGTTGGCCCGGAGCCCCTGAGGCTAACGGGCACCAGAGCGGTTCTGGTGCCCGTTAGCGCGCACATCCGTGCACATCGACGCAGATCCGCGCACATCCAGGTGCGCGTACGGACGCTCATCCGTGCCTGAGGGACCGCCGCTTCACACGCGAGAGGTCGCTGGTTCGAAACCAGCCGCGCCCAACCGCAAATGCTCTGTTATCCCGCCGCTTTCTTAGACTTTGAAACGTAGGCAGCACCGGCGACGACGGGGTCAGCGATCGCCTGGTTGCCGGGCCATGGCATGGACCCCCCCGTTGGCAGGCCGGGTCAGTAGTCCCCTAGTACCTCGAGGACCGGGTCGCCAGCTCCGACATCGAAATCGTTGAGCGTCGAGCCGAGCGCGCTCCAGGCCCACACCAGCTCACCGACGACGCCCGCTGAAAACTGGGCGCTCAACTTGGCATCGAAAGCGTCGGCCCGAGCCTGCAGGGTTCCGCCGACCTGGTTAGGTTTGATTCCCGTCTCGCCGACGAAAAGCGGCTTGCCCAGAGCGTTGCACTGATCGATACGGACCTGGAGCCCGTTCCATTGATCACCGGGCATGGGAGCCTGCGGCTGATCATAGTCGTGGTACTCGCACAAATCGATCGTTGGGACGCTATGGAGGTCGCTGTATTCGGCCGACTGCGCCCCGCACTGCCCACCGCCCATCGTGCCCAGGCTGACGAGGTGGTTGGGGTCGATTGACTTGACGAGTCCGGAGACGTCGGTCGCGAACGACTTCAGCGTCGCCGCCGCGTTTGGGCTGCACGGGGTGGTCAGGTCGGGATTGGGCTTTACCTCGGCCTCGTTGACGAGCTGCCAGGCCAGGATGGTCGGGTCGTTTCGGTAGCGGGTGACGACCTCGCTGACCCAGGCGCGGTAGGAAGCCGTCCCGCCCGGATCGGCCTGCTTATAGCCACCGGTGTACCAGCTATCCGCCTTGTACCCCCCGGCTTCGCAGTCGCCCCATTGGTTCGTCAAGGTGACGATGACCTTGACCCCGTGGGTGCGTGCGACCGAGAGCGTGTGGTCAAACGCGCTCCAATCACGTTGCCCGCCTGTGGTGGCCAGCGACTGGAAGAACCAGGCTCGAATCGCCTCCTTGCCGGAACCGATCGCATCGAGCGAGTCCCCCAGGGTCGAGCCGCTGGACATTGCATACCAGCACTCCTCGTCCCCGTCGCTGTTCGCGTTGTAGATGTTGAGGCCCGTGAACCGGTAGGGGTTTCCCTGGAGGAACAGACGGGTCCCAGCGCGTTCAACGAATGGCGTGGGGGCCCGGTTGAAGCGCGCCACGCTGTCGCCGCGCGACGCGACGTAGACGCTCTTGCCGTCGGGGCTGACCGCCACCGAGTGCGCGGCGACGAGCGCCCTGCCGTCGGCGCAGGGCCCCGCCCCGGTCTGGCTCACGCAGCCGGCGGTCGCCGCGGCAGGCTGGGTGATCGCCCCGGTGGTCGTGTTGCGGTCGAAGCGCGCCACGGCGACGCTGCGTTCGGAGGTGGTATAGACGCTCTTTCCGTCGGCGCTGACCGCCACCGAGGTCGGGGCGAGGAGCGCCCTGCCGTCGGCGCAGGGGCCCGCCCCCGTCTCGCTCACGCAGCCGGCGGTGCCGGCAGGCTGGGTGATCGCCCCGGTGGTCGTGTTGCGGATAAAGCGGGCCACGGCGTCGCCGCTCTCGTTGGCACGAGGTGACGTAGACGCTCTTGCCGTCCGGGCTGACCGCCACCGAGTACGCGCCCGTGAGCGCATGGCCGTCGGCGCACGGCCCCGCACCCGTCTCGCTCACGCAGCCGGCGGTCGCCGCGGCGGGCTGGGTGATCGCCCCGGTGGTCGTGTTGCGGATAAAGCGAGCCACGCCGTCGAAAAAAGTCGGCTGCGGCGACGTAGACGCTCTTCCCGTCGGGGCTGACCGACACCGAGACCGGGCCGTCGAGCGCCCTGCCGTCGGCGCACGGCCCCGCCCCCGTCTCGCTCACGCAGCCGGCGGTCGCCCGGCAGGCTGGGTGATCGCCCCGGTGGTCGTGTTGCGGATAAAGCGAGCCACGGCCTCGGTGTTGTGGTTCTTTGTTCGCGGCGACGTAGACGCTCTTGCCGTCGGGGCTGACCGCCACCGAGTTCGCGCCGTCGAGCGCCTGGCCGTCGGCGCAGGGGCCCGCCCCCGTCTCGCTCACGCAGCCGGCGGTGCCGGCGGGCTGGGTGATCGCCCCGGTGGTCGTGTTGCGGATAAAGCGGGCCACGGCGTCGCCGCGGCTCGAGGCGACGTAGACGCTCTTCCCGTCGGCGCTGACCGCCACCGAGTACGCGCCGTCGAGCGCCATGGCCGTCGGCGCACGGCCCCGCCCCCGTCTCGCTCACGCAGCCGGCAGTCCCGGCGGGCTGGGTGATCGCCCCGGTGGTCGGTGCGGGTAAAGCGGGCCAAGGCGTCGCTCTCGTCCGAGGCGACGTAGACGCTCTTCCCGTCGGGGCTGACCGCCACCGAGTGCGGCACGTCGAGCCCATGTCCGTCGGCGCAGGGCCCCGCCCCCGTCTCGCTGATGCAGCCGGCGGTACCGGCGGGCTGGCTGAGGTCGCCGGTCACGGCGAGCGCGGCGGCGGTGATCAAAAGCAGCAGGAGGCCGGCGAGCGAGAGGGCGACGGCTTGTCGGCGCGCGAGTCGCTTCACGGCAAGCCGCCCAGTCCGCGTCCGCCCGGCCTGCGACCTCTCCACGCTTGCTCCTCTCCCCCCGCGTTGGGCTTCTGGCCGACCCTACCACCGGGGCCGCGGGCCATCAACGCCACCTCCGAAAAGCCGGTAGGGGCCCCCTCGGTCACGCGGGAGACGAGCGGAAGCCGGTTCCCGAAGCCCCGGAAACTAACGGGCACCAGAGCAGTTCTGGTGCCCGTTAGCGCGCACATCCGCGCACATCGACGCACATCCGCGCACATCCGATGCGCGAAACAACGCCCATCCGTGCCTGAGGGACCCCCGCTTCACACGCGAGAGGTCGGTGGTTCGAAACCACCCGCGCCCATTCGTAAAGTGCCTGCTATTAGGGCAAGTTTTTCGATTGCTCCCGAGAGACAGGGGCGGTCGATCCCCCACTTGAAATCGGCTTTCTGCCCGTTTGTGCCCAAACGTCGCGGCGCCGAGGAGCCGACCGCGTTCAGCCGGGCCGAGTCGGTGGTGATGCTGCTCGCCCGATCGTCTTGCCCGAGCAGCCGGCCAAGAGGAGGAGCGCCCCCAGCGTCAATTCAAGACGGTGAGCTTGCGAAGAGTCGGGGCACATTCAGCGAGCTCCTTCGACTGCTCGGAAGACGACTTCATTGGGCGAGCATCCCACCGGTGCTCGGGCTTCGCAGGGGGGAGATACCCGACCTTTTCACGGTTGAAGGGGTAGACGGGAACGGTTTGCCGGGGCCGTTTAGTTGTGGCCGACGGCGGTGCACCTCGTGGCGGTCGTGCACGAGACCCCCTCCAGGCGGCGGGAGCGGCTCTGACCGCCAGTCGGGTTGGGGGTGGACTGGACGGTCCAGCTGGTGCCGTTCCAGCGCTCGGCCAGCGTCGCGCGGAGGTCGTCATCGGAGTACCCAACGGCGGTGCACGCCGTGGCGGAGGTGCACGAGACCCCCTCCATGTAGCTACCGCCCGCGCCGGCCGGGTTGGCTGTCGTCTGGATCTTCCAGCTGGTGCCGTTCCAGCGCTCGGCCAGCGTCACCTGTTTGCCGCGGCGCTGTTGTAGGAGCTCCCGACCGCTGTGCAGGCAGTGGCGGTCGTGCACGAGACCCCCTGCAGGGAGCTTTCCCCGCGCGCCGGTCGGATTGGGCGTGGACTGGATCTTCCAGCTGGTGCCGTTCCAGCGCTCGGCCAGTGTCACCACGGTAGCGCCGCTGTTGGAGTACCCGACGGCGGTGCAGGCCGTGGCGGACGTGCACGAGACCCCCTGCAGGGAGCTTTCCCCGGCGCCGGTCGGATTGGGCGTGGACTGGACCGTCCAGCTGGTGCCGTTCCAGCGCTCGGCCAGCGGCACCAGCTTGCCAGCGCTGTTGCGGTAGTGGCCGACTGCCGTGCACGCCGTCGCAGACGTGCACGAGACCCCCTCCAGGGAGCTACCGTTCGGGCCCGCTAGATCGGGGGTGGGCTGAATCGTCCACGCGGTTCCGTCCCAGCGTTCGGCCAGCGCGAACTGTCTGCCGGTGGTGCCGACAAAGCTGGTGTAACTTCCGACGGCGGTGCACGCCGTGGCGGAGGTGCACGAGACGTCGTTCAGATGGCTGCTGTCCGCGCCGTTCGGATTGGGGGTGGACTGGACGGTCCAGCTGGTGCCGTTCCAGCGCTCGGCCAGCGTCACATCGCGGCCGGCGCCGTCGGGTAGGCCCCGACGGCCATGCACGCCGTCGCCGACGCGCACGAGATCCCCGACAGATCGCTGTCCCCCGACGCGCCGGTCGGGTTGGGGGTGGTCTGAACTGCCCACTTGGTTCCGTCCCAGCCCTCTGCCAAGCCTTCAAAGGGGGCGGTGGTAAACGTCGCAGAGTCGGGTGGCGGGTCGGCGGTCTTCGAGCCGCCCTGGCCATGTGGGCCAACGCACACGTAGTCGGCGCCGTTGTTCGGTGACCCGCAGAACACCCAGCGATAGGTTGTGCCGGGTGCAAGGTCGGTGATCACGGTCGACAACGGCACGTCCGCGCTTGCCCCGTGGACGGGGCCCTGCACGGGCGTCTCCTTGCTCACTTGCGCGGACCCGAAGTACCGCGGTTGTTCGCCGGCCAGTACTCCCAGTACCAGGTGCAGGTCTGGCCGGCACTGCAGCGACCCGTCGCGTGAAGCTTGGCCGAGACGTGCGTGATGTCGCTCGCCCCGGTCGTCTTGCCCGAGCAGCCGGCCAGGAGAACGAGCCCCCCCAGCGTCAACCCCAAGACAAAGAGCTTGCGGAGATGTCGGGCGGCAATGGCGCTCGGGTGCCAGCCAGCTGGGCCTGGCGAGGCCTTGGGGTCGAGGTGGGCGAGCGAACCACGCTTACCGTGCAACTGATGACCTCCTGGGGCCGTAGGGCGAGCTAAACGGAGGCCAAGCAGATTGGCTAGGGGCAGAACCGGCTGTCTGAAGTCAGGCCGTTCAGCGCCCGTCTAACTATCCGACGAGTCCGACTCTACATCAATTCGATGCCACGCATGCGTGAGGATCGTCACTCAGTGCGCAGATGTTTCCACGCATGCGCGGCCGGTTTGTGCCCGCCTGCAATCGGGTAGAACTGCAACATGGAAACAGGGGAAACTCCCCGCCCTTTGCTTCCCTGGCTGGGCCGTGCCTGTCGCCAGGCCCGAGAGGAAAAGAACGTCGTTCAGGTCAAGATCGCGGCGGCGATTGAGGTCAACCAGACGACGATCGCCCGATTTGAGGACGGGGTGGCGTGGCCGAAGCGCCCCGAGGAGGTGCTGATGGCCTACGCGAGCGAGCTGAACATCGACGTTCGCCTGCTCTGGCTTCACGCCTTCGTCCTGTGGTTCGAGAACGAGCCGGTCCTGGACGAGGGAAGCCAGGCGGATATCCGCGCGGCGCTCGGGCGCCTGCGGACCTAGGGCGCCGGCTGGGAGATGGACTATCGAGACACAGGGCCCACATCCGGGCCTCGGGCAGAAAGCCGCTCTCTCTGCCCGAATCCCCGGTGATCGTGCGTAATCCCTGGTAATCCGCCGCGCACAGCCCCTGCTGTCCATAGTGGCACATACCGCTTGTTGCTGCGGTTTCTGACCTCCTCAGGATCGCCGCTTCACACGCGAGAGGTCGCTGGTTCGAAACCAGCCGCGCCCATGATGGGTTTCCCTGTGCGCCGTGTGCGCAGCCGGCGCCTTAACCCGCGCGCGGCTCAACCCCCAGATAGCGAGCAAGCGCGAAATCGCTGGTTAGATCGGTGCCGAGGCCGCCCCCGGCCGCGACGATCTTGCCGTTCGCCTGGAGCGCCACCCCGGTCGCCTCGTCGCGCAGCCCCCGAAGTCGGTCGTCTGCTTGCCGTCGCCGGAGAAGCTCGTGTCGAGCGAGCCGTTGGGGTTGTAGCGGGCGAGCGCGAAGTCGTTGCCGGCGGCCGCCGCGCGTGGCCGACCGCGACGATCTTGCCGTCCGCCCTGGAGCGCCACCCCGTCGCCCGTCGCCGAGCCCCCGAAGTCGGTCGTCTGCTTGCCGTCGCCGGAGAAGCTCGTGTCGAGCGAGCCGTTGGGGTTGTAGCGGGCGAGCGCGAAGTCGCTGGCGCTGTGCGATCGGCCGCGACCGACTGCGACGATCTTGCCGTCGCCCTGGAGCGCCACCCCGTTGCGCATCGTCGAAGCCCCCGAAGTCGGTCGTCTGCTTGCCGTCGCCGGAGAAGCTCGGGTCGAGCGAGCCGTTCGGGTTGTAGCGGGCGAGCGCGAAGTTGCTGCCGGGCCCGCCGCCGCCGACCGCGACGATCTTGCCGTCGGCTTGGAGCGCCACCCCGCTCGCCCGTCGACGCCCCCGAAGTCGGTCGTCTGCTTGCCGTCGCCGGAGAAGCTCGTGTCGAGCGAGCCGTTCGGGTTGTAGCGGGCGAGCGCGAAGTCCGCCGCCGCCGCGTAGCCGACCGCGACGATCTTGCCGTTCGCCTGGAGCGCCACCCCGGTCGCCCCGTCGACGCCCCCGAAGTCGGTCGTCTGCTTGCCGTCGCCGGAGAAGCTCGTGTCGAGCGAGCCGTTGGGGTTGTAGCGGGCGAGCGCGAAGTCCTCGCCGCCGCCGGCACTGCCCGACCGCGACGATCTTGCCGTCGCCCTGGAGCGCCACCCCGGTCGCGTCGTCGAAGCCCCCGAAGTCGGTCGTCTGCTTGCCGTCGCCGGAGAAGCTCGGGTCGAGCGAGCCGTTCGGGTTGTAGCGGGCGAGCGCGAAGTCGCTGCGAAGGCGCCGGTCGTGGCCGACCGCGACGATCTTGCCGTCCGCCTGGAGCGCCACCCCGCTCGCCTAGTCGAGCCCGGGAAGTCGGTCGTCTGCTTGCCGTCGCCGGAGAAGCTCGGGTCGAGCGAGCCGTTCGGGGTTGTAGCGGGCGAGCGCGAAGTCGCTGCCGAGCGGTGCCGTCGGCGTCGCCGACCGCGACGATCTTGCCGTCCGCCTGGAGCGCCACCCCGCTCGCCTCGTCGTAGCCCCGCCGAAGTCGGTCGTCTGCTTGCCGTCGCCGGAGAAGCTCGTGTCGAGCGAGCCGTTGGGGTTGTAGCGGGCGAGCGCGAAGTCGTCGCCTCCGCCGCCGCCGGCCGACCGCGACGATCTTGCCGTCCGCCTGGAGCGCCACCCCGGTGCACCTCGTCGAAGCCGCGCCCCCGAAGTCGGTCGTCTGCTTGCCGTCGCCGGAGAAGCTCGTGTCGAGCGAGCCGTTGGGGTTGTAGCGGGCGAGGGCGAAGTCGCCGTCAGGGCGAGCCGCTGCCGCCCGACCGCGACGATCTTGCCGTCGCCTTGGAGCGCCACCCCGCTCGCCTCGGTCGCCGCCCCGAAGTCGGTCGTCTGCCTGCCGTCGCCGGAGAAGCTCGTGTCGAGCGAGCCGTTCGGGTTGTAGCGGGCGAGCGCGAAGTCGCCGCTGGCGCCGCCGCGGCCGACCGCGACGATCTTGCCGTCGCCCTGGAGCGCCACCCCGTTCGCCTCGTCGCGCCCCCGAAGTCGGTCGTCTGCTTGCCGTCGCCGGAGAAGCTCGTGTCGAGCGAGCCGTTGGGGTTGTAGCGGGCGAGCGCGAAGTCGCCAGCCGGTGCGGCTGCGCGACCCGACCACGACGATCTTGCCGTCGGCCTGGATCGCCACCCCGTTCGCCGTCGTCGAAGCTCCCGAAGTCGGTCGTCTGCTTGCCGTCCCCGGAGAAGCTCGTGTCGAGCGAGCCGTTGGGGTTGTAGCGGGCGAGGGCGAAGTCCTCGTTGGCGGCTGCACCGTGCCGACCGCGACGATCTTGCCGTCTGCCTGGAGCGCCACCCCCGTCGCCTCGTCGAAGCGCCCCGAAGTCGGTCGTCTGCTTGCCGTCGCCGGAGAAGCTCGGGTCGAGCGAGCCGTTCGGGTTGTAGCGGGCGAGCGCGAAGTCGCCGGTCGCCGCCGAAGCGTCGTGCCGACCGCGACGATCTTGCCGTCCGGCTGGCGTACGGTCGCCGCCGCGCTGCTGGCACCGAAGCCGAAGTCGGTCGTCTGCTTGCCGTCGCCGGAGAAGGTCAGGTCGAGGTCCCCGGGGCGGCTTGCGCCGGCGCTGCCACGGCGGCGGCAAGCTAGGAGGAGCACTCCCGCCAGCGAGCCCAGGGCAGCACGCCGCCGCCCGGTCCGTGTCCGCACGGCCTGCGGCCTCTCCACGCTCGCTCCTCTCCCCCTGCCTTTGGGCTTCTGGCCGAACCTACCACCGAAGCCGCGGGCGGTCAACGTCACCTCCGAAAGCAGGTATGGCCCCCTCGGTTGCGCTGGGCGACGAGCGGAAGCCGGTTGGCCCGGAGCCCCTGAGGCTAACGGGCACCAGAGCCGTTCTGGTGCCCGTTAGCGCGCACATCCGCGCACATCGACGCACATCCGCGCACATCCGGACGCGCTGAACGACGCCCATCCGTGCCTGGGGGACCACCGCTTCACACGCGAGAGGTCGCTGGTTCGAAACCAGCCGCGCCCATTCGCTTTGTCAACTCGGCTCCATGTAGGACACTTCGACGAGCGGCGCAACCGGAGGAGAGGCAATGGCCACTACCACGACGAGAGCAAGGTCCTACGAGGAGGCTTGCGCGGGTCACCGATGGGAGGTCCCGCCCCGCTACAACATCGCAGCGGACGTCTGCGACAAGCATCCCCGCGACAAGCTGGCGATGGTGTTCGAGGACTTCCGGGGCACCGAGCGCCATGCGACCTGGGGGGAGATGCAGTCGCTCGCCGCGCGAGCCGCGAACGTCCTGCGCGCGCACGGGGTCCAGCGCGGCGACCGCATCGCAGTCGTCGCCCCGGCCTCGCCCGAGACCGCGGCCATCTTCTTTGGGACCTGGAAGCTCGGCGCGATCCTCCTCTCGATGTCGGTGCTCTACGGTGACGAGGGCATCCGGCATCGGGTGGCGGACTCGCAGCCGAAGCTGATCGTGTGCTCGCCCGATCAGGCCGACCGGATGCCCGATGACCTCGTCGACGAGGTGGTGATCCTCGACGATGGACTTCTGGCCGGCGTCGACGATCACGCCGAGACGGTCGACACGGCCGCCGACGACCCGGCACAGCTCTATTACTCCTCCGGCACCACTGGGCTCGCGAAGGGGATCCTCCACGCCCACCGCTACATCCTCGCCCACGAGGAGTTCGTCTATTGCCACGACGTTCGTGACGGCGAGCTCTTCCACGGAATGGGGGAATGGGCTTGGGCGGCCGGGATCGCCCCGTTGCTGGGACCATGGCGCCTCGGCGCCACCCAGTTCGTGTATGCGCGGGAGGGCGGGTTCGACCCCGCGAAGCAGCTCGAGGTGCTCTCGAAGCACGGAGTCACGAACGTGTTCACCACCCCCACCGCGATGCGCGCGATGATGGCGATCGACGACGCCGGCGAGCGCTACCCACAGAAGTTCCGCATCGTCTGCTCCGCGGGCGAGCCGCTGAATCCCGAGGCGATCCGCTGGTTCCGCGAGCAATACGGGGTCACGGTGCTCGACTACTACGGCCTGACGGAGTCCTACCCGTTGTGCGCGAACTTCCCGTTCATGGAGGTTCGCGAGGGCTCGATGGGAAGGCCGATGCCGGGCTGGGAGGTGAGGATCCTCGACGAGGATGAGCAGCCGGTCGCGCCCGGGGAGAGGGGCGAGATCTGCCTCCGGGCGCGGTCGAACCCGCATTACCCGCTCGGCTACTGGAAAAACCCGGAGGCCTCCGAGGAGACCTTTGGCGGCGAGTGGTTCCACACCAAGGATGCCGCGCAGGAGGACGACGACGGCTACTACTGGTATGCCGGGCGGGCCGACGACGTGATCATCTCTGCCGGTTACCGGATCGGCCCGTTTGAGGTGGAGTCGGCCTGCATCGAGCATCCCGCCGTACGCGAGGCCGCGGCGGTCGCCTCACCCGACCCGACGCGCGGTCACGTCGTCAAGGCGTTCGTCGTCCTGGGCGAAGGGAAGGAGCCCTCCGAGCAGCTCGCCGGCGAGATCAAGACGTTCGTCCGGGGGCACCTGTCGGCATACGCCTATCCGCGAAAGATCGAGTTCGTCGACGAGCTGCCGAAGACGTTGACCGGCAAGATCCGGCGAGTCGAGTTACGTCAGCGGGAATTCGAGCACCATTGACTCCTGCGTCGAAACGACCATCGCCTTGCGGTCTCGTAGCGGCGTATTCCGCTTGGCAATGCGGATTTCGGCAACTTGGGGACCTCGAAGAAGTCGCCGCTTCACACGCGAGAGGTCGCTGGTTCGAAACCAGTCGCGCCCATTCCAGATGGGCGCCTGTCGCCGTAAAGTCGTCGCGCACGTGAATTCGCTCGTGTACCAAGAGCGCCCGGCGGCCGGCGAGCCCGCGGGCCTGCTGGTCCTTCACCACGGCCGCGGGACCGACGAGCACGACCTGCTCAGCCTGGCGGACGCGCTCGACCCGCAGCGCCACCTGCACGTGGCAACGCCGCGCGGCCCCCTCACGCTTCGCGGCTGGCCAGGGAACCACTGGTACATGGTCCCGCGTGTGGGCTACCCGGATCCAGAGACGTTCCACACGGCGTACGGCAAGCTCGCCGACTTTCACGATGAGCTCTGGCAGCACACCGGAATCAGCCCCGATCAGACCGTCCTTGGCGGCTTCTCGATGGGGTCGGTGATGTGCTACTCGATGGGGCTGGCCGGCGAGCGGCCCGTGCCGGCGGGCATCCTCGCATTCTCGGGGTTCATACCCACGGTAGAGGGCTGGCAGCCGCATCTCGCCGATCGCACCAGCGCCCGCGTTTTCATCGCCCACGGCCGCCGCGACCCAGTCATCGAGGTCGGCTTTGCCCGCCGAGCCCGCGACCTGCTCGAGGCCGGCGGACTCGAGGTCAGCTACCACGAGTCCGACGTCGCCCACCAAATCGACTCCGCGCACCTCCCGGCGGCCAAGCAATGGCTTTCGCGCGTCATCCCTTAGGAACGGGCCGCTTCACACGCGAGAGGTCGCTGGTTCGAAACCAGCCGCGCCCATAATTGGGGTTCCCGCCGCCGAGTGCCGTTTCCCGCCGTGCCTCAACCCGGGCGCGGCTCAGCTCGCCAGATAGCGAGTGAGCGCGAAATCCTGGAGTTGATCGCTGCCGAGGCCGTGCCCGATCGCGACGATCTTGCCGTTCGCCTGAAGCGCCACCCCGTGCGCCGCATCGCCGCCCCCGAAGTCCGTCGTCTGCCTGCCGTCCGCGGAGAAGCTCGGGTCGAGCGACCCGTTCGGGTTGTAGCGGGCGAGCGCGAAGTCGTCGCCGGCGCCGCCGTTGCCGACTACCACGATCTTGCCATCCGCGTGACGTTCCACCCCGCTGGCCCGGTCGGAGCCCCCGAAGTCGGTTGTCTGCTTGCCGTCCCCGGAAAAGCTCGGGTCGAGCGACCCGTTCGGGTTGTAGCGGGCGAGCGCGAAGCTTTCGCCGTTTCCATGCAAGAGCACCCCCGCCTGCGCGGTCCCGCCGCCGCCGACCGCGACGATCTTGCCGTCCGCCTGGAGCGTCACCCCGTACGCTGCGTCGTCGCCCCCGAAGTCAGTGGCGCGCTTGCCGTCCGCGGAGAAGCTCGGGTCGAGCGACCCATTCGGGTTGTAGCGGGCGAGGGCGAAGTCTCCGGCGCCGGCGTCGCCGACCGCGACGATCTTGCCGTTCGCCCCGAGCGCCACCCCCCTTCCCTCGTCGAAGCCCCCGAAGTCCGTCGTCTGCTTGCCGTCCCCGGAGAAGCTCGGGTCGAGCGACCCGTTCGGGTTGTAGCGGGCGAGGGCGAAATCCCCCCGGCCCCGACCGACCGCGACGATCCTGCCGTCCGCTTGAATCGCCACCCCGTACGCTGCGTCGTTGGCCCCGAAATCGGTCGTCCGTTTGCCCTCACCCGAAAAGCTCGGGTCGAGCGACCCATTCGGGTTGTAGCGGGCGAGGGCGAAATCCCCGCGGCCCCGGCCGACCGCGACGATCTTGCCGTTTGCTTGGATCGCCACCCCGCTCGCGGCGTCGAAGCCCCCGAAGTCCGTCGTCTGCCTGCCGTCCGCGGAGAAGCTCGGGTCGAGCGACCCGTTCGGGTTGTAGCGGGCGAGCGCGAAGTCGTCGCCGGCGCCGCCGATACCGACCACGACGATCTTGCCGTCCGCCTGGATCGCCACCCCGTTCGCGAAGTCGGTATTCCCGAAGTCGGTCCTCTGCTTGCCGTCCCCGGAGAAGGTCAAGTCAAGGTCCCCCGGGGCCGCCTGTGCGCCCGCTGAGAAGACGGCGGCGACCCACATGGCAGCGACGAGGGCTGTGGCACTCCTTACGGGCCTTCGCGTGCTCATCCTCTCCGGCTCACTCCTCTCGCCTCCCACCTCTCACGGAGCCAACCCCCGAGCGCCCCGAATCCGACCGCGAGGATGGTGGTGATCAGGAGCAGCAGAATCGCCGGCTCGGGCAGGTGGGCTTTCGCATCCGCGCCGTGGATCTCATGCGCTACCAGGATGGATCCGCCGAAGATCGAGCCGGCAATGAGTCCGCGCTTGGCACCCGCCGCTCCTCCGACGTGGTCGAAGCCGGCGCCGATACCGCCGAGAACACCGAGCACGGAAAGAACGAGGTAGGTGACCTCCGAGACGCCGAGGAAGTACCCAGTCAGGGCGCCGTAAAGGGCCGGAAGGACGACGGCGAGCAGTACCTGGACAAAGCGGGGTTGCTCGAGGAGCAGCGGCGGCAGTCTCACGCTACGACGATCCTATGCGCAGCCCTTCGTATCCGGCTCCCAGATCGGAATCGGCGAGCAGCACACCGAGCTCGCAGTGGCTAGTCCTGCGCGCCGGCTTGAGCCGCGGAGCGGGTTGAGAATGGCAGCCGCCAGTCTTCGTGGCTCTCCTGGTTGATCGATAGTCGCCATTCGTATCTGCCGCCGGGCGGCAGCGGCAGGGGACCAACGTTGATCGCGAGCGGCATGTCAATAGAGGTTCCCGGTTTGACTCCTGGCGGCCGGCCCACCTCGAAGGAACCCTCGAAGGTGACTGGCTCCTCAACACCAGCATCGGTCTCCAGCTCCACAGCGTTCCCGTCGCTATCAACCAGATCGAACCGGAAGCTGTGCTCTAGGTTGGTGCGATCCCAGGGCACCTGGATGAGTAGAGCGATCGCCGAGGGGCTCGGCGTTGGTCCGGTCACCGACCAGCCTCCCCCGAGGATGTAGAGCTTTCCCGCCGCTGCCTGAGCAGCATCGGCCAGCATCATCGTCACCTTCATGGCGCCATCCTTCCACGCGAGGTAAGGCCGCCGTCGTCAACCGGCGCTGGCGAGCTGAGAGGGGGCGAGCGATGAGATGTGCTCGTTGCGGTCGTCGCGCGAGGAGGAAAGCCCAGGCGCCGGGCGATTCTCTCCGGACATCCGCGCCACCAATCGCGCACAACTTTGGCGCGTTGCGTCCAGTCGACAATTCTGTGTCCCGCGACTGCGGTCTAGTCGAAACCGGGCGGCGGAGTGGCCTGGCCGCTCGCGTCGTCGCCCCAGCAGACAGCGGTGCCGTTGGTCCTCATGGCGCAGCTGTGGTTGGGACCCGCGGTCACGGTGACGAAGATGCCCGCCGGGGGGCTTGCCTGGCCGAGGTTGTTGCGACCCCAGCAGGCGAGAGTGCTGTTGGTCCGGATGGCGCAGGTGTGGAAGCGCCCGGCGCTGAGCCCGGTGAAGGTGCCCGCGGGCGCCGTGGCGCGGGCGAAGGCGTTTGAGCCCCAACAGGCGAGGGTGCCGTTTGTCCTTATCCCGCAGGCGTGGGCCTGGGTGGCGCTGACCGCGGTGAAGGTGCCCGCCGGCGGGGTCGAGCGTCCGCTCTTGTTCGAGCCCCAGCAGGCCAGCGCGCCGTTGGTCCTGATCGCGCAGCTGTTCCAGCCGCCAGCGCTCAGGACGCGGAAAGTGCCGGGGGGCGGGCTGGCCTGGCCGTGGCCGTTTCGCCCCCAGCAGGCCAGGGTGCCGTTCGTCCTTATGCCGCAGGTGTGGAGGGCGCCGGCGCTCACCGCGCTGAAGGGTCCCGCGGGCGGGGAGGCCTGGCCATAGGTGTCGTCGCCCCAGCAGGCCGGGACGCCGATCGTCCGAAGGCCGCAGGCGTGGAACCCGCCGGCGGTCGCCGAGGTAAAGGCTCCCGCGAGGGGGGTCGCCTGGCCGCTGGAGTTGACGCCCCAGCAGGCGAGGATGCCGGCGTGCTCGAGGCCGCAGGTGAAGTCGTCGCCGCCTCCCCTGATCCCTCCTCCGTCGAGGGCGGCGCCAGCGAAGGTGCCGGCGGGCGGGGCGGCCTGGCCGTCGCCGTTGAAGCCCCAGCAGGCGACCGTGCCGTTTGTCCTCACCCCGCAGGTGTGGCGCTGGCCGCCGCTCACCGCCGTGAAGGGCCCCGAGGGCGGGGCGGCCTGACCGTCGCCGTTGAAGCCCCAGCAGGCGAGAGCGCCGTTCTTCCCTATACCGCAGGTGTGGTTATCGCCGGAGCTCACCGCGCTGAAGGTGCCGGCGGGCGGGGTGGCCTGGCCGTTGTTGTCTTCGCCCCAGCAGCCGACGGCGCCGTTTGTTCTTCTCCCGCAGGTGTGGAAGCTGCCGCTGCTCACGGTGGTGAAGGTGCCGGCGGGCGGGGTGGCTTGGCCATTGCCATTTAGGCCCCAGCAGGCGACAGCGCCGTTCGTCCTCACGCCGCAGGTGTGGAAGTTGCCAGCGCTCACCGAGCTGAACGTGCCCGCGGGCGCCGTGGTCGAGCCGCTGACGTTGAGGCCCCAGCAGGAGACAGCGCCGCTCGACCTCACGCCGCACGTGTGGGCCTCACCGCCGCTCACGGCGGTGAAGGTGCCCGCGGGCGGGGTGCCCTGATCGAAGGCGTTGTCGCCCCAACACACGAGCGTGCCACTCGTCCGCACGCCGCAGGTGTGGAAGGCGCCCGCGCTCGGCGAGCCGCCCGCGCTCACCGCGGTGAAAGCGCCCGCGGGCGGGGTGGACTGGCCGTCGCTGTTATCGCCCCAGCAGGCGACACTGGCGTTCGCCTGTATCCCGCAGCTGTTGAAGAACCCCGCGTCCACGCTCCCGGCCACAGCGCCTGGCGGCGCGGTGGCGATCGAGGCGCCGGCGTCCCCGGTCGGCGGCGCGGCCGCGGAGGCCAAGCCGGCGAGGCCCAGAGGAAGAACGGCGGCGGCCCCGCAGAGGCCGAGCCAGCGTGCGGGGGCACGGCCACAAAGACGCTTGAGCGTAAGCGAGCGCCCGGTTCGTGTCGGCCGGCCGTGCGCCCTCTCCACGTTCGCTCCTCTCCGCTGCCTTCGGGGCTTCCGCGCGAACCTACCACCGGGGCCGCGGGCGGTCAACGTTCCCAACACCCGCAACCCGTCCGACTTCGACGGCCTCGGGGCCCTTATCGAAGTGGCCCACGTTGGCGCCGGGGCATCGGGCGACTAACTCCGCAGGGTGAACTGGCCAGAATGCGCCAGAACCGATACCTGCTGCACCTTCGGCGCTCGCTTCACACGCGAGAGGCTGGGTGAGTTTCCTCTCCTCGCTTCATGTTCACCCACCTGGCGCTAGTCAGCCCACCAGTCGCGCTGGCCCTCGACGTCTTCGCGCGGAGCCTCGCCGAGATTGGGAGCGCCGATGACGATGATCTCGAGGCCCTCCGGCCCGGCCTCGTAGCCTCGCCACGTGCCGTGCGGGACGCGCACGGCGTCCCATTGCTTGAGCTCGACGATCTCGTCGTCGAGCTTCATCCGCCCGCTCCCGCGCAGGACCACGTACACCTCCTCCTGCTTCCTGTGCGTGTGGCCGTACGGAAAGCGGTAGCCGGGCGGGACGCGCTGGTAGCCCAGGCCGGATTGCTCAAGCTCGAGCGCCTCGGTCGCCAAGCGGAACTCCAGGTCCGGCGCGCCGTCGAACCTGGACCCGAGGTCCTCCAGGTCCTCCTTGAGGTTCCTGAGCGTGAACGGCACGGTCGAATCCTATGGTGCCCTGGCTGGGGTCGCCGATCGCTCTAGGGCGCCCGGTTGAAGCGCGCCACGGCGTCGCTCCTGGCCGGGCCGGGGGGGTTGGTGCTCGAAGAGACGTAGACGCTCTTCCCGTCCGGGCTTACCGCCACCCCCCCAGCGCCGGCGAGCGCACGGCCGTCCGCGCAGGGCCCCGCCCCCGTCTCGCTCACGCACCCGGTGATGTCGGCGGGCTGGGTGATCGCCCCCGTGATCGTGTCGCGGTCAAAGCGCGCGAGGGCATTGCTGAAGCGGGAGGGGACGTAGACGCTCTTCGCGTCGGCGCTGACAGCCACTCCCGCGGCGCCTGCTAGCCCACGGCCGTCCACGCACGGCCCTGCCCCGGTTTGGCTTATACAGCCTGCGGTTCCGGCGGGCTGGGTGATCGCCCCGGTGGTTGTGTTGCGGTTGAGGCGCGCTACGGCCCTGCTGGCGGACACGGCGACGTACACGTTCTTACCGTCCGCGGTCACCGCCACCCCGGACGGGCCGGAGAGCGCATGGCCGTCCGCGCAGGGCCCCGCCCCGTCCTCGCTCACGCAGCCGGCGGTCCCGGCGGGCTGAGCGATCGCCCCGGTGGTCGTGTTGCGGGTGATGCGCGCCACGCCGCCGCTCGAGGCGACGTAGACGTTCCTTCCGTCCGGGCTCACCGCCACCCCGGCCGCATAGAAAAGCCCATGGCCGTCGGCGCAGGGCCCCGCCCCGTCCTCGCTTATGCAGCCGGCGCTCCCGGCGGGCTGGGTGATCGCCCCGGTGGTGGTATTGCGGGTGAAGCGCGCCAGGGCGTTGCTGAAGCTGGAGGCGACGTAGACGCTCTTTCCGTCCGGGCTCACCGCCACCCCGCTCGCCAGCCTGAGCGCATGGCCGTCGGCACAGGGCCCCGCCCCCGTCTCGCTGATGCAGCCGGCGGCTCCGGCGGGTTGGGTGATCGCGCCGGTGGTCGTATTGCGGACAAAGCGCGCCAGGAAGCCGCTTTCCCCGGTGCTGCCCGTCGAGATGACGTAGACGCTCTTTCCGTCCGGGCTCACCGCCGTGTCGCTCGCGTGGTTGAGCGCATGGCCGTCGGCGCAGGGCCCCGCCCCAGTCTCGCTGACGCAGCCGGCGGCGCCGGCGGGCTGAGTGATTGCCCCCGTGGTCGTGTTGCGATTGAAGCGCACCACGGCGTGGCTGGAGGCCGTGGCGACGTAGACGCTCTTTCCGTCCGGGCTCACCGCCCCCCGGGTGGGGCTCTGGAGCGCATGGGCGTCGAGGCACGTCCCGGCGCCCGTGTCGCTGACGCAGCCAGCCGTGCCGGCGGGCTGGGTGAGGTCGCCGGTCACGGCAAGCGCGGCGGCGGTCACGACAAGCAACACCGAACCGGCCAACGAGAGCGCCGCCACCTGCCTTCGAGCGAGTTGCTTCAACGGTAGCCGCAAGCCACTCATCCGACGCGTCGCTCTCCCATCGGGCCCCCTTCGGCTGGCCAGCTTGCTCCAGCCAACCCTACACCCGATCCCCTGCCGTCAAGGGCCATGTTCGTAGCCCCGTTGCGCATCCGGGCTACCGTGGCTGCGGCGGTTGCTGGGTGGATCCCGCTATCGCGTCCCACGCCACGTGAGCCAGGCGAACAGGCCCTGCACGGGCAGTCGCGCGTAGAGGAGCGCAGGCTGGAAGCGCGGGAACTTGTGGGGCCGTAACGCCATGTGGACGTTGGCCCAGTAGACCGCCAGGAGGGTCGCCAGCAGCCACCAGCGGGCGGCCGGGCGGGTGCGGTCGGGCAGCACGGCCAGCCCGCCGGCCAGCTCGGCGGCGCCCGAAGCTACGTTGACCTGGCTCTTCCACGGCTCGAACGGCGGCGGCACTATCGCCTCGTAGAACTTCGGGGCCCGGAAGTGGTTCAGGCCGTTCGCGATCCAGAATGCCGCCGCGGCGTATCGCCATCCTCGTGAGCCATCCATCGCTGAGAAGGCTAAACCTAGGCGGGAGGAGTTCTCAGCCTCCGAGATAGCGGGCAAGCGCGAAGTCGCGTGGGTAGTCGCGCCCGCTCCCGACCGCGAGGATCCTCCCGTTGGCCTGGAGCGCTACGCCGCTCGCCCCATCCGATCCCCCGAAGCTGGAGCGCACTTTGCCGTCCGAGGAGAAGCTCGTATCGAGCGAGCCGTTGGAGTCGTAGCGGGCGAGCGCGAAGTCCCCGCCAGTGGTCCACCCGCTGGCGAAGCCGGCCGCGACGACCTTGCCGTTGCCTTGGAGCACCACCCCGTTGGCCGCGTCGGTGCCCCCGAACAAGAAGTCGGTCGTCTGCTTGCCGTCGCCGGAGAAGCTCGGGTCGAGCGAGCCGTTCGGGTTGTAGCGGGCGAGCGCGAAGTCCCCGGCGCCGAAGGGGCCGGCGGCGCCGACGGCGACGATCTTGCCGTCGCCCTGGAGCGCCACCCCGTTCGCATGGTCGACGCCCCCGAAGTTGGTCGTCTGCCTGCCGTCGCCGGAGAAGCTCGTGTCGAGCGAGCCGTTCGGGTTGTAGCGGGCGAGAGCGAAGTCGGCGCTGACGCCGCCGGCGACTCCGACCGCGACGACCTTGCCGTCCGCCTGGAGCGCCACGCCGCTCGCCCGGTCGCTGGAGCCCCCGAAGTCGGTCGTCTGCCTGCCGTCGCCGGAGAAGGTCGTGTCGAGCGAGCCGTTCGGGTTGTAGCGGGCGAGCGCGAAGTCGTTTCCAGAGCCGGTCTGGATGACGCCGACCGCGAGGATCTTGCCGTTCGCCCTGGATCGCCACTCCGGTCGCCCGATCGTCGCCCCCGAAGTTGGTCGTCTGCCTGCCGTCGCCGGAGAAGGTCGTGTCGAGCGAGCCGTTCGGGTTGTAGCGGGCGAGCGCGAAGTCCCGGGCGCCGACAGCGCCGACGGCGACGATCTTGCCGTCGCCCTGGAGCGCCACCGCGTTCGCCTGACCATGGTCCCCGAAGTTGGTCGTCTGCCTGCCGTCGCCGGAGAAGGTCGCATCCGACGAGCCGTTCGGGTTGTAGCGGGCGAGCGCGAAGTCGGTGCTGAAGCCGCTGGCGAGTCCGACCGCTATGACCTTGCCGTCCGCCTGGATCGCCACCCCGCTCGCCGCATCGTCGCCTTCGAAGTCGGTCGTCTGCTTGCCGTCCCCGGAGAAGCTCGTGTCGAGCGAGCCGTTGGGGTTGTAGCGGACGAGCGCGAAGTCGTCGGCGGTGCCGCCGACCGCGACGATCTTGCCGTCTGGCTGGAGCACCACCCCGTTCGCCGTCGACGCAGAAGTTGGTCGTCTGCCTGCCGTCCCCGGAGAAGCTCGTGTCGAGCGTGCCGTTGGGGTTGTAGCGAGCGAGCGCGAAGCGCCGCCGGCCCCCTCCGCGCTCCCGGCGGTGACGATCTTGCCGTTCGCCTGGATCGCCACCGCGTTCGCTCCGTCGATGCCCCCGAAGTTGGTCGTCTGCCTGCCGTCGCCGGAGAAGGTCGTGTCGAGCGAGCCGTTCGGGTTGTAGCGGGCGAGCGCGAAGTCGGGGTCGCCGAGCCGCTGCCGCCGCCGACCACGACGATCTTGCCGTCCCCCTGGAGCGCCACCCCGCGCGGCAGCGCCGCCGCCCCCGAAGTTGGTCGTCTGCATACCGTCCCCGGAGAAGCTCGTGTCGAGCGATGCCGTTCGGGTTGTAGCGGGCCAATGCGAACGCGGAGCCGTCGAACGCGTCGCCGACCGCGACGATCTTGCCGCTCGACTGGATCGCCACTCCGCTCGCCCCGTCCTCGAGCCCCCGAAGTCCGTTGTCTGCTTGCCGTCGCCGGAGAAGCTCAGGTCGTCCGTGCCGTCGGCGTTGTAGCGAGCGAGCGCGAAGTCGCCCGCGAAGCCCACGCCGACGACGCCGACCGCGACGATCCTGCCGTTCGCCTGGATCGCCACCCCGGTCGCATCGTCGAAGTCCCCGAAGTCGGTCGTCTTCCTGCCGTCGCCGGAGAAGCTCGTGTCCAGCGAGCCGTTCGGGTTGTAGCGGGCGATCGCGAATCCGGCGCCTCCGCTGCCCACGGCGACGATCCTGCCATCCGCCTGGATAGCCACCCCGGTCGCGTCGAGCCTGCGAAGTCGGTCGTCTGCAAGCCGTCGCCGGAGAAGGTCGGGTCGAGCGAGCCGTCCGGGTTGTAGCGGGCGACCAGGAAGTTCCCGGTCGGCCCCTCACCAACCGCGACGATCTTGCCGTCCGCCTGGCGCACGGCCGCGGCCGCCGCGCTGGGCCGGCGCCGAAGTCGGTCGTCTGCCTGCCGTCGCCGGAGAAGGTCGGGTCGAGGTCGCCCTGCGGCGCCCTGCGCCCGGCGCTGCCACGGCGGCGGCCAGTAGCAGGAGCGCGCCGCCTGGCAGCCCAGGGGCGGCCACAAGCCGCTCTGTCCGCGTCCGTCGCGGTCCGCGCCTCCCTCTCCACGCTCACTCCTTCTCCCCCACCTTCGGGGCTTCCACGAACCTACCACCGAGGCCGCGGGCGGTCAACGTCCCCGATTCGAACAGCCCGTTCGAAGGCGGTCGAGGCTCCGCGGTAGCGGTCGGTCAGTCGTCGAAGGGGGCGAGGCGGACCGCCAGCGGCACGCCGCAGCGCACGAGAAGGGAGAAGCGCCCGCCTGGGACGGCCGCCGCCTCCGCCCTCATCATCGAGGCGAGCTCGCGCTTGAAGCCGCGGCCACGGGGATGCCGGCGGACGACCTCCTGCACGTTCGCCGGAGCGATGTCCCAGATCCGAAGCCCGGCGCCGTCGACCATGGCGCCCCACTGGATGTAGCAGCCAAGCGGCCCGTCGTGATCGACGCGGATGCCGGGCGTGGTGTGCACGCAGATCGCGTCGGCCATCGTCTCGCCACGCTCCCGCGCCACCTCCGCACCGGCCGCGCACGCAATCGCGCGCTCGGCGCCGCCCGACGTGAAATCTCGCCCCGGGACGGGCTCGGCGATCCCGTAGTCGTGGAGCAACGCCGCGCAGTAGAACAGCTCGCGATCGAGCTCGACATGGTCAACGGCGGCGAGCGCGAGCCCAAACATCCAGGTCCGGTACGAGTGCTCGGCGATGGAGTCGGGCTGCTCAGCGCAGGCCTCCTCGGCGTCGCGCGCCAGGCGCGAGTCCGGCGGCTCGAAGGAGCGCACGTCGACATCGCGGGCGCCGGCGGGCAACCGCCCCAGGGCCAGCTTGGCTCGCCCGATCAGGTTCTCCGCCTGACCCTTGGCGATCGCGGCGAGCAGCCGCCGGCGCTCGCCCCCGGTCAGGCGCCCGCCGCTGCGTCGCGTCCAGGCGAGCCCGCCAAGGCGCTCGGGATCTGGATTCACGGCGCGATCATCCCTCATCTCGACGCGCATCCGGGCCATTGCGCAGCTGCTCCTCTCCATTGGCGGGCCCGTCGACCGGTCCGCGTACCTTTCCGAGGCTCATGAGGCGTGCGATGGGCGCGATACGCGAGGCGTGCGAGAGGGTCGCCAACTCGGGGCGCTTTCAAGCGTTCATCTTCGGCGTGATCGTCTTCAACGCGATCGTGCTCGGGCTCGAGACCTACGACGCCGTGGACGATCGGATCGGTGGCGCGCTGGCGGCGGCGAACGACGCCTGTCTCGGCGTCTTCCTGGTGGAGCTCGCGATCAGGATCGCCGCCTACGGACGTCGTCCCCAGGATTTCTTCCGCGACGGGTGGAACGTGTTCGACTTCGTCGTCATCACGGCCGCGTTGGTGCCAGGCCTGCGGCAGAACGCGACTCTGCTGCGGCTCGTCCGCCTCTTGCGGATCGTCAGGATCATCAGCGTGCTCCCCGACGTGCGGGTGCTGCTGCGGGGGATGGTTCGCAGCCTGCCGCCGATCGGGAGCATGGCCGTGCTCGTGGTGCTTCTCATCTACCTGTACGGGATGGTGGGATGGCTCCTCTTTCACGCCGAGGATCCAGGCCGCTGGGGGAACCTCGGCGACGCGATGCTGAACCTGTTCGTGATGCTGACGCTCGAGGAGTGGCCCCGCTACATGCGGGCCGGGATGGAGATCCACCCCTGGTCGTGGATCTACTTCGTCAGCTACGTGCTGGTCGCGGGGTTCCTGATCATCAACATCCTGATCGGGATCGTGATCAACGCAATGGAGGGGGCGCGCCGCGAGGAACGCGCGACGGCCCGTGCCGTCAGGCAGGAGCTCCTCAGCGCAAGGCCGAGCACGAGGCTGCCGTCGCGGAGCGCGAGGCGGTTCGCGCGGAGCACGAGGAGCTGGCCGAGCTGGTGCAGACCCTCCGCGACACCGTGGACGACCTGGAGGAGCGACTCGGCGGAGATGCGGCTCGGGGCCGGCGGGCTTGACACGGTCATCGGCCCAAGCTACGGTCGCCCAGGGGGAACTCGAGATGCGCCGGGGCTTACTCACCTGCTTGGTCGCGATGGGGCTTGCGTGCCTTTGGCTCGGCGCTGCGGCCACCGGGGTCGGCGCCGTTCGGGCGGACTTCAACGGCGACGGCCGCGACGACCTGGCCGTGGGCGTGCCGAACGAGGACATCGGCAGCGTCGAGTCGGCCGGCGCGGTCAACGTGCTCTACGGGGCGCGGGCGGGCTGTCGGCGACGCGGAAACCAGTTCTGGCGCCAAAACAGCCCCGGTGTCCTCGGGGCATCCGAGGCATTCGAGAGCTTCGGCTATGCCCTTGCCGCGGGCGACTTCAATGGAGACAGCCGCGACGACTTGGCCGTGGGCGTCCCCATCGAGGGGGTTGGCGGCGTCAGCAACGCCGGTGCGGTCAACGTCCTGTACGGCGGGGCCGGCGGGCTCTCGGCGACCGGAAACCAGGTTTGGGACCAAAACAGTCCCGGCGTCCTCGACGTCGCCCAGACACCCGACCACTTCGGCCTTGCCCTGGCTGCGGGCGACCTCAACGGCGATGGGCGTGACGACCTGGCGCGTGGGAGCTCCCGCAGGAGGCCATGGGAAGCGCCGGCTATGCCGGCGCGGTCAACGTGCTGTACGGCGGGGCGGGCGGGCTCTCGGGGACTGGGAACCAGTTCTGGCACCAGGACAGCCCCGGCATCTTGGACGTCGTCGAGCCGCTCGACGCCTTCGGCACCGCCCTGGCGCGGGCGATCTGAACGGCGACGGGCGTGACGAGCTGGCCGTGGGCGTTCCGTCCGAAAACGTGGGGCCCGTCGCCGATGCCGGCGCGGCCAACGTGCTCTACGGCGGCGCCGGCGGGCTCACGGCGACCGGCAACCAGATCTGGCACCAGAACAGCGTCGGCGTCCAGGAGACCGTCGAGCCCTCCGACCACTTCGGCCACGCCGTGGCGGCGGGCGACCTGAACGGCGACGCCCGCGAGGATCTGGCCTTGGCGTCCCGGACGAGAACGTCGGCAGCGTCGCCGACTCCGGCGCGGCCAACGTGCTCTACGGCGACGCCGGCGGGCTACGGCGACCGGCAACCAGATCTGGCACCAGAACAGCGTCGGCGTCCTCGACGCCATCGAGCCGTCCGACCGCTTCGGCCACGCCCTGGCGGCAGGCGACCTGAACGGCGACGCCCGCGACGATCTGGCCGTGGGCGTGCCCGAACGAGGACGTCGGCAGCGTCGCCGACTCCGGCGCGGCCAACGTGCTCTACGGCGGCGCCGGCGGGCTCACGGCGACCGGCAACCAGATCTGGCACCAGAACAGCGCCGGCGTCTTCGACGCCACCGAGGAGGGTGACCACTTCGGCTGGGCCCTTGCCGCCGGCGACCTCAACGGCAACGCCCGCGAGGATTTGGCCGTGGGCGTCCCTGAAGAGGACGTCGGGAACGTCAAGTCCGCCGGTGCGGCCAACGTGCTCTACGGCGGCGCCAGCGGGCTCTCGCCGACCGGCAACCAGATCTGGCACCAGGACAGTGCCGGAGTTGCCGACATCGCCGAGGAGGGTGACCTTTTCGGCTGGGCGCTGGCCTGGGCAACGTACCCTGACCAGATCCTGCGGGGTCACGAGCGAAGGTGTCGCCCGGGCCCCAGCGCCGGGCTACCCGCACCGCCGGTTGGGGTTGCGGAAGGCCGCTGCGATCGCGGCGTGCCCCGCGTTGTTGGGATGGATGCCATCGGGGGCGATATACGCCTGGCCGTGCTGCCTGAACGCCGGATAGGGATCGGCGACCGGCACTCCCAGCTGGCCGGCCTCCTGGTAAATGACGTCGTTGAGCCCCACATTCACCCCGGTGTCGGCGCACCCCACCACGAGGTTGTTCCCGAGCAGCATCCGGCGACGGGAGGTCTCCAGGCCGCCACCGGTTCCGGAGGAGGGGTTGTAGTAGGCCATGGTGGTGAACGTCTCGGCACCGAGATCGGTCTGGAGCGCCGCCCTCAGAATGCCGAGGATGTCCTCGAAGTTCGCCCGGAAGGGGCAGACGCTGGGCTGATGCCAGTGCCCCGGGCAGGGGCCGCTCAGACCGTCGTTGCCGCCGATCCCGATCGTCAGCGCTTTCGTGTCCGAGGGCGCATTCAGATTCGGCGAGCGCCTGCGAGAGCTGGCCGCCGTCCTTCAGCGAGGTGCTCGTGGCGCCGCTCTGCGCCCTGTTGAGGAGCTGGTTCGCCCCAAGGCTCGTCTGGTAGCCGGAGTAGAGACGTCGGACGAAGCTGTTCGCGGCCGGGCTTGCGCACGTCCCCACCGAAAGCGAGTCCCCCAGCGCCAGATACGGGTACTGCCGTACCACCGTCTCACAGCCAACCACCGAGGGGTCCCTGGGGAGCGGGTCGAGGTAGACCTTGTCGACGGCGCCCGGCTGGGGCCCCCGTCGCAGTTGATCGTCGGGTCGGAGGTGAAGTCGCGGTCGAAGAGCTGGTCGTTTCCACCCATCCCCTTCAACACGTCCGCGCCCGCTCCCCCGGTCAGGGTGTCGTTGCCAAGGCCGCCCGTCAAGACGTCGCCCGCCGCTCCGCCGTCGACGGAGCTCCTGATCCTGGTCGAGAGCGCCACCTGGTCGGTCTGGTCCCCGGAGACAAGCTTGATCAGGGTGATTCCGCCGGCGCCGCAGTTGACCCTGGAGTCGCCGCTCTGGGTACACCCCGGCCCCGCGCGAACGCCGGAGCCAGCGTAGGCGCCGCTCGCGAAGTCGGTGACCCGTAGGGTCGAGGCGGAGGGACGGGTGACCGCCAGGTTGTCCTTGGCCCCCAGGCGCGGCCGCGACCAGGAGGGTCGTGCCCGAGATGCGGACCGAGGCGGTCCGGACCAAGAAGGTGCGAGAAGCCGCGGTCGAGTCCTGGTTGCCTGCCGGGTCCGTGGCGCGAACGGAGAAGGTGTGGAAGCCGTCCGTGAGGTAGGGGGTGGTGTTCGGGGAGCCGCAGGCGGCATAGGCCCCGGCGTCGAGCTTGCACTCGAAGCTCGAGCCGGCCTCCGAGGAGGAGAAGCTGTAGGTCGCGGTGGGGTCGTAGGTCAGGCCCGCGGGGCCGGAGTCGATCGTGGTGTCGGGCGCGGTCGAGTCCCCGACGTAGGTCTTGAAGTTCGAGTCGTTGTTCGGGTCCCCTGCGATCCAGTTGGCCCGCCGTCCAGGCTGGTGAGCTGGGTCCCGGCCGCGTAGGGATTTCCCCCCGTGACGGCCCAGTCGTAACGGTCGATGGCAATGATGCTGCTTGGGGCGGATAGGACTATCGCGTACTGGACGCCAGCGCTGCTGGGCGCCACGGGGCCGAGCGGCACGGAGATCCAGGTATGCGAGCCGTGACGCTCGCCTGAGGCACGGTCTCGCTCGCCAGGACGGTGCCCGACGGAACGCCCCCGGCCACCGTCTCGGATCTCGACCGCGAGGTCGCCGGGACTCCCGGACCGCGCGAGCAGCAGGTCGACCTGGTCGAGGTCGCCGCTGATCCCCGCCGTGAAGGACTGGGCCGCTCGCACCGACCCC
>CAWCBM010000006.1:0-81807 GCA_963793775.1 uncultured Solirubrobacterales bacterium
CGCCTGCCCCTTGCGGACCTTGTTCGCCTCGACGCCGAGGTCCGAGCGCGTCCGCTTCGGCAGGTTCTTGAGCGTCTGCTTCTTCTTCGCGCCCGCCTGCGCCTTCTTCACGTTTCGGCGCGCGGCCTGACGCTGCTTCTGCGTTGCCATGCAGGTCGGCTACCCGGTGGGGGCGTCTTAAGACCAATGTCCACTTGAGACCTCGACCCGGGCATCGCGACCCTGTCTCCTGCACCCGACCAAGGAGACAGGATGAGACAACCGATCAACACGAAGCTTGCGGCGCTCGGCGCGACGTTCGCTCTCGCGCTCGGCGGCGCGAGCGTCGCCTGGGCGAGCCACGGAGCGGACGATCCGCCGGGTGACGACCACGGTGTCGCGCTCGAGCCCGGCGACGACAACGGCGGGCACGGGCTCGAACCCGGCGACGATCATGGCGTGGGCGTCGAGCCCGGCGACGACCGCGGCGCGGCGCGGGCGTGACGATCGCCGCGGCGGGCGCGACCACCCCGAGGACGGTCGTCATCACCACGGCGGCCGGCACCACCACGGCCACGGCGCGGACGATCCGCCCGGCGACGACCACGGCGGTCACCACGACGACGGCCCGAACCACACGTAACGGCCAGGGACGGACGTTAGTTGGGCGCATCGGGGGTTAGTTGGACGCGTGGCGGCGGCCCTCACCCTCCCTGGGGCCGCCGCCGTCGCGACTCAGGTCCCGGTATCGGTCAGGCCGTTGTCGCGCGCCCAGACAACGGCCTCGGTACGGCTCGCGACGTCGATCTGGCGGTAGATGCTCGTCAGGTGCGCCTTGCTGCGAACTGGCCGACCGGCCCAGTCAGCCGGGCGCGGAGCGAGGTCTGGGAGGGGGGCGACGCCAATCGACGGGTCCGGGTCGGAAACACGCGGTGGGAGACGAGATTACGGCCAGGTTTCCGAGACGACCGTCACATAGTTTTGTGAAACTACCTGCTATTCATTCGTAGGTGCCTCGACTGCGGACGAACACGGCCTTCTGGTCGCTCGCCGCCGTCCTCGGCCTGCTCCTGTTCGCCTCCTCCGTACCCTCGCCGCTCTATCCGGTCTACCAGTCCGAGTGGGGCTTCTCCTCGATCACCCTGACCAGCGTCTTCGCCGTCTACGCGATCGCGCTGCTGGTGGCGCTGCTGGTCGTCGGCTCGATCTCCGACCACATCGGCCGCCGGCCGACGCTGCTGGCGGCGCTGGCGGTCGAGATCGTCGCCATGCTCGCGTTCGCGGTCGCCGACGACGTCGGCTGGCTGTTCGCCGCCCGCATCGTCCAGGGGTTCGCGACCGGGACCGCGATGGGCGCGCTCTCGGCCGCGCTGCTCGACCTCCAGCCGGAGTCGAAGCCCTGGCTGGGCGCGCTGGCGGGCGCGGTGGCGCCGCTCACCGGCCTCGCGCTCGGCGCCGTCTCGGCCGGGCTGCTGGTCGACCACGGGCCCGACCCGACCCACCTCGTCTACTGGCTGCTGATCGGCGCCTTCTCGGTCGCGCTGCTGCTGGTCGCCGCCGCGCCCGAGACCGTCCGGCGCGACGGCGGCTGGTTGCGCTCGCTGCGCCCGCAGATCGCCGTCCCGGCCCATCTCAGGGCCCCGTTCATCGCCGCGCTGCCGAGCCTCGCCGCCACCTGGGCGCTGGGCGGGCTGATCCTCTCACTCGGCGCCTCGCTGACCGCCGGCGTGCTCGGCGCCGGCAGCCACCTCGCCGGCGGCCTGCCGATCTTCGTCATGTGCGCGGTCAGCGCCATCACCTCGATCCGGGTCCGCAGCCTCGACGCGCAGACCACCGCCCGCGCCGGGCTGGTGGCGCTGATCGCCGGCATCGGGCTCGCCCTGGCAGGCATCTCCGCCGAGTCCGAGCCGCTGTTCCTCGCCGGCGCCGCCGTCGCCGGGCTCGGCTTCGGGCCCTCGTTCGCCGGCGTCTTCCGGGCGCTGAGCCAGCAGGCTCCGCTCGATCAGCGCGCGGGCCTCGTCTCCTCGATCCTCGCCGTCTCCTACATCGCCTTCAGCGTCCCGGCGGTGATCGCCGGCGTCGCGGTGACCGAGATCGGCCTGCAGGAGACGGCCGAGATCTACGGCGCGGCGCTGATCGGGGTCGCGGCCCTGGCGCTGGCCCTCTCCGGGCAGCCTGGCGCGCGAGCCGGCGGTCGAGTAGACCGGCACGATCGCCGCCAGAGTCAAAAGAGGCTGCTCCCCGCATTGAAAGCGGTATGCCGACGCGCCACCTAGCCGCGGACGAACTCCTTGGCCAGCAGGTCGAGCAGCAGGCCGTCCTTCCGGACGCCGAAGCGGTCGCGCAAGTATTCCCGCAGGACACCGACGGGCCGAAAGCCAGCCTTGCGGAAGCACGCGATCGAGATCTCGTTCTCAACCTCTGGGTCGACCACAATGCGGTGAAAGCCGTGATCGTCGATCAGGTGCGCGCACAGAACCCGTACGGTCTCCAGACCGAGCCCGCGCCCGTGCACCGCCGGATCGAGGAAGAGATCGAGGCCGGCAAAACGGATAATCGTCTCGTCCTCTGAGTACCACTGGGCGAAGCCGATGACCCGCTCCTCGAGCATCACGGTGTAGTTGATGCTGCGGTTCATGCCGGCGGGGAAGTCGTCGGCCGGGTCCTGCCACCAGCGCCGCACCTCGGGCTCGAGGTGAATCTCTCGGAGGCGGGCGTGATGCTCCGGAGTGCACGGGACCAGCCCCACGCGAGGTCCGGTGAGCTCGGGCGGCGCGGCCACCCGCTGATCGTGACACGGAGGAACCACCGATGAGTCTCGGAGCTCATCGTGGTCGTTAGACACAGAACCCGCGAGCGACCAGGGAGTCTGAAATGCGCGAACTCGTTCTCCAGATGGGCGTATCGATCGACGGCTACGTCGCCAACCGCGACGGCGCACACGACTGGGGCTATCAGGGCGAGGATCCGGCGACCACGGAATGGAAGCTCGATTCGCTCTGGAGCGCAGGCGCCCACGTGATGGGCCGGAAAACCTACGAGGACATGGCCACGGTCTGGCCGAACTCGTCAAGCGACGTCGCGGCGGCGATGAACGAGATCCCGAAGGTCGTGTTCTCGAAGACGCTCGAGCGGGCGGACTGGCCTGAGTCCCGGATCGCAGCCGGTGAGCTGGCCGCTGAGGTCGCAAGGCTCAAGGGCGAGGAGGGCGGTTACCTGCTGGCGCACGGGGGCGCGAGGTTCGCCCAGGCGCTTTCGCGGGAGGACCTCGTGGACGAGTATCGGCTGGTGATCCATCCAGCGGCGCTCGGAGACGGCCTGGCGCTGTTCAAGGATCTGCCCCACCGGCTCGCGCTCGAGCTCGTCGACGCGCGCACGTACTCGACCGGCGCGGCACTCCACGTCTACCGTCCGAGGGAAGGCTGACTCCAACGACGTGAGGCGCTTCCGCTTCGCTCGAGGAGCGGCCGCGCCTACTCGAGGTTCCAGCCGAAGTAGACCTCGGTGCGGATGATCTTGTCCTCGTCGTCGAAGGTGAAGATCTCGGTGTTCCGTCCCCTGCCGCCGCTGGAGGTGTCGGTCTCGTAGGTGACGACCACCTCGTCGCCGGACTCGATCAGGCGGACGAACTCGAAGCGCTGGCCTCGGCCGGCGCCGGGCCAGCAACGCTCGAAGTAGCCGTCACGGTCGAGCTTCGGGTCCGGAGGGGCGGAGAAGAGGAAGTCATCGCTCAGGCGCTCCTCGAAGAAGCGCCTGTCGCCTGCTGCAAACGCGGCGTAGGAATCGCGAACGATCTGTTTGCGGTCGGCGATCGTCAGCGAGTCTAAGTAGGTTCTCGGCATGAGGCGACTTGCGGCGGCGCTGATCCTCGTGCTCGCGATCGCCGTGGCTCCCGCCGGCGCCGCCCAACGCCCGCCGAAGATCGGCGAGGTCGACTACTTCAAGGAGAAGGGCGCGCAGGGGCCCGACACCGAGCTCGAGGTGTTCGGCAAGCGGATCGAGGCGCTGAAGATCAAGGCGTCATACGGCGGCGAGAAGGCGAAGGCGACGGCGCGCGAGTACACGCACGTCGACGACAACCGCTGGGGCCATCCCTGGATCCCGAAGCACGACGACGGCCGCCGTGACCTGCTCAACCTGATGGAGGAGTCGATCGTGGCGACCGGGGCGGTGACCCTGAAGCTGATCGCGAAGAACGACGCCGGGCACGACCAAGGAGGCGGTGCCGATCGTGTTCTCGGACTGCCACCAGGAGCCGCCGATCTACCCGTTCACCTGCACGGTCGAGCTCTAGCCCGGGGCGGGCAGGTCGCTAAGGTCAGCCTATGAGCCTCATGGACCTGATCGACAAGGCACGAGAGCTGATTGGTGGGGGCGGGGTCGATGCCCTCGGCGAGAAAGCTGGGGAGCTCTCCGACATCGCCCAGGGAGACGGCAGCGTGCTCGACAAGGCCCAGCAGGCGGTCGAGGGGCTCGGCGAGGGGGGCGGCGATGCGCCGAGCGACCCGTCCGCCGGGTCAGAGCGCTAACAAGCGGTCGCCGCGCTTCCGAAACGTCAGTCTCTCGGGAACACATCCTGGGAGACGGGCGGAGCGATGAACGATCAGCACGCCGAGAGCCCGGAGCCAACCGACCGGCGAGGAGCGCCCGATCCCGGGCAGCTGCTCACGGCTCTGAGCACCGAGCATTTCACCCTCCAGGGCGCCAGACAGCAAACGATGAGCGAGAGCTCAGCCCGCGCCTCGGTCTACGTCTTCGCCGTCTCCAGCGCCCTCGTGGCGCTTGGCTTCATCGGCCAGCTCTCCGACGTCGGCGACGTCTTCAACGCATTCGCGCTCACCGTGCTGCCGACCCTCTACCTGCTCGGGATCGTGACCTTCGTTCGACTGGTCGAATGCGGGGCGGAGGACTTCCGCTATGGCCTCGCGATCAATCGGATCCGGCACTACTACGAGGAGGTGGCGGGTGATCGGGCCAATCTGTTCCTGCTCTCCGGGCACGACGACGGCGCGGGCGTGTTCGCCAACATGGGCCTGCCAGCCGAGGGCCGCAAGCCCTACTTCGCTTTCTCGAGCGCGATCCTCGTGATCAACAGCGTGGTCGGCGGGACCGCGGTCGCGGTCGCCGCCGGCGCGTTCCTCGACGCTTCGCTGGGGATCGCGGTCGCCGTCGGCATCGCGGCGGCAATCGTCTCGGTCGTCGTGTGGCTCCGATACGCGGATCGTCTGCTCGACGCCAGCGCTGCCCAGACCGAGCCCCTGTTCCCGTCGCCATCGGTCGATCGGGGCGGCTAACCGGCTCAGTCGTCCAGGCTCCCCATGCTCAGGTTGACGGTCGTTCCCGTCATCCCGCTCGCCTTGTCGGAAGCCGCGAAGGCCGCCACGTTCGCCAGCTCCTCGAGCGTCATGAGCCGTTGCGCGTGGGTCGTGCGCGCGATGAACTCCTGCCACTGTTCCCAGCTCATCCCCGTGGCCTTGGCGTCGAAGACCTCCTTCAGCGAGCTCGTCTCCGGCATGCCGTGTGGTCGCAGACCGACCACGCGAATGCCCTGCGGTGCGAGCGCGGCGGAAAGATCTCGAGTGAGCGCCTCCTTGGCGGCCTGCGCCGGACCGTAGCCTCCGTTCAACGGGGTGCCCGTCCGCGAGGGCAGTGCGGTGACGGTCATGATCACCCCCGACTTGTTCGCGACCATCCGCCGGGCCGCCAGGCGCGCGGTCAGGAAGTACGACGTCGCGTAGGCCGTGATCGGCAGGGAGAACTGCTCGAGATCCAGCTCGAGCAGAGGCACGCCGACGATGTTCGTATCCGGGATCCCGACCGCGTTGAACGAGATGTCGACGCGGCCCGCCTTGTCGATCACGGACTGCAGATGCTCGTCCACGGCCTGCTCGTCGAGCGCGTCGACCGCCGCCGCCTGGGCGGACCCGCCGGCGGAGACGATGTCCTTCGCGACAGCTTCGACGGGCGCCAGTTTGCGCCCGGTGAGAAAGAGCTCGGCACCCTCAGACGCGAAGGCGCGCGCGACAGCGCCGCCGACCGCGCCTCCGGCTCCGTAGATCACCGCGACCTTGTCCTTCAGCTCCATGTCGCATCTCCTGACTCGTTGGCGGCGGAATTGCCGCTCTGTCAGTAGGGATACGGCGGGGGTCGGAGATCCATCGCTAGGGCTCGATCGCGTCTGGGAGCCCGAAGCTCGGAAGCAGCTCGGGACCGAGGAAGGTCGTGATCTCGGCGATCCCGTCGCGGCCGAGCGTGAGCACGGAGATGCTGCGCGGCTCGAAGATCCCGCGCTCCTCGTCCCAGCGGTAGTTGCCGAACGCCAGCTGCCCGTTCGCGCGAGCCGGAACCAGGCGCCAGCGCTTGCGCTCCGTAATCACCTCGGCCTCGAGGAACGCGGCCACCGCCTCGCGCCCGCGGATACCAGGTGGGCAGCGGCGGCATCGTCAGCGCGCCGTCGGCGGCGAGCATCTCGACGACGGCGTCGACGTCGGCGCGCTCGAAGGCGTCGACGTAGCGGTCGACGATCTCGCGAAGGTCCTGGTCGTCGAGCGAGCCGAGCACGGCCTGCTGGCTGCGCTCGGGAAGCCGCTCGTCCACCGCCTTGTGGGCCCGCTGCAGCGCGCTGTCGACCCCGGTCGGCGTCGTCTCGAGCGTCGCGGCCGTCTCGCGCGCCGAGAAGCCGAGCACGTCGCGGAGGATGAGCACGGCGCGCTGGCGCGCCGGCAGGTGCTGGAGCGCCGCGATGAAGGCGAGCTCGACGCTCTCGCGCTGCTCGTATCGCGCCTCCGGACCGGCGGGCCCGTCCTCGAGGCCGAGCTCGTGATCGGGATAGGGCTCCACCCAGACCGATTCGACCAGCGGCTCGCCGAGGCCGTCGTGGGGGTCGGCCGCGGGGGCGTAGTCGATCGGAAGCACCCGCTTGGGCCGCCGCTCGATCGCCCGCAGGCAGGCGTTGGTCGCGATCGCATAGAGCCACGAGCGCAGCGAGCTTCGCCCCTCGAAGCTCGCGAGCCCGCGCCAGGCGCGCAACAAGGTCTCCTGGAGTGCGTCCTCGGCGTCGTGCACCGAGCCGAGCATCCGGTAGCAGTGGGCTTGCAGGGCGCGGCGGTGGGGCTCCGTCAGCCGAGCGAAGGCATCCTCGTCGCCCGCGCGGGCCGCCTCCAACAGCTCGCGCTCGTTCATCCGTCCCCCGCACCGACGGACGCCCGGTCTTGGGCTGCCAGAAGGCGACCTCGCCGCCGGAGGGGGTGGCGACGACGCTTCGCCACCCGGCGGGGCACTCTCGCGGCTCCAGGAGAACGGACGCGCCGAGCCCGCGGGCCCGGTCGGTGGCCTCGGCGATCTCGTCGACCTCGACGTAGGGCAGCCAGATCGGGCGCCGGGTAGCGCACTCGACGATCCCGCCCCCGAGCCCGCCGCCGAGCTCGAGGGAGAGGTAGGAGCCGGCTCGCGTCTCGATCCGCTCCGGGCGCCAGCCGCAGAGCTCCGCGTAGAGGTCGCGGGCCTGCGGCAGGTCACCCGTGTGGAGCTCCAGGTGGACGACCGGGTTGGAGCGGGGCGGCGTCATCGTCTCCTCAATTGTCCTCAGCTCCGGCCCGCGCCCTCGAGCGCCGGGACCGGACCGACCGAGACCGGCTCGGCCGTCCGCCGGCGGCCCGGCAGGGCGAGGGCGACGATCGCACCGATCGGCGAGAACCCCGCGAGGACGGCGACCGCGGGCGCGAACCCGTCGAGGAAGGCATCCGGCGAGGCGAAGCTGCCGGCGCCGGCGAACACCGCCGCCGCGACCGCCACGCCGAAGACCCCGCCGAGCTCGCGCATCATGCTGTTGGCGCCGGCGGCCTTGCCGATGTCCTCGACGGAGAACGAGCCGACCACCGAGTTCTGCGCCGCGGGAATCGCCATCGAGACCCCGACGCCGGCGACGATCGACGGCAGCAGGAATTCCGAGTAGGTGAGTCCGGAGTCCGCGATCAGCGCGATCCAGCCCATCCCCAGCGCCTGCAGGGACAGTCCGGTGACCATGAACGGACGCTCGCCGAAGCGGTCCACCAGGCTGCCGACCAGCGGGGCAACGGTGATGAAGGTGACGGTCCACGGCATCAGCCGCAGGCCCGCCTCGAGCGGCCCGTAGCCGAGCGCCGTCTGCAGCATCTGCGCGAAGAAGAAGACGGCGCCGAACAGCGAGGCGAGGGTGAAGAAGATCGCCGCGTTGCCCGCCGAGAAGGCGCGGGAACGGAAGAAGCGCATCGGCACCATCGGCTCCGCCGCCCGCAACTCCCGGGCGATGAACGCCACCACCAGCACCAGGCCGGCCGCGAGCGCTCCGATGATCTCGAGGCTGTCCCAGCCGACGGAGTTCCCACGCACGAGCCCCCAGACGATCGCGAAGGCGGCGCCGCTGATCAGCGCCAGGCCGGGAATGTCGAGACCGGTGTCGCCGCCGAAGCTCTCCTCGATCCGGGCGAGGACGAGCGGGATCGCGGCCAGGCCGATCGGGACGTTGAGCCAGAAGATCCACGTCCAGTCGAGGCCCTCGGCGATCGCGCCGCCGACCAGCGGGCCGAGCGCGACGGCGATCCCGGTGACCGCGCTGAACAGGCCGATCGCCGTGCCGCGCTTCTCGGGCGGGAAGGCGGCGGTCAGCAGGGTCAGCCCCAGCGTCAGCACCAGAGCCGCGCCGGCCCCCTGGACCGCCCGGGCTGCGATCAGGAACGCCGACGCTGGGCGCGAGCGCGCTCGCCGCCGAGGCCGCGGCGAACAGGCCCAACCCGATCGCGTAGAAGGCGCGGCGCCCGTAGCGGTCGCCGAGCGCGGCGGCGGTGATCAGCAGCACCGCGAAGCTCAGGTTGTAGGCGTTGACCGTCCACTCCAGATCCTCGATCGAGGCACCCAGATCGAGCCGGATCGTGCTCAGCGACGTCGACACCACGAGCGTGTCGAGCGCGGCCATCACCGAGCCGATCGCGGTCAGGGCGACCACCCATGCGGTCGTGGTCCCCTTGCCTGTCTGTGTGGATCTCGAGCTCATCCGGCTTCTCGCTTTCCGGTCGTTCGGCGGCCGTATTTGCCGCTCTGTGAATAGGGACACGGCGGGGCTCCGAAATCCATCGCTCGGCCGCACGATTCCCGGCGGGTACGGTGCACCGACCTGTCAACGACCGGAAGGAGCGCCATGCCCGAACCCGACGAGCACATGCCCGGGCTCGTGCCGGAACGCGACGGATACATCCCGGGGGTCCCCTGCTGGGTGGATGCGAGCGAGCCCGACCCGGAGGCCGCGAAGGGCTTCTACGGCGGCCTCTTCGGCTGGGAGTTCGAGGACGTGATGCCGCCGGGGTCAGACGGCAGGTACTTCATCGCCCGGCTGCGCGGACGTGACGCGGCCGCGGTCGGGTCGATCCCCGAGGCGGCGCCGCCGATGGCCATGTGGAACACCTACATCTGGGTCGAGAGCGCCGACCAGGCCGCGTCCAAGGTTCGCGATGCCGGCGGCGGCGTTGCGATGGAGCCCTTCGACGTCGGGGACGCCGTCCGGACGGCCGTCTGTACCGATCCCGAGGGCGCGGCGTTCCACCTCTGGGAGGCGAAGGAGCACACGGGCGCGGGAATCGTCAACCACCCCGGCTCGCTGAACCTCAATGGCCTCAACACCCGCGACGTGGACCGCGCGAAGGCGTTCTACGGCTCGGTGTTCGGCTGGCGGACGATCACTCTCCCCGCTGGCGCCGAGATGTGGACGCTGCCCGGGTTCGGCGACTTTCTCGAGCGCGACAACCCCGACCTCCGCAGGCAAATGGCGGAGGCGGACGCTCCGGAGGGGTTCGAGGACGTCGTCGCGAGCCATCACCCCGATCGCGGACGACCAGCCCGACACGCCGGCGCATTGGAGCGTGATCTTTGCGGTCGACGACGCCGACGCCACGGCCGCGAAGGCCACGGAGCTCGGCGGAAACGTGATCGTCCCGCCATTTGACGCCCCCTGGGTACGGATGACGGTGATCGGCGATCCGCAGGGCGCGACGTTCATCGCCAGCAAGTTCGCGCCGGAGAACAAGGACCTCGGCGGCTAGCCCGGAAGCGGCGCTGCCAGCGCGACCGGCTGACGGCGCATGCGGTCGAACAGCGGGGGCGCAGAGGGCCCTCCTCTGGCTGCCGATCAATCCCAGCTGAAGCGCCTGGCCCAGATCGTCGCGAACAGACCAGTGCTCGATCACCTTGCCATCCTCGAGCCGCCAGATGTGGATGTGCTCAGTGGCGAACTGGCGGTTCGGACTGGCCTAGGAACGGGCCGGCGGGACTTCGTGGTGAGGAGCGCCGGGTGGCGACGCGCAGCCGGTTGCCGTCCGGGTCAACCAACTCGCACTCACGCCCGGCGAGCCCTTCTTCATCGACCTGAATCCCGAACTCCTCGGACACGGCATCGATGTCTTTGACATAGAGGTGGATCAAGGTGTCCGGCCGAGCGTCGCCCTCGTGCTCCGACAGGTAAAGCCGGGCATTCCCTCGTGCCACGGAGACGAACCAGGGAAAGCCGGGTTCGAACTGATGCTCCCACTCCTTGACGAACCGAGCCGCCCATACCATGCGACGGCCCGTGCTGCGTCCTCGACATGGAGAACCGGCACGACCTCCTCGTCCATGGCGCAGAGGCGACCCTCCTCTAGCTGCCGATCAATCCCAGCTGAAGCGCCTGGCCCAGATCGTCGCGAACAGACCAGTGCTCGATCACCTTGCCATCCTCGAGCCGCCAGACGTGGATGTGCTCAGTGGCGAACTCCTTGCCGGTTGGCGACTGGCCTAGGAACTCGCCGACATGTCTCCCGTGCATCGTCACGCGGGCGACAACCTTGTCGCCCTCGCAGATCTCATCCTCGATCTCGGCCCGCATCGGACCCCAGAGCCCGCGCAGCCAGCTGACCGTCTCCTTGAGCCCCTCCGGGCCCTGCGGGTTATCCGGCGGCGCCTCGTGGTTGACGAAGTCGGGATGGATCAACTCGTCGGCCGCGTCGAGGTTCCCCTTCTCAAAAGCGGCGCAGCACGATGTCGATCGCGCTCTGCCAATCGTCGAGTGATGATCGGTGAAACGGATAGGTCCGATCGAATCGTCCGGTCGGACCTTGCGCGCGCACCCCGCGGCGCAGAGGGTGGGCAGACATACCCAAACTGGGAGAACTTACACATGTCTGTCACAAGCGAAAAGTCCGCGGACGCCACGGCCATCCGTCCGTTCACGATCGAGACCCCCCAGGCGGATCTCGATGACCTACGTGCGCGCATCGTCGCCACGCGCTTCCCAGAAAAGGAGACCGTCGACGATCTCTCACAGGGCCCGCGGCTCGCGTCGATGCAGGCGCTCGCGCGCTACTGGGCGGAGGAGCACGACTGGCGCGAGTGCGAGGAGAAGCTGAAGGCCCTACCGCACTTCATCACGGAGATCGATGGGCTCGACATCCACTTCATCCACGTTCGCTCGGACGATGACGATGCGTTGCCACTCATCGTCTGTCACGGATGGCCCGGATCGGTCATCGAGCAGCTGAAGATCATCGATCCACTGACCAATCCGACCGCGCACGGCGCGAGCGCAGCGGACGCGTTTACATCTGGTGATCCCGTCGATGCCCGGCTACGGGTTCTCGGGCAAGCCGACCAACGACCGGCTGGGGCCCCGAGCACATCGCGCGTGCCTAACGCCGAGCTGATGCAGCGCCTGGGCTACGACCGCTACGTCGCCACGGGCGGCGATTGGGGCGCGGAAATGGTCGATGTGATGGGTGCGCAGGCGCCTCCCGGGTTGCTCGGCATCCACACCAACTTCGCTGGTGCTGTTCGACCCGACGTCTCAGCGGGGATCCAGTCCGGCGCGGCGCCCTCCGGTCTCGATGACGAGGAAACCCGCAACTACGAGAAGCTGAATTCGTTTTTCGCGACGGACGCGGGCTATGCAATCGAGAGCGCGACCCACCCGCAGGCGCTGTACGGACTTGCGGATTCCCCGGTCGGCCTGGCCGCCTGGATGATCGACCACGACTCGACGAGCATGGAGCGTATCTTTCGCGCCTTTATCGACGGCGATCACGACGGCCTTGACACGAGACGACGTGCTCGACAACATCACCCACTACTGGTTGACGAACACGGGGGTCTCTTCGGCGCGCATCTATTGGGAAGACAGGGTCAACTTCTTCGACCCGAAGGGCTGGCCGACCGCGCCGACCTCCGCCTCGGCGATCGTGGACATCCCGGTGGCCGTGAGCGTCTTTCCTGACGAGATCTACACGCCGCCGCAGAGTTGGGCGGAGGCGGCCTACCCCAAGCTCATCCACTACAACAAGCTCGACAAGGGCGGGCACTTCGCGGCCTGGGAGCAGCCGGAGCTCTTGTCAGAGGAGGTCCGCACCGGGTTCCGGAAGCTCTGCTAGGTGACGGTATCGAACGTCTGCGCACGCCGTTCGAACGGCTGCACATGCCCTCGCTCGGGGGCGACCGAGTGGCTCTAACTCCTGAGCCACTCGGCCCCGACGAGCTCCGGGGCCACGTCGTCGTAGTCCTTTGCGATCTATCTCATCGTCAAGGGATTTCGGCCTTCGCCGGGCCTCGGCGTGGCAGCGAGGACATAGTCGCTTTGGATGAAGAAGCAGCACATGCCGCTTTGCATGGAAAGCAGGACATGACGCGGCCGCCAGCGACGTCTGCAACGTGCGTTGCGTTCCGACCGCGTCGAGCACAACTCCCTCTCGGGGTCAGGCGGACGTCTCGTATCGGTGAACCGTCTTGATGTGGCTGGCGTTGATCCGACTCTCCCGACCGCCAGCGCCATGCACCTTGATTAACGGGACGCGCCCCGTACGCAAGTCGCCGATTGCCCGATCAATCTCGTCAACGGTGTCTTGGACCTCCAGCTCGTCGCCGTCAATGAAGTGGATCACTGATTCGATTTGCCCTGCCACGACTCCTGACCATATACCGGGGAACTTTGGCGCGAGCTTCCTATCCTCCCTTTCCCCTCTAGAGGTCCAGCCAAAGTCATTTCAGTAGCTCTCGCAACTGAGAGACAGGCATGTCATCCGGGATGAGACCTCTGCCGCGGCAGGCCCGGCACTTCGTCGACTTGTCGGAATCGAATGGCCCCGCTTTTACTCTGGATGTAGCGCAGGCCGCCGCACTCTTGGCACGGCACCTTGACCGAGACCGTTAGTTCTCTCGAATAATGCTCCGCGCCCTCCATCGCGGGAGCGAATGTAGACGCTAGACCCCTTCGGTGCGATACGAGTTCCGCTTTGCATGGGAAGCGCAACGAATACGCGCGATACTGCGCAGGCGATGTCGGAGGAGAACGTGGAGAGGGTCAGGAAGGGGTTCGAGGCTCACAACAGCGGTGACCTCGATGCCCTGGTCGAGTTCTATGACCCGGACGTGGTGTTCGAGACGCTGCTCCTGGGGACGCACCACGGCAACCAGGCGATAAGGCTGATCTACGAGGAGAACCAGAAGACGCTGTCCGGATACGACGTCGTCCCGGTCGAGCTGATCGACGCCGGGGACAGGGTGGTGGCGGTCGCGCAGACGGTCGGGTCCGGTCCCGTCAGCCAGATCGCCGTCGAGGACCAGTTCGCATTCGTGTTCACGTTCGCGGGGGAGCGGTGCGTGCGGGAGCAGGCCTTCCGCAACAAAGAGGAGGCCCTCGAGGCCGCCGGCCTGCAGAGGTAGCGCTTCACACGGTCGGCGACGATTGACCCGAGCCAAGGCCGGACGTAGGCTCATTCTGAGACAGCCTTGAGGAGGTTCAACATGGCGATAGCGTCCGCGGACAAGATCACCTTGCGGGAGCCCGAAGCCACCGATGCGGCACGGTGCGCGGAGATCGTCTTCGAAGCTTTCGGTGCCCTCCATGACCATCACCGTTTTCAGCGCGATTTCCCCGCGCTCGAGGCGGCGGCTGGGTTGCTGGACATGTTCATCGCCCATCCGCAGATCTGGGGCGTTCTCGCGGAGGTCGATGGGCAGATCGTGGGCTCGAATTTCCTCGATGAGCGCAGCCCCATCCGTGGCGTCGGGCCAATCACGGTGGCTCCTGAGGGGCAAGACTCCGGCGTGGGGCGCCGGCTCATGGAGGCAGTGCTCGAGCGTGGCAAGGAAGCCCCGGGCATCCGCCTCCTTCAAGACGCTTTTCACATGCGCTCACTCGCGCTCTACGAAATCCTTGGGTTCGACGTCAAGGAGGGGGTCGCAGTCGTTACCGGGAGCCCCCGCGAGCGCGCCCTCTCAGACCACGAGGTCCGTCCGCTCGAAGACCAGGATCTCGACGCATGCGAAGAGCTGTGCCTAGCGGTTCATGGGTATGAGCGCACGAACGAGCTTCGCGACGCACAGCAGGCATTTACGCCGTTCGTAGCGCTTCGCGACGGTCGGATCGTCGCCTATGCCTCCGCAGTCAGCTTCTGGCCGATGAATCACGGCGTCGCCGAGACTGCAGCTGACATGCAGGCGCTGATGGTTGGTGCAGCAGCGTCGATTGACGAGCCACTCGCGTTCCTAGCCCCATTGCGCTCCGAGCTCTTTAGGTGGTCTCTCCAACAGGGGCTGCGGCTGGTGAAGCCAATGAACGTGATGGCGCTCGGGGACTACCGAGATCCGCAGGGCTCCTGGTTTCCGTCAGTCCTCTATTGATCCGAGGCCGAGGACTTCGGCCTATTGTCCTGGGCGCCAGCCTGATGTAGTGCTTTGGACGAAAAGCGGAGCATTCTCCAGGGACCGCTTGCGAGAGCAGCGTCGACCATGGCGAGACGGCCCACCAGGTGAGCGATGTCGATCCGCGGCTCGCCGCTCCTTGAGCGTGGAACATGCGAGCAGGCGCCTCGGGCTTCAACTGCGCGCCGGTTCGCGTGCCCGTTGTGGATCGGTCTCGCGCAGGACCAGGTACGACAGCCAGATCGCGATCAGAAAGATCGGCAGGCCCATCGCAGTCTTCGCGATCCCAAGCGCAAGCACGGCTCCGGCGAGATAGAGCGGCAGCTGAACGGCGAAACGCAGCGCGAAGACGCCGACCCAGATCCAGCTCGCGAGCGTGTAGCGCCGCAGCCGCTCGGGATCGTCTCGCCATGACATCCCCTCGCCCGTGATCGGACCGACGATCAGCCCGAGCAGCGGCCGGCGGACAGCAATCGAGATCAGGTACGCGAGCGCGTAGCCGAGGTTGAGCAGCAGGCCGGGAAGAAAGAAGTCCTCAGCACGGCCGGTGCGATCCGCGACGAAGGCAGCGATCGCGACGCCGGCAAGCCCAGCGAGGGCGAACTGGAGGGTCTGGCGCCGGGCGATCCGCACCGCCGCCATCAGCACGGCAACTCCGAGCGCGCACGAGGCCGCGAAGCTGATCTCGTTGCCGCCGACCGTGTAGGCGATCACGAACACAAGCGCCGGCAGGCTGGAGTCGGCGACTCCCTGCGGACCGCCGAGCGCACTGAGCAGGTCGGCGCGCTGTTGGGCCTCCCGCTTCCGGGAAGGTTTATCGGCCCGGGGAGCCTGCTCGGCTCCCTGCTCTGGCTTGGTCGAGGTCACCCCGTGATGTTGGCGAACGGAGGTCGGGTGCAAGGAGAATGGTTGCGCTTTGGACGACGAGTAGCCCTTTACCGCGACTCAGCTGCTCCTTCTGCGGCCTCGAGCGCCGCAGACTTCGTCGCAAAATCGCGCAGCGACACCGCCTTGCCGTCGCGCAGGGTCCAGAGCTGGGTGACGGTGGTGTCCACGGAAGCGCCGCCGGAGCGCCCGCGTCCGGCGATCGACAGGACGACAACGAGCTTGTCATCGAGATCTATGAACTCGACCGGCTCCAGCGTCAGCTCCTCGAATGATTCCTCCAGCTTGGCGATGTTGGCGATGAAAGCCTCCCGGCCTGAGTGGCGCTCGCGGTCGGGAACGTTTGACGCTTCCTCGAGCTCGAACGCCGGGTCGAGCAGGTCGCCAAAGGCGGCGGTTGCCGCAACGATTCCTCGGTCGCTGACCAGAGTGAAGATCTGACGCAAGATCTCGACGGTCTCCTCCGACATCGCGCGGTCAGTATCTCCCAGAACTTCCGCTTCCTATGCGGAGTAAGCGCCTTTCGTCCGAAGCGGCTATCTCCTCACTCACCCCGCCGCCGGTAGCGGATGTGCGTGGCGAGCGGAGAGTGGAGCACCTCGACCGGCTCGAACCCGAGTGACTCGACTCCGTCGAACAGCCGCTCGCCGGACCCTAAAAGGACGGGGGCCACGTCGAGCGTGAGTTCGTCGATCACTCCGGCGGCGAGCGCCTGACGGACGGTCGAGGCGCCGCCCGCGATGTCGATGCCATCCTCGCCGGCCGTCTCACGCGCCTGCGCGTATGCGGCCTCGAAGCCCTGGGTGACGAAGTGGAAGCTCGTGCCGCCCTCCATCTCGATCGGCTCGCGGGCGTGGTGGGTGAGCACGAAGACCGGCGCGTGGTACGGCGGCTCGGAGCCCCACCATCCATTCCAGTCCTCATCCCACTCGCCGCGGATCGGCCCGAACATGTTGCGGCCCATCACGTAGGCCCCGCGCGGTCGCATGAGCCAGCCCTCTGCCGTCGCGTCGGCGTCGTTCGCGCGCTCGTCGCCGAGGTGCCAGCTATGGACCTCCCTGCCGCGCTTCCCCAGCGGATTCTCCCGGCTCTGGTCCGGCCCGGCGACGAAGCCATCGAGCGAGATCGACATATGGCAGGTGGTGTCCGGCATCAGCGTCCTCCAAGCAACTGCGGTCTGCAAGCGTCGGCACCGCAGCCTAGCCAGGGCTGGCCAGATAGCCGCATTCCATGCAAAGCGGTAGTGCCGCTTCTTCATCCAAAGCGACTATGTCCTCGCTGCCGCGCCGAGGACCGGCGAAGGCCGAAATCCCTTGACGATGAGATAGATCGCAAAGGATGCTTCGAACAGGGCCTCTGGGACGGAGAAGAGGATGCAGGCCGTACCGTCGGGGCTCAGGCGGAAGTCACCGTACCGGGCAGTGCCGGTCCGTTCCTGACAAATTCACAACTCGGATCAACGATGTCGCGGGCTCCCCGGTTGGCCGCGTCTTGCTCACCCGGCCCGCAGTCCAGCAGGTCGATCTGGCCCTCGTCGCCAAAGCCGACTACCTTGTCGTTGCCAGGTCCCGCGTAGAGCTGGTCCTTACCCATGCCGCCGCGTAGGTGATCGTTGCCGCGGCCGCCGTAAATGCGGTCGCCAGCGCCGCGACCCCACACCTTGTCGTCGCCGCCCTCGGCCAGGATGATGTGCCACTTGTTGTTGTCCCGGTAAGCGTCGTCGCCAGCCGTAAGGACAATCGGGGTTGGCTTCGCGAACGCGAGTGGGACAAAGGCCACGAATGCCACAGCGATAGCGGCAATCCGCTTCATCGGAGCGAGAGTGCCGCGAATCTGCGCATATGTTCTGGGGACCCAAAGCGAGGACGAAAGTTGCGCCTCGGACGAGAAGCGCTACTGCTCGTCGCTCACCGGGCCGGCCGGCCCCGCGAGCAACTCAGCGAGAGCGCTGCGGGTAGCAACGCTCCGGGCAACTCTCGGGACCTGACGTGCACGTTGCACACGCCGAGGAACCTCGCCTGCGGCGACGGGGCGGTACCCGAGCCAGTAAGCCCGCTGACGCGCTACACGCTCGAGCGACGGATGGCAACGACTGCAGACGGGAACGAGGTTGGACGGATCGTCGGACCCCCCGAAGCTGCGGGGAAGGACATGGTGGGCATGCTCAGCCGGCCGGTTGCACCGTACACAGGCGTTGCCGACGACAACCTGAGCGGAAACACGCTTCCAATCTGCATCCCCGTAGGGCATATGCGTTGACGCTAAGTCCATGGCCGGACCGATCCGAGGGCTCGCCACGCGAGACGCGGCCTCCCTGCACTGAACGGGTGGCGAGCAGGACGCGAGGCGGATCGTTCCGCTTTGGACGAGAAGCGGTAGGTCCGCTCTAGCCGGGCGCAAGACGCGACTGACCCCGCAGTCGATTCCGTTTGCCTCGGAGAGAGATACCTCGCCGCGCTAGTCGCGTGTCGGCGTAAGAACGCTCCTCAGCCAGAATTGTTGGCCGCAGGGCCAGCTCGAACAAGCCTACTCCTCTCGGGTCGCGTTAGGTGAAAAGTTCGCGGAGAAGCTCTCGACCGCGACGCGCTTACGTCAGATCTGATCACTCAACCACGACGCGATAGCTCTGCCCCGCCGCGATGAGGCGGTCGGCGAGAACGTGGCCCATGGCTGAAGCGGGCGTGAGCACGCCCGCCGCGTCGGGCAGATCGTCGAGCGCCAAGCAGAGCGCGCTTTCGCCGAGCATGACCGCCGTCGCCTTGTAACCGGGATCGCCCTGGACGCGGATTTCGCAGCGAAGTCGCTTGCCGCTGCTCGTCGTTGCGTGGATGTCGATATTGAAGAAGCCGCGCTCCCTGGTGCTCTCGTCGGGTCCCTCGCCGGGGTCCGGGAGAACGCGGTCGAGCAGCTGACGAGTACCCGGCGTCGCGAGACCCGCGAACATGCCCGCGAGGCCGCCCGCGATGCCGGTGGCCTTCGCCAGGCCGAGCGGCCCGCCGCCCGTGAGCATCAGCTCGCGGTAGCGGAACTGACGGCCGTAGGCATGGTCCCGTAGCGCGTTGCTGCGACGCACGACGCGCGTGTTGACGCTGCCCATCACGAACGGCGCCATCCAGCCGCCGAGGCGGTCGTCGTGGAGCGGCTTCAGGGAGTCCCGCTCGGAGCCGAGATCCGGCTCCGCCTCGCGGTCTGGGCTGAGGGCGTACGGATCGGCGAGCACGCGGCGGCTCGGTGGGTCCTTCTTCACCGTGTCGACCGCCGTTCGCGCCGAGTCGATCGTCCCTCCGCTCGCGCCGCCTCTCATGGCCTTGACCACGAAGAACGTCTCCTCCAGCTCCCCATGACCGCCCGCTTGCGCCTCCTCGTGCAAAAGCAGCGTGCCGATGTCGGATGGGATCGAGTCGAAGCCGCAGGTGTGGACGATCCTGGCCCCGCTGCCCCGCGCCTTGGCGTCCGCGGCGTCGATCGCCCAGCGCATGAACAGCACCTCGCCAGTGAGGTCGGCGTAGTGCGTCCCCGCGGCCGCACAGGCCTCGACGAGCGGCTTGCCGTACTTGAAGTAAGGGCCGACCGTGGTCGCCACGACGCGCGCAGACTCCGCCAGCGCCGCGAGCGCATCGCGATCCTGGCAGTCGGCGATTACGAGCGGCCAGTCAACGCCGAGTTCGGCGCGCGTCTGCTCGAGCTTGGCCTGGGAGCGGCCGCCGAGCGCGATCCGGACATCGGGTGGGGCCTGCCGGGCGAGGTACCCAGCTGTCAGTACTCCGACGAAGCCGGTTGCCCCGTAGACGACGAGGTCGTGGTCGCGGACGGGGTCAGTCACATCAGCAACCTACCCTCACGACTGTCGTGTCGTTGAAGCGTCAGCGAACCTGAGGCGGTGGACGCCGATGCCGGCTGACCTCACGCCGCCGTCAGCCCGGAAGCGGCGTTGCCAGCGCGACCGGCTGTCGGCGCATTCGGTCGACCAGCGCCCAGGCGGCGAAGCAGAGGGCGCCGACCGCGGCGGTCGCGGTCAATATCGCCCCGGCGGCGGCGGTGATGGCGACCCCGTTGGCGCCGAGGATGACGACCGCGGTCGCTACCCCCAGAGTCGGCCCGACCGGCAGCATCCCGAGCACCGCGGCCCCGATCAGCAGGGCCATCGCGTCGAACCAGGAGACGTCGACGCCGATCCCCTTCAACACGAGCCAGTTGCGGACCACCTGGGCGATGACCGCGAAGATCACCAGGGCGATGATCTGCACCCGGCCATTCAATCCGCGCATCACCGCCAGCCCCTCCCAGAACCCGTCGCGCTTGCCCTTGGCGAGCCGGGCGAGGCCGGCGATCACACCGGCGCCGAGGGCGATGAAGACCAGCGGCAGCCACCACGGCAGCCCGAGCGGGCCGACGAGGGTGAACGAGCAGAGCGCGACCAGCGCCCCCTCGATCACGATGATCGGAACCTCGGCGGCGATCAGCGCCGAGACGCCGGGGCTGTCGGCGGGCGCCGAGCGGCGCAGCGCCGCGATCCTCACCCCGGCGCCGAAGTTGGCGTTGAAGAGGTTGCCGAGGTAGCCCACGGCGGAGGCCCGGTAGAGGCGCCGGCGGGTGACCGAGCCGCCGGCGGCGCCGACGCACACGTTCCAGGCCTCGCTTCGAAGGACCAGCCAGACCACCTGGAGCACGATCGCGACACCGAGGATCCACCACGGCGCGTCGCCGAGCGCGGAGGCGAAGTCGCCTCGCTTGCTCCACAGCCCGACGACCAGCGCCAGCGCGACGATCGTGCTGCCGGCGACCGTGACCGCCACCGGGTGCGCCTTCACCCAGGCCCGAAGCCGTGTCAGATAGGTCTTAACCGAGGTGGTTTGCAAATCGCCGGTCCGGATGTTCCCTCTGCGGACGGATGAAGCTCGAAGGGCGAGGGAAGATCGGACCCAGCGGGCGCTTGCGCGACAGACTCTAACGCCGCCCCCTAAAGGGGCTGCGCACTAACCATCGGCAGCCGGGTCGAGAGGGTGAAGCTCGGTGCGCTCGAGCGCCTCGGTGCGCAGGTGGGCGATCGCCTGGTACTCGGCCGAGCCGGCCATGTCCAGGAATGCTCGCCGGGTCGGGTACTCGACCAGCGCCACCAGGTCCCACTTGGTGGGGCCGATCAGCGCCGGGTTGCCCCGGCCGGCGAACAGCACCCGGGCTCCGGCGCGCTCGAGCATCGGCTCGATCGCCTCGGCGTACTCGAGGTAGCGCTCGGCCCCGCCGTCGGGCTTGAAGTCGAGCAGGTTGAGCATCACCACCGGGCCCTCGTCGGCGCGCTCGACGAGCTCTTGGAGCTCGACCGGGTTGAGGCGCTCGGCCTCGGCGGGGACCTCGGGGTCGGCCATCGCGCGGGATCCTATGCGGCGGGTGGCCGCGGGTGAGAGGATCGGCGACTCGCACTCCCGAGCCACCCCCTGAGAGGAGAACGTCATGGCAGTAGTCGTGTCGGCAGTCGCTCCCGGTCTCACCGCGGACATGTACGAGGCGGTCTCGGCCAAGGCGATGTCCGGCGACCAGCTTCCCGAGGGTTGCCAGGTTCACATCGCCGGGCCCGTCGGGCAGGGATGGCGCGTGATCACGGTGTGGGACTCGCGCGAGAGGTTCGATCAGTTCCGCGAGGAGAAGCTGCTTCCGGCGATTCGAGAGCTGGCCGGCGACAACGGCCCCCCTGACGTTGATCCGGAGGTCAATCCGGTCCATCGGCTGCTCACGGCCTGATCGGGCAGCCCAGCGCACCGAGCGCACACCCTCCGGTCGCCGCCGGGCCGGAATGCACGGCGGCGTACGATCCGGCTCCGACAGTTCTCGGTCCCGACGAAGGAGGTGCGGCGATGTCGCCGGCAAGTCACGAGGACGCGATCCTGCTCGTCCAGCTGGCCCAGTGGGGTGCGATGATCGACCTCGGGGAGGCGCTCGGAGTGGTCTTCGACGAGGAGTTCGACCCGGAGACCGCCGACAGCAACGACCCCCCGGTTCGCACGATCCTCGCGTTCGGGGAGACCATCGGGACGCTGGTCAAGAACGACGTGCTGGATCGAGGACTCGTGTTGGACTGGCTCTGGGTCCAGGGACTCTGGGAGCGGGTCGGGCCGGCGGCGCGACGGGCGCGGGAGCGATTCGGGGCCGAAGCCCTGTATGAGAACTTCGAGGCGCTGGCACAGGCGCAGGCGGGCCACGGCTAGGGCCAAGCCGTCGCGCAATAGTCGCCTTGCTCAGCCGGCGAGCGAGCGCCTGGAACTCCGGCTCCTCGCGGAGAGGGTCGAGGTCTGAGTCCTCCGCCAGGTAAGACCGAACGCTGTCCGACCTCTCGATCGCGAGCCGCAGATGCTCGATCGCGTCGGCCTTGCGCCCGGCGAGGCTCTCGCTGCAGGCGAGGTTGTAGAGGAGCGCCGGGTACTCCGGGTGTGCCGCGGCCAGGTCCCGAGCCAGGTCGGCCGCTTCGGCGTACCGCCCCTCCTGGTAGAGCCGGCCAGCCGGGGCCCAGAGCTCCCAGCCGGTCGGCGTGTAGACCTGCCCCGGCGTGCCCCCCGTCGCGAGAATCGTCGTCCCAGGCTCCTCGGCGAACGCCGTCCGCTTCACGCCCGGACGGGCAAAGACGAACGTGCCGACCGGCGCATCCACGCCTTCGCCGTCGAGCTCGAACCTGGCTCGGCCGCTCTGGACGAAGTAGAGCTCCTCATCCTCGCCCTCCTCGTCGTGCTCGTTGATGATCCTGTCTCCCGCCTCCCGACCCGTCCAGGAGTTGATCCCGAACGACGTGATGCCGAAGTGGTGGCGCACCGGACGCCACGGCTCGCGGCCGTCGCTGATCTCCCCGATGTCCTCCAGGCGGGCGACTGCGTACTCGCTCATCGATACTCCTCTGTGATCGCGTTGACCGAATGATGCAACGGCAGGCGGGATCACCGTGTCCACCGATCAAGGGGGCGCCAATGGCGACGCTGCACATCGAACACCCGATCACCGACCTGCAGACATGGCTGGCTGCCTTCGGTCGATTCGAGGACGCCCGCAGGAAGGCCGGAGTCCGCGCGCAGCGCGTCCGCCAGCCGGTCGACGACGACAAGTACATCTACGTCTCGCTGGACTTCGACAGCGTCGAGGAAGCAACGGCGTTCAAGCGCTTTCTGGAGACGACCGTCTGGACTTCCTCGGAGGCCTCGCCGGCGCTCGGTGGGACCCCCAGGGCGAGAGTCCTCACCGAAGTGAGTACCACCCCGTAGCTCGCAAGCCTCAGCTTTAGTCGGCGGCCGTAGGCGCGAATAACGCCGGTATCCGGACATACCAACCGGGTTAACGAAGAAAATATGGCCTAAGCCTTGACAAACTCGGGCGGATGTGAATGGATTCGCTGGCTGTGGCCCGGAGGAGCGGTTCACTGGCCTCGCTGCGCGAGGCCAATCGCAAGCAGGTGATCGACGCGCTGCGCGAGCGCGGGGTCGCGAGCCGGGCCGAGCTCGCCCGCATCACCGGCCTCTCGCGCTCGACCGTGTCGACGATCGTCTCCGACCTGCTGGACTCCGGGCTGGCCGGCGAGCGCGACTCCTCGCCCGACGGCGAGGCCCACGCCGGCCGCCCGCCGGTGATGGTGTCGCTGAACAGCTCCGCCGGTCTCGCCCTCGGGATCGACTTCGGCCACCGCCACCTGCGGGTCGCGGTCTCCGATCTCTCACACACCGTGCTGGCCGAGACCTGGCGCGAGATCGACGTCGACCACTCGGCTCGCGAGGGCCTCGACGCCGCGGTCGAGTTCGTCGACCAGGTGCTCGACGAGGCGGGCGCCGACCGCAGCCGGGTGATCGGGGTCGGGATGGGCATCCCGGCGCCGATCGACCGCACCACCGGCGCCGTCCAGGCCGCCTCGATCTTCCCCGGCTGGGTGGGGGTAGACGCCGCCGCCGAGGCGGGCGTCCGGCTCGGGATGCCGGTCGAGGTCGAAAACGACGCCAACCTCGGCGCGCTCGCGGAGCTCGTCTGGGGCGCCGGGCGCGGCAAGAGCGAGGTCGCCTACATCAAGGTCTCCTCGGGGATCGGCGCCGGGCTGATCTCCGGCGGGCGGATCCAGCACGGCGTCGGCGGCACCGCCGGCGAGATCGGCCACACCGTGATCGCCGAGGGCGGGCCGGTCTGCCGCTGCGGAAACCGCGGCTGCCTCGAGACCCTGGCCTCGACCCGGGCGATCGCCGATCTGCTCTCCGAGAGCCGCGCAGAGCGGGTCTCGACCCGGCGGCTGCTCGAGCTCTCCGAGTCCGGAGACGCCGCCGCCGAGCGGCTGATCGGCGACGCCGGGCGGGCGATCGGGATCGCGGTCGCGAACCTCTGCAACCTGCTGAACCCCCAGTGCGTGATCGTCGGCGGCGATCTGTCGGTGGCCGGCGAGACCCTGCTCGAGCCGATGCGCGAGGCTGTGCGCCGCAACGCGATCCCGAGCGCCAGCGACGACCTCGAGATCGTCGCCGGGGTGCTCGGCGAGCGCGCAGAGCTGCTTGGCGCCCTGGCGCTGGTGATGCAGGAATCCGACCGTTTCGCCGTCCCGGAGGCGATCGCGGCATGAGCTTGAAATCAACCCGAAACCACACGCGCCGGGTACCGGCGCACGAGAGAGGAAGCAAGCGTGTTCAAACGTAAGGAGGAATACCCCGTGTCACACAGGAGTAGATGGCTGCGCCTCGTCGTGCTGCCGGTCGTCGTACTGCTCGCCGTCTTCGGTATCGCGGCGTGCGGAGGAGACGACGACGACACCACCGACACCGGCGAGACCAGCGCAACAGGCGGAGGGAGCGGAACGATCGGCTTCCTGCTGCCGGAGACCCAGACGGCTCGTTACGAGACCCAGGACAAGCCGCTGTTCGAGCAGGCCGTAGCAAAGCTCTGCCCGGATTGCGACGTCCTCTACCAGAACGCCGACCAGGACCCGACCAAGCAGCAGTCTCAGGTCGAGGCGATGGTCACCCAGGGCGTCGACGTGATGGTCCTAGACCCGGTCGACTCGACCTCGGCGGGGGCCATGGTGACCCGCGCCTCGCAGGCCGACATCCCGGTGATCAGCTATGACCGGCTGATCCTCGACGCCGACCTGGCGGCGTACGCGGAGTTCAACAGCCCCGAGGTCGGCAAGCAGCAGGGCGACGCCCTGGCCAAGGCGCTCGAGGACAACAACCACCCGACCGGGCCGATCGTGCAGATCAACGGCGACCCGAAGGACAACAACGCGAAGCTCTTCAAGGAAGGCGCAACCGCCGTCTTCGAGCAGAAGGGCATCGACGTCGCCAAGGAGTACGACACGCCCGACTGGCTGCCGGAGAACGCCCAGACCGAGATGGACCAGGCGATCACCGCGCTCGGCAACGACGGGTTCTTCGGCGTGCTGGCGGCCAATGACGGCACCGCCGGCGGCGCGATCGCGGCGCTCAAGGGCGCCGGCATCGACCCGTCGACGGTCCCGGTCACCGGCCAGGACGCCGAGCTGGCCGGAGTCCAGCGGGTGATCGCCGGTGAGCAGTACATGACGGTCTACAAGCCGATCAAGCCGCTTGCCGACGACGCCGCCGCGCTCGCGGTCGCGGTCATCAACGGTGAGGACCCGGCCGACTCGGACGTCATCAACGGGTCGGAGAACAACAACACCGAGGACGTCCCGACGGCGATCACCGACACGATCCCCGTGTTCAAGGACAACGTCAAGGACACCGTGGTCAAGGACGGCTACTGGTCCGTGCAGGAGATCTGCACGCAACAGTTCGCGCAGGACTGCAAGGACGCCGGAATCGAGTAGTCGCCATTGGATAGCCTGACGCGCGAGGAGAGGAGAGGATGGAGTCAAGCCAGAGCACGGCAGCTGCATCTGGACCCGGTTCGGGGTCGCAACCTCTCCTCGCGCTGAAGGGCGTCTCCAAGAGCTTCGGCGCCGTCGAGGCGCTGAAGGACGTCTCGCTCGAGCTTTACCCGGGCGAGGTGGTCGGCCTGGTGGGCGACAACGGCGCCGGCAAGTCGACGATGATCAAGGCGATTTCCGGCGCCCAGCCGCCGGACTCGGGCGAGATCCTCTGGCAGGGCAGCCCCGTGAAGATGTCGACGCCCCACGACGCGACCGTAATCGGGATCGCGACCGTGTACCAGGACCTGGCGCTGGCCGAGAACCTGGACGTCGTCGCGAACCTCTTCCTCGGCCAGGAGGAGGCCAACCACCTGCCGGGGATCAGCGTCCTCGACGAGGTGGCGATGGAGCAGAAGGCAGTCGAGCTGCTGAGCGGGCTCGGGGTGACGACACTGCGCAGCGTCCGCACCGAGGTGGCGATGCTGTCCGGCGGCCAGCGCCAGGCGGTGGCGATCGCCCGCTCGCTGCTCGGCGAGCCGAAGCTGGTGCTGCTCGACGAGCCGACCGCGGCGCTCGGGATCGTCCAGACCGAGCAGATCCTGCGGCTGATCGAACGGCTTCGCGACCGCGGCCTGGCGGTGATCGTGATCAGCCACAACCTCGCCAACATTTTCGAGGTCTGCGACCGGATCGCTGTCCTGCGACTCGGCCGGATGGCGAAGGTGTTCAAGGCCGAGGGGTCGAGCCGCGAGGAGATCGTCGCCTCGATGACCGGCGCCGACGTCCGGGAGCGGGCGACCGAGGAGACGCCGCTTTGAGCGCGCCAGACACGACGATCGGCACCGCTCCGCCCGAGGAGGGCGACGTCTTCTCGATCCGCCGGGCGTTCCGGGCGCTGGCCCGCGGCGACCTCGCCTCGGTCCGGGTGATCATCGGGATCGCGGTGATCTGGACCATCTTCCAGATCGCCAACGACCGCTTCCTGTCGGCGATCAACCTCTCGAATCTCACCTTGCAGATCGCCGCGGTGGCGACGATCTCGATCGGCGTCGTCCTGGTGCTGCTGCTGGGCGAGATCGACCTCTCGATCGGCGCGGTCAGCGGTCTCGCCGCCGGGGTGATGGCGGTCGAGACCGTCCAGCACGGCTGGGCGCCGATCCTCGGCATCGCCGCCGGCCTCGCGGTCGGGTTCGCGATCGGCGCCTTCAACGGCTTCATCGTCACCACCTTCGGGATCCCCTCGTTCGTCGTCACCCTCGCCGGCCTGCTCGCCTGGCAGGGCGCGCTCTTATACGTGCTCGGTGACACCGGCTCGGTGAACCTGCCGCCGAGCATCATCACCGACCTCACCACCACCTTCTTCGACCCGGTGATCGGGTGGATCCTCGGGATAGCGGCGATCGTCGCCTACGCCGGGAGCCTGTTCTTAGCCCGAATGCGAAGGGAGAGAGCCGGGCTGGGGGTGGCGCCGATCGCCGGCGAGGTGGTCAAGATCGCGCTGGTCGCGGCGTCTGTGATCGCCGCGGTCGCGATCCTCAACTCCGACCGCGGCGTGCCGCTGGCGGCGGTGATCGTGGTCGCGCTGATGGTCCTCTTCACCTTCGTCACCGAGCGCACCCGCTACGGGCGCCACGTGTTCGCCGTCGGCGGGAACGAGGAGGCCGCGCGGCGCGCCGGGATCAACGTCAGGGCGATCAAGCTGAGCGTGTTCACGCTCGCCTCGACGCTGGCGGCCTTCGGCGGCATCCTCGCCGCCTCGCGCCTGCTGTCGGTCAACCAGCAGTCCGGCACCGGCGACGTCCTGCTGCTGGCGATCGCCGGCCCGGTGATCGCCGGCACCAGCCTGTTCGGCGGCCGCGGCTACGTCTGGTCGGCGCTGCTGGGCGCCGTGGTCATCGGCTCGATCTCGAACGGCATGGACCTGCTGGCGCTCGACTCCGACATCAAGTTCATGATCACCGGCGCCGTCTTGCTGGGCGCGGTGACGATCGACGCCCTGACCCGGCAACCGCCGGGCACAGGCACGCTGACGATTCGCCCCGCCGAGCAGGTTCGCTACGCGGTCGGGCTTCCGAACCTAGGCGAGCTCGGGGACGTCAGGCTGCTGGTCGAGCTCGGGGTCGAGGCCGAGGCGCGCGGCTGGGACGGCGTCTTTCTCTGGGACCACATTCAGCGCGAGACCGGACAGCCGGCCGCCGATCCGTGGATCGCGCTGGCGGCGATCGCGCAGACCACCGAGCGGGTCCGGCTGGGGGCAATGGTCACTCCGCTGGCGCGCCGGCGCCCGCAGAAGGTCGCCCGCGAGACCGCCTCGCTCGACATCCTCTCCGAGGGGCGGCTCGTGTTCGGCGCCGGCCTCGGCTCCCAGAGCGGGGCGGAGTTCGCCGTCTTCGGCGACGAGGCCGACCCGCGGGTGCGCGCGGCGATGCTCGACGAGGGCCTCGAGGTCGTGACCGGCCTCTGGAGCGGCGAGCCGTTCGACTTCGACGGCGAGCACTTCACGGTCCGGGGAGCGCAATTCCTGCCGACGCCCGTGCAGAAGCCGCGCCCGCCGGTGTGGATCGCCGGGCGCTGGCCGTCGAGGCGCCCGTTCCGCCGGGCGGCGCGCTGGGACGGGGTGTTCCCGCTCCACCAGGACGTCGGCGAGACCGAGACCATGACCCCTGAGCAGCTCGCCGAGATCGTCGCCTACGTCGACGAGCACCGCGAGGACCCGGGCGCCCCCTACGACGTCGCCATCGAGGGCTACAGCGACGGCCTCGACCCGGCGGCGGACTTCGAGCTGGTCGAGTCATATCGCGAGGTCGGCCTCACCTGGTGGATCGAGCGCCTCGACTGGTTTCGCGGCCCGCTCGAGGAGGCTCGCCGCAGGCTCGAGGCCGGGCCCCCTCGCGCATGAGCGACCGCCGGGTGGCGCTGATCGGATTCGGTCTCGCCGGCTCGGTCTTCCACGCGCCGCTGATCTCGGCGACGCCGGGGCTCGAGCTGGCGACCGTGGTGACCACCAACCCAGAGCGAGCCGAGGTGGCGCGCGGTGCCCACTCCGGCGTCACGGTCGAGCCCAGCGCCGACGCGGTCTTCGAGCGCGCGGACGAGCACGGGCTGGTCGTGATCGCGACCGCCAACGACGCCCACGTCCCGCTCGCCGAGCGCGCGATCGAATCGGGTCTGCCGACAGTGGTCGACAAGCCGCTGGCGCCGACCGGGGCGGAGGCGCGGGCGCTGGTCGGGCTCGCCGACGAGCGCGGCGTGCCGCTGACCGTCTTTCACAACCGGCGCTGGGACTCCGACCAGCTCACCGTGCGCCGGCTGCTCGACGAGGGCAGGCTGGGGGAGGTGCGGCGCTACGAGTCGCGGTTCGAGCGCTGGAAGCCCGAGCTTCGCGCCGGCGCCTGGCGCGACTCGGTCCCTCCGGAGCGCGGCGGCGGGGTGCTGCTCGACCTCGGCACGCACCTCGTAGACCAGGCCCTGGTGTTGTTCGGGCCGGTCGACGACGTCTACGGCGAGGTCGCCAACGCCCGTGGCGGGCCGGCCGACGACGACGCCTTCATCGCCCTCGCCCACGACTCCGGCGTGGTCTCGCACCTGCGCGCGTCGCTGGTGACGCCGGCGCCCGGGCCGCGGCTGCGGGTCAACGGCACCGAGGCCGGCTTCGTGATCGAGGCGGTCGACGGACAGGAGGACGCGCTGCGGAGCGGGGCGCGGCCGGGGGAGAGGGGCTGGGGCGCCGAGCCCGAGGAGCGGTGGGGGAGGCTGGTCGCCGGCGAGCGCAGTGAGCTGGTCCCGTCATCCGACGGCGCCTGGCCACGCTTCTACGCCGAGCTCCGCGCCGCGCTCGACGGCGGAGGCGAGCTGCCGGTCGACCCGCGCGACGCGGTCGCAGTGCTCGAGATCCTCGAGCGCGCCCGGAGGTCGAGTCATTAGCAACGACGTTTAGCCGAACGTCGATCGTCAAAGGTTCACAACTTGCTTACCGTGGCTTGAGGAGGCATCGGTATCACGCGGGGCATGGACAGAGACGACTCAGGAATCCTGGTCACCGGGGCGACGGGTTTCCTCGGCGGGGAGGTGCTCGCCCGGCTGCTCGAGCCGGATGACGGCCGCCCCGTCTACGCGCTGATTCGCGCCGAGAGCGATGAGGCGGCGAGGGTCCGGCTGGATGCGGTCCTCGACTCGCTCGGCCTCGACGGCGAGGCGGCGGGCGGCCGGGTGAGCGCGGTCGCCGGCGACGTCACCGAGCCGCTGCTGGGGCTCGACAGCCGCAGGCGGGTCTGGCTCGCCGAGCGCACCGGGCGGATCATCCACTGCGCGGCCTCGGTCTCCTTCACGCTCGGGCTCGAGGAGTCTCGCCGGGTCAACGTCGTCGGCACCCGGCGGATGCTCGACCTGGCCGAGTTCTGCGCCCGGATCGGCGGCGGGCTGGACTCGTTCGTCCACGTCTCGACCGCCTACGTGGCCGGCACCCACCCGGAGCCGTTCGGGGAGTCGGACCTCGAGCGCGGCCAGGAGTTCCGCAACGCCTATGAGCAGTCGAAGTTCGAGGCCGAGCTCGTGGTCCGCGAGCGGGCCGAGTCGCTGCCGGTCCAGGTCCTGCGGCCGAGCATCGTCGTCGGCGACTCGCGCACCGGCTGGACCTCGTCCTTCAACGTCGTCTACGGGCCGCTGAGGGCGTTCGACCGCGGAGCCTTCCCGGCGCTCCCGGCCCGGCGCTCCTCGCCGGTGGACATCGTCCCGGTCGACTTCGTCGCCGACGCCGTCGTCGCGCTCGCCGGCCGCCCGCACACGACCTTCCACCTCACCGCCGGCGCCAAGGCCTCGACGGTCGGCGAGATCGTCGAGCTCGCCAGCGCCGAGTCGGGACGCGCCGCGCCCCGCGTCGTGCATCCCGAGCTCTACCGGCGCGCGCTCCACCCGCTCCTGGTCCGCACGGGCAGCGAGCGCCGCCGCCGGGCGCTTCGCCGCAGCGAGGTCTACTTCCCCTACTTCGCGGTCGACGGCGGCTTCGAGGCCGAGACGACCCGGGCCGCACTCGCCCCGAAGGGGATCGAGGCGCCGCCCCTTCGCGCGTACTTCGACCGGCTGATGGCCTTCGCGCGCGCCGCCGAGTGGGGAAAGCGGCCCGTCCCGCGCCACCAGGCCGGGATCGCGATCGAAGAGCCGCGCTACCTGCAGGGGCACCGGCGCGCGCGGCGGATGCCGCCGCGGGTCCCGGTCCCCGGCCGCTGATCAGCCGTACGCGCCGAACGCGAAGTTGATCGCCTTAATGGCCACTAACTCCCCGCTCGGCGATTCCGGTGTTGATCAGTCGCCGGCGTTCGGCGCGACGACGAGGTCGTGGATCTCGTAGATGACGATCTCCGGCGTCGGCGGGTTGTCGCCGGCCACCTCATAGATGGCCGGGCCGAGGACGTTCTCGCGGAAGGTCTGGAAGTCGGCCTCGGACTCCCACACGTCGGCGACCTGCCTGCGACCGTCGGGGAGAACCCCGGCGGTGTGGACGAGCCCGCCCTGCGGGTTCTCGTCGCCCAGCTTCTCGTTGACCGCGTCGAACTGCTCCTGCGTTGCCTCGAAGGTCGAGATCACCATCACCGCCACGTCTATATCCCTTTCACGCTGGTCAGTCGGGGTTCCGGGTGAGGGCGAAGTCGCGCACCAGGTGGCTCTCGACCTCCGGCACCGGGGCGCCCTCGCCGGCCACCTCCTCGACTGCCGGGTCGAGCCGGTGCCGGCGGAAGTTGTCCCAATCGGCTTCCGACCCCCAGACGTGGATCACTCGCAGGCGGCCATCGGGGAGCACTCCCGCGCTGTGGCCAAGCGACGCCTCGCGGGATAGGATCGGACTCCACGCAATGGCGGACCTGGGATGACGGGAGAGGAGTTCGCCCTCGCCGCGTCCGTTGTGTTCTCGGGCCTCTGGTCTGGCCTCTTGGGGACGCTGACCACAATCCTGCACCCGATGCTCGCAGCGATGGACGGCCGGGACTTCCGGAACTTCATGGGAGCGTTCCTTCGATTTGCGAGAAAGGCCTGGTTCAACTACGTGTGCGCGATCGGGATGGGCGTCGCGCCGATCGTCGCGCTGGTGACCCTCTGGGACGATCCCGGCTCCGCCTCGTTCGTGCTCACCGCGATCGGGCTGGCTTCTGTGATCTTCGGTGTGTACATCGTCTCCAACGTGTGGAAGGAACCGCACTACGACGTGATGTTGGCCTGGGATCCGGAGGCGATGCCAGCGGACTGGGAGGCGGGACAGCGGCGCTACTTCGCGATCAACTGGATGCAGGCCGCCGCGACCTGGACGGCGTTCGCCCTGTTTTTAGTGGCTCTGATTTCCCTCTAGGCGGGACGAGGGCTCAGCGTGTGGCAATGGGGTCAGGCCCGCCTAGATACGTTCACGCGCCCTCGCGTGAGCCGACGGCCTCTCCCCCGCTTCTGCTTCTCGCGCGAAGCAGCAGTGACTTCACTGCTGGGTAGTCAGAGGGTTGCGGCGTGGCACTCGCATCAGCCGACCGGATTGCAGCCAGCAGCGGCCTGTGCCGCCATCATCTGCTCCTCATCAGGCATCGGATGGTCTGCTGGCGGCAGGGTGCGGGTGCGGGCCGGATCGCTCGTCGCTTTGACCAGATCCTCGAAGCCGCCGGGGATGAGGGCAAAGAGCATTCGGGAGCCAGTCTCGCCCACCTCGTAGCGATGGGGGATGTCGCGCGGGCCGAATACGAAGTCGCCCGCGCTCGCCTCAATCGTCCGGCCGCCGACCTCGAACGTCACCTCGCCCTCGAGCACCCAGAATGCCTCGTCCTCGCGGTGATGAACATGCATTGGGGCTTTGACCCCAGGGGGATCGGTGACATCCAGAACGGTCAGACTCCCGCCGGTGTCCGCCGCAGTGGCCTTGATTATGGCCAGCGCGCCGAGCCACCACCGCGCCTCTCCTTCGTCGCTTCTCACTGCCAGTGCACCCGTCATAGGTGCTCCCTTCCTTCGTCGGGTCATCGATGCTCAAACGCAGGATGGCGTAGTGCTGCGGGTTCGTGCCAGGAAACATTCCCGTACCGTCGTGCGCGAGTGTCTCGTCGCCGAGCGTCTCGTTGACCGTGTCGTACTCCTCCTGGGTCGCCTCGAAGGTCGAGATCACGATTACCGCCACGTCACACCCCCGTCGAATCGTTGCCGCAGTTCGACCGTAACCCGGCGCCCGTGCCGGGGCAATCCCTTTCACGGGTAAATAACGCCCTGGGCCGGAAGCGCCGGGAGGATGCGGCGGTCGCCAGATGTCAGCGCTCGAGGAGGCAAGCGTGAGGGGGAAGTGGATCCCGTTGGGGACCACGATCGCGATCGCGCTCGTCTGGACCGCGCTAGTCCCGGGGGTTGGCCAGGCGAAGGGCAAGCGCGGTCCAGACTCCGCGACCGAGGTCGACATCTTCCCTCGCCCCTGATTCCGAAGGGGTTCCTCAGCCGGCGAGGGGGAGCTCGAGTTGCTCCCCCTCCCGGCGCATCTCGATCGCCTCGGCGTAGGCGCCGTGAAAGACGTTGCGGGGCGTGACGCCGACCACCCCGTAGGCCTCGGCCATCGCCGTCGCCAGGGTGCGCTTGAACAGTCGCCCGTGCCAGGCATGAGCGCCGGGCTGCCGGCCGACGTGCAGGTGAACGAGCTCGTGAAGCAGCGTCTCGAGCGCGTCGCCGCGCCGGATCCCCGGATACGCGGTCACCGACAGCCGCCACTCGCCGGGCACCGCGAACCCGAGCCGGTTCGGCCGTCGGCTCGCCCTGCGGACCTTGAGCACCGGCGCGCGCTCAGCCAGTGGCCCGCCGGCGAACACCCGCAGCGCCCGTAGCCGCTGCATCTCGCGGCGCAGGTCGACGCCGGCGGCGAGGTAGTAGGAGGGATGGCGGCGCATGCGACGCGAACGCTAGAAAGCGCCGCGGCGGCGAACGTCCCGCAGTCAGCGCTGGGCGGTGTATTCCGGGACGTTCGCGGCGCTGGGGCGTCGCGGAGCCGCGAGCCGGCGCGCAACCCGGACCTCGGCGCCGTGCTTCGGCACCAGGGTGATGCCCTTCAGCTTCACCTCGTCCGGCTCGGGGCGGACCGGCTCTAGCTCGACCCGCTCGCAGACCACCCGCAGCACCTCGGCGAGCTCGGCCTGTGCGAGCGCGGCGCCGATGCAGCGACGGATGCCGCCGCCGAACGGAAGCCAGGCGTAGGACTCGACCCGGCCGTCGAGGAACCGCTCGGGGCGGAAGCGGTCGGGCTCCGGGTAGAGGTCCGGCCGGCGGTGGACGAGCGCGATCCCCGGATAGACGCGGATCCCGGCCGGCAGCTCGTAGCCGCCGACGTCGCGCGGGCGGGTCAGCGTGCGCTCGGCGGCGTCGATCACCGGGCGCAGGCGAAGCGTCTCGGTGCCGACGGCGTCCAGGTAGGCGTCGTCTCCCGAGGCGAGCTCGTCGCGAAGCCGGGCGAGCGTGTCGGGGTTGTGGAGCAGGAGGTCGAAGGCGAAGGCGAGCGCGGTCGCGGTGGTCTCGTGGCCGGCGGCGAGCATCGTGAACAGCTCGTCGCGAAGCTCCGCGTCGCTCATCGGCCGACCGTCCTCGTCGCGGGCGCGAAGCAGCAGGGAGAGCACGTCGCCGCGCTCCTCGAGGTCCGCCTCGCCCCGCCGGCGGGCGATCTCCTGGTAGATCAGCGCGTCGGCGGCGGCCAGTCGGCGCTCGAAGACCGCCAGCGGGCTGAAGCGCCCTAGCGGGAGCCGCCGCATCCAATCCGGGGCGAAGAACAGGGAGCCGAGGTCGATGAGCGACACCAGCGCGGACCGCAGGCGGTCGACGCGGGCGGGCTCGGTGACCCCGAAGACCGCCCGGCAGATGACCTCGAAGGTCACGGCCCGCATCCGCTCGCGCGGCCGCGAACCGGTCGCCCTCGCGCCAGCGGCCGACCTCGGCCTCGGCGACCCCGCGGATCACCTCGCGAAACGCCTTCACGTGCGAGCCCTGAAACGGCGGCAGCAGCAGCTTTCGCTGGCGCAGGTGCTCGGGCCCGTCGAGCACCAGGACGGAGTTCTCGCCCAGGATGAGCGAGAGCGGCGCGTTCGCCTCGCCGGCGAGCAGGTCGGACTGGTCGCCGGTGAACATCGACTTGATCTCGTCCGGGTCGGCGACGTAGACGCCGGTGCCGAAGACGAGCAGCTTGACCGTGAACACGTCGCCGTAGCGGCGGTGCCAGCCGAGCAGTGTCTCGAGGGGGCGGTACGCAAACCGGGCCGTGTTCACGGCCGCCGGGGCCCGGGGTCCGGGTGGAAGCGCCACGCTAGGCCGGCGGGTCGGTCCCGAGCGCCGCCGCGATCTCGCCGAGGGCGGCGCGCTCGGCGTCGCTGACGCGCTCGCCGCCGATCCCGAGCACGCCGCCGGACTTGTCGGCCTCGGCGGCCCGCTGGACGACGGAGAGCGTGAACTGCTTGAACGAGTCGACCTCCTCCGGGGTCGCCTTCGATTCCAGCAGCGCGACCGCCTCGCGGACTCGGTCGAGGGCGCCGGTTCGCAGCTCCTCGGGGGAGTGGAACTCGCGCGGGTCAATCGACGGCTTGGTTCCGGCGATCTCGCCGATCAGCTCCGAGTCGTGCTGCTGGCGCGCCTCCGTGTACGCCTTGGCCACCGCGATGCTCTCGCGGATGCTGCCGCCGCGCTGCGCGGAGATCACCACCAGCGCGGCCAGCGCCGGCGCGTCGGCGACCCGCTCCCATTCCTCGGCGTTGAACTCCGCCTTCGTCGTCATCGCGCTCCCTTCGGCTCGTTTCGAGCCAGTCTGACAACCCCGGCTAATGTGGGCGGGGTGGACGCCCGTCCGACGCTGATCGAGTTTCCCGCGGACGACCCCGAGCGCGCTCGCCGCTTCTGGTCCGAGTTGCTGGGCGTCGAGCTCGCGGGCCGCGCCGAGGACCAGGGCAGCGGCTGGCAGACGCCCGCGGCCGACGGGCCCGCGGTCGGGGTCCACGAGCGAGGCCGCGGGCCTGGGGACACCGTCTCGCTGCCCTACTTCGGCGTCCCCGAGATGGCGAGCGCCCTCGAGCGGGTCGAGGCGCTCGGCGGGAGCGTGATCCACCGGGGCGAGCGCTGGTCGATCTGCCGGGATTCGGAGGGGAGCCCGTTCGGGCTCGCGTCGACCTAGCTCTCGGACTCCTCGTCGTCCGAGCGCCCGTAGAGGTTGAAGCGCACGTCGTCCCCCTCGATCTCGGCGTCGAGCACCTTGTCCTCGAGGTAGCTCGCCGCGGCCGGCTCGACCGAGATCGGCAGGTCCTCCACCAGGACGTCGTCGGCGGGCGCCTCGGAGACCAGCTCGAGCTGCAGCTCGTGTGTCGGCCCGGCGCCGTTCCGGGCCGCGGTCCGGGTGGTGATCCGCAGCACCGCGGTCTCGGGCACGTCCGGGCGGTGGACGATCGCCTCCACGGCCTCGGCCGCCTGCTGGGTCATCGCGAGCACGATCCTCACGTTCCCCGCTGCGGCGGGTTCTAATCGGAGTGGAGCTGCTAGCTCGCCCTGGCGATCGCGCGATCCATCTCCGGCCCGGGGTTCTCGACCACCTTTCCGTGGCCGGGGGCGAGCGCCTTCGGGTCGAGCTCGCGGAGCTTGCGCGCCGTCTCGAGCGCGGTGGGCCGGTGCCAGGTCGCCAGGTAGATGAGCGGGAAGATGAGCCTCGGCTTGGCCGCGGTCGCCACCCCGCCGATCGTCGCGTACGCATCGGCGCAGTAGAGCGTGCCGTCGCGCTCGTCGAGGAAGGCGAGCTGGCCGGGGGTGTGGCCCTTGGCGTCGATCGCCAGCAGGGAGCCGACCCGGTCGCCGGCGGCGATCGTCCGGTCGGGCTTGGTCTCGGCGCCCGGATAGCCGCCGCGGAGCTTGTCGACCGGCTCGCCCGGGTCGAGGCTCATGTCCTTGGCGAGCAGGCGGGCGTCGCGGGCGGAGATGGTCACCTCGGCGTCGGGAACCGCCGCCTTGAGCGCGTCGAGCGAGCCGATGTGGTCCACGTGGGCGTGGGTGAGCAGGATGCGGGCGATCGGGGCGCCGGTCCTCACCGCCCCGGCGAGGATCCGCTTCTCGCCCCGGGGAAGCATCGTGTCGACCACCGTCAGCCCGTCGTCCTCGCCCACCAGGTAGCTGTTGACGATCCCGTACTGGGTAATGCGGTCGCCGGCCATCCGGCTTGACGCTAGTAGCGGATCCGCGAGCGCTCGAAGATGAACGTCTGCTGGGCGGTGCCCTGCTTCGGGTCCTCGCGGTCGATGAACGCGGACACCGGCCGGTGCATGATCTTGGTCACGGCCGCGATCGACTCGTGTCGGAACGAGTAGGCGTTGCCTGTCTCCTCGTCGTCCGCCTCTTCCGCGTCGTCGTCCTCGACGGCCTTGGGCTCGCCGGGCTTGATCGCGCATCTCACCGCATCACTGCGCACCTCGGCGCTGATCGAGGCCGGGCGGACGCCGGTTCGGCGCTCCCAGATCGAGCTGAGCGAGCGCTCGATCTCAAGCGAGTGGTCCGAGTTCCGCGGGGTCGAATCCGCGGGTTGGTCACCGGGGTTTGGCATGCAAACCCTTTCTCTTCTCCTCGCAGTGACCGGGGTCTGAGCAGGGCGGAGGAGCAGGTGGACACCCAACCGGTGGTGCACGGAGTCTACCGTCGTCCGGTTGAAGGCCTGCTACCGTCGAGGGCGTCGGTCGCCGTTACAGCGACCGAGGAGTTCCGTTTCTTCCGTGCACTCGTGAGTGCGTCCGGGTCTCTGGATTCCCACCACTCACAAGGAGTTGCACCACATGTCTTTCGCCGAACTCGGCGTCTCGCGTCCTGTCGTGGGCGCACTTTCAAAGCGCGGAATCACCGCGCCGTTCGCGGTCCAGGAGCTCGTCATCGCCGACGTGCTCGCCGGCCGTGACGTCCTCGTTCAATCCCCCACCGGATCGGGCAAGACGCTCGCCTTCGGGGTTCCCCTCGTCGACCTGATCGATGCTTCGGACCGGCGCCCGGCCGCGCTGATTCTGGCTCCCACCCGCGAGCTGGCGCTGCAGATCGTCGACGAGCTGCGCGAGATCGCCACGGCGCGCGCTCTCTCGGTGGCGCCCGTCTACGGCGGCGCCGGGATCGAGAAGCAGGCCAGGCGTGCCGCGCGCGCCCACATCATCGTCGCCACTCCCGGGCGGCTCGAAGACCTGCTGGCCCGCCGGGTGTTCGGTCTCGAGCACGTCCGCGCGCTGGTCATCGACGAGGCCGACCGGATGCTCGACATGGGCTTCAAGCCCGCGGTCGACCGGATCGTCGCCAAGACGCCGAGCGACCGCCAGACGCTGTTCTTCTCGGCGACGCTGGAGGCGGCGGCCGGCAAGCTCGCCCGCGCCTACACCAGCGACGCCCGACGCCACGTGCACGAGCCGGTCGCCTCGGACGGCGGCGAGGTCTCGCACCGATTCGTCGAGGTCGAGCACACCGCCAAGCTCGACGCCCTCGTCGCCGAGCTGGGCGAGGAGAGTCGCGGACGGACGCTGGTCTTCGTGCGAACCAAGCACGGCGCCGACCGGCTCGTGCGCCGGCTCGGCAAGCGCGGGGTGCGCGCGGTGGCGATGCACGGCAACAAGTCCCAAGGCCAGCGCCAGCGCGCCCTCGCCGGCTTCGAGCGCGGCGACGTCGACACGCTCGTCGCCACCGATGTCGCCGCCCGCGGGATCGACGTCGAGGAGATCACCCACGTGATCAACTTCGATGCCCCGGGCGACCGCGACGCATACGTGCACCGCGTCGGCCGCACCGGGCGCGCGGGAAGCGATGGGGCCGGGGTCACGTTCGTGCTCCCCGAGCAGGCGGGCGAGTTGCGGCGCATCGCCTCGGACCTCGGGCTCGACGCCGAGTTCTCGACCGGTCTCGGGCGGCGCACGCAGACGCATCGGACGCGCGGTGCGCACAGGTCAAAGAGGCGCGCTCCTCGGTCCCACCGCTAGCGGTTCGCTCCGACGCCGCGCCTACAGTCGGCAGCGATGGGAGCCGGGCGAATCGAGATCCTGCGCGCCACCGACGCCGAGCGGGTCGAGGAGCTGCGAAAGGCGGGCCGGTTCTTCTGGCTCGACCTGGCCGGCCGCGACCTGCGCGAGTCGGTGGAGGTCGGCCGCCAGTGGGGACTGTCGGAGGCGGCGATCCGCTCGCTCGCCTCGTTCCAGCCCGGGGGGCCGCCGTCGCGCCGCGTTCACATCGAGGCCGGGCTCGTCGTGTTCCCGTGCTGGGTCGCGGGACAGCCGGACGCCGACCCGACCGGCGGCGCACGGGCGCTGAACATCTTCCGCGTGAACGTGCTCCTGCACGGCGAGTTCCTGATCACCGCGCACGAGCAGGAGTTCGACCTTCCCGGCTTGATCGCCCCGGAGGGGATCCCGGAGGGTCGAACCGAGCGCTACGCGGTCTACGTCGCCCTCGAGGGGATGATCGGGACGATGCTCGAGGCGCTGGCCACGATCGAGATCCAGGTCGGCCGCCTCGAGCAGCGGATGTTGGACGCGGGTCTGCGCCTGCCGGTCTCGGACAAGCGCCTGATCCAGAGCCTGCGCTCGCGGCTCACCGAGATGCGGCTGCGACTCGGTCCGCAGCTGTCGGTGATCACGCGGATCGGCGAGGAGACCGAGCACATTCCCATGCTCGAGGCCGACAAGCACGAGTACTTCCCGCGCATCGAGGGCCAGATCGACCGCACCGTAGACCGCGTCGACGCCGCCAGCGAGGCGCTCTCGGACGCGCTCCAGGTGCAGCTCAACGAGACCAATGCCCGGCTCACGGTCGTGGCGACGATCTTCCTGCCGCTGACCCTGATCGTCGGCTTCTTCGGCATGAACTTCGGCTGGATGGTCGACCACATCGACTCGGCCGGCAGCTTCTGGCTGCTCGGCGTCGGACTGCTGGTCGTCGCCCTGGTCGTGATCCTGGTCCTGATCGAGCGCCAGGCGCTGCGCGACCTCGTCTGGCGCTTCAGGCACTGACCGCCCCATCGAAGATCACCTCGAGCCCGGAGTGATCCGACAGGCCCTCTTCGCGCCAGCCGTGGTGGTAGTCGCACCAGCGCGGCCGGAGGGTTTCCGAGGCGAGCACGTGGTCGATGCGCAGGCCGGCCTTGCGGCGCGAGCGGGTGTGAAGGACCCAACTCGCGTCCTGGCGCTCGAAACCGTGCAGGGCGCGGAACGCGTCGGCAAAGCCCCACTCGGCCAGCCCGGGGAGGATCGAGCGCTCCGCGGCGTCCCAGCGCTCGAGGAACTCCGGGTGGTCGACGGCGAAGGTGATCACCTCGCCGTCGACGGTCTCGGCCCGGGGGAGGTTGAAGTCGCCGCAGAGGATCCGGCGGCGGTCCGACGGCCGCGCCAGGCGCTCGTGGATCGCCTCGCACGTCTCGACCTTGATGAAGCCGCGGCTGCGGGCCGAGGGGATGTGTGCGTTGTGGAGCTCGAGCAGGCCGTCCGGGTGCTCGACCACCAGCGACAGCACTCGCTCGGGAAACGGCGCCGCGATCGCCGGCAGCTCGACCACCGGCCAGCGCGAGGCGGTGAGGTTGTAGAGCCGGCGGCCGTTGCGAAACCGAGACGAGTCGGCAACGTGCTCCAGCGCGACCCCGGCAAGCGCCTCGCCGAGGTAGGGGGCGGTGGACGGCCTCACCTCCTGCAGGCAGACGAGGTCGGGCTCCTGGCGCGCCAGCGCCGCAGCCTGGTCGGCGAGATCGCGCGTTCGCCCCGCGAGATTCCAGGTGATCAGCTTGACGAGTCGGAAGTCTGTCCCAGCGGGCGGACCTCCGGCGTCCCTGAGGCCGCCGACCCGGGACTTTGCGTCGCCTAGCGACAGAAACTCCGGGGTGAGGTCCGATGGCACCGGGCCGCTCCCCGGCGGATCAACGAGTGGTCTCGTCGGCCGATCGAGAGATCCGGGGGCGGCTCCGCGGAACCGCCGGCCGACTAGCGCACGAAGAGGATCTCCGAGTACTTCGGCAGCGGCCAGAGGTCGTCGGCGACCACCTTCTCGAGCTTGTCGGCGACCTCGCGGACGGCGGCCATCGCCGAGACCTGGTTGTCGCGGGCGTAGATCGCGAGCTCCAGGCCCTCGACCCCGTCGGGGTAGACGTTGGCCTGCTCGAGCTCGCCGATCTCGGCGAGCAGCTGCGCCGTGAGCGTCGACGCCTCCTGGTCCACACCCGGCAGGCCCGACTCCTCGCACAGCTTCAGGTGACGCAGCGCCGCCGGCAGCAGCATCGTCTTGGCGATGTCGTGCGCGGTCTCGGCCTCGATGTTGGCGTTGATCACGTACTGCTCGACCCAGACCTCGAACCGCGACTCGAGCTCGCGCTTGGTGAGCACGTCGTACCTCCCGAACACCTCGACCGTCGGCTCGGCGAGGATCTCCGGCAGGGCGTCGGGCGTCGTGCGCAGGTTCTTCAGCCCGCGCTGCTCGGCCTCCGCGTGCCAGGCCTCGTCGTAGTTGTCGCCGTCGAAGATGATCTGGCGGTTGGCCCCGTAGGAGTCCTTGACCACCTCGGTGACCGCGGTGGCGGCGTCGGCACCGGCCTCGACCTTGGCCTCGACCTGGTCGGCGAGGTCGTCGATCGCCTCGGCGACGATCGTGTTCAGGACCGTGTTCGGGAACGCCAGCGAGGCGCTCGAGCCGACGGCGCGGAACTCGAACTTGTTGCCGGTGAAGGCGAAGGGAGAGGTCCGGTTGCGGTCGCCGCCGTGCATCGGCAGCGGCGGCAGCACCGAGGCCCCGAGCTCGAGGAACGAGGCCGGGGTGTGCGGGTCGCCCTCGCCGGAGACGACGGCGTCGAACAGCTTCTCCAGCTCCGCGCCGAGGAAGATCGAGATGATCGCCGGCGGCGCCTCGTTCGCGCCCAGGCGGTGGTCCTGGCCGATGCTGGCGACCGAGGCGCGCAGCAGTCCCTGGTGCTTGTTGACCGCCTGGATCACGGCGGCGCAGAAGAACAGGAAGCTGGTGTTGTCGGCGGGGGTGTCGCCGGGGTCCATCAGGTTGTGGCCGGTGTCGGTGCCCATCGACCAGTTGTTGTGCTTGCCGGAGCCGTTGACGCCGGCGAACGGCTTCTCGTGCAGCAGGCAGACCAGCCCGTACTTGCGGGCGACGTTCTGCATCAGCTGCATCATCAGCTGCTGGTGATCGGAGCCGACATTCGAGTTCTCGAAGATCGGCGCGAACTCGTACTGCCCGGGGGCGACCTCGTTGTGGCGGGTCTTCACCGGGATCCCGAGCTTGCGCGCCTCGAGCTCGGTCTCGAGCATGTAGGCGAGGATGCGCTCCGGAATCGAGCCGAAGTAGTGGTCGTCGAGCTCGTGGCCCTTGGGCGGCTTTGCCCCGAACAGGGTGCGCCCGGTGGTGACCAGGTCGGGCCGGCCGAAGAAGTACTGCTCGTCGATCAGGAAGTACTCCTGCTCGGGGCCGACGGTCGTAAAGACGCGCCTGGAGTCCTCGTCGCCGAGTAGCCGCAGCGCCCTGATCGCGGACTTCGAGAGCGCGTCCATCGAGCGCAGCAGCGGGACCTTGGCGTCGAGCGCCTCACCGGTCCAGGACGCGAAGGCGGTCGGGATGCAGAGCAGGGCGCCGTTCGGGTTCTCGAGGATGAACGCCGGGCTCGTCGGGTCCCAGGCGGTGTAGCCGCGGGCCTCGAAGGTCGCCCGCACCCCGCCGGTGGGGAACGAGGAGGCATCGGGCTCGCCCTGGATCAGCTCTTTGCCGGAGAAGTCGGCGATCGCTCCGCCCGAGCCGTCGGGCTCGAAGAAGGAGTCGTGCTTTTCGGCGGTGAGGCCGGTGAGGGGCTGGAAGACGTGGGTGTAGTGGGTCGCGCCACGCTCGAGCGCCCAGTCCTTCATCGCCTCGGCGACCTCGTCGGCTAGCGAGGGGTCGAGCGCGTCGCCGTGCTCGAGGGTCGACTGAAGCTGCTGGAAGGTGGCGCCCGAGAGCCGTTCCTTCTGCACCGCGGGCGAGAAGACGTTGATCCCGAAGGGGTTGTTCTGGTCCTTGGTCAGGTCCAGGGTGCCGAGGCCGGAGCCGTTGGCGGTCCACTGGGCGGCGCTGACGTTCTTCTCGCGGATCGTCGTCATCTGGGGTGCTTCCTCCTGGCTAGCGCGAAGCGCCCGCCGGCGCGGGCGAGGGTGTCTGTGTGGTTCGGGTTTGTGCGAAGTGCGAGAGACTAGGGATCGGGTCGTTTACCCGTCTTATCCGCTTGTCCAAAGATAATTCGGGCTCATTCGCCCGTGTGGAAGACCCCCGCAAAAGACGCCGATTTAGGGTCTTTTGCTACCGTGGTGGCCACGGCCGTTGGGGTGACGGCCAGGAGTTCCGTACCCACGTGCGCCTGCGAATGCGCTTTCGGGGTCATCGGATTCCGAAACCTAGACATTCGACGCAGGAGCACTAAAAACACACATGCCTACAACTGCCGCCGCCCGCGACACGGGCCGTCATAAGTCGCCAGCCGCCAAGAGCTCGAGCCAGAAGTGGCGCTGCGAGCGCTGCGACGTGAGCATCAGCTACATGCCGGGCCACGAGCGCAAGGCCCCGCCGGCCGGCTGGGAGACCGAGAGCGGCAAGTCCTTCTGCCTGCGGTGCCGGCGCGCCGAGGCCGCCGACGCGGCGATCGAGCGGGCGCCGGCCGACACCAACCGCGAGGAGCGGGCGAAGATCCGCGCGACCGCCGTGCTGGAGTTCGAGATCCTGCGCGATCCGGACCGCCCGAACGGCGAGATCGCGAAGGTCGTGCGCTGCTCGGTTCCGGCCGTGCTGAAGAGCCGCCGACGGCTCGAGGCCGACGGCAAGCCCTCCAAGCGCCGCTAGGCAGCGCGCCGAACGCGAAGTTGTCCCCCCTATAGCGGGGTTAACTTCCGCTTCGGCGCAGGAGGGCGGTGCGGATTCTGCTTGCCGTGGCGGCGGGGTGCTCGACCACGTCGTGCCAGCGCAGGCGGATTACCAGCCAGCCGGCGGCCGTCAGCGCCTCGTCCCGCTGAGCGTCTCGCTTGCGCGACAGTGTGTCGTCATGCCAGCGCGAGTCGGTTTCGACGATCAGACGTGCATCCGGCCAGCAGAAGTCAACCTCGAAGCCGTTGCCCGGGACGCTGATCCAGAGATTCACCTTCGGCCGACGGAGCCGGTCGCGGCGGCAGAGGGCAAGGAAGCGGCGCTCGAGCTCGCTGCGGATGAATTCCGGCGTCGGCGCGAATTCGGCGCGCAGGGCGCGTACGCGACCCACCCCTCGCCGCCCGCGTGCTCGGGCGAGAGCGCGATCGAGCGCCCGCAAGTCGAGCACGCCGCGACGCTCGGCGGTGCCGAACGCGTCCTCGAGCGACCGCGGCTCGCAGGCGGCGAGGTCGATCAGCGTCCAGGCGACCGTCGTCACGGGGATCCGATCGATCACCGTGAGATCCGCCTCCGTCAGATGGGATGCGTGGTGGATGCGAAGGCCCGGCCGCTTCCCCGGTGCGCGGCGAACGCTGACGTCGATGGTTCCGATCGCCCGCTGCCCGACGATCCGGTGGAGCTCGGCGGCGGGCCGGTGTGAGAGGAATCCCCGTGCGGCGAGGACTGCCGCCATCCACCAGCCCTCCCTCGTCAACGCCGTATGCCCGACGGCGTAGACGCCGCGGTGGACCGCGTGGAGGTAGCCGCGGGCGATGCGGTGCTGGACGGCGGCGTAAGTCATCCCGAGGCCAAGCAGGTCAGCGAGCGAAACGACGCCATGCTGCCCCGCGGCCAGCTGCGCGATCGCCCGGTTGATGGACGCCTCGGCTCGAACGAGAAGTTGATGGCCACTATGGCCAAGAAGTTCGCGTTCGGCGGGCACGCGGCCGAGGGTGCCGCGGGCGGTGTGACCTGTGGCGCGCTCGGTGTGCCGGGAGTGTGCCGTTACGGCGGGACCCAGCCGCCGAAGCGGCGCTCGAGCTCGAGGGCGACCGCGATCGAGACGTGGTCGCGGTCGCGGCCGGCGGCGACCTGGACCCCGAGGGGCAGGCCGGCGTCGTTGAGTCCGAGCGGGACCTGGGTGACGGGGAGGCCGAGGAGGTTGAAGAGCGCCTGCGGGGCGAGCATCCACGGTCGGCCGACCGTTCGCCCGTGGCGCGGGGCGACCGTGGGGAACGGGGGGTGCAGCAGGACGCCGTCGCCGATCGCCTCCGCGACCCGTTCGCCGACCTCGCGCTCCGCCGTCAGCGCGCGGCGCTCGAGCCGCTCGGGCAGGTACTGGGAGAGGTTCTCGGTCGCCAGGGTCATCAGCAGCGGGGTCGTGTAGCGGCTGCGGCGGCGAACCGCGTCGGCCACCAGATGGCCGAACCCGGGAAGCTCGGCGCCACCCTCGGTGAGGATCTCGCGCAGGGCGCCCGACTCGCGGATCGCGTTCAGGTACGGCTGCAGGACCGTCTTCACCGACGGCAGCGAGACCTTCCGGACCACCGCGCCGGCGTCGCGCAGCGCCCTGGCGGCGTGCACGCGCGCGTTGCGGAGCTCGAGGGAGACCGGCAGGATCGAAGCGTCCTCCGAGACGGCCACCTCGAGCCCCTCCATCGAGACCTCGGCCGGGTCTCCGAGCTCGACCTCGCGCACCGTCGGGTCCTCGCCGTCGGGCCCGGCGATCGTCCGAAGCACCGGCATGAGGTCGGCCGCCCGGCGGGTCAGCGGGCCGACGCCGAGCATCCGTGAGCCGCGCTCTTTGGGCGCCGGGTAGTGGCCGGTGGAGGGGACCAGGCGGGCGGTCGGCTTGTGGCCGAAGACGCCGTTGAAGAACGCCGGCAGGCGGATCGAGCCGCCGATGTCCGTGCCGATCCCGAACGGGGAGAGGCCGGCGCCGACCGCGGCGCCCTCGCCCCCCGAGGAGCCGCCGGCGGTGCGGCTCGGGTCATACGCGTTGTTCGTCCGCCCCCAGACCGGGTTGTCCGACTCGATCCAGAGCGTCAGCTGCGAGGTGTTGGTGACCCCGAGCGGGATCGCGCCGGCCTCCATCAGGCGCGCGACCACGGTCGCGTCGCGCTCGGCGACGAGCCCCTCACGGTCGAGCGAGCCGGCGGTGTTCGGCATCCCGGCGAGTGCGAACGACTCCTTGATCGTGCAGGGAACGCCGGCCAGCGGCCCGAGCTTGCGCCGTCGCCGCACCGAGTTCGCGAGGGCGTCGACCTCGTCGGCCTCCGCCCGCGCGTCCTCGAAGCGGGTGGCGACGACGGCGTTCAGGTCCGGGTTGCGGCGCTCGATCAGCGCGATGTGCGCCTCGACCACCTCGCCTGACCGCAGCTCTCCGGCGCGGATCGCCTGGGCGAGGTCGGCCGCCGAGCGCTGCGTGATCGCTGGTGCTTTGGCGGGCGCCGTGACCACGGGCAGGCAGGGTAGCCTGCCCTCGTAGACGAGAGGAGTAGCCATGAACCTGGCCGACAACCTGGCGACCGCGGCGCGCGAGCACGGCGACGGCGTCGCCCTGAAGCTCGACGACGTCGAGCTCACCTACCACCAGCTCGACGGCGCCAGCGCGCATGTCGCCGGGATGCTGAAGGCCAAGGGCGTCGGCCCCGGCGACCGGGTGGGCGTGATGCTGCCCAACGTCCCCTACTTCCCGATCGTCTACTACGGGATTCTCCGCCTCGGGGCGGTGGTGGTGCCGATGAACGTGCTGCTGAAGCGCCGCGAGGTCGGCTTCTACCTCGCCGATCCGGGGGCCAAGCTCGTCTTCGCCTGGCACGACTTCGCCGAGGCCGCCCAAACCGGCGCCGAGGAGGCCGGGGCCGAGTGCCTGCTCGTCAATCCGGGTGACTTCGAGAGGCTGGTCGGCGAGGCGGAGCCGATCGTCGAGGTCGCCGACCGCGACCCCGACGACACGGCGGTGATCCTCTACACCTCGGGGACGACCGGAAAGCCGAAGGGCGCGGAGCTCACCCACGCCAACCTGACCCGGAACGTCGAGACCTTTCTGCCGCTGATCGGCGCCGATGAGAACACCGTGGTGCTCGGCGCGCTGCCGCTCTTTCACTCGTTCGGTCAGACCTGTGGGATGAACGCCGCGGTTAAGGCCGGCGCGACGCTGACCCTGATCCCTCGCTTCGATCCCTGCAAGGCGCTCGAGATCATCGAGCGCGACCACGTCACCGTCTTCGAGGGCGTGCCGACCATGTACGCGGCGATGCTCAACGACCCCGACCGCGACTCGCACGACGTCTCCTGCCTGAATATCTGCGCCTCCGGCGGCGCCTCGCTGCCGCTCGAGGTCCTGCGCGGGTTCGAAGAGGCGTTCGACGCCAAGATCCTCGAGGGATACGGGCTATCCGAGACCTCGCCGGTGGCGTCGTTCAACCACCCCGACCGCGAGCGCAAGCCCGGGTCGATCGGCACTCCGATGGCGGGGGTCGAGATGAAGGTGGTCGACGACGACGGCAACGATGTCCCGCAGGGCGAGCCGGGCGAGATCGTGATCCGCGGCCACAACGTGATGAAGGGCTACTGGAACCGCCCGGAGGCGACCGCCGAGTCGATCTCGGACGACGGCTGGTTCAAGACCGGCGACATGGCCACGGTCGACGAGGACGGCTACTTCTTCATCGTCGACCGCAAGAAGGACCTGATCATCCGCGGCGGCTACAACGTCTACCCGCGCGAGGTCGAGGAGGTGATCTACGAGCACCCTGCGGTCCGGGAGGCGGCGGTGATCGGGGTCGAGCACCCCGAGCTGGGCGAGGAGGTCGGAGCCGCGGTGGCGCTCAAGGAAGGCGCCGAGTGCACCGAGGACGAGCTGCGCGAGCACGTCAAGGAGCAGGTCGCCGCCTACAAGTACCCGCGCAAGGTCTGGTTCGTCGACGAACTTCCCAAGGGGCCGACCGGAAAGATCCTCAAGCGCGAGATCGAGGTCCCGGCGGAGGTCGCCGAGAGCACCGGTGGCTAGCCACCCGGCGCTGCTCTTCTACGGCGATACCGAGCGCAACCCGGCGCTCCGCCACGAGCTGCCGCTGGCGATCATGGACCCGTTCCTGCTCGGCGTGATCGACGGGCGCGTTCACGTGATGGCGAGCCCGATCGAGCGCGACCGGATCGAGGCGGCGGCGCCCGACGCCGTCATCCACGACATCCGCGACCTCGGCTTCTACGAGCTCATGGACACCGACATCTCGCGCGATGAGATGTGGCTCGAGCTGACCAGCCGCGCGGCGGCGGCGATGGGCGTCCGTGACGCGATCGCCGATCCGCAGATGCCGGTCTTCGTCGCGGACCGGCTGCGCGCCGACGGGATCGAGCTGCGGCCCGACCCGCCGACGGTCGAGGCCCGCCGGCGAGTGAAGACCGAGGCCGAGATGGCCGGAATCCGACGTGCCCAGCGCGCCGCCGAGGCCGGGATGAGCGCGGCGGCCGAGTTGCTGCGCCGCTCCGAGCCGGACGGCGACCGGCTCGTCCTCGACGGCGAGCCCCTGACCGCGGAGGCGATCCGGGCCGCGCTGCGCGATGCCTGCGCAGCCCACGGCGCACCGGCGCCACCGGACGTCATGGTCAGCTCGGGCTGGGACGGCTTCGGCCACGACCCCGGCTCGGGCCCGCGCCCGGCCGGGCTTCCGGTCACGATCGACCTCTGGCCTCGCGACGAGGAATCGGGGTGCTGGGCGGACATGACCCGCACCTTCGTCGTCGGCGAGGTCCCGGAATTCGTGCGCGAGCTGGAGCGCCTCGTCACCGACGCCTTCTCCGCCTCCCGCGACGCCGTTCGCCCCGGAATCACCGGCAGCGAGCTCTACGGGATCGCCTGCGACGTCTTCGAGGCCGCCGGGCACCGGACGCAGCGCACCGGCCCCGACCCCGAGGACCCGAATTCAGGCTTTCAGTTCGGCCTCGGCCACGGGGTCGGCCTGGAGGTCCACGAGGCGCCGAGCCTGGGCAGGCTCGGCCGCGAGCCGCTCGTCCCGGGCGATGTGATCGCGATCGAGCCGGGCATCTGGCAGACCGGCCTGGGGGAGGTCCGGGTCGAGGATCTCCTGCTCGTGACCGAAAACGGCGCGGAGACCCTCACCGACTATCCCTACGACCTCACCCCGTAAGTAGTTAGGCATCGGCCCCGACGGGGAAGGGTGGGGACGTGCGACCCACGGACCGCGCCGCGGCGAAGGACTTCGCCGAGCGCCCGCTGCTGGTCGCCGGCCGCCGCCTGGGGGGCCGGTACCTGCTGCTGCGGCCGCTCGGGCTCGGCGGCATGGCCGCCGTCTGGCTGGCGACGGACGAGCGGCTCGGGCGCCCGGTGGCGATCAAGGTGCTCTCCGACACGGTCGCCGGCGATGAGGAGTTCCTCCAGCGATTCAGCCGCGAGGCGCGCGTAGCGGCCGGGCTGCAGCACCCGCACCTGGTCCAGATCTACGACTTCGACGCCGGCGAGCGCCCCTACCTGGTGATGGAGTACATCGAGGGCGGGACCCTGGCCGAGCGCTTCGCCGACCGCGAGCCGCCGGCGGCCGAGCGCCTCGCCCGCGAGCTGCTCGGGGCGCTTCGCCACATCCACTCGAACGGCGTCCTGCACCGCGACGTCAAGCCCCACAACGTCCTCATAGACGCCGGCGGCCACGCCCGGCTGACCGACTTCGGCATCGCCCAGCCGAGCGAGCGAGTCGGCGCTCACCGAGGCCGGCAAGGTAATCGGCACCGAGAGCTACATGGCGCCCGAGGTCCGCCGCGGCGAGCCGGCGAGCGAGCGCTCGGACCTCTACGCCACCGGGGTCGTGCTCGCCGAGGCCGCGGGCGACGAGGGGGCGTCGGCGGCGCTGTGGTCGCTGATCGACCGGCTGCGCGAACCGCGACCCGGGCCATCGCCCGGCCAGCGCGACGGCGGCACTGGCGATTCTCGAGCGAGCGTCGACGCCGGTGATCGAGCCGGCTGAGCCGACCGAGCCGTTCGAGTTCGGAGCGCCGCCCCCGGCCGGCGATCGGCGCCGCCTCTTCGCGCTCGCCGGGCTGACGGCGGCGCTCCTCGCGCTCGCGACGATCGCCCTGGCGACCCTGCTCACCGGCGACGACAACGGCGGCGCGGGTGGTCAGACGGCCGAGGCGCCGCCGTCGAACGAGGGCGATGCGAAGCCGCGAGGCGCCCAACCAGGGATCGAACGACGCCGCGGCCGAATCCACGCCGGAGCCGGAGCCCCAGCCGGTGGCCCCGGCCCCGGCCCCGAGCGGGTCGGAGCTCAACGACGAGGGCTACGCGCTCACCCAGGCGGGTCGGTACGAGGAGGCGATCCCGATCCTCCAGCGCGCCGTTTCCGAGCTCGAGGGGTCGAGCGACCAGCTCACGTACGGCTACGCGCTCTTCAACCTTGCCCACGCCCTGCGGCTCGCCGGGAACGCCGAGGACGCGATCCCGCTGCTCGAACAGCGCCTGCAGATCCCGGACCAGCTGGCTGCGGTCCGCGCCGAGCTGGCCGCCGCGCGGGCCGACGCCGGGCTCACGGACTCCGAGGAGGCGAAGCCGGGCAATGGCCCGCCTCCGTGGGCGAACAGCGACGGCGCGGACGAGGCCGACGATTGAGTGCTCCTGCCCGCCGAACACGAAGTTCTCCCCCATATACGGGAACAACTTCGCGTTCGGCGTGACGTGGCGCGACGGCGTCAGTGCTCGAGTGACGCCGCGGCGACCTCGTGTCCGCTGGTGTCCACCAGCGTAAGCTCGGTGAGGTCACCGAGTCCGGCCGGGAGCTCGCCGCCACTCACGCCCTCACCGGAGGCGTCGACCTCCATCGGCCCGAGCTTCACGGGCCGGGCGCCGTCGCCGACCAGCTCCATCGAGTAGCGGCCCGGCGCGAGCTTGCCGCCGCCGCTCGGGTAGGCCTCTGGCGGCGAGGCGATCACGTAGACCCACGAGTGGTCGCCGTCGTATGCGTACGCGTCGCCGACCTCCTGGCCGCCCGGCGCCAGCAGGGCGCCGGTGGCGAAGTAGTTGCCATCGACGCGCTCGAGGGCGGCGCGATAGCTCGAAGCCAGGTCCCGGTCCGAGGAGGTGCCGATCCAGACCGCGCCGGCGGCGAGCGCCGCGGCCCCGGCGGCGGCCGCGAACCCGAGCGCCAGGCGCCGCCGTCTCGGCGCCGGGGCCTCCCGCGGGGCGGTCCGCGCCGCCACCCGGTCTTCGAAGCCGAGCGGGGGCTCGAGCGGCGGGGCGAGCAGCAGGAGCTCGTCGGCGACCTTGGCGAGCGACTCGAGGTGGGCGCGGCAGTCGGCGCAGTCGGCAAGGTGCTCCAGCGCCTCGGCCCGCTGGGCGCCGTCGGCGATTCCCAGCGCCAGCTCTGGCGCCAGCTCGCGGATGCGGGCGCAGTCGTCGGTCATCGAGCTTCCTCCAGCTCGCGCAGCTTCAGGATCGCCGAGCGGATCCGGGTCTTGGCGGTGCCGAGCGGGATCCCGTCGATGGCCCCGATCTCGGCGGCCGTGTAGCCGAACAGCGACGCCAGCAGCAGCGCGCGGCGCTGCTCGTCGGGCAGCGTCTGGAGCTCGTCGCGCAGGGCGTTGATCTCGTCACTGGCCTCATCGGGGTGCGACGTCCACAGCGCCCGCTCCCGCGCGGCGGCATCCTCGGGGTCGATCGGCTCGGCGCGGCGCGCGCGCAGGTGGTCGATCGCCAGGTTGCGGGTGATCGAAAGCAGCCACGTCGCGACCCGTCCGCGGCGGGCGTCGTAGGCGCCCGCGTGGCGCCAGGCGCGGACGAACGCCTCCTGGGCGATCTCCTCGGCCGCCGAGCGGTCGCCGGTCATGGTCGCGGCGAGGCCGAATACCCGGGCCTGAAAGCGGCGCACGAACGTGGTCGCCGCCTCGGCGTCGCCCGCCGCCAGGGCCGCGATCAACGCCTCATCGGTCAACGGCAAGGCCACGAGTGGGAATACGGGCGTCGGGCACGCCCGGATTTGTAGCGCGCCTAGTCGACGCAGATGCCGGGGACGGCGACCTTCTCGAACAGGTGCGGCGCCGCCACGGTGTGCTCGGGGTAGCGGCCGATCCCCTGCTGGAACTCCAGCGACCGAAACGCCTCGCCGAGCGCTCGGGCCGACTCCCAGACGGCGGTGTTGACGAAGGTCGTGCTGCCGGCGGTGCCGCGGTGAAGCTGGGTCGAGATGAATCCCGGCTGGCGCTTCATGAACGCGGCGTCGTCGGCCCAGGCGTCGAGGAACTCGTCGACATCGTCGGGCTCCAGCGTGAACTGGTTGACCAGCACAACCGGCCCGTCGTCGGCCTGCAGCTGCTCCATGTACGTCGTTCGCTCGTCCATCTCGCGAAGTCTCATCGTGTGTTCTTTCTCTCCAATCGTTGGCTCAGCTCGTCCAGCACCCGCGCGGCGGTTTCGAGCTCCGCCCCGTCGATGCCGTCAGAGAGCTCGTTGATCCAGGCGACCTGACGGCGATCGAGCTCGGCGTAGGCGGGCCGGCCGAGGTCGGTCAACGCGATCAGCGGCGAGCGCCGGTGATCCGGGTTGTCCGCCGCTTCGACCAGCCCGTCTTCGGCCAGCCGGTTCACCGTGGCCTGGACGCTTTGGCGCGTGAGGCCCATGCGGCGGGCGATCTGGGGGACCGTCAGCGCCCGCCCGGCGAGCGCCACCGCCCCCAGCACCTGCCAGCGGGCCGAGGTCAGTCCCTCGCCGGCCGCCAGCTGGTCGCCGGCGGCGAGGAGGCGGCCGTTGGCGCGAAAGACTTCGAGGACCACCTCCGTCGCCGCCTCGCCCTCGCGCGTTCGGTCGCCCATAGACAGGACTCTACCAAACAGACAGGCTCCTGTCATATGCCCTTCCAGGTCGAAGCATCGACCACCCGATAGCGGGGTCGATCCTTCGAGCGTCAGCCCGCTGCTTCGGCTCGGCGCAGGCCGGTGCGGGCCCAATTGATCGTCACCACGATCAGGCCCGCGGCCACACCGACGGCGAGGAGCGTCTCGGCCGGGGCGCCGATGACCAGGTTGCGGCCCGCCTCGAGGGTCGCGGTCATCGGGTTGAAGTCGGCCACGGTCGCCACCCAGCCCTGGATCAGGTCGCGCGGGACGTAGACCGGCGCGGTCATGATGATCAGGAAGGCCGGCAGCTGGATCAGCGGCGCCGCCTGCAGGGTCCGGAACCGCATCGCCATCCCGGAGGCGAACAGGGTGGCCGCAAAGTTGAGCAGCACCGCGATCACCAGGATCCCGATCAGGTCGCCGAGGTTGCCGGTGATCTCGGCGCCGGTCGCCAGCGCGACCACGGTGACCACCAGCCAGACGAGCAGCGCCCGGGCGAGCGCGCTGATCGCGTAGCCGCCGATGAGCGCGGAGCGGTTGCGCGTGGCGAGCAGCATCCGGCGCGCGAAGCCGAACTCGAAGTCGGCGGCGATGGCGAAGCCGGTGAAGACGCCGCCGAAGATCGCCGACTGCATGAGCACGAACACGTACTGGAAGGTCGTGTAGTTCGGATAGTCGAAGCTCGGCGCCTCGCTGACCGCCGACAACCCGCCGGCGAAGGCGGCGAAGAAGAACAGCGGGAAGATCAGCGACGGCAGGAACAGCGACGGCTTGCTGACCATCACGTGCAGCTGGCGCCAGGCGATTACCCGGGCCGAGCGCGCGAACCTCGTCTCGAGCGGGTTGATCACGTGCGCTCCATCCTCCCCTTCAGCGCCGCGGTCGCCGCCCACATCCCGAACGCGAGCACCGCGAGAGCGACCCCGAACGCGAGCCCGAGCGCCTCGCCGTCCCAGCCGGTGACGAAGAGGCTGCGGAACCCCTCGATCAGGTAGCTGACCGGGTTGATGGTGGCGACGGTCTGGAACCAGTCGTTTTCGATCAGGTTGCGCGGCAGCGCCCCGGAGCTCAGGAATAGGAGCACGAACATCAGCGGGAACACGCCCTGGACCGCCTCGCCGTTTCCGGTCCGCAGCCCGATCGCCAGCCCGAGGGAGCCGAACGCGACCCCGACCAGCGCCGAGAGCGCGAACAGCACCGGGATCCCGCCGATGCCGGCCTCGAGATGAGCGCCGAAGGCGAGCGCGATCAGCAGGTACGCGACCCCCTGGATCAGGCCCTGAAGCGTGACCCCGGCGAGCTGGCCGGCGAGCAGTGCGGGCCCACGCAGCGGGGTGAGCTGCAGGCGGTTGAAGAAGCCGTGCTGGATGTCGCCGGCGATCGACTGGCCGGCGCCCATGGTCGCGAACAACGCGCCCTGCATGAAGGTCAGCCCCAGCGCGAACGTGAGGTACGAGTCGGTCGGGAAGCCGGGCAGGGAGGTCGCCGCCTCGAGCCCGCTCGAGTTGACCGCGAGCAGGAACAGCGGGAAGACGAGGCTGGGGATGATCATGATCGGCTGACGGACGGTCCGCATGATCGAGCGGCCGGCGAGGTAGCCGACCTGGGTCAGGGTGCCGGCGTGGGCGCTCAAGCCGGTAGCGGCCTCGCAGCTCACGCGGTCGGCCGCCCGGCTTTTCCTCTTCCTCCTTGGCCGCCCCCTCGAGCCTGCGTCCGGTCTTGGCGAGGAAGACGTCGTCGAGCGTCGGCGCGTGGACCTCGAGGTCCCGGACCGAGACCCCCTCGGCGTCGAGGGCCCGCACGACGTCGGCCAGCTCGTAGCTGCGCTGGTCGAGGCGCACGGCGACGTGGCCGCGCTCGGCGCGCTGCGGCGAGCCGAAGCGAGCGAGCACCGCACGCATGCGCTCGAGATCCGAGGCCTCCAGCGGAGCGGCCTCGACCGTCGGTCGGCCGATCTCGTCCTTGAGCGCGTCAGGGGTGCCCTCGGCGACGATCTTGCCCGCGTCGATGATCCCGACCCGGTCGGCGAGCGAGTCCGCCTCCTCGAGGTACTGGGTGGTGAGGAAGACGGTCACGCCCTCGTCGCCCGCAAGCCGCGCGACCTCGTCCCAGAGCGCCGTTCGGCTCTGGACGTCCAGCCCGGTGGTCGGCTCGTCGAGGAACAGCAGCCGGGGCTCGTGGACCAGCGCCAGCGCGAGGTCGAGTCGGCGGCGCATGCCGCCCGAGTAGCCGCCCACCTTGCGGTCGGCGGCGTCGGTGAGCCCGACGCGGGCGATCAGCTCGTCGCCGCGGCGAGCTGCTTCGTCCTTGCGGATCCCGTGCATGCCGGCCTGTAGGCGCATGTGCTCGCGTGCGGTCAGGTACTGGTCGAGCGCCGCCTCCTGAAGCGCGACACCGATCGCGTCGCGGACCTCGGGGCCCTCCTCGACGATGTCGTGTCCGGCAACCCTCGCCGTGCCGGCGGTCGGCGGCAGCAGGGTGGTCAGCATGTGGACCGTGGTGGACTTGCCGGCACCGTTCGGCCCGAGGAACCCGTAGATCTCGCCCGGAGCGACGGTGAGCTCGATGCCGTCGACGGCGCGGGGACCCTTCTTGAATTCCTTGACGAGGCCCTCGACCTCGATTCCGTTGTCAGCGCGTGCCATGTCGTACGCATTCCTCATGGTTGACTTCCTCAAACATCCGCGGCATAAAGTATCATCCCCCGCCACGATGAGTCTCGCTCCGGCCAGTAAAGAGGACCCCACCGCCTCCGACGCGGCCGAGGCCTGGGCGCTGATCGGCGAGCTGTTCGTCGAGCACGGACGGCCGCGCCTGCTGGCAATCGGCCAGGAGTTCGATCTCACGCCGCCGCTGACGCTGGTGCTGCGGCTGCTCGACGAGCCGAAGCCGATGGGGGCGCTGGCGCAGCTGATGCACTGCGACAACTCGAACATGACCGGGCTCGTCGACCGGCTCGAGGAGCGGGGTCTCGTGGAGCGCACGCACGCCGACGGCGACCGCAGGGTGCGCCTGATCGCGCTCACGGGCCGCGGCAGCGAGATGCGCGAAGAGCTGGTTCGCCGGATGGCCGAGCCGCCGGCGCCGCTGACCGAGCTGTCCGCTGCCGATCAGCGGGCGCTGGCGGCGCTCCTCCGACGCGCCCTGGATCGCTGAGCCGCGCCCGATAGTCTCCGGCCGATGGAGGATCTGGGCGCGCCGGCGTCCTACCTCGTCCTGGAGGACGGCACGCCGGTGTATTCGAGCGACGGCAAGAAGCTGGGCGAGATCGAGCACGTGCTCGCCGACGCGGACACGGACATCTTCGACGGCATCGTCATCGACCGCAGCGTGCTCCCCGGCGGCCATCGGTTCGTCGACGCCCCGCAGATCGACGGCATCTACGAGCGCGGCGCGGTGCTGGCGATCGACGCCGCGGCGGCGGAGGCGCTGCCCGAGCCGAGCGCCAACCCGGCAGCCATGGAGACCACTGGCGAGGACTTCGTCGAGCGGGAGTGGGACGACGAGCTCGAGGAGAAGCTGCGCCGCGCCTGGGACCGGATCTCAGGTAAAGGGACCTGTGATCCGCGAGGCGACAGCGGCCGACCTCCCGGCGCTGATGCCGCTGCTTCGCGGCTACTGCGACTTCTACGAGGCCAATCCGAGCGACGAGGGGCTCGAGGCGATGGCCCGCGACGTGATCGCCGCTCCGGAGGAGACCGCCTTCCTGCTCGTCTCCGCCGACGACGGCGGCGAGGTGGTCGGGTTCGCGCTCAACCAGTGGAAGTGGTCGAGCCTGCGCGGCGCCCGGGTCGCAGTCCTCGATGACCTCTTCGTCGCCGAGCGGGCGCGCGGCCAGGGCCACGCCGACGCGCTGATCGAGGCCGTCGCCGACGTCGCCCGCCGCCACGGAGCGCCCGATCATCAGCTGGTTCACGATGCCCGACAACAAGCGAGCCCACACCGTCTACGACCGCGTCGGGGGCACCGCCGAGACGCTCCTCGAGTACGAGCTCGAGCTGTAGGCCCGTGGCGCGCCTGGTGATCTGGCGCGGGGTGGACGACTGGCGTGCCGAGGCGGTGCACGTGGACCTGGTCGCAGACCACCTTTACGCGAGCGGCACCCAGATCGGCGGCGATCCCCGCCCGTATCGAGTGGACTACCGGCTCGAGACGAGCGAGCGCTTCGTCACCCGTCGGCTCAACGTCCAGGCCGATGGCGAGGGCTTGGCGAACGAGCTGGTCCTCGAACGCAGAGTCGATGGCGCCTGGATCGTCAACGGGCGTCGCGCCGACGAGCTCGCCGACGCCGTCGACTGCGACCTCGGCCGCTCGCCGCTCAACCAACCTGATGCCGATCCTTCGCCATGGGCTGAACGAATCGCCGGGCGCGGAGGAGTTCACGATGGCTTGGGTGGCCGTCCCGGAGCTGACCGTCGTCGCCGAGCGTCAGCGTTACACCCACCTGCGACCCGGGCTGGTGCGTTTCGAGAGCCTGGACGGCCAGTTCGCGGGCTTCAAGGCCGATCTCGAGCTCGACGAGCACGGACTCATCGTCCGCTACCCCGAGCTCGCCGAGCGCGTCTAAGCGCGGAACGGGCTCGCGGTCCGCGGCCGTGACCTCGACCTGGATCCCGTTCAGGACGGCGTTGCCCGAGGGGGCGTCGACCTCGACCGGCGCGAGCAGGTTGGAGTTGACGCCGGCGTGCTCGGAGGCGACGCCCATCCGGACGCCGGGCGCGTCGTGGCCCCAGCCGTGCGGGATCGAGACCACTCCGGGCATGATCTCGTCGGTGACCTCGACCGGGGCGACCAGCTCGCCGGCGGCCGAGCTGACCCGGGCGCCGCCGCCGTCGGCCAGGCCGAGCCGGGCGGCGTCGTCGGGGTGGATCTGCAGGGTGCAGCGGTCCTTGCCCTTGACCAGGGCCGGGAGGTTGTGCATCCAGGAGTTGTTGGAGCGCAGCTGGCGGCGGCCGATCAGGACCATGTGGCCGTTGCGACGTGCGCCGTCGAGCTCGGCCTCCAGGCGCGGCAGGTCGGCGACGATCTCCTCCGGCGCGAGCTCGATCTTGCCCGACGGCGTGCGCAGCACGTCCGGCAGCCGCGGGCGCATCGGGCCGAGGTCGATCCCGTGCGGCGTCGGCCTCGAGCTTGGCGAGGGTCAGGCCGTCGGGGTCGGCGCCGAAGCCGTCGCCGAACGGGCCGACGCGGAGCATGAAGTCGAGCACGCGCTCGGGCCCGCGCCGCTCGCCGAGAGCTCGGCCGCCAGCTCGGCCGGCGTCGCGGCCCTCGACGCGCGAGCCGGGCATCGCGACCTCGCGGCCGATCAGCGTCTGCACGACGAGCTCGTCCCAGGCCTCCAGGTCGGCGTCGGGCCCCTGCCCGGCGGCGATCGCCGCCAGGCGCAGCATCGATCTCCCACTCCTGCGGCTGCCGTCGGGGGCGGGCTCCAGGACCGGCGGCGAGTAGTTGGCGACGCTGCGGATCGCGAGCTGGTAGAGCGCGAAGTCGTAGTGCGGCTTGGCGAGCGGCTCGGGGGCCGGGAGGATGACGTCGGCGTGGCGGGTGGTCTCGTTGACGTAGATGTCGACGCGAGACCATGAAGTCGAGCTCGCTCGATCGCCTCCTCGAGCGCGCCGGCGTCGGGGGTCGAAACGAGCGGGTTGCCGGCGACCGTGACGAGGGCGCGGACCTGGCCCTCGCCCGGCGTGCTGATCTCCTCGGCGAGGCAGACGACAGGCAGCTCGCCGAACACCTCGGAGCGGCCGCTGACCCGGCTCGCCCAGCGCCCGACGGCGCACCCCCTTGCCGGTCGGGCCGTTGCCCGCGGAGTTGCGCTGCCCGACGGCGGCGAGCGGGAACATCGCCCCGCCCTCGCGATCGAGGTTGCCGGTGAGGTAGTTGAGGACGTCGACGAGCCAGCTGGCCAGCGTTGCCGAAGCGCTGCGTCGTGGTGCCGATCCGCGCGTAGACGGCGGCGCGCTCGGCGGCGGCCAGCTCGCGCGCCAGCCGGCGGATCTCGTCGGCGTCGATCCCGCAGACCGGCGCCACCGCCTCGGGCGAGAACGGCTCGGCGAGCTCGGCGATGCGGCTCGGCGCCGTCGGCGTGCTCGGCGAGCCGGCCGGGGTCGGCGAGGCCCTCGGCGAGCAGCGTGTTGGCGATCCCGAACAGCAGCAGCGCGTCGGTGCCGGGCCGGATGAAGTGGTGCTCGGAGGCCTCGCGGGCGGTGCGGCTTCGCCGCGGGTCGATGACCACCACCTTGCCGCCGCGCTCGCGGATCGCGCGGATGCGCCCGCGCATGTCGGGCGCGGTCAGCAGCGAGCCGTTGGAGACCAGCGGGTTGGCGCCGAGGATCAGCAGGTGGTCGGTGCGGTCGACGTCCGGGACCGGCACCGAGAGCCCGGCGCCGAACATCAGCCCGGACGAGACCTGCTTGGGCATCTGGTCGACCGTCGAGGCCGAGTAGATGTTCTTCGGTCCCCAGCGCGCGCGCGAACGCCGGCCCGTAGATCATGGGCCCGAGGCTGTGGGCGCTCGGGTTGCCCAGATACACGGCGACCGCGTCGCGGTCGCCCCCGGCCAGCACTCCGCCGAGGCCGCGGTCGACCTCGGCGAACGCCTCGTCCCAGCTCGCCTCGACCAGCTCGCCGTCGCGGCGGACGAGCGGCTTGGTCAGCCGGTCGGGGTCGTCGTGGAGCTGGCGCAGGCCCTGGGACTTGGGGCAGAGGAAGCCGTGGGAGAAGACGTCCTCGTCATCTCCGCGGACCGAGACGACGTCGCCGCCGCGCACCGTCACCTCGAGGCCGCAGGTCGCCTCGCAGAACGGACAGGTGCGGTAGTGGACGGTCTCGGACGCCACCCTCGGGCACGGGCTCATCCGGCGCCTCAACGGCGGCGCAGCTCGGCTTCGCTTCGCTCCGCCTCACGAGGCAGCCTCGAGGGCCGCGCCCCAGAGGATGTCGTGCTCGGAGACCTCGATCTGGTTGAGCCCGAAGGCGCGCATCACCTGGATCAGGATCACCACCCCGGCGACGATCGTCGGCGCGCGGCCCGGGTGAAGCCCGGTGACCTCCAGCCGCTGGTCGAGCGTCATCGCCGCGAGCTCAGAGCACATCCGCTGGATCGACTCCAGCGAGAGCCGGTAGCCGTGCACGAGCGTCGGGTCGTACGGGTCGAGCTCCTGGTCGATCGCGGCCAGCGAGGTCGGCGTCCCGGCCACCCCGACGCCGTCGTCGGCGCTCACGAGCGCCGAGCCCGCGAGCGCCTGGTCGATCAGCGAGCGCACGTCGCCGGCGAGCTCCTCGAGCTCTCCGGCGGTCGGCGGGTCGTTGTCGATGTGGCGCTCGGTGTGGCGCACGGTGCCCGCCTGAAGGGAGGCGTAGAAGCTGACCTCGGTGCCGTCGCCGAGCACCAGCTCGGTCGAGCCGCCGCCGATGTCGATCACCAGCGTCTCGTCGTCCGGCTCGCGTTCGGCGCAGGCGCCGAGGTAGGTCAGGCGGCTCTCTTCGGCGCCATCGAGGATGCGGGCGTCGATCGCGAACCGCTCGCGCAGCTCGGCGAGGAACATCTCGCGGTTGCTCGGCGTCGCGGACGGCGCTGGTCGCCACGGTCGATACCCGCTCCGCCCCGAGCTCCTCGTAGATGCCGACGTAGCGGGCGACCGCGGCGCAGACGTCCTCGATCGCCTCCATCGCCAGCTGGCCGGAGGTGTCGACCCCGCGCCCGAGCCTGGTCACGGTCGATTCGCGGGCGACCTCGCTCACCCTCCCATCCTCGACGTCGGCGACCAGCAGCCGGGTCGAGTTCGTGCCCATGTCGATGACGGCGACCCTCATCCGCGCTCGTCGGCCCCGGTCGCAGGCGTCATCGATCCACCGCCGCCCGTGACCCGGCGCACGAGCCGAGGCGCGACCACGCGCATCGCCGCCACGAGCCCGTACGCGCGGGGCACGTAGCGCTCGGCCTTTCCGCCCGGGCCCGCGTCGACGATCGCCTCGGCGACGCGCTCGGGCTTGGAGACGAGCCAGCGGGTCAGCGCCCGGTCGACGAGCTCGCGCTGCGGGAAGCCCTCGGTGGCGACGAAGCCGGGCAGGACGAGGCCGACGTGCACGCCGTTGGGGCGCTCCTCGAGGTGCAGCGCGTCGGTCCATCCGGCGAGGGCGAACTTGCTCGCCGAGTAGGCGCCGGAGTTGGCGCGCGAGACGCGCCCGGCGGTGCTGGAGACGTTGACGATCGAGCTCGGCGCCGAGCGGCGCAGGATCGGCAGCAGCGCCTCGGTCAGGCGCAGGACGGAGTCGAAATTGAGCTCCATGTGGCGGCGGACGTTCTCGTAGCCGGACTCGCCGAAGCGACCGCGCCAGGCGGCGCCGGCGTTGTTGACCAGCAGGTCCAGGCGCCCGTGCTCGGCCTCGACGGTCTCGGCGATCCGCGCCGGGGCCCCGGCGTCGGTGAGGTCCGCGGCGATCACCGTCGCCCCGCCGAGCTCGTCCGCGAGCGCCCGCAGCCGGTCCTCGCGCCTCGCGACGAGGACCAGGGTCGCGCCGTGCTCGCGGGCGAGCAGGCGCGCCGTCGCCTCGCCGATCCCGCTCGACGCTCCGGTGACCAGGGCGATCATGCCCGTCAGGCTACGGCGGCCGCTTCCGAATCCGCCCGCGCGCGCTCGAGCTCGACGTGGGAGTGAGCGCAGAACAGGGTCACCTCGCCGGAGTGCTCGCGGGCGAGCTCGCGCAGCCGCTCCTGGTTGGAGCGCCGCGCGCCGCGGTCGTACGCCATCGCGCTCTGAAACAGCGCGAGCGCCGCCGGGCAGCTCGGCGGCTCCGCCATCTCGCCGTGGTGAAAGTAGGCGTCGCCGCAGTGAAGCAGCCAGCGCTCGCCATCCCGGACCGCGATCGCCGGTGTGGCCGCGGGAGTGGCCGACGAGCGGGATCAGGAGGATCTCGGCGTCGATCCCCGGCAGCACCCGGATCGCCTCGAAGCCGAACCAGGAGTCGCCGTCGACGGCGTGGGTGACCCAGTTCGGGCCGTGGGCCACGTGTGAGCTCGGGTAGCGCGGCCGGTCGCGCAGCGACGGGTTGACCGCGGCGTCGCGCTCGGGCTCGAGCACGTGGATCTCGGCCTCGCGGGAAGTCGGGGAGCCCGCCGGCGTGGTCGAGGTCGAGATGGGTGCAGGCGATCTGGCGCACGTCGGCCGGGTCGAAGCCGAGGCCGCGGATCTGCTCGATCGCGGTGTTCGCGGTGTCGGCGTGGACTCGGAAGGCGGCGGTGAACGGGACCCCGAGCCGCCGATACGGATGGCGCATGTCGTCGACGCCGAAGCCCGTGTCGATCAGCACCAGTGACTCGCCGGCCTCGACCAGCAGGCAGTGGCAGACGATCGTCGCCGCCCCGAGCCCGCCCTCGCCCGCGATCAGGCGCTCGCCGTAGGGACAGAGGGTTCCGCAGCTCAGGTGGTGGACGCGCATGCCGCGGGCACCCTCTCACAGCGCGAGCTTGGCGGCCACGCTCGCGGGCACGCCGAAGAAGCGTCCGAACCGCGCGGCGGCAGCCTCGAGGCGCTCGCGCCCGGCGCCGTCGAGCGGCTCGAACTGCGTCGCCTCGACGGTGACGCCGCTCTTGGTCAGGGTTCGCTTCCAGCTGCCGACGGTCCGGCCGCCGATCACGATCGGGCGCTCGAGCAGGCCCGTTCGCGGCGGCGCCGTGGCGAAGACGACGCGCAGGTCCTTGTAGGCGATCGTCGACTCGTCGTACATCGGCACCAGCAGGGCGCCGTCAACGCGCGCCCGACCCGCCGGCTCAGGTGGCGCGTACCAGGTCTTGCCGTCGCGGTCCTCGGCGGCCTCGAGCTCGTCGCCGACCAGCTCGAGGCCCCGCCGCGCCTGGGCGACCGTCAGCCCCGACCACCAGGAGAAGTCGTTGACGGTCGCGGGGCCGTGGCTGGTGAAGTAACGGCGGGTGAGCTCGGCGAGCGCCTGGTCGGGCTCGAGGCGCGGTGCCGCCGGGACGCGGTCGTCGACCAGGACGTAGGAGTGCTGCTTGCCGCGCCGCGGCCCGCTGCAGATCAGGCCCTCGACCTCGGCGTGCATCAGCACGTGGGCGAGACGCAGCCGGTCGCTGCCGAGCCCCGCCCGCTCGAGCGCCTCGTAGAGATGCGACCTGATCAGCGGCTCGCCCGGCCGCAGCGCCGCCTCGATCGCCTCGTGGCCGCGGGCGAACGCGGCGCTCGTCGAGCTCGTGGGCTCGGTAGTAGGAGCCGACCGCCGTTGTGGATCCTGGGCGCGGTCAGCTCGAGCAGCCAGCGGATGTCCTCGGCGGCGACGAAATGCCAGGTCGGGCGCATGACGTGTGTGCGCAGCAACGCGCCGGAGTCGAGCGCCGCGTCAACGTCGGCCTCGCCGGCGCCGGCGACCCGCTCGCCGACGGACCACTTCGCCTCGTCGTACTCCTGGCCCTGGACCGCGCCGAGGGACCGGACCGCCTCGACGACAGTGTCGAACGGCCTGCCGACGAGCCGCTGGCGGCGGAGGCGGTCACGGACGATCGCCAGCGGCTCGAGCCTCACGCGGCGAAGATAGCCGCAGGGGTTCTAGCGCAGCCAGGCCGGCTTCAACGAGCGCAGGAAGCCCGCGCGACGGCGACGCGCTCGGGCGGGGAGCGCCTCCGGCGGACGCCGGTCTTCGGGCCTCGGCAGCGGTCGCGGATCGTTCCGCACCTGACGGGCGAGGTAGAGGGCTCCAGGTAGTCCAGCTGCCATAACCACCTAATACCCTACGCCGGTCACTCTAACCTGTCAAGTCTTTTTGCCGGTCACCCTTGGTCTACAATCGCAGAGCGTGGACGTCGAGGCCCTGTCCCGCCTGATCGAGGACAAGATCGCCCCCGAGCCGCTGATCGCGGTCCAGGGCCTCGCCAACACGCATTCCTTCGAGGACGACGAGGAGCTGCTGCTCACCCCCGAGTCCGCGCGCGACTGGCTGGTCGAATCGGGCCTCGCGGCGCCGGGGATCGAGATCGACGACGCCGCGCTGGAGCGCCTGGTCGCTTGCCGCGCCGTGATCCGGGAGTTGATCGAGGCAAACCACGACGGCGCCGCGAGCGCCGAGGCGGGCGCGCAGCTGGCGCGGCTGGCGGCCGAGCATCCGGTCGGCCTGGTGGGCGGCGTCGACGGCGGGCTGGCGCTCGACCTCGAGCCGCCGAGCACGGTGGACGGAGTGATCGCGCAGATGGTCGGGATCGTCTTTCAGGCCCAGCTCGAGTCGCAATGGCCGCGGCTGAAGATCTGCGCCGCCGACGATTGCCGCTGGGCGTTCTACGACCGGTCTCGAAACCGAGCCGGCAACTGGTGTCAGATGGGGCTCTGCGGCAACCGGGAGAAGAACCGGGCCTACCGGGCACGCCAGGCGCGGGCCCTCTAGACCCTCAGCCGTCGTCCTGACGGAAGGCCCAGCGGATCTCGTCGATCTCCAGGCCCGACGCCAGGCAGGCGAGCAGCTTCATCCGCGCCGCCTGCGGCGAGAGGAAGCCGGCGGGGATGATCCCGCTCTCGCGCAGGTCGCGCTCCGAGCCGCGGTAGCCGTAGGTGGCGCTGAGGATCACGCCGCGCTCGGGGCGGCAGTAGGCGACCACCGGGATGCGCTCGGCCGCCTCGCCCCAGAGCTCCATCAGCGCCGGCGCCAGGTGGCCGGCGCCCAGGGTGCCGATGACGACGCCGTCGGGCTCGCTCTCGAGCGCGGCGCGGGCGAGGGTGCCGTCGTCGCCGGCGGCCGTGGGGACGACGTACACGCGGCAGTCGAGGTGCGGCGGGTCGAGCGGCGGGTTGCGCGGGATCCGCGACCAGATCGTCGGATGGCCCTCGGTCACGCGGCCGAGCGGCCCGGTCTGCGGAGAGGAGAAGGCGACCAGCGAGGTGGTGTCGGTCTTGCGCGCGCAGCGCGCGTGATGGATCTCGCCGCCGAAGCAGACCAGCACGCCCATCCCGGCCGCCGCCTCGCTGGCGGCGACGCTGACCGCGTCGACCGCGTTCGCGGGGCCGTCGGCGCCGGGAGCCGAGGCGGGCCGGATCGCGCCGGTGAAGACGATGGGCGCCTCGGCGTCGTGGAGGACGTCGCAGAGCATCGCCGTCTCCTCGAGCGTGTCGGTGCCGTGGGTGACGACGACGCCGATGCCGCGCCGGGCCGCGTCGCGGGCCTCGCGGCAGATCGCGAGCTGGTCGGCCAGCGAGAGGTGGGCGCTGGGCAGGTTGGAGACCGTTTGCGGCGTCCACGCTCGTCGTGGTCCGCGAGCGTCGGGATCGTCGCCAGGAGGGCGTCGCCGTCGAGCTCCGGGGTGGCGGCGGTTTCGCCGGTCATCGAGATCGTTCCGCCGGCCGCGAGGATGCGGACGGACCGCGCGTACTCGGGGGCGCCTTGCCTGACCGCCACGCGGCGACGATAGCGCCCGTCGGTATGGTCGCCGGTGTGAGGCCCTTGCTCGCCTGCTCGCTGGCCGCCCTGGCCGCGGTCGCGATCGCCGCCTGCGGCGACGAGGAGGAGACGACCACGAGTCCGGCCACGACGACCGCGACCGAGACGACCGTCACCGACGGCGCGGGTCTGGCCGAGGAGCGGTGCACGGAGGCGGAGTCGCCGCCGAACATCGTCAACGTGATCTCCCACGGCGCCGACTGCGGGGCGGTCGCCGACGCGATGGCCGAGATCCGCTCGGTCAGCCGAGAGTTCCGCATCGGCGATTTTCAGTGCACGCGGGTGGAGGGCACACCGGCTCTCGGGAACCTGGGAGTGCCGCGGCGAGGCGAACTACTTCACCTTCGACTTCGCGCGACTGAAGCGGCGGGGACACCGCCCGGTTGCCTTACGGTTTCCTAACAGTCTGCTAACCTGCCGCCATTCTGCTGAGCTCCCGCCGCACGGAGGCGGGGGACCGGGGACCCAAATAGTCGGGGCGAATCGCGGCCGTTTAACGCGTAGCGCAGCTCTTGAGCGCGAGCCCGTCAGCTAACCCGGGAAGCGACCAAGAGCGGAGTGTGAAATGCGTTTGCGTTCGGTTCGGATGCTTGTGGCTGTGATTGCCACCGTGGCCACCGGCCAGATCTTGATCGGCACCGCCGGGGCGGAGTCCTCGGGCGGTCTCAGCCCGACGACGACCACCGGCACGACCGGCGGCTCGACCACGGGCACCGTCGGCGGCGCCGGCGGTTCAAACGTCTCGCCCACGAAGTACGAGCGGCTCTGGGTCGCCACCCCGCGCGCCGAGAAGCGCTGGGCCCACCAGACCGCCCAGTGCGAGTCGGGCCGCGACCCGAACGCGCTCGGCGCCGGCGGCCAGTATCGCGGCGCCTTCCAGTTCCTGCTCTCGAGCTGGAAGAACGCGCCGAAGACCCCCGGCGGCGACCCGATCGACTACTCGTACCGCACCCAGGCGGTGGTCGCGGTGGCGCTCAAGCGCCAGCTCGGCACCAAGCCCTGGCCGGTCTGCGGCTAGCCGATCCTTCCGGGCGGGGGTGCACATCGTCGACCGCGTCCGTTTCGGCGCCACGAGATCGACGTTATGCATCTAGGCGATGCATAACCTCGACCGCGGGGGGCTGTTGACGACGCGATCGTGGTTGTGCACGGCCTCCGCACGGCGCTAAAATCCTGTGAACCGCCGCGGGGTGGAGCAGTCAGGTAGCTCGCCGGGCTCATAACCCGGAGGTCGTGGGTTCAAATCCCACCCCCGCTACTGCCGCGGACGGCGGCCGAAAGGCAGGCCAGAAGCGACAAAAGAGAGGCCTCCCTCGGGAGGCCTCTCGATTTTCGACGCCCCACAGATCGCCTGGCGGGCATCAACCGGGCATCAATTGAATCCGCATTCGGGCGCGAATCCCGGTAGCGGTGCCTCTGAACCCGCTCTACGGAGCGGGTTTCCTCGTTCTCGGGCCATCCCTGGACCAACGCGGGGACAAATGAGCGAGATCGGACTGTGGGCTCGTGACCTTGATGCAGGCGTGTCGTAGATCGCCAGCCCGGCGTACACCGAGCCGCCCGGTGAGTTGACGTAGATCGAGATGTCCTTCTCGGGGTCCTCCGACTCGAGGTGGATCAGCTGGGCAACGACGAGGTTGGCGATGTCCTCGCTGATCTCAGTGCCGAGGAAGATGATCCGCTCGTTGAGCAGCCGCGAGTAGATGTCGAAGGCGCGCTCGCCGCGCGAGCTCTGCTCGACCACCGTCGGAAAACGGCGGGGCAGTCTATAAATGCCGTCGGCGACACCGCCGGGAGCGACCGCGGACGGGGCGTCGGGCTCCTCTGGACGATGGCGCTGTCCCGGCGCCGGTGCGATACGCGTCGGTTGGTGGTATCACCCGTACGACGCTTATCGGAGGTGAAGTCATGAAGCTGGAGGTCGGGAATCGGGTCAAGGTCGAGTCGGAGTCAACCGAGCGGTCGCCTCGGACGGGCGTCATAGAGGAGGTGATACGTGAGGCACGTTCGCCTTGCTATCGCATTCGCTGGGACGACGGGCACGAAAGCATCTACACCCCCGCGGCAGGCGCGGTGAGTCGCGCCGAGCCGACCGAGACGGCGTAGGAGCGCGCAGGGAAGCCGCTAAACGATTCCGCCCACCGCGGCCAAGGGGGTTGCGAGCGCAAAGCGCGTTAGCCCGTCACGCGCCCCTTCGCGCGGCGAGCGAGTCGTCAATTGGCCCGCCGGGGACCCGGCGCTTCCGTCTGCTCCGCGTCGTCCGCGTCGTGAACCGCCCACGATGCAGTACATAAAGCCCGACGTGCAGATGATCTGCATCGGGGTGGCGATGAGCATGGGGGCGCTGCTGCTGGCGGGCGGCGCGAGCGGCAAGCGGATGGTCCTACCGAACTCGAAGATCCTCATCCACCAGCTCTCCGGCGGGTTCGAGGGCCAGGCGACCGACATCGAGATCCACGCCAAGGAGATCATCAACGTCCGCGGCAGGCTAGATCAGATCATCGCCAAGCACACCGGCCAGCCGCTCGACCAAGGTCGCCAAGGACACCGAGCGCGAGTAGCCGCCGGGCTGTCGGAGTAGAGCCCTCATCGGCGGATTCTTCCCGTCATCTGCTCGGTTCGTGTGAGTTCGCCGTGATGCTGCTTGCAGAGCGCCTCGAGTCCGGCTAGCCACCCAACTTGCGCCCACGCGCGGGACGGGGCGATGCGACAATGCGTACCGGAATGACGTCCGCAGCGCCCGCGCGCGTGCTGGTCGTCGCTCACCGGACCGCGGCGACCCCGAGGTTGCTCGATGAGGTCCGGGCGCGCGCCCGACGGTCCCCTTGCAGGTTCACGCTGCTGGTGCCACGTCCCTATTGGGACCCGGACACCGACGAGGCCGCGATCACGCTCGAGTCGCCATCCCGCTGCTCACCGAGGCGGCAGGTGGGACCGTCGAAGGGATCGTCGGTGACACCGACCCGTTCGTCGCCGTACAGCAGGCGCTCGTGCGTGGCGGCTTCGACGAATTGATCATCTCCACTTTGCCGGCGCTCTCTCGCGTTGGCTGCGGCGCGACCTCCCCCACCGCGTGGAGGCGTTCGGCCTACCCGTCACCGTGGTCACCGCCGAGTAGCTGGAGCGCGGACGGGAATTGACACGAAGGGATTCCCAGTGGCTGACGAAACACCGAGCCGAGTCGAAGCGCAGCAGATACCTGAACGAGAAGCGAGTTGAGCACGAGGTTGTCGAGCACGATGAGCGCTTCACGGCGGCGGGCGAAGCGCGGATCCCGGAATCGGCCCAAGAGGAAGCTGCAAAGGACGTCGTCCTGCGTAGGGGCAATGCGTACGTACTCGAGCCATTCCTGCATCCGAACGGCTTGATCTACGGAAGGCGGCAAAGCTGCTCGACGACGAAGGTGAACCGCGCCTAGCCACCGAGGAGGAGATCGCCGCTGGAGTTCTCCCAGTTCGAAGTCGGGGCCTTGCCCCCCTTTGGCCCGCTCCTCGATATCGCCCAAATCGTCGATCGGCGCCTGCTCGACGTCGAGCGGGTGCTGTGCAGCGGCGGCGATCATCGCCACTCTCTCGAAGCTCGATCCCAAGGAGATGGTTCGCTTAGCTGAAGCCCGCGTCGGCGACCTTTGCCGAGGACTAAGTGCGCGCCACCGCGAGCGTCGACCCTGTCGGCATGGTCGCCTCACCCACGCCAGGTAAGCGGCTCGAACCGAAACGCTGCCCAGAGCGGCTCCGTCCGCAAAAACGGGCACTCCCTAATGCCAGCCCTCATTGGGCTGGGCACGGTGCAGCGCGCCGCGCTGACGGGCCTGCCCAGCTTCCGCGTCCACGCGCAGAGCGCGCCCCGGGACTCAGGACGACCCTCCTCCGTCCATTTCGAGCGTCTCGGAGCGGCTCCGAGACCCTCACTTACGCCCGCCAGGCGCCGACCGACATCACCCGTAACGCGGTCAGGCGGGTGTTCCGGCGTCAATCCATGCTCGGAACGTCGTGACTCTCTCGTCGTCTGGCCAAGGTTCGTCGCACGGCATCGAGCCGTTGGAGAGCCGCTCGTAAATCGCCTCGGCGTTATCGCGCACTTCGTCGTAGGACGCCAAGTCGAAAGACCAGGACATCTCCTCGATGTCGCTATCCCGGAACAGCGGCCGGATGTCGGCCGCGAACGTCGGCGACCGCTGATTCACGTCCCACTCCTTTCGCTCGTTTCCCGCTCTCTCGGCGGTGCCTCGAGCACGGTTTCCAGGCACGGTCTATCAAGAGGTCACGACCGCAGGCGCGTCCACGTCTACTGCTCTTCGCGCAAGCGAGAGTGGACGCGCCACCGGCTGAGACTTCCGCTGATCGTCTCTATGAAGAAGGGCCGGCTGTCAACTGACGGTCGGTAGCTCGTCGTCCTCCTCTCGGCCTCGAGGTGTGGAGCGGCGCTCATGTCTCTATGGCCTCCTCGGAGGAGGATCAGGCGAAATTGGATCGTTCGCTCGCGGGCGCAAGTCCGAAAGGGCGGTCAGGCCGCCAGACGAAAAGCGGCGCCTCGGGGAGCGAACTCCTCGTTTCGAGTGAGCATGTGCCAGATCGCGTGGGCCAGGCGGCGGGCGATGTCGATCTGGGCGACCTTGGCGCCGCGCTGCTGGCCGAGCCTGCGCTTGGTGCGCTGGTAGCGCGCCGCGTAGGCGGGGTGCTTGAGCGCGTGCATGGTCGCCTCGAGCAGCGCCCAGCGCAGGTAGGTGGGCCCGTGCTTGGTCAGGGGACCGCGGCGGTCGGAGTCGCCCGACTGGTTCACGCGCGGGCAGAGCCCGGTGTAGCCGGTGAGCTTCTGCGGGTGAGGAGAACCTCTCGATCTGGCCGATCTCGCCGGCGATCGTGAACGCCAGCACCCAGCCGATCCCCGGGGCGCTCATCAGCAACGGGATGTAGGGGTGGTCGGCGTGGCCGTCCTTGAGGCGGCGGTTGAGGGCGTCGATCTGCTCTTCGAGGTCGTCGATCAGCGAGAGCGCCGCGCTGACGTTGCCGCGCCAGGGCTCGGGGACCTCGAGTCGCTCAAGGAGCCCGCGGCCCTCGACTCCGAACAGATCGGTGACCGGGCACGCCCGGCCGAAGTTGACGAGGGTCGAGTGGATGCGGTTCTTAAGCGCCGAGCGGTGCTTGACCAGGTGAAGGCGAAAGCGGGCGAGCTCGCGCTCCTCGCGGACCTTCGGGTCGGGGAGCCAGATCGCCGGCACCAGGTCGCGCTGGGAGAGCGTCGCGAGGACGAGCGAGTCGATCTTGTCGGTCTTGCAGGCCAGCGGCGCGAGGCCCTTGACCTTCTGCGCGTCGGCGATCTCGACCGACCAGCCCTGCTGTTCGAGCGTGTCGTGGACCAGCCGGGCGCCGGTCATCGACTCGACCACGGCGCAGACGGGCTCGGCGGTGGACCTCCTCGATTCGGCGGGCAAGGGTCTTTAACGAGTCGACGTCGGGCGGGACGGCGAGCTGGTCGAGGTGCTCTCCCTCGTCGGAGAGAAGGCAGACGTCAACCTTCCGGCGACTGAGGTCTAATCCAGCGTGCAACATGTGAAGTGGGCCTCCTTGGTGCTCGGTTGATGAACACGACTGAGCGTCTCACCAACGGAGGCCCTTCTCATGGCAGTCCGGAGCGGGCGGGTGCCGTCGGCCCCTCGTCCGCATGGATCGCATCCACGAGGTCGCGGCTTCGAGGTCGCGGCGCCGGATCTTGGTGCGCAAAGACCCGAACTTGATCGCCTTTAACATGGTTGTAGGAACCAAGCCCGGAGGGGGCCGAAATGAGCGCCATCGACGAGTTTCTGAAGAGCAACGAGGCGTTTGCCGAGCGCTTCGACCAGGGCGACCTGCCGCTGCCGCCCGCCAGGAAGGTCGCGATCGTCGCATGTATGGACGCGCGGCTGAATCCGTATCCGATCCTCGGGCTCTCGATCGGGGACGCGCACGTAATCCGCAACGCGGGCGGCGTGATCACCGATGACGAGATCCGCTCCCTGGCGATCTCCCAGCACCTGCTCGGGACGGAGGAGATCATGCTGATCCATCACACCGACTGTGGGATGCTCACCTTCAGCGACTCGGAGTTCGAGCAGATGCTCGCGAAGGAGGCCGGGCGGCGGCCGGACTGGCGCCCGCGATCATTTCCCGACCTGGAAGGTAGTGTCCGCGACTCGATCCAGCGCATCAGGGAAAGCCCCTTCATCCCCAGGAAGGATGAGGTGCGGGGCTTCGTCTACGACGTGAAGACGGGCCGGCTCGACGAGGTCACCTGAGCACCGCGAGTCGGCGCTGCTGGCGGGAGCCATTCGTTCCGGAGTATCGCCCACGGCGGTCGGAGTCAGCGATGCGCCGTGGTTCGCGTGTGAGTCGGGCAGGCCCGCGCTGCCTCTTAGCGCGGGGCTACAGCCGAAGGGTTACCGCTTGGAGGCGACCTGGCTTCCTCGACCAGTAGATGCTGCCTCCGCAGAGATGCCGACCATGCGTAGCGCCTCGTTCCAGTCAGAGAAGTCATGCTCACGCACGATCAAGCCTCCCTCGACCCAGAAGACCTGCCCGAGGCGTGAGTCCAGTTCGATACCGCTAGCACGGGCGCGCAGCCTGATCTTGCAGAGGAAAGCGACGACGTCGCCGGCGTCGACGACCTCGAGCGGGGTGTGGTCGAGGATCTCCCAGCCCTCGCGAAGCTCGGCGAACCATTCGCGAAACCCCGCGTGGCCCCGGTAGACGCTGGGCATCCCGGCGATGAGCCACTCCTGTGGTGCGTCGTAGTGCCAGTCGGGTGATGGGCACTGAGGACGAGCACGCAAGCGGAAAACGTGTGGACGACTGGCGTGCCGGCGGTACCGGGGCTGAGGGTTCAAATCCACCCCCGCTATCGGGCTATCGCATCACTATGCGATAATGCAGTGATGCCAAAGACCCGCACCACGCTGACGATCGACGACGATGTTCTGCGCGCCGTAAAGCTGCGCGCTGCGCGTACCGGGAAACGGGATAGCGAGGTGATCGAGGAGGCCGTACGCGGTGCACTCGGTCTCGACCTGCTGGATCGAATCTGGGAGAGGACGGACATGAGCCCCGACGAGGCGATGGAGCTCGCCCTCGAGGCTCAGCGGGCCGCGCGCAAGTCAGCCGGCTGACCGTGCTGCGCGCGGTCCTCGACTGCAACGTCCTCGTCGCAGGTCTTCTGTCAGGGACGGGGCCGCCGGCGGAGCTTCTACGTCGTTGGCTCGAAGGCGAGTTCGAGCTGGTCGCGTCGGGCGCGCTCGTCGAGGAGCTCGAGCGCGTTCTCGGCTACCCAAAGATCGAGCGGCGCCTCAGCGGCGATCACGCTGAGAGGTTCCTCCTGCTTCTGAGCGAGGAGGCCGTCATCGCTCCCGATCCTCTGCCGGCCCCAACCGCCACGCGGGAACTGCCAAGCGATCCCGACGACGAATACCTCGTCCGGCTGGCCGTCGCCGAGCGGGCTGTGATCGTCTCCGGGGATCGTCACCTCCTAGCTATGGCACCGGACTTCCCGGTCTACACCCCCGCCGATTTCGTCGCGCAGCTCGATGCGCGGGCGATATCGCCGGGCTCATAACCCGGATGTCGTGGGTTCAAATCCCACCCCGCTACTCGCGCGAAACCCCCGCTAATACCCGGGGTTTCGCATTTAGGAGCCGGGCGCCGGCGCCAATTCAAGGTACTAATGAGGTAGACGGTTGGTGGCTCGGCCCAGCTGGTAGCGGCATCACCCGGTGACGATTGTCCATGTCGTCGGTTCGGATGTCCGCTCGACCACGAGGGCGAGGGCTTGATCGCCGTTGGTACCGGACTGGTAGCCCGGCGCCGGGACCGGGTCTCAGGGTCTTACTCAAGCGGCGCGAACAGGTCGACACCGTTGCCATCGGGGTCGCTGACGACGGCATAGCGCTGTCCCCAAAAGGCATCCCAGGGTTCGCGGCTGCCGGTATGACCGAGGCCGACGAGGCGCCTGTAGACCGAGTTGACGCCATCCGGCGTAGTGCAGTGAAAGGCGAGGTGGATCCGACTCGAGCCGGTCGGTGTCGACCAATCGGGGTCGAATGAGCGGATCGTCTCGATCGTGTCGAAGCCGAGCCGCAGGCCGCCGGGCAGGGTTGCTTCGACGTGCGGCTGCTGGTCGGCGTCGGCGGCGAACTCGAGCCCGAGCTCACGGTAGAAGGCCAGGGCGCGGGGCATATCGGCGACGACGATCCCGATCATGTCGAGTCTGGTGTTCATTCGGGTGCTCCTTTTTTGGCAATCTGATTGCGATGGCAAGTGTCAGGATCGCTCCGACCGACGACGGCGTCTTGAACTTTTCGGACGTCCTCGCTGTCCGCTACCGGGAAACACCGCCGCCGGAGCCGCTCGGCGAGTTGGTCGAGTGCCTCTGGATGGCAGGCGTCGACGGCTCGGATCCGGCCAGCGACGCCCGGATCCTGCCCGACGGATGCATGGACTTGGTTTGGATCCGCGGCTTGGGGGTCTTGGTCGCCGGCCCCCAGACCCGCTTCGCCGACGTGTCCGCGCCAGCGCCCGCTGGTTGCGCTCGGAGCCCGCTTTCGCGCCGGGGTCTTGCCGACCCTGCTTCGCCAGCCGGCGGCGGAGATGGTCAACCAGCATGTGCCGCTGGAAGCGGTCGACGCGCCCCTGGCGCGCCGGCTCGAGACCTCGCTACAAGCGGCTAGAACGCCGGCGCAGGCCATGCGCGCCCTGGTCCGCGAGCTCGCCCGGCGAGTCGAGAGGATGAGCGAGCCCGATGCCGCGATCGCTCAGGCGGCCTCGCTTCTCGGCCGATCGGCGCTGGCTGTGGCCGAGGTCGCCTCGCGGGTCTATATCAGTGAGCGCCAGCTTCGACGCCGCTTCGACGAGCATGTCGGCTACGGGCCGAAGACCTTCCAGCGAGTGCTCCGCTTCCAGCGCCTCAGGGCCATGCTCGAGCTCCCAGACGCCGACCTGGCGCGGATCGGTCTCGCAGGCCGGCTATGCCGACCAGCCCCACCTCACCCGCGAATGCCGCGAGCTTTCGGGTCTGACCCCGACCGCGCTGGCCGCCTGGCTTCGCTGATGGCGGCCATCAGGAGATCGCCGCCTCCGGCAGGGCGCCGGACTCGGGCTCGCGCGCCGGGTCCGCCGGCTGGCGCTCGATCTCGCGCTCTCGGACCAGCCACAGAGCGACGGCGGCGCCCGCGAAGCTGAGCGGCGCTCCGAGCGTGAGCACGTCGTTGAGCCCCGCGAGGAGCCCTTCGCCGGCGGCATTCGCGGCCGCCTGATGGGCCTGCGGCTACCAATTTCGCTCGCCGTCGGTGCTGTCGACGTCGCGGGAGCCCGCCAAGAGGCGAACCCCCGCGACCATCAGCTCAGGCTGCGGTCCGCTCGTCCTCTTCTCCGAAGACGATGATCCCGTGGACGATGTAGATGCAAAGCGCGAATATCACCAGCGACCACCAGGGGTTGGCGCCGCCGATCGAGAACAGTGCCCCGATCGCGCCGATGCTGCCGGCGATGATGCCGAGAACGCGGCCATAGGCGTTGCCGGACATGAGTGAGTAGCCGGCGGTGAGCTGCACGATTCCGAGGATGATCAGCACCCAACCGAGGGTGTTCAGGTTGGTGAGGACGAACCTGGTGTCGTTGGCGAAGTAGTTCGCGTCATCCAGGGCGCCGATGCCGTAGATCACGTTGAGGAATCCGACGATGAGCAGCATGATTGCTGCGAAAACGACTCGACCTGCGCCTCTCATTTGAGGCTCCTTTCTTCAGTCGGCCCGCTGGAGTGCGGCCGATGTCGGTGCGGACGATCTGGGTCCCGATGTTGCCGCGGCTGCCTGGAAGGCCGGGGGCGAACAGGTCATTGAGAAGTACCCGCAGGTCCCAGGACCCGCGCCTTCTCCGCCGCGAACTCCTCCTCGGTGAGCGCACCCGAGTCGCGGAGCCCGGCCAGTCGCTCGATCTCGCCGACGCGGGGGTCGCTGCCGGTGCGGTCGCGGGCGCGCCGGCGGTCGCGACGCGCGGCTCGCGCGCCTCCCGGATCACCTGGCGGCGCAGCATCTCGGTCCCGAGCGCCGCGAAGGCGATCAAGAGCAGCGAGGGGACGATCCGGTGCGTGGCGATCACCGGGTCCCACCAGAACAGCAGCAGCAGCAGCGCCGCGAGCCCGCCGTAGGCGTAGCGTGGGCTGGCGCAGGTAGGGGGTGAGCCGGTGACGGATCGAGGTCGCCCAGCGGGTCGGGCCGGCGAGCCAGGCGGCCGAGCACGATCACGATCCCGTAGAGGACGATCGACTGGCCCGTCTCTGCGATCAGCGAGCTGCCGATGTCATAGACGGAGGCGACCGCCGCATCGGAGGAGGCGACCTCGCTCAGCGAGCCGACGACGAGGTTGCCGGCCGCACCGCGGGCAAAGAGGACGACGATGCCGACGAAGATGAACGAGATCCCGACCGCGCGCAGGGTCTGGCGGCGGCGATCGCCGGCGATCGCGATCGCGGCCGCGTAGAGCAGCAGGACGAGCGCGGTGAGCACGTAGCCGATCTTCTGCAGCAGGTTGAGGCCCGTCTGGGCGGCGCTGAGCTCGCTCGACTTCATGATCTCGATCGAGCTCGCCTCCGGCGGCAGCTTGGAGGCCACGTCGGGCAACCCGAGCTCGGCGGTCACCGACTCGACCACCGAGGTGAGGTCGAGCGTCACCACCCCGCCGGTGGTCGACGACGAACTCGCCCTCGTCGTCGATCAGCGCGATCAGCTTGCTCTGTGCCGCCGCGCTCGCGTCGACGAAGAGCTGCTGGACCTTTGGCTCCTCGAGCGCCTTGGCGGCGACGTCGTCGGCGCCGCCGCGAAGCGCTCCGGAGATCGGGCCGGCGAGCGGCGCGAGCTGCGGGGGAAGCCGATCGGCGAGCTCGGCCTCGACGTCGACGTTGTCGAAGATCGCGGTGACGATGAAGGTGTCAGAGCGGCCTGGATGTCGGCGTCTTGGATCAGCTGCTCGCTGGTCGTGCTCCAGGTCTCGGTCTCGAGCAGCTGGCGCTTGGCCCAGAGCGCGAACACCGAGACGATCCCGATGATCGTCGCGAGGACGATGATGATGATCGGCAGCGCCCGGCGGCCGGTCTTCTCTCTTCGCGTCGACCTGGCTCACCTGGCGATCCTTGGCGGGATCGGGTCAAACACGTGCCCAGTGTCTTCCGGCACGCCGGCCGCCGCAACGCGTGCCTGCCTGCCCCCGGTGGTGGTACCCGCATGCGGGCCTTCCTTCGTAATTGCCATGCCGTAAGCGGGCGGGGTTAGCCGAGGTTGCCGGCCGCGTAAACAACATCGGTCTGCGCGATTCGGTCCTGCCAGCCGCGGCGACCGGGATTGGTCGCAACGGCCAATAGGCCAAGGCCAAGGGGGACGACCGCCACGACGATGCCCAGGAGCCTTCGCAGCGCGCGCTTCAGGCCGATCCGCCGCCCATTGGGCGACTCGAGTCGAAGCCCGACGAAACGCATGCCTGGGGTTTGACCCGCGAGCGCCCTGACGCAGACGAGATACAGCGCTCCGGCGGCTAGCCACAGCCCGGTGCAGGCCAGGAGGACCCCGGTGCTGGCCTCTCCGACATCGGTAAAGGTCGAAACGAGGAAGGCGATGAGCCCGGAAAGGGCGAGGAAGCCGACGTTGATTATCGAAGCGTCCAGCACGAACGCGAGCGTGCGACTGATCAATCCGGCGTGAGTGCTCGCCTTGGTGCGAGGGGCGCGCCGGAGCACTCGCCGGATGACGGACTCGGCGAGGTCGTCAGCTCGACGCGCAAGGCGCCGAGCTCCGACACCGACATCTTGGAGTAGGCCCGCCCCCTGGGACGCGATCGCGGCCCGTAGCTCGGGGGCCTCGCCGATGTGCTCGAAGAGCTGCTGGGCCTCATCACTGGCCAGCAGCTGTTCCCAAAGGCGGTCGACCATCTCGCTGTCGAGAGCCTCGCGGAGCGCCCGCTCGACGTTGGGGCTCGAGACTGCCCTCTCGACGGCCTCCTCGATCAGCGGACCGGCGAACATCCGGTCCAGCGCCCGCTCGACGGCTTCGCTCTCGACGGCACGCACGATCGTCTCCTCGGCAACCACCTCGACCGCACCATCGATCCTGGTCGCACGAGCAAGTCGCTCCGCGGTTCGCGCGCCTGAGCGAAGTGCAAGGCTCGGCAGCGAACGTCCGCTTGGCCGCTCGCCGCCGAGGCTGGGCTCCGCACCCCTAGGCACCATCAGGCGGACCTGCGAGACGCCAACCCAGGGTTCGCGATCAGGTGGCCTGACTGGACCCGACGGGCCCCGGTCTGGTGGCGGCTCCGGTCGGGCCCATCAACGCGCCGATCACCCAGAACAGCGGCAGGAAGATCCCCAGGATGAACAGCACCCAATGACCCTTCCGCACCGTCGCGAGTCCGAGCGTGACGAGCAGGATGAAGTACAGAACGCCCAGGCCTATCCACAACCACATGAGAACTCCCTTTCTTGGAGGTTGAGCTCGTTCGAGCTCCAATTGGGCGGTGACGCGGCCGTCGCGTAGCGCCGGACTCAATCTCGCGGACACGAAGGTCTCGGACAAGGCGGCTCGCACGACACCTGGTACGGATGCGCGCACACCCGCGGTCCTCGGGCCGGGCATATCCTTGTCGCGTGCCGCTCCGGGTCATCGTCGCCGACGACAGCTACATCGTCCGCGAGGGCATCGAGGAGATCCTCGCCGGGTGCGACGGGGTCGTGGTCGAGGCTTCGTGCGCGGACAAGGATTCGCTGCTCTCCGAGATCGACGCGCGGGAGCCCGACGTGGTCCTAACCGACGTCCGGATGCCGCCGACCTCGACCGACGAGGGGATCGAGGTCGCCGCGAGGCTGCGCGAGACGCACCCCCGGATCGGAGTCGTGATCCTCAGCCAGTACTCGGATCCCAGCTACGCGCTGCGCCTGTTCGATTCGGGCTCAGAAGGCAGGGCATACCTGCTGAAGGACCGGGTCCACAACCGCGCCGATCTCCTCGACGCGATCGAGGCCACCGCGGCGGGCAGGTCGGTAGTCGACCCGAAGGTCGTCGAGATCCTGATTCACGCACAGACACGGGCCGAGCGCTCGCCGATCTCCGAGCTCACCCCGCGTGAGCTCGAGGTGCTGGCCGCGATCGCCGAGGGAAAGAGCAACACGGCGATAGCCGAGGACCTGGTGCTGACGAAACGGGCGGTCGAGAAGCACATCAACGCGATCTTCCTCAAGGTCGGGTTGACCCACGCCGCGGATTCGGAGGAAGTCAGCAAGCGGGTGAAGGCCGCGCTGCTGTTCCTGGCGGAGAGCCCGAACCCCGCAGCGGGCTGACCGAGGCCGGGGACGGAGACAGACACCCCGCCGGCGGATTCGTGCCTACACCCTTGCCCTCGCCGCGGGCGCTCTGGATCCTTTCGGAAATGAACGGCGTTCGGGCAACCGGCAGCGGCGCGGTCAGGGTGCTGACGGTCGACGACCACGGGCCGTTCCTCGAGGTGGCCCACGAAATGATCCACGGCATGCCGGAGTTCGAGGCGGTCGGCGAGGTCATCTCGGGCGCAGACGCGATGGTGGCCGCCGACACGGTCGACCCCGACCTCGTCCTGATCGACGTCCACATGCCGGGGATGAGCGGGATCGAGGCAAGCCGAAGGCTGAGCGCCCGCCACCCGGAGATCGTCGTCGTCCTGATCTCCACCGCCGACCCGAGCGAGTTGCCGGCCGCGGCACGCACTTGTGGCGCGGCCGAGGTGCTGAGAAAGCAGGATCTCGGACCCGGGACCATTCGCCGCATCTGGGCCGAGCACGGCAGACCGCTCGACTTCCTGAACCTGCCCGTTGTGCGACCCTGGTTCGGCTGTCATGGAGGACGCGACGGCAGAGATAGAGGAGGGTCGTACGGTTCGCGACCGTGATGGCCTGCGGCTGAAGCTGGCAGGGCTGGCGATCGCGGGCGCCGCACTCTCCGCGACCTCCGCTGCGATCGCTCTATCCAATCCAACGGCCACCGATCGGGCCACCATCGCGGTCTGTTCGGTGATGCTGACCGCGGTCCCGGTCGGAGTCGGTATCTACGCGTGGGGGCGAGAGCCGAGGAACCGGTTTGGCGCTCTACTCGTCGCGACGGGCTTCCTCTGGGGCCTGACGTCGTTGTCGGCATCCGACAACGACGTCGTCTACAGCATCGGGAGGGTTTCGCTCTGGGTCGCCGAGGTGGCGCTGCTCTACACGATGCTCGCCTACCCGACGGGTCGACTGCGAAGACAGGCGGAGCGGGCTGTGGTTGTGGCCATCGGCCTACTGGTGATCACGCTCTACATTCCCACGGCTTTCATCAGCGAGCAGTACGTCCTGCCGTTCCCGCTGACGACGTGCACCGCCGATTGCCCGACCAATGCATTCATGCTCACCGGCTCGGAGCCCGCGTTCCTCGGCGAGGTCGAATACCTGCGCGATGTCCTGGCGGTTCTCCTGTTCACCACGGCCCTCTCGATCCTGGCGCTTCGAATCAGGCGCGCGACGCCGCTGATGAGACCGGTGCTCGTTCCCGTGCTGGCGATGGCGATAGTCCGGCTGGGCGCGGTGGCCGTCTACCAGCTCGCGGCGAGCAATTATCCGGACTCGCCGTTCACCGAGGTCGTCGGCTGGATGGCAGGGTTCGGGATCCCGGCGATGTCGATCGCCTTCCTCGGCGGGCTGATCTACTGGCGCCTGGTGGAGGCGAGGACGCTCGAGCAGGTCACGGCCGGCCTGCGTCCCGACCTCGGCCCGGAGGGCCTGGAATCGCTGCTCTCCGATTCAGGGCTCGGCGGGTCGGTCCGGGTCCTCTACCGGGCCCCGGCCCTCGCGGGCGGATCGGATCGGTGGGCAGATGGCGCCGGGCTCATCGCGCAACTGCCCGCACCGGGCTCGTCACAGGTGATCGCCGAGTACCAGTCCGGTGAGAACAAGGTGGCGGTGGTCCACGAGGAGATGCTCCACGGACAGACGAGGTTCCTCGATGCGATCGCCTCCTGCGGGATTGCCTCATACGAGTACGAGCGACTCTCCACCGCACTGGACTCGTCCCTGGAGCAGGTGGCGGCCTCGCGCGCCAGGATCTCCGCGGCTGCCGATGGCGAGCGCCGGCGAATAGAGCGCGACCTGCACGACGGCGCGCAGCAGCAGCTGGTCACGCTTCGAATCAAACTCGAGCTGATTGCCGAGACGATCGAGTCGGACCCCGAGGGGGCGGCCGAGCAGCTCCGTGGCGCAGGAACTCGGTTGACGGACGTCCTCGAGGAAATCCGCTCCCTGGCGCGCGGCATCTACCCGCCACTCCTCGTCGATGCCGGGCTCGGCGAGGCGCTGGTCGCGGCGGGGCGGCGGTCCGCGGTGCCCGCCACGGTTGATTGCGACGGCGTCGGCCGCTATTCGCCCGAAACCGAGAGCGCCATCTACTTCTGCTGTCTGGAGGCGCTCCAGAATGCCGACAAGCACGCCGATGGCGCCAGGTCGATCACGATCCACGTGCGAGAGTCAGGTGGGCAGCTTCGCTTCGAGGTGCGCGATGACGGCGTCGGCTTCACACCGGCGGCCACCGTCAACGGCGGCGGGCTGACGAACATGCGCGATCGCGTTGCGGCCCTCGGGGGCACGCTGAGGGTGACCTCGGCCCCGGGCGCCGGTACCGGGGTCCGCGGGACTGTCCCACTCACGCCGTCGACCGACCCCTGAGCGCGACGCCCGCCGTGAGGCCCGCCTGTCGGCAGATCCGGATGCCGGCACCCTGGTCTTCGCCGCGAGTGCAGGCGAAGATCGTCTCTCATGGCTCGCACCGCTACGCCCAAGCAGACGAAGCGCGACGCCGTTCGCGACCTCCCTTCCGCGGTCGAGCGCGCCGCCGCGGGCAAGGCCGCGCGATCTGCGGTGCCGCGCTCCAGCCACGCCGATTGGCAGCCGGCGAAGGACCGCCCCGATCCTGTCGCCGTGCTCGAGCAGCAGGCGGCCACCCGGGTCAGCGAGCTCATCCCCCTGCGCCACGGCCGCATGCTCGCCACCCCATTCACCTTCTTTCGGGGCGCCGCAGCGATCATGGCTGCGGACCTCGCCGGGAGCCCCGAATCCGGATTCTCCGTGCAGGCGTGCGGCGACGCGCATCTCTCGAATTTCGGCGCCTTCGGCTCCCCGGACCGCCAGCTCGTCTTCGACGTCAACGACTTCGACGAGACCCTCCCCGGGCCGTGGGAGTGGGACGTCAAGCGCCTCGCGGCGAGTATCGCCGTGGGCGGACGTGACCGAGGCTTCAGCCCTGCCGCCCGCCGGCGGATCGTCGGGGCGGCGGTGGAGGAATATCGCCAGGCGATGCGGCGACTTGCCGCGGAGGGCGAGCTCGACGTCTGGTACACGCGACTCGATGTCGCGGCGATCGTCGAGCGCTGGTCCGCGGATGTGAGCAAGAGACAGGTCAAGGCCTTCGAGCGCAACGTGGCCAAGGCACGCGCGAAGGACAGCATGCGCGCGTTCAAGAAGCTGACGCATGAGGTTGACGGCGAGCTGCGGATCATCAGCGACCCGCCGCTGATCGTCCCGATCGACGAGCTCGTCGACCCCGGGGAACGCGGAGAGGTTGAGGGCCGGGTGCGGGAGATACTGGAGCAGTACCGCACGACTCTCAGCGAGGATCACCGCCACCTCTTCGACCGCTACCGCTACGTCCACGCGGCGATGAAGGTCGTCGGCGTGGGCAGTGTTGGGACGCGCGCCTGGATCGTGCTGATGCTTGGGCGCGACGACCAGGATCCGCTCTTCCTCCAGATCAAGGAGGCACAGGAATCCGTGCTCGAGCCGCACGTCGCGCCGAGCCGCTTCGACCATCACGGAGAACGCGTGGTCGAGGGCCAGCGGCTGACGCAGGCGGCGAGCGACGTCTTCCTCGGCTGGGTGACCGCCACCGGGATCGACGGCGAGGACCGCGACTTCTACGTGCGGCAGTTGTGGGACTGGAAGGGATCGGCGCAGGTGGACTTGATGAGCCCGCGCGGCATGGCCGCCTACGGTCAGGTCTGCGGGGCGACCCTGGCGCGGGCCCACGCCCGCTCGGGCGACCGGATCGCGATCAGCGCCTACCTCGGTCGCAAGCCCAGCTTCGACAACGCCATCACTGAGTTCGCCGAGGCCTACGCCGACCAGAACGAGCGCGACTACGACGCTCTGCTGGACGCGGTCGGCGCGGG
>CAWCBM010000007.1:0-80297 GCA_963793775.1 uncultured Solirubrobacterales bacterium
AAACCTGATGTCGACCGGCTTTGCCCGCGACTACATCATGCGCGGCGAGATCTGCGCGAAGGACGGCAAGATCACCGGCCTGCGCGTCGACGCGATCGCCGACCACGGCGCCTTCGACAGCACCGCACAGCCGACCAAGTTCCCGGCCGGGTTCTTCCACATCGTCTGCGGCTCCTACGACCTCGAGGCCGCCCACGTCAAGGTCAAGGCCGTCTACACCAACAAGGCTCCCGGGGGCGTCGCCTACCGCTGCTCGTTCCGGATCACGGAGGCCGTCTATCTCGTCGAGCGGATGGTCGACGCGCTGGCGATGGAGATGGAGGCCGACCCGATCGATCTGCGCATGCACAGCTTCATCGCGCCCGAGCAGTTCCCTTACGAGACGACGACCGGCTGGACCTACGACTCCGGCGAGTACGCGAAGACGATGAAGGTCGCGATGGAGATCGCCGGCTACGAGGAGCTGCGGCGCGAGCAGGCGGAGAAGCGAGCTCGGGGCGAGCTGATGGGTATCGGCGTCTCGTTCTTCACCGAGGGCGTTGGCGCCGGACCGCGCAAGCACATGGACATCCTCGGGCTGTCGATGAACGACGGCGCCGACCTGCGCGTACATCCCTCGGGCAAGGCGGTCGTCAGCATCAGCGCCCAGACCCAGGGGCAGGGCCATGAGACGACCTTCGCGCAGATCGTCGCCGAGGAGCTCGGGATCCCGCCCGAGGACGTCGAGGTCCGCCACGGCGACACCGACAAGTCCCCGTACGGCCTCGGCACCTACGGCAGTCGCTCGACGCCGGTGTCCGGCGCGGCGGTCGCGATCGTCTCGCGCAAGGTTCGCGACAAGGCGCGGATGATCGCGGCGACGATGCTCGAGGCACGTCCCGACGACCTCGCATGGGAGAAGGGCCGGTGGTACGTGAAGGGCGACCCCGAGCAGGGCGCGATGATCGAGGAGATCGCCGAGCGCGCCTACAGCGGTGAGCCGATGCCGACAGGCATCGAGGGCGGCCTCGATGCGCAGGTCATCTATGACCCCCCCAACCTGACCTACCCGTTCGGCGCCTACATCGCCGTCGTCGACATTGACCCCGAGACCGCCGAGGTCAAGGTCCGCAGGTTCATCGCGGTCGACGACTGCGGGGTGCGGATCAATCCGATGGTCGTCGACGGCCAGATCCACGGCGGGCTCGCCGAGGGAATCGGGATCGCGTTGATGGAGCTGATCTCGTTCGACGAGGAGGGCAACTGTCTGAACTCCTCGTTCATGGATTACCTGATCCCGACCGCGCTCGAGTGCCCCGACTTCGAGCTCGGCGAGACGGTGACGCCGTGCCCGCACCATCCGCTGGGCGCGAAGGGCGTCGGCGAGTCGCCGAATGTGGGCTCGCCGCCGGCGATCGTCAACGCGGTGATCGACGCGCTTCACACCACCCACGGGGTCGATCACATCGACATGCCCTGCACCCCGGCTCGCGTGTGGGCGGCGATGCAGGGGCGCCCCGAGCCACCGCAATGATCACCCAGGAGCTGGCCCGGCGGGCAGAGGAGCTCGCGGCCGCGCGTGAGCCCTTCGTTACGGCGACCGTGGTCCGGGTCGAGCACCCCACCAGCGTCGAAGTGGGCAGCGTCGCGCTGGTGCTCGGCGATGGCACGATCGAGGGCTTCGTCGGGGGGGTGTGCGCCGAGCAGAGCGTCAGGGCCTACTCGCTGATCGCCCTCGAGAGCGGCGATCCCGTGCTGTTGCGGATCCTGCCCGAACCCCTCGCGGGCGGAGGACCGGACGAGCGCGAGCTCGCGCCTGAGGACGTGGCGGCCGCCAGCCAGGAGATCCCGACCGACGAGCAGGGGGCCGTCACCGTCCGCAATCCCTGCCTGTCGGGCGGGGCGATCGAGGTCTTCATCGAGCCGTCGCCGCCGGCTCCCCGCGTCCTCGTCGTCGGCGAGACGCCGATCGCGGCCGCGGTGCTCCGGATCGGACGTCGAGCTCGGGCTCGAGATGGTGCCCACGGACGGCCACGATCCCGAGCCGTCCGACGGTGACCTGGCCCTGGTCGTCGCCGCCCACGGCCGCGACGAGCTGCACGCACTGGGCCGCGGGCTCGAGGCGCGCCTGCCCTACGTCGGCCTGGTCGCCAGCGAGCGGCGGGGCGCCGGCGTGCTCGACGAGCTGCGCGCCGCGGGGGTCGACGAGCGGCTGCTCGAACGCATCGACGTGCCCGCGGGGATCCCGATCGGCTCGCACGGCCCGGGCGAGGTCGCGGTCTCGATCCTCGCCCGGATCGTCTCCGTGCGCCGGGGCGCCTCAGCCGAGTCGAGGGCGGGCGGACGCGCTGCGCCGCCGCCGGTGGCGATCGATCCGATCTGTGGGATGACGGTCGCGGCGGTGGCCAGCACTCCCTCGCTTGTGCGCGACGGCGAGACCTTCTACTTCTGCGGCGAGGGCTGCAGGGCCGCCTTCGCGAATGAGGGTGAGCATGCCCGCACGGCCGGCTGAGCACCGCGATGGTCCGTTCGTGGCCGGGCTCGTCCTCGGCGCCGGCGGTTCGAGCCGGCTTGGTCGCCCGAAACAGCTGCTGGCCTACGGCGAACAGGGCGATCGGACCCTGCTGGGCCACGTCGTCGGGGTCGCGCGCGAGTGCCGATTCGATCAGACGATCGTGGCGATCGGAGGCGCGGCGAACGAGGTCCGCGAGCGCATCGACCTGGCCGGCACCGAGGTCGTCGTCAACGACGCCTACGGCGCTGGGTGCTCATCCTCGATCGCGGCTGCCGTCGGCGCGCTCGACCCTCGCTGCGAGGTGCTCGTGTTGATGCTCGGCGACCAGCCCGGGGTCGGCGCAGGGACGGTCGCCGAGCTGCTCGCCCGGCGCGGCGACGCGCCGCTGGCGGTCTGCCGATACGAGGACGGCAGGGGCCATCCGATCGCCTTTGGCGCCGAGACCTTCCCAGCGCTCGCAGACCTGCACGGCGACAAGGGCGTCTGGCGACTCCTCGACGAGCGGGCCGACGAGGTCGTCGAGGTGCCGATGGCGGGCCCGGTCCCACGTGACGTCGACACGCCCGAGGACTACCGGGCGGTGCTCGAGGAGCTGGCGCCATCGTGAGCGGTCCCTCCGAGCGTGTCACGGGTGAGGCGGCCGCCGAGATCGAGCGGATGGTGCCCGACGTCGAGACGCTCGCCCAACGGCTCGCCGCCGTCGACTATCTCGTCGACGAGGGCCTGGCGACTTCGATCTTCCTCAGCCTGCGGCTGCCGCAGCCGCTGCTGCTCGAAGGCGAGGCGGGGGTCGGCAAGACCACGGCGGCGGTGTCTCTGGCCGCGGCGCTCGAGATGCCCCTGATCCGGCTGCAGTGCTACGAGGGGATCGACGCGGCCGAGGCGCTGTACGAGTGGAACTATCCGCGGCAGCTGCTCAGCATCCGGCTCGCCGAGTCGGGCGGGCGCGACCTCGCCGAGGAGGAGCTGTTCGGCCCTGACTACCTGATTCGCCGGCCGCTGCTGCGGGCGCTCGAGCACCCGGGCCCGCGCCCGGCGGTGTTGCTGATCGACGAGATCGACCGCGCCGACGACGACTTCGAGGCCTTCCTGCTCGAGCTGCTCGCCGACGCCAGCGTGACGATTCCCGAGCTCGGAACGATCCGCGCCACCCACCCGCCGATCATCGTCCTGACCTCGAACCGGACCCGCGACCTGCACGATGCGGTCAAGCGCCGCTGCCTGTATCGCTGGATCGGTTACCCGACGCCGGAGCGCGAGGTCGAGATCATCCGCCGCCGGGTCAGGGGGGCGTCGGAGACGCTCGCCGTCCAGGTGGCCGACGCGGTCTCGAGGATGCGCGACAGCGACGTGCAGAAGCCTCCTGGGATCGCCGAGGCGATCGACTGGCTCGCCGCCCTCGAACTGCTCGGAATCGAGCGGCTCGACGCCGATGCGATCGAGCGCACGCTCGGCTCGGTGCTCAAGTACGACGAGGACCAGGACGTGATCCGCTCCGCCGGCGTCGAGCAGCTCGTCCCCGGCCGTGGCTGACACCCGAGAATCAGGACCGGCCCGGGTCGCGGCCCCGATCTCCGAGTTCGGCGTCCAGACGATCGAGCTCGATCTGCCGCCGCTCGTCGGGGCGTTCGGGCAGCGGCTTCGCGATGCCGGCGTTCCGGTCACCCCCGAGCGCTCGGCCGCGTTCGCGCGGGCCTTGGTCCTCACCAGGCCGGAGAGGCGGCGCCGTCTGTACTGGACCGCACACTCGATCTTCGTCTCCGACCGCGGCCACGCAGCCGCCTTCGACTCCGTCTATCGGCAGGTATTCGGAGACCCGGTTCCGAGCGAGCGCGCCCCGGCGCCCGATGCCACCGCGTCGCCGACGCCGCCGGACGAGCGGCCGCACTCCGCGCGGCCGGGCGGGTCGCGGGAGGCGCCGGAGCGCCATCCCGGGTTGAGCGCCACCTCGGAGCGGTCGGGAGAGGGACCGGAGCGGGAGGCCGTCGAGCTTGCGGCGACTGTCGCGACCGACGAGGAGCGCCTTGCGAGCAAGAGCTTCGACTCCCTCGACCCCGACGAGCTGTCCGCCCTGTACCGGCTGATGTCGCGACTCGATCTGGCCACCCCGTCGCGTCGCACCCGCCGTTTCGAACGCGCCCGTCACGGGCGCCGAGTCGACCTGCGCCGGACGCTGCGCGCGAGCCTGCGCACCGGTGGCGATGCGATCGAGATCGCCCACCGTAGGCGGCGGGTCAGACGCCGCTCGCTGGTCATGCTCTGCGACATCTCCGGCTCGATGGAGCCGTACGCTCGCGCCTACCTGCAGTTCCTGAGCTGCGCTGCGGGCAACGCGGGGCGCACCGAGGCGTTCGTGTTCGCCACGCGGCTCACCCGGCTGACCCCGGCGTTGGCCAGGCGCCACCCCGAGCAGGCGATGCAGCGGGCGGCGGCGATGGCGCCGGACTGGTCGAGCGGCACCCGGATCGGGGAGGCCCTGAAGCGATTCAACGACGGATATGGGCGGCGGGGGATGGCGCGCGGTGCCGTTGTCGTGATCCTCTCCGACGGCTGGGAGCGCGGGGACCCCGCCGTGGTCGGCCGCGAGATGGAGCGCCTCGGGCGCCTCGCTCACAAGATCGTCTGGGTCAACCCCAGGGTCAGCGCCCGTGAGTTCTCGGTCGGAGCCGCCGGTATGCGCGCCGCCCTCCGGCACTGTGATGCGCTGGTCAGCGGTCACAGCTTCGAAGCGCTGGGGGAGGTCGTCGACGCAATTGCGGCGCCACCCGGTGCGAACCAGGTGCCCGCGAGCATCGAAGCGGCGGCCTCGGCCGAGCAGGACGAGGAGTCGTGGCCGAGCGCCACCCCGGCGCCCGGAAGCTCCGTCGCGATGCCGAGTGGCCGCGGCCCGAGCCGGGGCCGGACGACGCCGGGATGGGAAGCGCGGTGATGGCCGAGTCGAAGACCTGCATCTTCCCGGGATGCGAGCGACCGGCCGTGCCCCCGCACCCGCTCGGCGGTCCCCAGCCCGCCTTCTGCGACTTGGAGGAGCACAACGCGCTCAGCGCCCATCAGGAGCGCCGGCGCCGGGAGTCCCAGAGCGAACACGACGACGAGGAGGAGGACCGATGATGGCCGACGAGGCCTACCGCGCAGTGTTCCTGCGCGTTCACCCGACGGGCAAGATGGTCCTCAGCCTGACCACCGAGTCCGACCGACGTGAGGCGGATTACGCGCAGCTCGTCGCGGCCGAGTTGGGGGTACCACCCCTGGACGTCAAGGTCGTTCCCGCCGACACGGACAGGTTCGGCATCGGCCACGGCTTCAACACCGAGCCGTCCGCGGGGACGGAGGCGGCGATTGCGACGGCGGCCGGCCGGATCCGCGACAAGGGGCGCCTGCTTGCGGGAGCGGCGCTGGACGAGGACCCGGAGAGCCTCACCTGGTTGAACGGCGCCTGGGCGGTCGGAGACGGAAGCGACCCGGAGCGGGTGAAGACGATCGAGGACGTCGCGATGTACGCGCATGGCACCGGGCCCCTGCCACCGGGCGTCGAGGGCGGCCTCGACGCCCAGGCCGTCTACCGCGATTGACGCCGTCGGTGCGTGCGAGGGATCAAAGGTGACCATCGAGCACGACGTCGACCTCGTCGCGAACCTTGAGCGCGCCGAACAGCGTCGAGTACGGCTTGATCCCCCAGTCGCTCTGCTTGACGACGGCGTTCGCGCGAAGCGCCCCGTCCTCGCCGACGGCCAGGTCGAAGCCGATCGACCGCGTGTGCTCGCCGATCGTGAGCTCGCCCTCGAACCTGATCCGGTCGCCCGCGGGCGACGGCTTGGCTCGGTTCGAGCGAAAGGAGATCTCACGGCCCTCGAGCACCTCGTCGACGATCGTCTGCTCGATGTTCGCGACGTCGTCCTGACCGAGCTCCTGCATACCGCCGGAGCCCTCGATCACCCGCAGCGAGCCGGGATCCGCGCTCAGCTCGACGCTCGACTCGGTCGCGTCCTCGTCGACCGTGAGCGCCGCCCGCCACGAGCCGACCCGGATCACGAGGTCGTGCCCGGCCTTGGCCGCGGCGCCTTGCCGCTTGCTGTGGACCGAGAGCCTGGCCTGCTCGGGTCCGAGCCGATGCGTACCGGATCGAAGCGAGATGCGCCGAGCATATTGACGGGCGCCCGACCACGAGGGGAATGAGAATGGCCACAGAGCTCGACCACACGTTCACGACCGCCAAGCCGATCGACGAGAGCTTCGAGGCGATCACCGACCTCGAGAGGATGATCCCCTGCGTCGAGGGGGGGCGGGTGACGGAGCCGATCGATTCGGACTCGGTCAAGGCGGAGATCGTCGTCGCGATGGGAGCGATGTCGATGACGTTCCTCGGCACCGTCGAGGTCGCCGAGAAGGATCCAGAAGCCCACCGGGCGCTGCTGCGCGTCAAGTCCAAGGAGGCGGGCGGGCAGGGTCACGCGAACGCCGACGTTGCCTTCCAGCTCCACGACGGCGGCGGCGAGATCCACACCCGGGCCCAGATCACGGGCAAGGCCGCGTCGATGGGGGAGGGGGTGGTCGTCGGGGTCCTCGACGCGCTGATCCAGGACTTCACCACCAAGCTCGGCGACCTCTAGGCGAATGGCGACGGTCAGGATGCGAGAGATCCGCGAGGGAGAGATCCCCTTCGCGGCGGGCACGGCGGTGCAGGAGGATCCGGACAGGCCAGCCTTTCGCGGCAACGGACCTGACGATTACGTCTGCGTCAACTGCGGCAACGTCCTCGCCGAGGCGATGCACGCCCTGCAGATGACCAAGAAGGTCCGAGTCCGCTGCGGCCGCTGCTCGACCGTGAACGTCGCCCGCTATGAGGAGTCCGAGGCGGGCGACACTGCGGGCGGAGGCGGACCCCGATGAGGGTCTCGGCGGGAAGACGACCGGCAATCACATGACTCGGCTCTAACGACATCTTCCGCCGACGCCATCGACAAGGCCGGTGTCGCCCAAACCCGTCGCGGCGCTCGTACCGAGCTGAGCCACCTCAGCTCACCTTAGAGCCTCCGAACCGCTTGAAAGAGCCGTATGTCGTCCGACGGACAGATCTCATAACCCGGAGGTCGTAGGTTCAAATCCCACCCCCGCTACTCCCGCCGATGGCAGCCGAAAGGCAGGCCAGAAGCGAGAAAGAGAGGCCTCCCTCGGGAGGCTCCTCGCTTTTCAGGCGCCCGTTCATCGCTCTCGGGGTACCACCCTGGGTACCAATGCCTCTCGGCTCGGACGAGAAGCATCGCGCGACCAGGCCCCTCCTGCCCCGGCGTTTGCACAGGCGAGCGTGGGCATGCTGACAAACCCCGAGCGTTCCCTCGCGCAGCCGCCACTTCATCCGCAATCGGCTACAGCGCAAGCCCACTGCGAACCCGGTGCCGCCGCCGCTTTCTCTGCGAAATGGCACTTTTCGGCCCACTCGAGGTATGGACGCGCCTATGGACCGCCCGTCAGTCTCAGCGGGGGCCGGCCCCGAGCGCGGCACCGAACTTGTCGCTCGCCTCCACGAGATCGAGGATGTTCGTGCTGTCCTGGTTCCAGAACTGGTTGCCAGTTGAGCTCAGTCCGGCGGCCGCCCCGTAGATGAGGTTCACGGCGCCCGCGGCGGCCGTGGTCCCAACGGCCTCAGATGGCACGCCGACCGCGAGGTCGTCGCGGGCGTCGCCGTTCAGGTCTCCGGCGGCGAGCGCAACGCCGAACGAGTCTCCGGCCTCGGTCACATCGCTGATCCCGGCGCTGTTCTGGTTCCAGAACTGGTTGCCAGTTGAGCTCAGTCCGGCGGCCGCCCCGTAGATGAGGTTCACGGCGCCCGCGGCTGCCGTGGTCCCAACGGCCTCAGATGGCACGCCGACCGCGAGGTCGTCGCGAGCGTCGCCGTTCAGGTCTCCGGCGGCGAGCGCAACGCCGAACGAGTCTCCGGGCTCAGCCTTGTCCGCGATGTCGGTGCTGTTCTGGCTCCAGAACTGGTTCCCGGCCGAATTCAACCCGCCGCCCGAGCCATAGATCACGTTGACGATACCGACGCCCGCATTTGTCCCAAGGGACTCGACCGGCACGCCCACGGCGAGATCGTCAGGGCCATCAGCATTGAGGTCCCCCGCGGCAAGGGCCACACCGAAAGAGTCTCCTGCCTCCTTCTTGTCCGCGATGTCGGTGCTGTTCTGATTCCAGAACTGGTTCCCGGCTGAGCTCAGCCCGCCGGCCGCTCCGTAGATCACGTTCACGGCGCCAGCGGCGTCCGTAGTCCCAATGCTCTCGGAGGGCACGCCCACGGCGAGGTCGGCGCGCGCGTCGCCGTTCAGGTCTCCGGCTGCGAGCGCGGTGCCGAACGAGTCTCCGGCCTCGGTCCCGTCGCTGATCCCGGCGCTGTTCTGATTCCAGAACTGGTTCCCGGCCGAGCTCAGCCCGCCGGCCGCCCCGTAGATCACGTTCACGGCGCCGCCGCCGACGTTGGTCCCGATGCTCTCCGACGGCACCCCGAGCGCGAGGTCGTCATCGCCGTCACCGTCAAGGTCGCCCGCGGCCAGCCCCGCGCCCAACCGATCGCCGGCCTCTGCGCTATCGGTGATCCCAGTGCTGTCCTGGTTCCAGAGCTGGGTGGCCGTCGCCGTGAGAGCCCGGAAGCGGAGCCGTAGAGGACGCTGACCGTGCCGGCGTCCGCGGCCGACCCGAGATCCTCTCGTGGCGCGCCGACCGCAAGGTCGGCGAAGCCGTCGCCGTCGAAGTCCCCGGTGGTCAGCGCGGCACCGAACTGGTCGCCCGTCTCGGCCGCCTCGCCGCCTAGGTCATCCTGGGTCCGGACCTGGTTGCCGGCATCGGCAAGGCCGCCGCCCGAGCCGTAGAGGACGTTCACGGCGCCGGCGTCGTCGGCCGACCCGACATCCTCGAGCGGGACCCCGATAGCGCGATCGGCGAACCCGTCACCGTTGAAGTCGCTGGTGGGCGGCGTAGGGGGCGGCGGAGGCGGCCCGATCGTCGGCTGGTCGGGCGCTGTGGGGTCGAGCCTCACCCACCTGGCCACCGACGGCACCCCGGCGTCGTCGAGCAGGAAGAGCATGTAATAGCCCGGCGGCGCGACTCCGGCCGAGGGCGGGGCAAGAACGTCGACGCCCAGACCGGGGAGCCTGTTCAACACCTGAAGCTCGACGTGGCGCTGGCTCATGTCAACGCCGTGGGTGGTGGCCGGGGGAGCCATCGAGCACGGCCCGGTCTATGCCCGTGCTATCGCTTTCGATTCCGAAAGCGTCACCCCAGTCGACCGCCTGGGGGGCGGAGCTGATCTGCGGCCGCGCACCCTTGAACAGATAAGGCGGCGAGTAGATCTCGCCGTTGTCGATCAGGCTTGGTCCTCCGCCTGACTCGGTGGGGTGACGATCATCTCCGGCGGAGAAGACGCGCCCGTCGGGCAGGAGCACCGCGGTCGAGTGATAGGTGCGGTCCTCCTGCTGGGCGGGCCCGAGCCGCCAGCTGTTGGTATCGGGGTCATAGAGCTCGACTTGGCGCGAGCGCCCATCGGCGTAGGTCGCGTAGCCGCCGCCGTTGCCTGCTTCGTCGGGGTCCTCCCTGTTGGAAGCCGCTGCCACCTCCGACCACCACCATCGAGCCGTCCGGGAGCAGGACGGTGTTGGAGTTGGCCCGCGCGACGTTGAACGAAGCGGCGGCCCTCCAGACGGGAGCGGTCTGACTTGCGTCGATCGTCTCGGACGTTGCGGTGGCGGGGTAGAACGGCCCGGTCACTCCGGGTCTGTTGTAGCCCCCGAGCGCGGTGACTGTGTCCGAGCCGCTCGGGCCGCCGGGCCTGCGCACCACGTTGCCCGCCAGCCGCTGCAGGGACATGCTCGCCGGGCTCTCGTCCCACGTGAACCCCGACGTGTCGAGGACCGCGACCTGCGGCTTGTTCGGGCCGGCCATCAGGAGGTTGCCGTCGCGAAGCGCGAACAAGCGGGGGTAGAGATCGATTCCAATGCGGTCGGCGCTCGGCTTCTGCTCGACGGAGCCCTGACCGCCGATCGTCGCCGGCGGGTTGAAGACCTCGAGGCTCTCGGTCTTCAGGCCGCCGGGTGGCTCATTGCCATAGCCGCCGGCGGTGATCGTGCGTCCATCGGGAAGCAGGGCCTGACCCGGGTACCAGCGACCCTCGGCCATGTCGGGCTGCCTGGTCCACGTTTCGCTGAACGGGTCGAAGGTGAAGATCGTCTGCAGCCCGGCCCAGTCGGTGTAGGGGTCATCGAGCAGGGTCCCGGCGTACGCGAGGTTGCCACCCGTGACAACGACCTCGCCGCTGGGCAGCAGCGACTGCCCCGAACAGAAGATCGGCGCCGCGGCCGGCGGCTGGCCGCCGGCCCCGTCAACGTCGATCACCGGCGGGGCGACGTCGGTGAAGGGCCCGGGACCCGTCCCGAGCGACGGATCCCACAGCGCAGCCTTGCCGACGTTGGGCCGGAGCGCGCCTCCGCCGGGGGGCGGCGGACGGCCCCAGAACAGCACCTTGCCGGTCGGAAGGACGACGGAATTGATGGCATAGGTCGGCAGAGTGAACGGCGCTGCAGTCCACTCGCCGATCTCGTCGGGAGCGCCGGCCGCGCGGGGCGCCGCTGCCTCCTCAGAGGAGTAGGCCATCTGGGTACCGTCGACCCGCATCGTCACCCCGCGCTCGGCGAGACGCGAGCTGCGGCGAGCGGCGGCGTGTTCGGCGGCGTGCTCGGGCCCGAGCATGGTGGTCTCGATCGCCCTGGTCTCCGCCTCGCTTGCGCCCGCCGGGATGTAGCCGCCGAGGTCGTGGGCGGCCACGGGCGGGGGGCCGAGGGCGAGCGCGTACCCGATCGCCGCGAAGGAGATCAGAGCGCTGCGAAACGACCACGCGATCGAGCGGGGTTTCGTCGCGTAGGTTCGGTGCACTCCTGGTGGCTCGGGAATGTCGGTCCCCCCTCGTTTGTGGTCACGTCGACGCCGTGACCGCCCGAACGTACACCCGCATCGCTGGCGACGGGCGCCATTTCCGGCTTTTGTAATCTGTCGGCCCCGTTCAGCCTCGCCGATGATCCGGTGCCGTTCCCCCGAGTGCAGAGACTCGTGCGCGGGCGAGGGGGAGCCGAGCGGCGTGCCGCTGGGCCCGAGCTGGGCCCGACACTCCGTTGCGGACTGCCGGCCGCAAAAGCGCTCACTTTGCACGGAGCCGATCGATTCGGACTCGGTCAAGGCGGAGATCGTCGTCGCGATGGGAGCGATGTCGATGACGTTCCTCGGCACCGTCGAGGTCGCCGAGAAGGATCCAGAAGCCCACCGGGCGCTGCTGCGCGTCAAGTCCAAGGAGGCGGGCGGGCAGGGTCACGCGAACGCCGACGTTGCCTTCCAGCTCCACGACGGCGGCGGCGAGATCCACACCCGGGCCCAGATCACGGGCAAGGCCGCGTCGATGGGGGAGGGGGTGGTCGTCGGGGTCCTCGACGCGCTGATCCAGGACTTCACCACCAAGCTCGGCGACCTCTAGGCGAATGGCGACGGTCAGGATGCGAGAGATCCGCGAGGGAGAGATCCCCTTCGCGGCGGGCACGGCGGTGCAGGAGGATCCGGACAGACCAGCCTTTCGCGGCAACGGACCTGACGATTACGTCTGCGTCAACTGCGGCAACGTCCTCGCCGAGGCGATGCACGCCCTGCAGATGACCAAGAAGGTCCGAGTCCGCTGCGGCCGCTGCTCGACCGTGAACGTCGCCCGCTATGAGGAGTCCGAGGCGGGCGACACTGCGGGCGGAGGCGGACCCCGATGATCGGCGATTCTGGGACTGATGGCCCCTAGGTAGCCGGAGCAGCCCGGCCATAGCGTCGGCGGTGAACAGCCGCAGCCATGAGGCCGAGCGGCAGCTGCAGCCAGTAGGAGAAGAGGCGATAGGCGAGCGTCGCCAGCACGGCGTCGCCGGCCTTCACGCCGGCCAGGGCCAGGGTGGCCGTCAGCCCCGCCTCCACGAACCCGAGCCCACCGGGTGTAAACGGGATTTGGGCCAGGACCTGCGCCGCGCAGAAGGCGAGCAGGACGAGCGCAGGGCGGGGGTGCGATCCGACCGCGGCCAGGGCGGCCAGCAGCGTTGCGTAGTCGAACGCCCAGCGGCCCGCGCCGGCGAGTAGGGCCTGCTTCCAGCGCGGACCGAGAGTGCCAAGTAGCCGATTGCGCTCGTGCATCAGGCGCTCGGGCAGGCGGGTGAGCGGCCGCGCGCCGCGGCGCAGCCAGTTGCGAACCCGCTGCACGGACCGGCCGACCCATCTGAGTGGGGCGTCGAGAGCGAGTACAGCGACCCCCGCGGCGACCAGCACCGCAAAGCCCGCCAGGCCCACCACCGTCGCTTCGGCCAAGCTTCTGTGAACCCCACCACGGATGATCGCCGGCACCACCAGGACCGGCATCGCCAGCACGATCGCGAAGGTGAGGAGATTGGTGGCGGTCAGCCCGGCGACGGCGCGCCCGCGCTCGATCCCGGCTTGCACCAACATCCGGTACTGAAGGGCAGCCCCCACGGCGCCGCCCGCCGGCGCGATCTTCGCAAGCGCGTTGCCGGCGAGCTGCGAGTCGATCACATCGCGCCAGGCCGCTCTCCTCAGGGCGATTCGCTGGAGCGCCCAGAGGCAGGCGAGCGCGGTGCCCTGGAGCGCCGCCATCGCCGGAAACCAGGCGAGGTCGAGCTGCGAGAGATCCGACCACGATCCGAGCACGTCGACCAGACTCGGGGCCACGCCGTAGAGCGAGACCGCGGTGACGGCTAACCAGAAGACCGTGCGTGCCAGGCTGCGCGCCGGTCGTGCCTCGGCCTCGCCCCGTTTGATCTCCCGCTCGGCGTCGACATGCTCCTCGATCGCCTGCTCGACTCGCGCTCCGATCGAGGAGGGCTCCACTGTGACCTCGGTCAGGCCGGACGCTTGGGCATGCTTCGCTCGAGGGTCCCGGTCGCCTTCTTCGGGTCGTGTTCGAGGATCATGGCCAGCGTCTCGCGGCGGCTCGCCTGCACGTCTTATCGGATGGCAGAGAGTGCCGCGTCGCGTGGAACGCAGAACCTTAGGTCGAGGTGCCGCCTGGTGTACCGAGCTGAGCGAATCTCAGCCAACAGAACGCGCTCGGTGGACGCGCCGAAGAGAACCGATACGGTAGTGCCAGTTCGGGCCCCGACGGAACGGCCCCGGAGAAGGAGGGAGTTCGATGCACCACCGGCCTCGTCGTCGCCGCGGTTTCGTCCTTGCCGTTCTCATGGGGGTGACCGCGCTGGTCGCCGTGCCCGCCGCGGGGGCGGCGACGAAGGGCGCCATGGAAGCCACGATCACCCGCCAGGCCCAGGGGATCCCGACGATCAAGGCCGAGACATTCAAGGAGCTCGGCTTCGGCTTCGGCTACGCGAGCGCCGAAGACAACATCTGCACGCTCGCCGACGCCTACCTCACCTCGCAGGCCGAGCGCTCGCGGTTCTTCGGCCCGGACGCCATGTCGCCGGAGAACTTCACCAACCTCGACTCCGATCTCTTCTACCAGCGGGTCAGGGACCAGCGCATCGTCGAGGACCTCGTCCACGCGAAGGGCGTAGCGGAAGGTCGAGCCCGAGGTGAAGAAGGTCTTCCGCGGCTACGTCGCCGGCTACAACCTCTGGATCGAGCGGCACGGCGACGAGATCACCGACCCCGCCTGCGCCGGGCAGCCGTGGGTGCGGCCGATCACGGTGATGGACGCCTACCGCCGCGTCTACGAGCTCGCCGAGTACGCGAGCCAGGGGGTGGCGATCGACGGCATCGCCGGTGCGCAGCCGCCGAGCGCGTCGGCGGCGCCGGCCGACTCCGGCGGCGCGCCGACCGTCTCCGAGTCGGAGGCGCAGGCGCTCGGGCGCGCGCTCGACTTTTCCGAGTCGGGGTCGAATGCCTGGGGCATCGGCAGCGAGGCGTCGGCGCACGGCGGCGGCATCGTGCTCGCCAATCCGCACTTCCCCTGGCAGGGGCCGCGGCGCTTCTATCAGGCGCACCTGGTGATTCCGGGGGAGATCAACGTCTCCGGCGGCGCGCTGCTCGGCTCGCCGGCGATCAACATCGGCCACACCAAGACGCTGGCCTGGAGCCACACGGTCTCGACCGCGTTCCGCTTCGTGCCGTTCCAGCTCGACCTCAAGCCGGGCGATCCGACCACCTACCTCGTCGACGGGCAGGAGGTGCCGATGGACCGCCGGACGGTGACGGTTCAGGTCAAGCAGCCCGATGGCTCGCTCGCGCCGGTCTCGCGAACGCTTTACTCGACCCGGTACGGACCGGTGACGACCCGGATCCAGGGCCAGTCGCTGTTCGCCTGGACGAACGAGAACGCCTACGCGATGTGGGACGCGAACACGCAGTTCCGCCTCCTCAACCACTTCTTCGAGATCAACCGGGCGGGCTCGACCAAGGAGCTCCTGGAGATCCTCAAGAAGTACCAGGGCATCCCCTGGGTGAACACGATCGCCGCCGACGATCGCGGCAAGGCCCTCTACGCCGACATCGGCTCGATGCCCAACGTCCCCGACGAGAAGGTCGCGGCCTGCAACACGCCCCTGGGGCAGGCCACCCACGCCGCGGTTGGGCTGCCGGTGCTCGACGGCTCGCGCGCCGAGTGCGCGCTCGCGACCGAGCCGGACGCGGTCGCGCCGGGGATCATGAGCGCCTCTAGGCAGCCGTTCCTGTTCAGGCGCGATTACGTGGCCAACGGCAACGACTCCTACTGGCTGACCAACGCCGAGCAGCCGCTCGAGGGCTACGCGCGGATCATCGGCGCCGAGCGCACGCAGCGCTCGCTGCGCACGCGGCTCGGCCTGCTGATGATCGCCGGGCGCCTCGCGGGCACCGACGGCTTGGAGGGCAACGAGTTCACGCGCAAGAACGTCCAGACACTGGTCTTCCAGAACCGTCAGTACCTGGGCGAGCTCTGGCGCGATCAGCTCGTCGCCTACTGCAACGCGCACCCGACGATGACCGGATCGAGCGGGCCGGTCGACGTCAGCGCCGCCTGCCCGGCGCTCGCCAACTGGGACCTGCACGTAAACGTCGACAGCCGCGGCGCGCTCCTCTTCGAGCGGTTCGTCGACGAGTTCGGCACCGCGGCCGAGCGGTTTACCACCTCGTTCGACGTCGACGACCCGATCAACACGCCCTACGGGCTCAACACGTCCGATCCGACGCTCGAGGCGGCCTTCGCCGACGCGGTCACCGAATTGCGCAACGCGAACATTCCGCTCGACGCGCCGTTCGGCGACTTCCACTACGAGCCGCGCGGCGCCGAGCACATCCCGATCCACGGCTCGGAGGGCGGCCAGGGCGTCTTCAACGCGATCTCCGATCGCTTCGACCCGACCGCGGGCTACAACGACGTCACCTCGGGCTCGAGCTTCGTCATGGTGACCAGCTTCGAGGGCGGCTGTCCAAAGGACCGCTCGATCCTCACGTACTCGCTGTCGAGCAACCCGAACTCCGAGCACTACGCCGACCAGACGCGGATGTACTCGGAGAAGCAGTGGATCAATCCGCCGTTCTGCGGCAAGCAGGTAGAGAAGACCGCCGAGACCGTGAAGACGATCCGGGCGAGGTAGGGCGCTTCGGCTGCGCGACTACCCGGCGCTCGCCGACGGGGGCTCGGCCCCGGTCAAGACGCCGGGAGGTAGGTGAGGAGGACCACTCCTGAATCGAACCGCTTCACGTCGTCGAGCTCCATCCGGACGGTTCCCCTGTCGCCGAGCACGTGGACGTTTCCCTCGCCCCAGACGAGGGGGTTCAGGTAGACCTCGTACTCGTCGATCAGGCCCTTCTCGGCGAGGGCGTACGCGAACTCGCCGCTCCCGTGCATGAACAGGTCACCGTCGACCTCGTCCTTCAGCTTCGGGATCGCATCCTCGAGGTCCCCCTCGAGCAGGGTCGCGTTCCACTCGAGATCTCCGGACAGGGTGTTGGACCCGACGTACTTCGGGATCGGGTTGACCATGTCCGCCCACTTGCCCGACTGGCTCGGCCAATACCCCGCCAGCCCCTCGTAGGTCTTGCGGCCCAGCACCAGCCCGCTGGATCTCGCCTGACGGTCGAACGAGTAGTCGCCGTGGTCTCCGTCCGGCTGCACCCACTCGCCGACCGGGTCGACGACCCCGTCGAGGGTGGCCTGCGTGGTCGCGATCAGCTTTGCCATCTTGATTCTCCTTTCGTCGCCGAAGCTTGCTCTGAGCCCCGTACCGTTACGACCAGCCGCTGGCTGAAAACTCATCGCGTCCCGCTCGCTGACGGATGCAGGCGTGAGGCGCGTAGGGTTTGCACCTCCGTGAGCGCCTCGCGAGACGTCCAAACGCCCGATGAGCGGGCCCGTGTCGCCGTGGTGACCGACAGTACGGCGTACCTACCACGGCGGCTGGTTGACCGCTGGGCGATTCGCGAGGTCAGCCTGTACGTCGGCTGGGAGGGTGACCTGCGGCCCGAGGAGGACTACGACGACCTCGATGCCTTCTACACGCGGCTGCGCGAGTCGTCCGTGTTGCCCACGACGTCACAGCCCTCGGTCGGGGACTTCCTCGCCTGCTTCGAGCCGCTCGTCAGCGCGGGCCGCGACGTCATCTCCGTCCACATGGCCAGTGGCCTGTCGGGGACGTGCGAGAGCGCGGCTGATGCCGCGCGGACTCTGGTGGACAAGGGGCGTCCGGGGCGCGTGGAGGTGGTCGACAGCCAGACCGGCGCCGGCGGCCTGGGTTGCCTCGTCGTGGCTGCCGCGCGCGCCGCCGAGGAGGGCGCCGAGCTGAAGTCCGTGGTCGATGCGGTGCGCCACGCCCGCGAGCGCCTCGAGATCTGGTTCTGCCTCGACACGCTGGAATACCTCCGCCGCGGGGGGCGCATCGGGGGGGCGCGCGCGGCGCTGGGGACGGCACTGAGAGTCAAGCCGATCCTCACCTTCGGTACCGAGATCGCCCCGGTCGGTCGCGTTCGAACGCGGCGCCGGGCGTTGGAGCGGATGGACGCGTACCTGAGCGAGCTGCATGAGCGCGGCGCGACCGACTGGATCGTGCAGCATGCCCAATCCCGCGAGGACGCCGAGCATCTCGTCGCCCAGGGCACCGCGATCTTCGGCGCCGAGCCGCTCTTCTGCACCCAGGTGGGGCCGGTGCTCGGCACCCACCTCGGCTCGGGAATTCTCGTGGGGGGCATCGTGCGCGATTGAGGGATCCCGCGGCACTTAGGGCGTCATGATCATGAGCACCTGTTGATGCCCGACCTCCACGACCGCCAGCCCGAGGAAACGGAGCGATTCGTCGCCGTCGCCCCCGACGTGAGGCTGTGGGTCGAGGACTGCGGTGATCGCGACGCGACGCCGCTGCTGCTCGTCATGGGCGCCGCGTCCTCCGGCGTCGTCTGGCCGGACCCGTTCGTGGCGAGGCTCGGCAAGGAGCACCACGTGATCCGGTACGACCACCGCGACACCGGCCGCTCGACGTGGGCGTTTGACGTGTATCCCTACGCGGTGGCCGATCTCGCCGACGACGCCATCACCGTCCTCGACGCGCTCGGTGTCGAGCGCGCCCACGTCGTCGGCATGTCCATGGGCGGCACGCTCGTCCAACTGCTGTTGCTCGACCACCCGGACCGGCTGCTGAGCGCGACCGTCTACTGCACCTCGGCGCTCGAGACCGGCGCCGGCGAGCCGAGTGATGAGGCCGCCCCGGCCCTGCCCGACCCCGATCCGAGGCTGTTGGCCGTCTGGGAGCAGTTCGCGGAGCCGCGCGACCGCGAAGCTGAGGTCGCCTGGCGCGTCGAACACTGGCGGCTGCTCAACGGCGACGTCGTGCCCTTCGATCCCGCAGAGTTCCGGCGCATGGAGGAGCGAGCGATCGACCACGCCGGCCGGCACGACACACCCACGGCCCACGCCCGCGCCGACCAGAGCGGACTGGAGCGCGGGGCCGAGCTGGTCGAGGTCGAGACGCCGGTGCTGGTGGTCGAGGCTCCCGAGGATCCGGCCTTTCCCCCTCCGCACGCAAACCACCTTTCCCGCGCCATTCCGAGCGCCCGGTCGGTCACCATCCCAGGAATGGGTCACGCTCTGAGCAGTGGGGTTCTGACTCCGCTGGCCGACGCGATCCTCGATCACACCAGAGCGGCGGATCAGCGCCTCGGCCGGGCGACGAGCGAGGAGGGCCGCTGACGCGATGTCTAGGCCGTGAGGACTTGTTCGGCCGCGCGCTGTCCGCTTCGAAGCGCCCCCTCCATCAGCCCGTGCCACTCTCCGGCCGTGTGCTCGCCGGCGAAGAAGAGGGGGCCGATCGGCTTCACCAGGTCGTCGTCGCGAAGTGGCGATGAGAGGGTGCGGGCCGAGTAGGAGCCCCGCACCCACGGGTCGTCGTTCCAGCTCGAAAGCATCGCGCTTTCGGGCTCCAGATCGAGGTCCTCGCGAAGCGCGACCAGCGCGGCGACCCAGCGCTCGAATCCGTCCGCGCCACCGAGGTCATCGATCGCGGACATCGTGCCCGTGTAGCCGGTCACGAACGGAGCGGGCCGACCGTCCCCGCCCAACTGCGTGTAGGTCCAGAAGTGCCCGGCCACGGACATGATCGCGCTCGGCGGCGCGGGCGAGCGCAGGCGCAGGAAGAGCTTCGAGTTCTGGCCGTAGGTGACGGCGCGCAGTGCCTCCGCGGTCGCGCCCTCGAGCGGGGGATCGAACTCGATCTCGGCCAGCGGCGCGGTGGGGATCGCGACCACGACCGCGTCCGCCTCGATCTCGGCGTGATCGGTGGCGATGTTCACCGCGTCCTGCGACCAGCGCACCCTCCGCACGGGGGATGAGAGGCGCACGGCTGCGCCGAGCTCCGCGGCGAGCGCCTCGGCGAGCCGCATGTTGCCGCCCTCCAGCGTGTGGTTGTCGAAGTCGCCAAAGGTCGAGGCTCCCTCGTCGAGCACCGAGGCCTCGAGGTCGTCGGCGGGATGGCCGTTCGAGATCGCGACGCGCGTCTGAATCAGCTTCGAGAGGGGTGGGTCCAAGTCCAAGGCGGCGATTGCGTCGGCGGCGCTTGCGGCGTCCGCCGTCCCGCCCGAGGCAATTTCGTCGAATGCGCGCTCGAGGTCAGCCTGGGACACGGCCTCCTCGCCGATCGGCACCCGCCGCCCGTAGGGCGTCCCCTTGAGCACCAGCGGGATCCCGAAGCGCGCGGCCAGCGCATTCATCGAGTCGTAACCGGGCAGGATGAACTCGGCGCCCCGCTCGATCACCGCGCCGTCTGAGAACGGCACCGACCAGACGCGTCCCCCCACCCGGTCGCGCGCCTCGAGCACGGTCACCTCCGCTCCGCCGGCGCGAAGGGCGTCGGCCGCGGCGAGGCCGGCAAAGCCCGCGCCGATGACCACGGCGCGGTTCATTCGTCTCCCGTCACTTGCTGCGAGCCAGCCAGCCGCACGATGGCACGAGGGGCGGATCGACCGGCCTGACCGATCGCTCTGCTGGGGGGGTCCGACCGCACAGACCGGGCCTCGGCCTACCGGCCTGACCTGTGACTTTGCAGGCGATTCGTGGCACTCGATGGATTGTCGGCTCAGCTCCCGGGTAGTCGGGTCAGGCTCCCGGAGGAGAGGGGGAGCGTAAACCTCGAAGGAGGCCCACGCGATGGCGCAGACCAAGGCCAAGAGTAATTCACGTTCGTCCTCCAGGGCGAAGCGCTCGTCCTCCGGATCAAAGAAGGCAGCGAGCTCCAGGAGTCCGACGAATTCGCAGCGCAGTCGCAGCGGGGGCTCGACGAAGTCCACGACCAGGAGCCGCCCGACCTCGACCAAGAAGAGCGGCTCGAGCTCGCGGTCGCGCAAGCCGGCTCAGAGCCGGTCTTCGCAGACGTCGAAGCGGCGGTCCACCCCGGCGCAGAGCAAGTCGAAGGTCGGCACGGTCGTCGAAAAGGCGAAGGGGCCGGCGATCGCCGGCGGCGCGGCGCTTGTCGGCCTTGCAGGCGGGGTCGCGCTGACCCAGAGGAACAAGAAGCGCCCAGTGCTCTCCCGCGTTCCCACGCCGAAGCTGAAGAAGCCGAGCGTGTCGTTGCCGAAGATGAGCGCGCCGGACATCAAGATGCCGAAGCCGAGGAAAGTGGCGCGGTCGCTGGGCCAGGCCGCCGAGGAGGTCGGGAGGCGCAGCCAGCAAGTCGGCCAAGTCGCCTCGGACGTTCAACGGGCGACCAACGCGATCGAGAAATCGACGGACCGATGAGCGTCAAGGACAAAGCCCAGGCCATCCTCGGCGGAGCGACGGCCGAACGGCTCAGCGGAGAACGACCCGGCGCCTTCAAGGCGGCAGCGGGCGCAGCGGTTGCCGGGGGCGTGACGAGCGTCGTCGTCTTCCGGCTCCTGCGGCATGCGCGCGAGGACTGAGTCGGGCAAATCGGACAAACATCTAGGGGATCAACGATGGCGGATATCGAGAAGGTGGCGCAAGGCGCCAAGGACGTAACGAAGCGCGTCAAGAGCTCGGACGCGCTCAATAAGCCGGTGGGGCTGGCGGTGGCCGGCGCGGCGCTCGTGGCGCTGCCGTTCGCGCTGGAGAAGCTGATCGGTGCCGGGCCGAAGCTGGCCGAGAAGGCCGAGGACGTCACCGCGGGAGCCAAGGACAAGGTCAAGTCCGAGATCGCGGACACTGCGAAGGACGCGATGCCCGATTCGCCGGGCGAGCTCATCGGCGGCAACCCGCTGAAGAAGATCTTCGGCGGCGGTGACTCCGGCGACGACGACGGTCCGGAAGGACGCGCGGCTCCGGGATTTGGCAGCGGTCGGCGGATGCCGATCCAGCAGTCGGTGGACGTCGCCGTTCCGGTCAAGGCGGCGTACAACCACTGGACCGAGTTCGAGAAGTGGCCCGAGTTCATGCACAGGATCGAGAGCGCGGAGCAGGTCGACGACTGCACCGTCTCCTTCCAGGCGAAGATCTGGGGGATCACGAAGCGCTTCGAGGCCGAGATCATCGAGCAGCTACCCGACGAGCGCGTTGAATGGAACGTCACCGAGGGCTACGCGCACACCGGCGTCGCCACCTTCCATCCGCTGTCGAAGAACCTGACCCGGATCGACATCTCGCTCGACATCCAGCCGTCGAACCTGATCGACAAGGCGAGCCGAGGGATGCGTTTCGCCAAGCGTGCGGTGCGCGGCGACCTACATCGGTTCAAGGCCTATGCCGAGCTCGCCGAAGACCAGCCGGATGGCTGGCGGGGAACGATCGAGGACGGCGAGGTCAAGCGTCGTGCGCGCAACGGATCGAGCGGGCGCAGTCGCAACGGCGCCGATCCGAAGCGTCCGAAGAGCCGATCGAAGAGCTGACGTCTCGGAAGAGAGGTAGCCATGGCAACGAGCAAGCAGAACAGGCGGAACCGCTCCGGCTCCAACCGGAAGTCGACCAGCGCCGAGTCGACCAAGGAGCCACCGTCGAAGCACAGTCCGACCGGAGGCGACCAGGACGACACCGAGGGCGGCGGCATGTCCAAGGCCGAGGAGTCGAACACCGGCGGTAAGGCAATGGGCCGGCCCCGGCCGACGAGCCCGACGTCTACGTCTTCGTACCGGAGCTCGAGGTCGGCGAGCTCAACATCGACGTTGAGCGCCTCGATGCGCACCTCGCGCTGCGGGCGGAGGTCGCGAATCTCGTCAACCTGGTCGCCGGCGTACACGTCGGGGTCGACAAGGTCAAGATTGACCTCAAGGACGTGAAGGCCGAGTGCGAGCTCAAGGTCCGGCTCGAGAACACGTACAACATCCTCGATCGCACGCTGACGACGCTCGATGAGAATCCCGAGATCGTCAAGGGGCTGCTCGAGACGGCGGATTCCGCGGTCGAGACGACCGGCCAGGTCGGCCAGCAGGCGACCAAACCGGGCGGTGCGCTCAGCGAGCTGACGAGCGGCGTCGGCGATACCCTCGGCAATCTCGGCAATTCGATCGGCGACGGCCTCTCGAGCATCGCCGGCAAGGCGAGCCCCAAGCAACTGATCAGCGGCGTCGCCGGCAACGGGGCGAGCTCGAGCAACGGCTCGAACGGTTCGTCGCTCGCCAAGCGCGCCGCCGCTGCCGGTGCCGCCGGGGTCATCGGTGGCGCTCTGCTCGGGTTGAGCGGGCGAAACGGCGGTGGCTCCGTCACCAAGCGACTTTCGAAGGCACGAAAGCGCATCACGAGCTGAGCGGCGAATGCGTGAAGAGCCCGATTCGCTGGACGGGTGGTCCGACCCGGACTTCGAGATCCGCGCGTCCTGGAGTGCGAGAAGCGTTCGCCGCCAAGAATCGATCGTGCGGACAACGAACGTCGGAGACGTCGACCGGTCGGACGAGTTCTCGGAGGCTTCGCCCCGCGTAACCGCGGGCAAGCGCTGGCGGCTCCGTGCCTGGCTACGCGATCCGACCGCCCGCTGATCGGTTGCGCCTACTCGCGGGGGTGAAGCGTCCAGTACCCGGATTGCGCTGAGGACCTCGACGCCGCCGGGTCGCAGCGTCACGCTCGGACTCCGACGAGCCGCATCATCAGTCGGTCGGCCCGTTGCGTCGGAGAGGAGGGATCGCGAAAGCCGAAGCGCAGCGTTCGCCTTCAGGTCGATGAACCTGATCGCGCGCCTGATCGATGCCGAGGAGGTCATGAAGCCGTCGTCTGGCTCGCCTCGGCGAGCGCGAATGCCGTGACCGGAGTCGCCCTTTCAGTGGACCTCGGCATGATGGAGAAGCGCGCGTGGCCGTAGTCCAGGCTCTGAAGTGTGCGCAGGCGGCGCGTGGGGCCGATGCCCGGACCTTGTGGGCCAGGCCGGGCGACCGGCGAGGCCGGGTCAGGTCACCGACAGGCAGACCGCGGTTGCATCGTCTGTGAGTTCGCCGTCGCTCGCGGCGAGGACCGCGCGGTGTACTTCACGGACCGTGTCGGCTGCAGTTTCCCGCTCCGATTGAAGTGCGGCCCTGACGACGCCGTCGAGGCCCAGGCGCGCCTTGCCCTCGCCACAGTCGACGACTCCGTCGGAGACCATCAGCAACCGGTCGCCTGCACCGAGGAACACCATGCGTTCGCTCGGCTTCGCGCTCGCGCGGCCCCCGAGCCCGTGCGTGCTGGGGAACTCGAGGTGTTCCGGGTCGGCGTCGGAGCGAAGGATCACCGGAGGGATGTGGCCGCAGTTGGCGACCTTGAGCGCGCCGGTGGTGGGATCAGAAGCTGGTCACGACGGCGGTCATCTCGGCGCGCGGTCCCGGCATCTCGCGCAGCGTCTGATGCATGACGACCAGCGCCTCACCGATCGTCGCCCCACTGCGCCGGCTGGCCCGCAGGGCGCCCAGGGCGACGGCGCTGCTCGCGGCTGAGCGCGTGGTCTCGCCCAGGCCGTCGGCGATCGTGATCCAGATGCCCTCGGCATTCTCGATCACGTCGAACCAGTCGCCGGCAACCTCGTAGGTCGGCAGCACGTTGCCGGCGACCTCGCCCCCGGTGACGCGGGCGATGCGCGGTGGCAGCAGGCTCTGCTGGATCTCGGCCGCCGCCCTCGGCTGCTTTCGGCGCTGCGCGCGAGCGAAGGCGTCCGTGTAGCGGTCGGCGAGAGTTACGGCCGCCGCGGCTTGGCGCGCGAGGTCCGTCAGAGGCTCAGCGGGCTTGCCGTGCGTGATCAAGGCACCAGTCGCCCGGCCGCGGAGCCACAGCGGAAACACCTGCGCGCCGCGAAACCGGGTGAGATGCCGACGCAGGTCGGAAAGCCCATCGGCATCGAGCTCGGGTCCGATCGCTTGCGGCGCCTCGAGGCGGAGACCGAGACGCTTCGGTCCCGCTATGTGCAGCAGGTGGGTTCCGTCGATGTCGAGCACGTACAGCGAAACCGGAACGTTTGCGATCCGTTGGGCCTCGGCGACAAGCTGCTCCGGCAGGACGGCCGGCGGGACGACGTCGAAGACCTGGATCGCGTCAAGCGCCACCGCGCGTTCTCTCCCAAGCCGGCCCGTGGGCAGGTGTCCATCCGGGCTCGCCAGGTCGACGTCTTGGGGTCGATCGCGAAGCGCCGCGAGAAGCGCGTCGCGGTCGGCGAACCGCCTATGCACGGTCGAGCGCGACACCCCGGCGGCTGCGGCAATGTCGGCCAGCGTCGCGGAGGGAGAGTGCTCGAGCAGCCGCTCGGCCGCGTCGAGGATCCGTTCGCGGTTGCGCAGGGCATCGGCGCGGCGGACCTCCGCTTGCTTCTTTGGGGCCAAGTCGAGTCTCGTGTGCTCGCGCGTCGCGGGTCGGAAGCCCCATCATCCCGCGCGCGCGGCGGAAGTGACACACCTTGTCGCAAAAGCGTGTTGCAGTTCGGCCCGAGGGGGAGCCGCAAGCGATTCCATCCCGGTCGAGAGGGGCAGCAGTGACAACGGACGGGCCCACAGGAGGTATCGAATGATGAGAGCAAACACAGGGCAGCCGCGGCAGGGCGCTTACACAGACGAGCGATCGATCAGCGAGCTGGTCAAGGAGCTGACCGAGCAGACGCAGATCCTCGCCCGGAAGGAGGTGGAGCTCGCCAAGGCTGAGGTGACCCAGAAGGGCAAACGGCTCGGAATCGGTGCCGGCGCGTTCGGAGCCGCAGGGCTTCTCGCCCTCTTTGCCTTCGGAGCACTGACCGCAACCTTGATCCTGCTCCTGGCGACGGCGATGGACGCATGGCTTGGGGCGGTGATCGTAACCGTGGTCTATGCCCTGATCGCCGCCGCTCTGGCGCTGACGGGCAAAGAGCAGGTCGAGAAGGGAACGCCGCCCCTTCCCGAGCGAGCGATCGAGAGCAGCAAGCAGGACGTGGACACAGCGAAGAGCAGGGTCAAGGAGGCGCGAAATGGCTGAGCAGAAGACGACGCCCGATCCCGAACGGATCGAGGCCGAGATCGAGGAGACCCGCGAGGGTCTGGGTGACACTGTCGCGGCGCTTGCCGACCAGGCCGACCTAAAGAAGCAGGCAAAGATCAAGGCCGACGAGGCCAAGGATCGGGCCCAGGAGAGGATCCCCGACCCGATTCTCGACAACCCGGTCCCCGTCGCTGCCGCCGCGATCGGCGTGGTCGTGTTTTTGCTCTTGCTCCGGCGACGTAACCGCTGAGGCTCGCGATGGGCAAAGTCGTATTCACACCTGTAAGCATCGTCAGCGGACTGCTGGCCGGGTTGATCGGCTCGAAGCTGTTCGAGTTCATCTGGGGTCGGCTCGCAGACGAGGAGGCCCCAGAGCCCGAGCATCGTCAGGTCTCCTGGCCGGCGCTGCTCGTCGCGATGACGCTCGAGGGAGCGATCTTCCGGCTCACCCGGGGGCTTGTGAATCGCGGCACCCGGGTCGCGTTTGCGCGGGCGACCGGCACTTGGCCTGGCGAGGAAGGCCCGGACAAGCGGTGAACGACCGCGCCGACAGCGCGGTTCGCGACGACGTCGAACCGATACGCGCCGATTACGCTCCGGAGGGAGCCGACACTCGAACGGGGCTGTGGCCGACGCTCAAGCGCACCGCGCTGGAGTTCGGGGAGGACAACATGACGGACTGGGCGGCGGCGCTCACCTACTACGGGCTGCTGTCGCTGTTCCCGGCGCTGATCGCCCTGGTGTCCGTTCTCGGTCTGTTCGGCGATCCCCAGACCACCACCCGGCAGATCACCGAGATCGTCACCCAGATCGGGCCGAGCTCGGCAGCCGACACGTTCTCGGGGCCGATCGAGTCGATCACCTCAAACCGCAGCGCGGCCGGGATCATGTTCGTCGTCGGTCTCGCCGTCGCGTTGTGGTCGGCCTCGGGCTACGTCGGGGCGTTCATGCGCGCCGCAAATGTCGCCTGGGAGACGCCGGAGGGCCGACCGTTCATCAAGCTGCGCCCTCTGCAGATCTTGGTCACCTTGGTGATGGTGATCATGCTGGCACTCGTCGCCTTGGCGCTCGTGCTCACGGGCCCGATCGTGGAGGCGGTCGGCAGCTCGATCGGGGTCGGCGATACGGCGTTGACGGTCTGGGACATCGCCAAGTGGCCCGTGCTCTTGGGCGTCGTGATCCTGATGTTCTCGGTGCTCTATTACGCGGCGCCGAACGTCAAGCTGCCGGGCTTCAAGTGGATCACACCCGGCAGCGCCTTCGCGGTGGTCGTCTGGTTGATCGCATCGGCGGTGTTCGCCTTCTACGTCGCCAACTTCGGCTCCTACGACAAGACCTACGGGACGCTCAGCGGGATCGTCTCGGTGCTGGTCTGGATGTGGATCACCAACCTCGCGCTGCTGTTCGGTGTCGAGCTGAACGCCGAGCGCGAGCGAAGCCGCGAGCTGGACGCGGAGGTGCCACGAGCCGAGCGGGAAATCCAACTCGAGCCCCGCTCAGAGCCCAAGGACCAGCGGACGACGTAAGGTGATAGACCCGCGGCGTCCGCGAACCCGGGCGGGAGGCCTGGTACGCGTTCCTGCTCGAGACCTCCCACGGGAAGTTTCTGTCGATCCGGGGCTCAGAGGATCCGCAGCCCTAACTCGGATCTGGTTCGCCGGGGTCCAGTGTTCGGACGAAGCGGTACGGGACGCCGCCCTGCGTTCCAACCGAGACCCACGAGAAGCGGTACAGATGCCGCTGGTCCGCTCCCGGTCCAGAGGTCCACAGGCCGCTCCGCTGGCCGATCGCAAGCCATCCTGAGATAACCCCGCACGGTCCAAACCAAGGCCGGCGGGGTTTCTCGGCTCCGGAGAAGACCGGCAGCTCGGGTCTGGCAGATCAGCCGTATCTTCGACCGATCAGCCGTGTCTTCAAGGGTCATGGCTGATCTCTACATAGACTCCGCACCTGTTCCGGGCGATCCAGGCGTCACGGAGATCACCGCCAACCAGATCGGGGTCGGAAGGCTCAGGCGCTCGGAGAGCATGGACGAGTGGTGCTTAGTCCGGTGTTCCCGCTTGACTTCGAGACGGTCACTTTCTGGTGTTCGATTGGACATCGTTCGCGGGGCCCTCGACGCTGCCTGGAACGTGCTAAGCCTGAGGCTCGGATGTGCGGCGCGTACGCCCGAGCGCCTTCGCACCCCGTCGCTCGAATCGATTCAGCTCCTGGCGAGTGAGCCGGGTGTCGCTATAGGTGCGAACCGTGTCCGTCACTCGGTCGCGCGCCTCGAGCGCGGCGCCGACGGGGATCAGAACGGCGCGCTCGGCTTGGTGGGCGACGGCCCCGAGGCGGGTCTTCTCGGCCTCGGCGCGATGTGCGGTCGCGCGGGCGGCCTGCTTGGCCGTCGTGCGTGCGGCGCGCCCGGCGTCCTGCGCGGAGCTCCTCGTCCGGCGAGCGGAGGCCTTGGCGGTCCCACCGCTCTGCCTGGCGGAGTTTCGCTTACGGGTTGCAGCGGCCTTCTTGGCGGCTGCCTGGCGCTGGGTCTTTGTCTGTGCGGCCATGGGTCTATATCCCTTCGATTGCTGACTCGTTATCAAGAGCCGGCCGAGGACCCCTACAAAGAGGCCCCCGGCCGGTTTGCGTACGCTTCGCGGTCCTAGTGACGACTCCCGTTTGTGTCGTCGTGCGTCTCGGTGTAGGGATCGCTCGAGCCGGACTTGGCCAGCCCGCGGCTGATCAGGTAGGCGCCGGCGACGATGGCCACGTAGAGCCACGCCTGGCGGGCGATGAACTCATCGGTGCCGCTCGTGTCGCCGCCCTTGATCGCAGCCGCGCTGACGAGGATGGCGACGATGACGCCGACCATGGCCCAAAACTCGGTGGTCTTGAAGGCCTGCTTGGTCTCGGTCGTCAGGCGCCGGACGAAGCCCGTATGACGAACTGTGTCGGCGCTACGTGCGCCTGAATCGCTGCGACTAGGCGCAGCGGTGGTTCCTGCTTCCATCAGTTCCGTTCTCCTGTGTTCGTGGGGTGCCGCCTGGGCCGTGCGAGGTGACCGCGTCACACTCGCCCCTGTGCTCCCAGTCGGATTGGCAGGTTGCTCGCGAATCGGCGAGCGATAGCTGCCGCAAGAATCAGTTACCCGCCTCGGTGCCGCCCAAACAAATGTTCGACCCGGAGGGCTCGCGTTCGCTCGACTCTGCGCGCTAGGCAGGGTGCCGCGAGGTCGCAACCGCCGAGTCCGCTCAGGCAGGGGCCTTGTTGGCATCGTCGGCCTGCTCGCCGCGGACCGCGGTCAGAAGCTTGCCGAGCGCGCGGCGGCTGATGCGCGAGATTTCCATCTGCGAAACGCCCAGTTTGATCCCGATCTCACGTTGGGGCAGTTGATCGACGAACCGCATACGCAGCACCCGCCACTCGCGCTCGTCGAGCTCGGCCCCAGCGGCCGCCGCCTCGGCCTCGACCCGGTCGTAGCCCGGGTCCGTTCCGCCGAGCGTCTCGATCACCGTCGGCGAGGCCTCGTCCTGCGGAACTCGGCGCGTCGAGCGAGTGCGTGCGCCGGGCGTGATTGGCCTCGATTCCGTCGAGCACGTCCTCGACCGTGATGTCAAGCCGCTTCGCGATCTCGGTCGGGGTCGGCGAGCGCCCGAGCTCGTCGGCGAGGTCGTCGGTCGCCCGCTGGATCTTGATCGTCAGCTCCTGTAGGCCTCGCGGCAGGCGAAGGTTCCAGACGTGATCGCGAAAATGGCGTCGGAGCTCGCCCAGGATCGTCGGCGTCGCGTAGGCCTTAAACGGGAAACCAAGCGCGGGATCGAATCCATCGATCGACTTTACGAGGCCGAGGCTTGCCACCTGCACGAGGTCGTCGAGCGACTCGGTTTGCCGCCGATAGCGGAGCGCGAGCGATTTCGCCAGCGGCAGGAAGCGCCGCACGAGATCGTCTCGCAGCTCTGGCGAGCGGGTAACGGCGTAGGCCCGAAAGAGTTCGTCCTCGCGCCGCTTGTCTGCCCGAGGGCGGTCGGGTCGGGTGGGAGACCGCGGCTGTGTGGCGATCGCCATCGGCTCAGAGCCCGTCCGGCGGACAGCACCGCTGGGCATTGGATCTCTCAACGCCATGCGTTGGGACCGACAAGGACGTGCTCGCCGGTGCGCGGTTGGTTAGCGTCGTCAGGCATCGATCGAGCGCCGGGCGCTTCGCCAGCCTCCTGGATCGAGGGACACAGAGCGGGGTCGGCGAGAGGCAGCACCTTCTCGAGTCCCGTTAGCCGCAAGATCCCTGCCGGCTGGCCCTTACCGCGGGTTATCTCCAAACGGTTCCCGTCGCTCGCCAACCGACGACTGGTCTTAAGGAGGGTTCCCAGCCCGACCGAGTCGATGAATGTCAGCGCCTCGAGGTCGACGATGATCCGGTCCGCTTTGACCCGCTCGGCCACTTGCAGCGCGGATTCGAGGTCAGGACACCCCGCGAGGTCTAGTTCGCCGGCGATCCGGATGACGTGGGCGCCGGGCTGACTTTCAGCTTCGATCGTAAGCAGCGGGTGCGCAGGGGACATTCGGTGACCTCCTCGGGTCGCGTAAAGGCGGCTGCGACAACCTCGACAGCCTAGCGCAATAGGGGTTGCAGCAATAGTTATTGCTGTAATAGGGATTGCAGCAATAGTTCTTGCCGCAATGGGAGTTGCCGCAATGGGCATTACCAAAGCGGTATTTTTTGAATCCTGGCGGGAACGACAGACACGACCGACGACGAACTCCTCGAAGCTCTAACAGCGCTCGAGAAAGTGCTAGCCGATAACGCACGGCGCGCAAGCCTGATCAAGAAGCGGATCGCTCAGCTCCGGCGCTCCCGGGCGAGGGATGTGCCCTACGCCGAGCTCGTCGGGCGCGAGCAGGGGCCACTCATCGTGCAGCTCCTCACCGAGGGCTCGGCGGCGCTTGACACCGCTGGAGCGAACGTCCGTCGAGCCGAGGCGGAGGCTCTCTACGCCGAGGGCCTGACGATGGAGCGGATCGCAGAGAGCTTCGGTGTCACGCGGCAACGCGTGTCGGCGCTCCTGAATAAGCGCCCCAAAGGCCAACGGCCTGGCACGTAGCCTCGGCAGTTGTCTCGCGGAGGCCGGCTGACTGTTCCAGCGTGACCTTAGCCGTATGCACTCAGCTCTTCACGGCCGCGGTGGACCAGCGCGGCCATCGACCGGTCCACCGATGAGCACGGCGCCCGACGCCCGCCAGGCGCGCTGCGGACGGCGGGCGGGCGCCTTGCGTCGCGTGGCTCTCGCTTCCGCCTTCGCGTGAATGCGGCAGCCCTTGATCGAACCATGTGAAGGCGGTTGTTGGATTGCGTTTCCAGGCCGGGCATCAATTCGGGCATCAAACTGCGCGCAGCTCAGCGTCGCTGAGCGCCACATGGACCGCCCGAGAACGCAGGAGCGCACCTCAACGAGACCCGCTCGTTCGATCTCATAACCCGGAGGTCGTGGGTTCAAATCCCACCCCCGCTACTGCCGCGGACGGCGGCCGAAAGGCAGGCCAGAAGCGACAAAGAGAGGCCTCCTTCGGGAGGCCTCTCGCTGTTTACGATCGATCAGCGCCGGCGGAGGTACACGGTGGTACCAAGGGTGCTGGTCGCTGGACCGACCTGGATTCAGCTCGCCCGAGATTCACGAGCCCAGCGCGGCGAAGGCGACAAAGCCGATGAACAGGGCGCTCCAGGCCACCAACACCGGTATCCCCAGGCTGCCTTTAGGGAGCCGCCAGAGCGCCAGGGCGCCGCCGGCCATGCCGGCGACCCCGGCGGCGACTGCGAACCGGTCGAGGTCCCAGTCGGTTACCGCCAGGCCGAACGCGACCGCCACGGTGGATTGAAACGCCATCGCCCCAGTGATGTTGCCGACCGCCAGGGTGTCCTTGTCGCGGCGCATCCAGAGCACGCTGTTTAGCTTCTCCGGGAGCTCGGTCGCCAGCGGCGCGAGCACGAGGGAGAGCACCAGCGCGGAGATGTCGAGCGCCTCCGCGACCGTGACGACCTCCTCGACGAAGAGCTCGGCGCCGCCGACAATCATCAGCAACCCGACAACGAGCTGGGCGACGATCGCGATGTTGCGAGGCGGGTCCTCCTTGCTGGGGTCGAACGTGAGCGGCGTGAGCTCGTCTACGTCTTCGCTCTCCCCGCTGTGCGCCCGGACCGTCCGCCGCGCATAAGCGCCGTAGGCGATCAGCAACCCGACCGCCCCGACGATGTGGGCCGACGTCGAGTCGATCCGCCCCAGGCCGATGCCGATGGCGAAGCACGGAAGAAAGAGGCCGAGGTCGCGACGCACCGAGCGGTCGTCGACGGTCACCTGCGAGCCGCTGCTTCGCCGTCGGCGGAACGCCAGCGCGCTGGCGCCGACCAGCACCATGGCGACAGTGCCCAGCATGAAGGGGGCGCCGACGATGGCGCCGATCGCGACCTGCTCGGATTCGCCGCCCGAGAGGACTGCGACCACGGGAATCAGCGACTCCGGCAGCGCCGTACCGACCGCGGCGAGCAGGCTTCCGACGGCTCCTTCGCCGAGGTCGAGACGCTTACCCGACCACTCGATCGCGTTCGTAAACAGAATCGCTCCGCCGATGATCAGTGCGAAAGCCGCCGCTAACAGGAGCCCCGTCATGCGGAGCTGGGTTACCCGCGGCACGCGGAGATCACGCGATGCGCCTGCCGCTCGCTTGCGCGGCCAACTGACACCACCAATCTGCTCTGACCAGGCAAAAGGCCTGCCTGGGCGGGCCTTTTGCTAATAGCGGGGGTGGGATTGAACCCGCGAGCTCCGGGTCATGAGATCCCTTGCTGCTCGTCGGCCGGGCGTTATCGCGCTTGTCCAAGGGCCTTTGGTTCGTTTGCATCAGCTCCTGAGTCCAGCTCGCGGCCAACTGGACGTGGATCGCCGCCCGCCGGGTAGGTAGCCCGCATGGCCGAGGTCGACGCCCCCCAGGAGAAGCTGCCGCCGCTCGACCTGCGCCGGCTGCGAGACCTCGACCTCCGCGAGCCGGCCGACGACGGGCTGCCCGCGCACATCGCCTCTGCCTCGGGGATCGCGAGGCGCGGCGACTTCATCTACGTGGTCGGGGACGACCTGCTCCAAGTCGGGGTGTTCGAGCTGTCCGCGAACCGCCCTGGGATCACCCGCCGGGTCTTCTCCGGCGACCTACCCAACGACCCGTCGGCGCGCAAGGCTGCAAAGCCCGATCTCGAGGGTCTGACCACGCTGCCGCCGGTGGAGGGAGAGCCGAACGGAGGGCTCCTCGGCATCGGATCGGGATCGTCGCCGGACCGGGACAGGGGTTTCTTCTGGCCTTTGGATTCCGATGGCTCGCTGCGCGGCGAGCCGCGCCCGATCGAGCTGCAGCCCGCCTATGACGCCCTACGCGGCGAGCTCGGCGGCGAGATCAACATCGAAGGCGCTGCGGTCCTCGGCGACTCCCTGTGGCTGTTTCATCGCGGAAACCAGGGTGCCGCCCCGAATACGGTCGCAGAGTTTGAGCTCGCCGACCTGGCGCGGACTTTGGGCCAGGACCTGGTGGTCGGCTCCGACGAGCTGACCGCGGTTCGCTCGTACGACCTCGGCGAGGTCGAGGGCGTGCCGCTCTGCTTTTCGGACGCCACTTCGCTCAGCGACCAGCTCGTGTGCTTTACCGGCTCGGCCGAGGACGACGAGGACGGAGATATCCGCGGCTCGGTCGTCGGCACGATCGCCGACGACGGCACCGTCCGCCGACTGCGGACGATCAACCCGCGCTGGAAGGTGGAAGGCGTGCACGCCACGGTCGACACGGGGGTGATCGATTTTCTATTCGTCTGCGATCAGGACGAGCCGGGCGTCGCCTCGCCGCTGCTGAGCGCGACGATGCCGCTTGAGCGTGAACTCGACGCCAGGCGCTGACGGGGACGCTTCGCCGCCCTTATCCATGCCGGCCCGCGCAGTCGTCGCCGGTGAGCGCCGGCAATGAACGTCCACACCCTCGAGCGCGAGCAGTGGGTCCCGACACCGCCGGCGACCACCTTCGAGCTCTTCTCCGATGCCTTCACCCTCGAGCGGATCACGCCGCCGTGGCTCCGGTTTCGGGTCGACACGCCGGGCCCGATCGAGATCGCGGAGGGGACCCTGATCGGCTACTCGCTGCGCGTGCACGCCGTCCCGATCCGATGGCTTAGCCGGATCGAGGTCTGGGATCCCCCGCGGCGTTTCGTAGACGTACAAGTCGCCGGCCCCTATCGGCTCTGGGAGCACACCCATTCCTTCCAACCCCGGCGCGACGGGACGACGATCGTCGACCGGGTCCGATACGCAATGCCCCTCGGCCCACTCGGACAGCTCGCGCATGCGGTGATTGTCCGCCGCGACCTCGAGGGGATCTTCGAATACCGTCGCACCGCCGTCGCGCGGCTACTCGCCGAGCCTGACGCACGACTATCGACTCGTTGAGTTGCGTCATCGGGTGCTGTGCCGGCCGGACCGACGTCACCCGGCCTAATCCCCCAGCTCAGCGGAGACCGCCCGAGGAGGCGGATCTACCCCTGTAGGTCGACCTCGAGCGGCGAGTGATCGCTGAGCCCCCGGTCGCGCCATTCGTGGTGATACACGGCTGCAACAGGGCGAAGCTGCTTCGACGCGAAGAGATGATCGAGCCGCCAACCTCCGCCATGGCCGGCTATGTGCCGCCACGTCCAACTCGGTTCTTTGCCCGCATAGCCGTGCAGGGCTCGAAAGGCATCCTGGTAGCCCACTTCTCGCAGCCCCGGAACGACGCCCAGCTCAGCGTTATCCCATTCGGTTCCGCGATCGGGGCGAAGGCGGCCTCGGGAGTCACGCGCGAACGAAACCACCTCACCGCTCGGTAGCTCGCGGCGCGGGGTATTGAGATCCCCGCAGAGCACGCGCGGAGCCGGCGGCCCGTTGGCGAGCGCGCTGCGGATTGCCTCCAAGGTCCGGACCTTGACCCACCCGTTGGCCGCATTCGGGACGTGAACGCAATGGAGCTCTACGACACCGGCGGCGACCGATGACGTGATCGCCGTGAGGGCGGTCTCCGGCCACGGCACGGGCAAGCTCGTCGAGGCGTCTGTCAGCGGAGCACGTGAGCTGAGGAGGACCCCTGTGCGTCGCCGAGCTGCCGGCTGGCGGCGGGGGTCGGCGTCATCGAGTGAAGCGCGAATGTGAGTTAGTCCGAACGTCGCGAGCGCGGCCCTCCACAACGGGAGGGTGCGTCGGGTGATCTCCTGAAGCGCGACCACGTCCGGTTCGCGCCCCGCGAGCGCGGCAGCCTGTTCGGCCAGTCGGGCGCTTAGCCGCGCGACATTCCAGCTGACGATGCGCACTCGGAGAGCCTACGGGCGCGCTATATCCAGTCCGCGAGCCTCCGGCGCGAGACGCCGGGGTTTCGCGCCGACCAAGTGCGTGGCGGCGGCGCTGAGTCGGCCGGCGGCGGAGACAACGCCACGGAGTCAGCCAGCGCACCGCGGGCGGGAGCCACCGCCACCGGCGCGGCGGCCACACCCCCTCGACAGCTAGCGCGGGCGCGCCGAGTCGCGTGTCGAGATCCGCACCGAGGGCAGGCGAATCACTCGGGCAAGTCCGCCGCTGGCGCGCGCGGCAGCGAAGGTAGTCCCGCCTTCGAGCAGTGAACTCCGCCCAAGTTGCCGGGGCCCGAAAGGCGCGGAACGACTTTTCGTCTCTATGAAGAAGGGCCGGCTGTCAACTGGCGGTCGGTAGCTCGCCTCCCTTCGGGTCGGGGGTGTGGAGCGACGCTCATGTCTTTATGGCCTCCTGGTCGGAGGATCAGGTGAAATCGGTGCTTCGCTCGGGCGCAAGTCCAAAAGGGCGGTCAAGCCGCCAGACGAAAAGCGGCGCCTCGGGGAGCGAAGGTCTCGCCACCCGTGAGCATGTGCCAGATCGGCGCCACTACTACTAGGGGCCGAGTCGACCCCCGTGCCTAGTTGAGCGAAGTCCGGTCGCCCGCCTTGGCCACAAACGGGTCATCCACAAGCGCTACGCGCGAAGTGGTTGTCCGGCTCGATCCGGTAGAGGTCAACGTTCTGGTGTTCGGGATCGGCCTGACCAGCTCGGTCGCGCCGGTGGCGAGCGTGAGACTGTGGATTCGGAAGCGGGTCCTAAAACGTTGTGGCGCCGCCGCCGGAGGATGCCGGACGCGCAACCGGCGGCTCTGGGGCACCCTTGGAGGTCCCGGCGGATTCCGGGCTTGCTTCCTTCTCGGCCGCCCGTTGCCGGGCGTCACTCGCCATCGCCTCCAGGCGCCGAGCAATGTTGTTTGCGGTCGCCGCCACCTTGTCAAGGACCTTTGGGGCCTGCCGTTCGATCCCCTCCCGCGCGGTCCCTATCAATTCCTCAAGGCGCTTTTGGTAGTGCGAAAAGCTCGAAAATTGATTGTTGCTCTGCTCGGCCATTCTGGTGCTCCTCACTGTCATAAGGCCCGGCCGAGGGCCGCTAAGGGACCTCGGCCGGGCAGATGCCATGAGCGACGCGGACGGGGCAAACCGCCGGCGGCGCGACGAGTGCCTAGTGTCGGCTCCCGTCGCTGTCGTCGTGCGTCTCGGCGTAGGGATCGCTCGATCCCGCCTTGGCCAGCCCGCGGCTGATCAGATAGGCGCCGGCGACGATGGCGACGTAGAGCCATGCCTGGCGGGCGATGAACTCATCGGTTCCGCCCGTGTCCCCGCCCCTGATCGCCGCAGCGCTGACCAGAATCGCGGCGATTACCCCCACCATCGCCCAGAACTCGGTGGTCCTGAACGCCTGCTTGGTCTCGGTCGTCAGGCGGCGGATGACGCCCCTGTGATGGACTGAATCGGTGCGAACGGCACCGGACTTGGTTGCTGCTTCCATTGGGAAGCCTCCTACTCAATCGGGTGTTGCATGGATGTCACAGGCCGTTGACTAGGCGGACTGGCGCCGGTCCCCGGTGCCGTGATTGCAATAGGCACCCGTTCCCCCCGCGGGCTGTATTCCTTGTACCCCGGCCCCCCCTTGCTAACCAATCAGCGGCACAATAAAGGCATGCCGAATATCCAAGACACGACGGAGGCCAGCCAGAGCTCACGCACGAAGGAGATCAGCCGCGGAGCTGTCCAGATCGTCAAGGAGCACATCGGACGGGGCCCGAACAAGGTGCGCGTCTCGATCGCGGAGGACGCCGTGTTGATTCGATACGAGGAAGGCTTGACACCGGCTGAGCAAAAGCTGGTGGCGGACGGCGACCCAGACTTTGTGCGGCTGATGCGACGAAGATTTCAGGACGCAGTTCGTCCAGACATAGTGGCGCTGGTGGAACGGACACTGGGGCGAACGGCGCGCACGTTCCTTAGCGACCACGATGTCGTCCAGGACGTCGGCATCGAGCTGATTTTGCTGGACGAGCTTGACGACACGGCGGGCGAAGCCCGGTCCGTGTAGCCCTTGTCGTCGCGTGGAGCGAATCGCGCCTTCGACTTGGCTGCGCTTTCTCTTTGATGTTCGTCCGGCTGTCAACCCAGCAGCATCACCACCCTCCAGCGCTCCCAGTCACCAGAGTCGGAGCTCATTTCTCTTTCGGCGCTCGAAGCGCAGAAGGTTCCTGGGAGCTGCCGCGGCCTCTCAATTCCATGCGGGACCGTCAGGCGGTCTGAAAGCGTGAGGAGCTCGCCGCGGCAGCGCTTGGGCGGGACGGTTTGAAGACCTGGCCGCGCGAGAGCATGTGCCAGGGGCAGATCAAGAGCTTTCGGGCTGCTGGCCTCCACGGCCGGAACGGCTGACTGGGACGAGGCCGGGGTCGTCCGCGCGCGCGCCGACCTCGCACTGCAGCGCGACGACGCCGAGGGCGCGGCAGCGGCGGCGCGGCGCGGCCGACCACGACCGCGTCCGCCTCGATCTCGGCGTGATCGGTGGCGATGTTCACCGCGTCCTGCGACCAGCGCACCCTCCGCACGGGGGATGAGAGGCGCACGGCTGGGCCGAGCTCCGCGGCGAGCGCCTCGGCGAGCCGCATGTTGCCGCCCTCCAGCGTGTGGTTGTCGAAGTCGCCAAAGGTCGAGGCTCCCTCGTCGAGCACGGAGGCCGCGAGGTCGTCGGCGGGATGGCCGTTCGAGATCGCGACGCGCGTCTGAATCAGCTTCGAGAGGGGTGGGTCCAAGTCCAAGGCGGCGATTGCGTCGGCGGCGCTTGCGGCGTCCGCCGCCCCGCCCACGGCAAGTTGGTCGAAGGCGCCCTCGAGGTCGGCCTGGGAGACGGCCTCCTCGCCGATCGGCACGCGCCGCCCGTAGGGCGTCCCCTTGAGCACCAGCGGGATCGCGAAGCGCGCGGCCAGGGCATTCATCGAGTCGTAACCGGGCAGGATGAACTCGGCGCCCCGCTCGATCACCGCGCCGCCCTCCCCGAACGGCACCGACCACACGCGTCCCCCACCCGGTCGCGCGCCTCGAGCACGGTCACTTCCGCTCCGGCGGTGCGAAGGGCGTCGGCCGCGGCGAGGCCGGCAAAGCCGGCGCCGATGACGCCGACCCGGTTCATTCATCTCCCGTCTCTCGCTCACGCTTCACGACCGGGATCCTCTCAACCCCAGCCCCGGGTAACCAGTGCTGATACCAACTGAGCGAAGCTCGACGCACTATCGGGACTCATAACCCGGAGTCGTCTTGAACGCGCTCCAGCATGCCAGCAAGACCGCGCACCCTGGCTGTTCGGTGCTCGCGAACTAGCCGCGGGTGGTTGGGGCGCTCGCACCCCGTCGTCCGGCCTCCGCGACTAGGCGGCGTGCCCGTTCCGCGTACGCACCGGCCGCCTCGATCGGGGCTGGGACGGGCAAAGCGTCGCCGGCGAGCGTCTCTACAGTCGCGCGCAGCGATTGCGCCAGCGCAGCCGGCGCGTAGCCGCCCTCGAGGCAGACCAGTACCGGCGCGGAGAGTTCGGCGGCGAGGAGCCTGACGGTCGCCGCCATCGACCCGTACCCCGCCTCATCGACGCAGCATTCGGCCAGCGGATCCTCGCGGTGGGCGTCAAATCCGGCGGAGACGGCCACCAGGCCGGGCCGGTAAACGCGCGCGACCGGCGCGACGACGTGCTCGACCAGCGCCGTGAACACGGCGTTCCCGCTCCCGGGGGGCACCGGCATGTTGAAGGTGAAGCCCGCGCCGTCGGCCAGGCCCTCGTAGGCGGCCTCGCCCGTCCCCGGATAGAGCGGCCACTGATGGATGCTGGCGTAGAGCACGTCGGCAGAGGCGGCGAAGATCGCCTCCGTGCCGTTGCCGTGGTGGACGTCCCAGTCGAGGATGAGGACGCGCCGCGCGCCGCACGCCTCGATCGCGTGCGCCGCAGCGACCGCGATGTTGTTGAGAAGGCAGAAACCCATCGCTCGGTCCCGCTCGGCGTGGTGGCCCGGGGGGCGCAGAGCGCAGACCGCGAACTGATCCTCGCCCCCTAGGAGTGCCTCAGCCGCCCAGGCGGCGCCCCCAGCGGCATGAAGGGCCGCCTCCCACGACCACTGGCTCGCGACCGTGTCGGCGTCGAGCATCCCCCCGCCCTTGACGCAGAAGCCCTCGACCGCGCGCAGATGGTCGAGCGAGTGCACGCGGATGAGCTGCTCGCGGGTGGCCGCTGGGGCCTCGCGCCGGTCGAGGCCGAGCCAGCTGTTGCTTCCCAGCTCGGCCTCGATCGCCCGCAGCCGCGAGGCGTTCTCGGGATGGGCGCCGGTGTCGTGCTCGTACGAGGACGGGTGGTGGACGTAGAGCCCCACGCGCCGGGTACCGTCACCGGCCCCTCGCCACTCCCACCCATGAGACCCGGCCACCGCGCAAGCCCTTCCAGGCCGGGTCTGGCGCGCAAGGGCACGCGGGCCAATGTCGGGACGTGCGGTGAGCTAGAACAGCATCCTGAGCTCGGCGACCCCTCCCTCGATCGTCACGGTGAGCGAATGATCGCCGCGCTCGAAGATGCGCATCATGCGCGAGTTGCCGGGCAGCACGTCCGCCCTCAGTCCGCGTGCGCCGTGGTGGCGGGCGTATTCGACGAGTCCCGTGTGCAGGATCGTCCCCAGCCCCGTGCCCTGCCAGTCCGGTGCGACCATGTACGCCACCTCTGCGAGACCACTGGCAGGATTGAGGTAATAGGTGCTGGCGCCCACGATGAGCTCGTGCTCTGAGGGCCCGATCACGGCCGCGAAGGCCATCTCCTCGTCGTAGTCGACGCTGCAAAGGTGCTGGGCAGCGGTGTCGGTGAGCGAGCTCAGCTGCTGGAAGAACCGGGTCCGGACGTCCTCCTCGCTCATACGGTAGAAGAGCTCCTGCATCGCGCCGATGTCGCTCGTCCGCGTGGGTCGTACCAGCACGTTACGGCCGTCGCGGAGCCGCACCTCGTGCACCTCGGCCACGGGATACGCCCTGCGGCTGCGCAGCTGCTGCCTGCGCCCGATGAGGCCGGTGGCCTTGGCCGCGTCCAGTAACTCCTGGCGGAAGTCAGGATGGGCGATATCGATCAACGCGACCGCCCGCTCGGCCGAGAGAGGCCGAAAAGGTACGCCGTGCCGTATTCGGTGATCACCCAGTGCACGTCCGCTCGCGGGATAGCGATCGCCTGGTCGGGAGCTAGCGCGAGGGAGATCGCGGAATGGCCCGCCGGCGTCCGCGAGGTCAGGCAGACGATTGCTATACCGCCGGGGGAGGCGAGTGCCCCACGGTGGAAGGCAGGGCCGGTGGACACCCCGCCGTACAGCACCCCATCGAGGCTCTCCATCGATACCTGGCCGGTGAGATCGATGGCGAACGCCTGCGTGACCGAGACCATGCGCTCTCGGCTTCGGATGACCGCCGGGTCGCAGATGTAGTCGATCGGGTGGAAGGCGAAGCGGGGGTCGTCGTCCACAAGATCGTAGAGTCGTCTCGTACCCATCGCCCAGCTCGCAGTGACGGGACCAGTTACGACGCCGGCAGCGACGAGGTCGACGATCGGCTCGCAGATCACGTCGGAGTGAATCGCCAGGTCTCGCCGGTTGGTCAGATGGGCGAGCATCTCGTTCGGTACCCGGCCCAGACCGACCTGAAGGGTGGACCGATCTTCGATGAGTCGGGCGACGTACCGGGCGATCTGCTCAGCCACTTCGCCGGCGGGCTCGTGCAGGTACTCCCCCACGGGTGTCTCCACCGCCACGAAGCTCGCAATCCGATCAACCGGGATCCGGCTGTCGCCTGCGGTGCGAGGCATAGCAGGGTTGACCTCAGCGATGATCGTGCGCGCCGCCAGCGCCGCGGCCTTCGTCACGTCTACCGATACCCCGAGGCTGCACGTACCGTCGGGATCCGGTGGGGCGACCTGGACCATCGCGACGTCGAGCGGGAGCTGCCCGTTCCCGAATAGGCGCGGAACGTCGGGGAGGGAGAGCGGGAGATACTCCACCATCCGAGTGGGGCCGAGCAGGTCCCGCTCGCTGGTCCCGACGTAGAAGACGCGGTGGCGATAAGCCGTCTGCGAGCGATCACCGGTCCCCACGGGGTTGAGGAGGAAATGCACCAGCACCACCCCTGGCCGCCTCAACTCCTCGAGGGCGCCCAGTAGGGTCCAGGGAGTGGCGCACGCGCTGCCAACGAAGACCTTGTCGCCAGGCCGCACTGCCGATACGGCTTCATCTGCGGATACCCGCCGCTCATGCCGGTCATGTGCCTCGACCGCTGTCATTCGTGAGGGACCAAACTAGCGCGACCCCTGGGCGCCTCGAACCAGGCCAGTGCCGTCCCGGGCTACAAATCACGCCCCCGAATCACCTCCGAGCCGTCAGGGGATCAGCGTGCACGAGCCGACTGCGCTGAGTGCGGCGCGCGTCCCGAGCCAGCACCACGTCGAGCACCTACTTCGGGCGAGCGTGGGCCCGTAGTGTTTGCCTACTCCTGAGTTCCTCGGAAGAGGCGCGAACGCCCGACGGGTCGGCCGGTGTCGCCGTGGTGAGCGACAGCACCTACCTGCCGGTAGTTCGGCCTCGGTCGCACTGGTCGTACGAGCCCGGATCGCGCCCCTTTTGTTACGATCTCGCCTCGTTCGGTCGACCCGGGAGGGGCTTCATGTATTGGGCTCGCAGGGTTCTTTGGCTCGGTACCGTTGGGCTGCTCGCCGCTGCGCTGCTCGGGACTACGCCAGCGGAAGCATCGACCGCTGATCTCAAGCTGATCCGCGTTCGCGGATCGCTCCTCGGCACGCACTATTGGTACCAGCAGACCTACCGGGGTCTTCCGGTCCTTGGGGGCTACTACGCAAGACACGTCGACCGGATGGGCCGGGAGTTCCTGGTTCAGGATGGGCGCCGCCAGGTAGTGGCGCTGACCTCGACCGTGCCCCCTGTTCCCCGGTCCCGGGCCGCAACGGTGGCCACTATGCGTGCGAAAGGTCACGCCAGCCGGGCCGATCTGGCGGTGCTCCCCGGGGACCCGGCACGCCTGGTTTGGGCGGTCTCCGTGACTGCGCCCTCCTCGGACCGACGCGTCGTGGTGGATGCCCGCTCGGGCACGGTCCTCGTGGCGGAGAACCTGATCAAGGAGGCCACGGGATCGGGGCGGGTGTTCGATCCGAACCCCGTGGTCACGCTCCAGGACGAGTCGCTGACGGACCAGGACGATGCTGACTACGCCACGTTGCAGCCCGCGTACCAAAACGTGTCCCTGGCGCAGCTGGACGGTTCCGGTTTCCTGATCGGCGACTTCGCCAACATCGCGCTGAAAAAGAACCGGGCCGCGTTCTCATCCTCGCTCGCGTTCTCGTTCGGCCGCACCGACGATCGGTTCGAGCAGGTGATGGCGTACTACGACGCTACCCAGGCCCAGACCTACATTCACAGCTTGGGGTTCACCAACGTGAACAACGAGTCGCAGGACTTGATCACTGACAAGTACCACGGGGACAACTCCTTCTACATCCCCAGCCAGGACACGATCTCACTAGGGTCCGGAGGGGGTGGATGACGCCGAGGATGCCGAGGTGACGTGGCACGAGTACGGCCATGCCATCCAAGACGACCAGGTGCCGAGGTTCGGGACCAACAACCCCGCCGGCTCGATCGGGGAGGCGTTCGGCGACTACTGGGCGTTCACCATGTCCCAGGCCGATAGCCCCGATACCGCGACAACCCCGCTGGCGTGCATCGCCGATTGGGACTCGGTCTCATACACGTCGACCGAGCCCCATTGCCTGCGCCGCGTTGACACGGACAAGACTATGGCGGACTTCGACCCCAAGGGCGATGTCCACGCCAACGGCGAGATCTGGTCGAGGGCCCTGTACGACATCAACCAGGGGTTGGGGCGGGACGAGGCCAACATCATCATCCTCGAGGCGCAATTCCAGTTCGCCCCCGATACCTCGTTCGCGGCGGCAGCGCAAGCAACGGTAGGGACAGCGCAGCGACTCTACGGGCCGGATGCCGCGCTGGTATGCCGCCAGGCGTTCGAGGCCCGAGGGATCCTCTAGACGAATACGGCCCCGCTAGCCCTTGACCTCGGAACTCCGCGGGAGGACGGTTGAGGGAGATGCGTTTGACCAGTGCGGAGCTGGCCCTGCGGCAGGGCTGAAGTGCAAGGAGAAAGCCATGATGAATCGGCGACGTCGAGCCCAGCACCGGCGGTGAAACGAAGCCGCCAGCGAGCCGGTGAGACGTGTCCGCACCGGGCGGACGTTTCGCGTCAAATAGGGGCTGCTTGACCCGCGACCAATAGGAGAGATCATCAGATGCCAGAGCAACTCGTTGGAACCGTTGAGGAGCTCGGACCCGGATCGGTCCGAGGAGTCGGGGACTGGGCGGTCCTCAACGTCAACGGCGAGCGCTACGCCGTCTCACGGCGTTGCCGGCACCTGCGCGCCGATCTCGCGAACGGCGAGATCGACGAGGAGGGTTGCCTCGTCTGCCCGTGGCACCAATCCCGCTACGACCCTACAACCGGCCGGATGGTCGTCGGGCCACAGGCGGGATACGAGAAGGTGCCAGGGCTCGACAGCGCGTTCATCCAGCTAACGAAGCTGTGGCCGCTGCGTCGCGCTGAGGTCGTCGAGCGCGGCGGCAAGGTCTACGTGCGCCACTGAATCCGCGCGCCAACGGTCCCGGCCCAGCCGGTCTCCCTGCATGACCGGTTGACAGCCACACGCTGATCCTGGCGCTAACGGTCGAGCGCTCGACTGGGCGTGCCTATGTCGCGCCGCGAGCCGGCTCCAGGCGTGTTTGCCGCTTTGGCTCGGCGCCCTCGACCTGGACGTCCGGAAGCCAGCGAAGCCACGAGGGCAGGTACCAGTTGCGCTCGCCGAGGAGCTCCATCGCCGCCGGCACGAGCACCAGGCGGACCAGAGTCGCGTCGAGCAGCAGGGCGACGGCGACGCCGAATCCCATCTGCTGGAACATGACCAGGTCGCCCCGAGCGAAGCCGCTGAAGACGGCGATGATGATCAGGGCGGCGCCGGTGATGATGCGGCCGGTCGAGGCGACGCCGTGCGCGACGGCATCGCTGTTGTCGCCCGTCAGGCGGAACCGCTCGCGGATCCGGCTGAGCAGGAACACGTGGTAGTCCATCGAGAGCCCGAAGAGGACGGCGAACAGGAACAGCGGCACCCAGGCTTCGATCGTGTCCACCTGCGGGAAGCCGAACAGCTCATTGCCGACCCCTTCCTGGAAGACCAGGACGAGCAAGCCGTAGGCGGCACCCACCGAGAGGAGGTTGACGACGATCGCCTTGACCGCGACGACGAGCGAGCGGAAGGCGACCGTGAGCAGGACGAAGCTGAGCCCGAGCACGAAGGCGAGGACGACCGGGAGCCAGTCGCTCCAGCGTCTCGGACTCGTCGATGGATTCCGCCGTGTCGCCGGCGACCAGCACTTCGACCCCGGGGTCCGGGAAGGCCGCGGGCACGTAGGTGGAGCGCAGCTCGCGAACCGCATCGATCGCGTCCTCGCCCAGGGGATCGCCCTGGATCGGGACCGTGAGCACGGTGAGATCGCCGGCCGGGCTCGTCTCCAGCTCGGCGGGGCCGAAGACGCTCATCGACCGCCAGCCGCTCGCGCAGCCGGTCGATCCCGGTCTTCACCGCCGGCGATGCGGCCTCGCCGTCGATCACGATCTCCACCGGGTCGGTGGTCTCGCCGGGGAACTCGGCGTTCAGGGCCAGGTAGCCCTGCTTTGCCTCGAGCCGGTCCGGCAAGCGTGCTCACCCCGGCCTCGCCGGAGCTCAGGGAAAGCACGGGCAGCGGCCATGGCGAACAGGACGGCCGTGGCGAGCACGAGGCTGAGCCAGCGGCCGCCTCATCACCCCTCGCACCGTCTCGAGACCAGAACGGGCTCTGCTCGCGGCCGGCGGCGCGCCCGAAGAACGGGATCCGCAGCGCGTTGACGCGGTCGCCGAGCAGACCGAGGAGGGCCGGCAGGAGCGTCAGCGCCGCCGCGACCGAGACGAGCCCGCGGCGATCGCGCCGACGGCGAGGCTTCGCATGATCGTGCTCGGCACGAGCAGCAGCCCGACCATCGCGAGCGTGAAGGCGATGCCGCTGAACAGAACCGCCCGGCTGGCGGTGCCGCCGACGGCGGCGATCGCGTCGGGCTTCTCGCGTCCGTGAAGCCGCTCCTCGCGGTAGCGCGAGAGGACGAACAGCGAGTAGTCGATCCCCAGCGCGAGCCCCATCCCGGTGAGCATGTTGGTGGCGAAGACCGAGAGCGGCCACGCCTGCCCGATGAGCGCCGTCAGCGCGAGGCCGACGACGATCGCGACGATCGCCATCAGCAACGGGATCAGGCCGCCGACCACCGATCCGAAGACGATCAGCAGCACGATCAGCGCGGCCGGCAATCCGAATCCGAGCTCGCCGTTTGCGAGGTCCTCCCCGGCGAGGGTCGAGAAGTCGTCGTCGAGGGTGAATTCACCGGTGATCGCGGCCTCGAATCCGCCTCGACCATCGCGGCTCTGGACCGCGTCCACCACGCCCTCGACGTCGTCTTCGGCGTCGGCCCCGAGGGCGACGAGCATCCCGGTGGCGTCGCGATCCTGCGAGACGAGGCGCCGCGAGCCGGTGTCGTAGTAGGTGGTGACCTGGGTCGCGCCCGCCTGACGCAGCTCCGCCGCGAGTTCTTCGACCCGTCGCTCGAAGATCGCGGGCATCGACGGTCGAGCTCCGGGATCTGACGACCACCACCTCACTCGCTTCGGGCGCGCGTCGGCCTCCGGTCCTCGGCAAAGCGTTCGGCCCGCAGCTCGTCAGCGCGGCTCGACTCGGTGGCGCTCGTTACCTCCTCGTCGCCCTCCAGCGCGTCGCCCAGGAACATCGCCGTGATCGCGATTGCGGCGACCAGCGCCACGCTCCAGGCCGCGATCGTCCGCCACGGGCCGGCGGCTGCTCCAGATCGTCAGTCGCTCGGTCATCCCTTCAGTGCCCATTGGCCGAGCGCGTAGCGGGTTCCGTCCGGATCCTCGAAGAGCGCCCAGCAGCCGAAGTGCTCGCGCTGAGGGGGCAGTGAGAACCGGACACCGTGCTCGCGCAGCTCGTCGAACGTCCTTCTGATGTCCTCGCAGTTGAAGAACACCGGCGAGTGCGGCAGGCGGTCCGGTACGGCGCCGCCGCGCTCGTCAGGGGGGCGCGGACTCAAGACCAGCAATGGGCCGCCGTTCGGCGGGCTCACCTCGATCCAGCGCTCCCCGCCGTAGGACTCATCGCGATGCAGCTCGAAGCCGACGCTGGGTCGTCCAGAACTCCCTCGCGCGTTCCTGGTCGTCCACCGGGACGACCACCTTCCCGATGCCGGTGATCATCGCCGCCTCCCGATTCGAGCCGGTCTGGTGCGTTCGCGGACATGGCACCGACCGTAGATCGCGGCCGTGGGTTGCGCATCGGCCCACGGGCTACAGCCGGCTCCGACCGTGGTCGGAGATGCGGCGGCCGCCGGGACTAGGCGGCGCCGGGAGGTGGCGTCGCGCCTGGGCTGACGACTCCGTGGTCATAGGCGAACACGATCGCCGCGGCTCGGTCGCGAACCTCGAGCTTGGTGAAGATGCTGCCGACGTGGGACTTCACGGTCGCCTCCGCGACGTAGCAAGCTGCGCGGCGATTTCGGCGTTGGTCGCGCCGCGTGCCATCAGCCGCAGCACGGCGTGCTCGCGTTCGGTGAGCCGCTCGAGCCTGGCCGCGTCGCGGGCGGCCGGCGCCACCAGCTGGCGATACCGCTCGAGCACCCGAGGGGCGACGGCGGGATCGAACCAGGCGCCACCCCCGGCGACCGCGCGTACCGCCGCCATCAGCTCCTCCGCGGAGCTGTCCTTGAGCACGAAGCCGGCGGCCCCGGCCTCGAGCGCTCCCCAGAGCATCTCGTCTTCCCCGAAGGTGGTGACGACGAGCACCGGGCTCGCTTCCGCCGTCGCGCGCAGCCGCGCGGTGGCGGCGATGCCGTCCAGCCTCGGCATGCGGATGTCCATCAGGATCACGTCCGGCTGCACTCCCGGCAGCTCCTCGACGGCCTCGAGACCGTCGGAGCATTCGGCGACGACTTCGAACCCGTCGGTCGGAGAGAGGATCCGCTCCAGACCGGCCCGGATGATGGCCTGGTCATCGACCAGGGCGACCCGGATCATGGAACCTGCCCGCCCCCGGCTGGGACCTCGCCGTTCGCCTCCAACGGGAGCCGGCAGGTCACCCGCCAGCCCTCCGCCGTCGGCCCCGCTGCGAACTCGCCGCCGAGCGCGGTCGCCCGCTCCCGCATCCCGATCAGGCCGTACCGGGGTCGGTCCGCCTCGCCGGCGGACTCGCGGCCGCGTCGGTCCGGTCGTCTCTGCGACCAGGCTCGCCCGACCGTCGCCGACCTCGATCCCGAGAGCGGTCCGCGCGTGCGGAGCGTGTCGTGCCGCGTTGGCCAGCGCCTCCTGGGTGATCCGGTAGATCGCTGCGCCGACGCCCGGCGCGACCCGGGAGAGGTCGCCTCGCATCCGCAGCTCGACGTCGAGGCCTCCGACCCGCGCATCCTCGACCAGGGTCGAGATCTCCTCCGCCGACGGGGGGGGCGAAGCCGCGCCGGCCTCGTCATCGCTCCGAAGCAGCGCGACCGTACGGCGGAGTTCCCGCATGCTGCGCCGGCCCACGTCCTCGGCGGATCGCAGCGCTTCGTCCGCGGCCTCCGGGTCGCGGCGCAGCACGTGGCGGGCGCTGGTGATCTGAAGCATGACGGCGGCCAGCCCGTGGCCCACGAAGTCGTGGACGTCGCGAGCGATCCGGCGCCGCTCGCCCAGCAGCGCCTGCTCGGCGAGCTCTCGCTGGGTGGCTTGGAGCCGGGCCGTCAGCTGCCTCTGGCGCGCCGCCGCGCGCCCGACCACCCAGGGGAAGGCGATTCCCAGAATCCAGATCCCCACGGCGAGCTCCGACGGGTCCTGGATCAGGCCCGCGGCCACCGGCGCGCCCAAGGCGAGCAGCCCGAGCGCGACGGCCGCCGCTCTCGACGGGGCCCAGCGCCCGATGACGTAGCCGAGCAGAGAGACCTCGAACATGAGCGGCTCGAGGTCTCCCGACCGCTGTGCGATGACGACCGGGACGAGCACCGCAAGGACGATCGCCGGCAGGGGCGCGCTGGGAACGTAGGCCCACACCGCGAAGGCGATGACGACGGGTACCGCGAGGAGTAGGTCCGCCGCCGTCGACGATGGGTCGGTGACGACGGCGACCACGGCCACCACGACCGCGAACGCCGGGAACAGCGCGCGCACCGGGTCGGCCTGAGCCCACTCGCGAAGGGAACCGTCGTACACGGCTCGACGGTACTGCGCGATGCCGCCCTCGGCATCCCCCTCGAGGTGGAGGCCGGATCCGCCCGCGGGCGGAGGCCGCCAACGGTCGCCCGTGAGCGGGCTCTAGGTCACGCCGTGACGACCGTGCCCAGGCACCGGATCCGCAGCGCGCCCGGGGCGTAGACCACGCGGTGGGCCGCCGCCTTTGCGCTGCAGTTCCCGAGCACCATCTCGCGGGCGATCGCGGCGACGACGACCGGGGCCGCGAACGACGTCCCGCTCCAGGTCGCCCAGCCCTCGAACCTGTCGGGGTCGACCGTGTTGACCCGCGGCGCTGGGCCGTCGAACCTTGCGAAGAACGACGAGACCAGGTCTGAGCCGGGAGCGCAGGCGTCCACCCACTCCCCGTAGTTCGTCCACGGCGTCGGGCCATCGGGATCGAGGGCGCCAACCGCAACCACCCCGTCATAGGCGGCGGGGTACTGCTCCTGAGAGGTCCCGTCGTTGCCGGCCGAGGCGACGACGATGATGCCATTGAATCGCGCCTTCGCGATCGCGTTCCGCATCGCCGGGGCGTGCGCCAGCGCGTTGCCACCGAAGGACAGCGACAGGATGTTCGGACGCTGGCCCGGCGGCAGAGCGGCGAGCTCGAGGACCTTTTCAAAGACGTCGCTCTCGATTGCGTCGCCGAGTCCGCTGATCACGTGGTGGACGCGCACCGTGCAGCCCGGCGCGAGTTGCTCGAGGATGCCGGCGATGAAGCTGCCGTGGCCGGCCACCGGATCGAGCCAGTTGTCCTTCGCCCAAGTGATGCCGGCGGCGTTCTTGAGGTAGCTGTCGGGCTGGTCGGGGTCACCGTCGATCCGGGCGGCGGCATTCGGATTTCCGAGCAGGTCGGGCAGTTGCACGCCTTCCGCCAGGCCGGTGTCGAGGACGGCGATGCGCGGGTGCGCGCCTGGGCCGTCCAGATCGCGAGGCGGGAACTCCCGCTCCGCCGCGGGAATGGCCGACGACGTCTGCAGAAAGGCCTCGTAGGGATTCGACCGGTACGGGTTGGAGCGGTACGGGTTGGCTCGGTATGGATTTGCCCTGTACGGATTGGCCCTGTACGGGTTTGCCCTGTAGGGATCCGCCCGGATGGCGTCGAAGGTCCAGAACGGGTGTGGCCCGCCGCAGCACTCGTCGCATCCGTGGGCGAAGAAGACGTGATCGGGCTGGACCTCGATGCCGTCCGCTCGCGAGAGCCTGATCGCCGCCAACGCATCCTCGACGTCCACGAGCCGTGTCCACTCGACGTCGGGCGCCTCCTCACGGCCGCCGATCGCCTGGCGTTCGTGCTCGCGGCCGATGATCCGGTCGACATGCCGGGCGGCCTCTTCGCCGCGGGCGAGCACACGTCCCGGCACGTAGGCGAATGGCGGGGCCCCGTCCGACCAGGCGATCGGGGGTCGGGGAGGGAGGTCGTACGCGTCTTCTCGTTCCGGCATTTCACAGTCCTCAGTTCGCGGTTCGAACCGAACCTACATCCGCGAGCACCCTCTCCGCCAGGTCTGCGGCCGCATCCACGGCGAGCGCGTTGCCCTCCGCGCGAGACGCGGCGAATTCCTCGTCGCCGAGGCGGGACGCGGCGTCGGCGAGAAATCGTGAGCGGATCGCCTCGTCCTCATCGTAAAGGGCGTAGTCCGCTTCCGCGAGAAGCTGGTCGGCCTTCGCCTCGAGGACGATCGCCTCGTGAGGCCGCCGGTGCGCCGAGGCCAACCGCGCCGCCACCATCAGCGCGAACGCGATCACAACCGGCTGCCCCCAGTCGCGGGCCAGGCCAAGCGACACGGCCTGATGGCGTGCCGCGGCGGCCTCGTCCCCCAGCCGCAGGTAGGTCTCGGCGAGGTTGCCGTGCACGGTTGCCAGGTGGGCCTCGATCCCCGCCGTCGTCGCCGCGCGCAGCTCCTCACGGAACGCCTCCGCGGATGCCGCGAGGTCACCGCGCGCGGCGGTGGCGATCCCGAGGAGGTCGTAGAGGCGAGCGCGGCCCTGCGGCGAGCGCACTCGCTCGAGGCCGCGCCGCGCCGCCGCTGCCGCGCCCTCGGCGTCGTCGCGCCGCAGTGCGAGGTCGGCGCGCGCGCGGACGACCCCGGCCTCGTCCCAGTCAGCCGTTCCGGCCGTGGAGGCGAGCCGCTCCGCCCCGGAGAGGATCCTCTCCGCTTGATCGAGCTCGCCGAGACGCAGGTGAAGGTCGGCGAGGAGGGTGAGGAGCGCGACTCGCTCCGGGCTCGGCTCGGGGCTTGCTTCGAGGAATCGCTGGAGTTCACCGATCCCGTCGCGGTAGCTGTCGCGAACGTCGTGAAAGCGGCCAACGCACCAGGCGAGCGCTTGGGCCGAGGGAGCGTGATCGACCCGCGCGGCGCATCCGCGGACATTGTCGAGCTCGAGATCCATCTCGACGATCCAGGAGTGGCGCGTCGCACGCAGCGGCCCCACTCGCTCGAGCAGCAGGGCGGTGAGATGCCTCGTCGCCCCCGCGAGATCGACGGCGTCGGTGCGCTCACGGACATGGGCGCGGACCGACGCGAGCAGCCGGTAGCGGGTCGCACCCGCCGTGTCGGCGGGCCGCACGAGGGAGGCGTCCAGTAGGTCCCAGACGAGCTCGGCGACATCTCCCTCGCTGACGGCTCCGCTTGCCGCGACTACCTCCGCCGCGTCGAGGTCGAATCCGCTCGCGAACACGCTCAGGCGACCGAGCACCGCTCGCGCAGCTGGTGGCAGCAGGTCCAGGCTCCAGTCCAGCAGACGCTCGAGGCTTCGCTGGCGGTCGGGCAGGGTCGGGTCGTGGGAGCGCACGACGCTGTAGGAACGGCGCACCTGGCGGAGGATCTCTGCCGCCGGCACCGCCGTGGTCCGGGCGGCCGCGAGCTCGATTGCGAGGGGCAGGCCGTCGAGCTCGGCGCAGAGCGCGGCCACCGTTTCCCGATCCGCTCCGTCGACCGCTCGATCGACGAACAGATCGACGGCGCTTTCGGTGGCGAGCGGGGAGAGCCGGTAGATCTCCTCGCCACGAAGGCCGAGTGGTCCGCGACTGGTTGCGAGGACGCCGACCCGCCGGCACGTCGCGATCAGCTCCGCTACCGCTCGCCCCACGTCCTCGGCGAGGTGTTCGCAGTTGTCGAGCACCAGCAGGGCGTGGCGTTGCTCGAGGTGGGAGAGCACCTCGGGCCACAGCTCCGTACCCGGGGCGGCGGGAGCTCCGACGACGACCCCGACCGCCTCTGGGATCAGAGCCGGATCGTCGAGCGTGGCGAGGTCGATGAACCACACCCCGTGCTCCCACTCGCCGGCGGCCTCGAGCCCGACTTCGACCGCGAGCCGAGTCTTGCCCACTCCTCCAGGCCCGACCACGGTCGTCAGCTTCCCGCGTGCGATCCGCTCGCGCAGCCGAGCCAGGTCGTCGGCACGGCCGACGATCGACGTCGTCGGCCGTGTCAGGTTGTGGCCCTCGGCCGGGGGCACCCGCGGCTGCGCGTCTGCCGCCGGGACGCCCTCCCGGGCCGCGGTGTAGAGCTCGATCGGGCGCTCGAAGTCGCGGACGCGAAACCGCCCCAGCGGCTGGAGGAGCGACTCGTTCAGGTCGACGGCCGTCTCTTCGCTGACGAGGATCTGGCCGCCGCGGGCGGCACCGGCGATCCGCGCCGCTTGGTGCACGACCAGCGCCGTGTACTCGCCCTGGGTCGGGCGCGCATAGCCGGTGTGCATCCCGATCCGCACCCGGCCGGGCCACTCGTCCGCGGCAAGGGCGCGCTGGGCGGCGATCGCCGCTGCGACCGCGCTGCCGCGCTCGCCGAAGACGACGAAGAACCCGTCCCCGGTCGTCTGCACCTCGTGGCCGTCGTGCGCCCTCCAGGCGGCTCGCAGGAGCTCGTCGTGTCGTGCGAGCACCGCTTCGTACTCGGGACCCAGCTCACGGAGCATCCGCGTCGACCCTTCGATGTCGGAGAAGAGGCAGGTGATGACTCCGGCGGGGAGCTCGGTGCTCGATCGCATCCTCGCGTCAACGATCTCACAGCCGTCCCGGCCCCCGAAACCGCTTCGCACGCCCGATCACCAGGGACGGCTCAGTCGCGCTCAGCCTTCGCAGCGTCGCGGTCCGAAGCGGCTCCGACCTCCAGGGCTTCGAGCACGGTCGAAGGCGGGCTCGAACCGCCGGCGCGCGTGAAGCCATTGATGGCATAGACGCTGTTCCCCAGCGCCGCGCCTCCGAGCGAGTGGCGAGGTGTGCGCATACCGGTGAGCCCGGCCCAACGTCGAAGCCCGGGCTCGAACACCTCGACCGTTCCGATGACGCTTGCCTCCGGAACGTTGTTAGGCCATTCCTCGCCTCCGAAAGCGACGATCCTGCCGTCGAGCAGACTGGCCGCAGCAAATCCACTTCGGGCGTCGTGCATCGGCGGCATCCGCAGCCAGCGGCGCCGCCGCGGGTTGTAGCGGTCGACGTCGGCGTATAGCTGCGCGGGGAACGGATCCGCGATCGTGCCCCCGCTCCGCCCGCCGAGCACGTAGAAGAATCCGGCCGATGCCACCCCGACGGCGTGATTGCGGGCTGGGCCGTCAAAGCTCGGCCCCGGCATCCAGCGCTTGCGGCGGAAGTCGTAGACCTCGAGCGAATTCAGCGAGCCGGTCTCGTTCGCGCCCCCCGCCACATACATGCGGTCGCCGATCACGGCGGCGGCCTCCGCCGCGCGGGGCGTCGGCGCCGGCGGCAGCTGCACCCATCGGTTTTGCCGCGGATTGAAGCGGTAGAGCCAGCTGGCGCTCGTGAAGCTGAAAAGCTCCGCGGTCCCCGGGAAGCCGCCATGCACATAGAGCCTGCCCTTGTAGGCCACCGCCGCCGCGTGGTTGAGCGCTACCGGGATCGGCGGCATCGACTCCCACCGGTCGCGCCGGATGTCATAACGCTCGACGGTCGACATCGTCTGGAGGCGCTCGGAGAGGCCACCGACCACGTAAATGAAACGTCCAATCCTCACCGACGCCGCCTCGGCCCTTGCGAGCGCCGAGGATCGAAGGGCGCTCCACCGATCGGGCCGGGCGCGGTCGTCGGCCAACCCGGTGTTTGCTTCGTCTCCCGTCTTCGCCAGTACGAATGGTGCTGCGACCACGGAAAGGAGGACCGCAGCGAGCGCGAGAAACGAGGTCGCCTGGGGCCGTTCGACCCTCAAGGCAATGTTCCGATCAACGGCGCGGCCTGCTCTTCCAATGAACGTGGGGGAAGACCGATCACCTCGGCGTGGCTGCCCGCCCCGTTGAGCGCGAACCTATCACCCTCCGTGGACCCGACGGCGAATCAGCCGCCCCGCGAGAAGAATCTGAGCGAACTCGACCGAAGCTGGAGCGTGCCCGCGACTTGGGGCCTTCGCGGCGATCCGATGCCGGCGATCAGGCGCGGCTTCCTGATCGCGATCCCGGTCGCCGCCGGACTGCTCGCCCAGCTCGAACTCGACGACCGGCTCGCCGGAGCCCTCGCGACCGCCGCAATGTTCTGCGGCTTTCTCGCCTTCGACGCCCCGGCCCGCGTGCGGGTGCGCTGGCAACTCGTATGCGCTCCCGCGGTGGGTGTCGCCGCCGCGCTCGGCGTGCTCACCAGCCAGACCGCTCCAACGGCAGTTGTCGGCATGGGGGTGATGGGCGTGGCGGGCGGCTACCTGGTCGCCGTCTCGCCGCGGGCGGGGATCGCCGGACTCACCTTCGTGCTCACCTTCCTCGTCGCCCAGGGGCTGCACCTGACGACGGACAAGGTCGCCGAGGCGCTGGCGGTCGGCATCTGCGGCGGGCTTGCCCAGGCGGCCTGCGCGACGATTGCCTGGGTCCTGTGGGACAGGCAACGGGAGGAGCCGTTCGAGCTCGGCGCGGCGTGCGGGCGGGTGCGGGCAAAGCTGCGCTCGAGCTTCAGCATGCAAAGCCCCGCCCTGCGGCACGCGGTTCGCTTCGGCCTCGCGCTCGCGGTGGGGGTCGCGATCTACAGGCTGGCGCGGCTGCACAACCACGGCTACTGGGTGCCGCTGACGATCCTGTTCGTCCTCAAGCCGGACCCGCACCAGACGACGGAGCGGATCGCGATGCGCGCCGCGGGCACCGTCCTCGGCTTGGTACTGGCGACGGCCCTCGCCGAGCTCCTGAGCGACGCCGTCATCCCGACCACGATCGTGCTCACGACGACCGCTGCTCTCGCGTTCGCGCTGCTGGCGATCGAATACGCCCTGTTCACGACCGCGATCACCGTCTACGTGGTGCTGCTGACCGACACGCTCGGAACGCACGCGTTCGATGCCGCGGGCGAGCGGGCGCTGGCCACGGTCCTGGGCATTCTGGTGGCGGCGCTCGCCTTCCGGATCCTCGGCGAGAGCGGACGCGCCTCGGCCCGAGGCGATGACTTTCACGAGCCAGGGAGGTCCACAGGGTGATGACCTCGATCGAGGGACCGGCTCACCTGCGCTCCGAGGAGGCCTTCGCCGCCGGCTTCGAGCGCCATCGCGGGGAGCTACAGCTGCACTGCTACCGGATGCTCGGCTCGATCGAGGACTCCGAGGATCTCGTCCAGGAGACCTTCCTGCGCGCGTGGCGCGGCCGCGAGCGTTTCGGCGCCGACGGGCGCTTCTCGTTTCGCGCCTGGCTCTACCGGATCGCGACCAACGCCTGCCTCGACGCGCTCCGCACACGGTCGCGACGGGTGATGCCGCCCGACGTCATGCCGGCCTCCGATCCGACCGCGCCGCTCCCGCCCCCGGCGGACCTCCCGTGGCTCCAGCCCTACCCCGACCGGCTGCTCGAGCAGGTCGCGGCTCCCGAGGAGGAGCCGGGGGCGCTGGTCGTCGCCAGGGAGACGATCGAGCTCGCATTCATCGCCGCCATCCAGCATCTCCCGCCGCGCCAGCGCGCCGCGCTCATCCTCCGCGACGTGGTCGGGTGGTCGGCGAAGGAAACCGCCGCGCTCCTGGAGACGAGCGTCGCGTCCGCGAACAGCGCCCTGCAGCGCGCCCGGGCGACGTTGCGCGCGGAGCTCGGGGGCGAACGCGCGGAGTGGGGACGGGGCTCGGAGCCGAGCACGGAGGAGCGCGAGCTCGTCCGCCGCTACGTCGAGGCCCACGAACGCGCCGACATCGACGCTCTCGCGGCCCTCCTGCGCGAGGACGTACGCCTCGCGATGCCGCCCCATCCGACCTGGTTCGACGGCCGCGAGGCGATCCTGGTGGCGATGCGGGCGGCGTTCGACCCGCGGTTCGGCTCGCTGCGAGCCGTCGTTTCGGGCGCGAACCGCCAGCCGGCCATCGCGCACTATCTGCGGGCGCCGGGTGAGACCGAGTACCGGGCGCTCGCCATCGACGTGCTGCGGCTCGAGGGTGGGCGAGTCGCCGAGATCACGTCGTTTCCGGAAGCCGGGCTCTTCGCCGCGTTCGGCCTGCCGCCAGTGCTCGAGCGATGAGTTTTTCGCCGCTCCTCGTTGTAGGTGGTGAAGGCCATCGACAACAAGGAGAACCGATGAGAACACTCGCAGTCAACACGTTCGTCTCGCTCGACGGGGTCATCCAGGCACCCGGCGGACCGCAGGAGGATCCGACCGGCGGCTTTGACAAGGGCGGCTGGGCCGTCAGTTACTTCGACGAGGAGATGATGGGCCGGATCTCGAACTCCGACCCGTACGAGCTCCTGCTCGGCCGCGGCACCTACGAGATCTTCGCCGCGCACTGGCCCTATGACGAGGGGCCGATCGCGGACCACCTGAACGGGACCCGCAAGCACGTCGCCTCGACCACGCTCGACAACGTCGAGTGGACGAACGCGACCCTGATCCAGGGCGACGTGGCCGATTACGTCAAGCGGCTCAAGGCCGAGGACGGGCCCGAGATCCAGGTCCACGGCAGCCCCGGTCTGATCCAGACGCTGCTCGAACACGACCTGGTCGACGAGTTCCGCATGTGGATCTTCCCCGTGGCCGTCGGCGCCGGCAAGCGCCTCTTCGGCGACGGCACGATCCCGGTCGCGTTCAAGTTGGTCGACAGCTTCGTCTCGAAGACCGGCGTGACGGTCAACACGTACGCCCGTGCCGGCGAGATCGAGATCGGCGAGATGGACTTCGAAGAGCCGACCGAGGCCGAGCTCGAGCGCCGCCGAGCGGTTGCGGAAGCGCCTCCACCTGAGGCGACTTCTCGCTTTCGAGCGCTCCGCGAGGGCGCGCGACTTGACGTAGCGACGCGGTGTCGGTCGAGCCGCCGCCCGTCGCCTCAGACCAGGCACGCTCGATGCGCTGCTCGGCCTCGGGGTCGCCCGGTGTCGCCGTCGTCGGGGAGCAGTTCTTCATGTACTCCTCGCTCGGGAAGACCAGCGGTCGCTGTCGGCCATCTCCGGCGCCGACTCTTGCGAAGATCTCGCGGACGATGGTCGGCCGGCGTCACCGATCGCGGTCCAGGCGTCGATCTGCGCTTGGTGCTAGGGCTCGTAGGCGTAGTTGATGCACGCGTAGGCGGCGGTCGAGTTCGGCGCTCCGACGGGGATCACCCAGTTGTCCCACAAGAGGATGCAGCCCTCCTCGGGCATCACCCAGTGCAGGTCGGGATTGTCGGCCTGAAGCTGGAACGCGTCGGCCGCCCAGCCGATGACCGCGACGGCGTCGCCGACGGGCCAGGTCGCGCGCGTAGTCGTTGCCGGTGAAGCGGCGGATCTGTCCGCGATTCACCGGCCTGCTTGATCTTCTCGATCGTGTCGAGCCAGTCCTGCTCGGTAGCCATCTGCCGGGTCGATGCCGTCGGCCTTCATCACCAGCGGCACGACCTCGCGCAGCTCGGTGACCATCTCGACCTTGCCCTCGTACTTCGGATCGAAGATGTCGTTCACGGACGTCGACGTCCGGCGCGAGCTGCTCATTCGACGATCAGGCCGGTCATCCCGCCCTGCGAGGGGATCGAGTACTGGTGGTCCGGGTCACCTCGCGACTGCTGACGCGACCGGGCTCAGATGCTCGAGGGCCGGGAGCAAGCGCCTCCTTGTCGAGGCGCTGGATGTAACCGAGGTCGTGCATCCTTCTTCGGCGAGCGCGTCGGCGGCGACCATCAGCGACCGCCCGCCCGATTGGCCGTCCGCGAGCTGAGGCCGCATCTTGCCGAAGAACTCGTCGTAGGAGTTGATGTCCTCGACGTACTTGACCGAGACACCCGTGGCTCTGCTCGAACTCAGGGATCGGTCCTCTTGTCGATGTAGAGCGGCCAGTTGGAGATGGTGAGCTCGCCGGTGGGCTCGCCCTCGGCCTGGTGCGACTCCGACCTCGGCGGTGGTCGACCCTCCGTCGAATCGCCACCATCGTCGCCGCCGCAGGCGGCGAGCCCGAGCGCCGCGATAAGCCTCGCGCGATCGCCGCGACGCAGGTGCACCCGCCTCGATGGGCCGCTCCTCGGCAGGCGCGCGAACCAGGCCTCGAGCGCGGGGCGCAGGACGGCGTTCTCGACGTCGTCGTCCGGTGCGGCGAGCTGTCCCAGGCGCAGACCCGTCGAGCATCGCAAGGAACATCTTCGCCTCGAGCCGAGGCGACGGGGTGCCGAGCGAATCGAACAGCTCGGCCAACTCGTCCTCCCATGCCTCGCTCCACTCGCGGCAGACCGCCTCGAGCTCGGGGCGGCGCGCCGCCTCCTGCATGAACGCGTACTGGGCGACGGTGCGCCAGCGCTCTTGCCTGAGCTGGGGCAGCAGCAGCTCCGTGAACTCGTCCACCAGGCGCCGCTGCGAGAGGCGCCGGCCGCGGATCGGTTCGAGCCGCTCGTGAGACCCGTCGATCTCGAGGCGCGCGAAGTACTCGAGCGCCTGGCGGCAGCATGTCCTGACGCGATGCGAACCAGTACGTGGTCGAGCCGGGGGAGACACCCGCTGCCTCGGCGACCGAGCTGATGGGTAACCGCGTCGATCCCCTCCTGGGCGATCAGGCGCAGCGTGGTCTTCAGGAGCAGCAGGCGCCGCGGGCTGTGGCGGTCGCGTTCCCGGGCGCTAGGCTTCTCCAGGACCTCCGTGTACATTCGTACTGTACGATCGTACACATGTTGACGGCCGCGCGCATCGACGACTGTCTGGAGGTGCGTGAGGACGCCCTGTTCGTCGAAGAATGCCGGGCCGAAGCGCTCGCCCGCCGCTTTGGCACCCCGCTCCACGTCATCTCGGAGAACCAGCTCCGCCGCAATGTCGACCGCTTCCGGGCGGAGTTCGGCGGCCGCTGGCCAGGGCGAGTTGCTCCTGCTGCCGTCGCTGAAGGCGAATCCGGCCCTGGCGTTGCGGCGGATTCTGAACGGGGCCGGCGTCGGATGCGACGTGTTCGGGCCTGGCGAGCTCGAGGCCGTGCTTCGCACCGGGACCGACCCGGCGCTGATCTCCCTGAACGGCCCGATGAAGGGGGACGCGCTGCTCGAGCGGGCCGTGCGCGCCGGCGTCCTGATCACGCTCGATAGCCGCGACGAGCTGCCGCGGGTGGCGGCCGCCGCGCGGCGCCTCGGCCGCCGTGCCACCGTCCGGCTCCGGATCAGGCCCGACCTCGAGGGTTTCGACCGGCCGTCGGAGATGTCCCCCGAGGGGCTCTCGATCCGCCGCGCCGTCCAGCGCTACAAGGCGGGCATACCGACCGAGGACCTGCTCTCCCTGTCGGCCAGCGATGCGCTCGACTCATCGCTCGACCTGGCGGGAGTTCACTTCCATATCGGTCGCCAGTCCGCCGACCCCGCGGTTTGGAGCGGCGCGGTCGACGCGCTCTGCGACCTGCTCGCGCGCCTGCGCGAGCTCTGGCCGGGCTGGGTACCGCGCCAGCTCGATGTCGGCGGCGGCTTTCCCGCCCCGCGCGACCCCTTCGGCCGCCGCTCGCCGCTCCGCGCCGACGCCGCCGACGAGGCGCCAGGCCTGGATCGCTACGCCGAGGCGATCTGCCCGCGGCTCGCCACCGGGCTCGAGGGGCTCGGGATCGAGTCGGGTGGCGTGCGCCTCGAGCTCGAGCCCGGCCGGGCCCTCTATGCCGACGCGGGGATCCACCTCGCGACCGTCCGCAACCTCAAGCGCCAAACCGAGCCCGAGGAGCTCGCCTGGGTCGAGACCGACACCTCGGACTCCTACCTGCCGGACGTCAATCTCGAGCTCAATCGCTGGACCTGCCTCCCGGTCAGCGGTCCGCTCGACCCGCCGGCCCTCCGCGCGGACGTCACCGGGCGCACGTGCGCGCTCGACGTGCTCGTCTCCGACGCCGAGCTGCCCTCGGTCGAGGCCGGCGACGTGGTCGCGTTTCTCGACACGGGTGCCTACCAGGACGCGACCGCCTCGAACTTCAACGCGCTCGGCCGGCCCGGCACCGTGCTCGTCAGGGGCGCCGAGGCCGAGCTGATCCGCCGCCACGAGACCGTCGAGGACGTCTTTGGCCGCGACCTGATCCCGGAGCGGCTCGACGACGGCGACTCGAGGACCGGCGGGGAAGGCTGGCGGGTCGCGGGCATCGATCACGCCTCGGTCAGCTGCGCCGACCTCGATCGCTCGCTTCACTTCTACAGCGACCTGCTCGGGATCGAGGTGCGCGCTCGAGGCGAGGCCGAGGGCGCCGAGTTCGAGGTCAGCGGCATCTCGGATCCGCATGTGCGCTGGGCCGATCTGCTGCTGCCGGGAGGTCACGTGCTCGAGCTGATCGAGTATGTGCGCCCGCGAGGCCGGCCGGTGCGCCAGGATCCGAACGACCCCGGCGCGACGCACATCTCGCTTCGCGTGAACGACGCCGACGCCTCCCACCGGCGCCTGCGCGACGCGGGCGTGCCCGTCCGCGGCGAGCCGGTGACGATCGACACCGCCGGCGCTTGGCATGGCGCCCGCGTCTTCTATTGCGCCGACCCGGACGGCGTGCATGATCGAACTCATCCAGCGGGCGCCGGTCTCCTCGTGAGCGAGCCGCGGACCGTCTGGGTGACCGGCGCCGCCAGCGGGATGGGGGCCGCCCACGCCCGGCGCTTCGCCCAACGCGGCGATCGCGTCGGCCTCTGGGACGTTCAGGCAGACGCGTTGACGAAGCTCGCCGACGAAATCCGGGGCAGCGGTGGACCGGTCGAGGCCGTGGTCGCCGAGATCACCGATTGGGACGCGGTGCGCGCGGGCGCCGCGCGGTTGCGCGAGAAGCTCGGGCCAGGCTCAGGTCGTGGTCGCGAACGCCGGAATCATCGGCGACGGCACCGAAATTGCGGATCTGGAGCCCGACGACTGGCGAAGGGTGCTCGACGTCAACCTCACCGGGCACTTCCTGACCGCCAAGGCGGCGGTGCCGCAACTGCGCGAGGCGGCCGGCGGGGGTCGATGGTGCTCATCTCGTCGATCTGCGGCCTCACCGCCTCGCAGGGCTTCGCCGCATACAACGCCTCGAAGCACGGCGTGATCGGCCTCATGCGCACGCTCGCTCACGAGCTCGGGCCGGACGGCGTCACCGTCAACGCCGTCTGCCCGGGGTGGGTGGATACCCCGATGCTGGCGGCATCCCTCGAAGACGCCGGCGCCGACGCGGGCGACCTATCGAGCTTCACGTCGATGAACCTGATCGAGCGCCTGATCGAGGCCGAGGAGGTCACGGAGGCAGTCCTCTGGCTCGCCTCGCCGAGCGCGAGCGCCGTGACCGGTGTCGCGCTCCCGGTGGACCTCGGGCTGATGGAGAAGCGCGCGTGGCCGTAGACTCGCGCGCCTTTAGTCCACCACTACTCGGAGAGAGCAGATGAAACTCAGGAACATCGTCGTGTCGGCGCTCGTCGTCGCCTCGACCATGGCGGCCGTCGCCGTCGCCCAGGCGTCCCCGTCGGAGGGCTCGGACCCCAACGCGAGGGCGAAGTTCGTCAGCAAGATCAAGACTCAGGCGGGCGGCAAGAAGGCGACGCTGAAGGCCACCTACCGCTGCAGCGAGGGCGAGGCCCTCTGGGTCTCGGCCAAGCAGACCGCCGACGGCGAGAAGGACAAGGCGCTGAAGGACGAGGGTTCGAGCGAGGTCGCCGCGACCTGGCTGCAGAGCCATCGCAACAAGTTCACCTGCGACGGCAAGTCGCGGACCGCGAAGTTCACGATCGACCTGGTCGAGGACGGAAGCAAGGGCAAGCTCGTCAAGGGCGAGGCGTGGGTGCAGTTCTGCGTCACCGCCGGCAAGGACCTGATCCTCTCGAAGTCGGGCTGGGTCACGGTTCGCTGAGCCAGCCGTAGGGCTCGACTCGTAGCGCCGGGGAGGGGGCGGCTCGTCCGTCCCCTCCCGGCCGCGTCGCTCAGGCCGGATCTCAGTCGGCCAAACTTCGCCGGTTCGAGTCCCACGCCCCGTTTGGCGGCCGAGCATGCCGCGGTTAGGGTTGGCCTTTGGGCCGTCTAGCACGGAGACCGCGAATTGGCCCAAGGCCCGGAGAGAACGCACGGAACGCTCGAGGTGCGAAGCGAGTACGGTCGGGGCACCGTCCTGCGCGCGGAGATCCCCGTCGGATAGCGAGAGGAGAGTCGATGGCGGAGCGACACCGGATCAACGGAGCAATCGAGTTGGCGCACCCATGAGGCCCGCCCGGCTGGTAATGGCGGCGGCGATCGCGAGCCTCGCCGTGGCGCTCGCCCCATCCGCGGCGGCCGCGAAGTCCGAGACCCGCGACGTCTTGGTGGTCAGCAACAACTGGGCCGGGACGGCAGACCTGGTCGATCCGCAGACCTTCAAGCGCCTCGAGCGGATCAATGTGATCCCCGACGCCGAGGAGCGGGTGGCCGAGATCATGGCCGACCCGACGGCGACCTTCTACTTCAACAACATCCGCACCCTCGTCGGCGAGGGCCACAACCAATACGTCGACGACGGCTTCACCTCCCCGGACGGGAAGTTCGTCTACTTCTCGCGGCCGAGCTTCGCCGACGTGGTTGCCATCAACTTAAAGAGCGAGCGGATCGTCTGGCGCACTCACATCGACGGCTATCGCGCGGACCACATGGCGATCTCTCAGAACGGCCGCCGACTGCTGGTCTCGGCCTCGACGGCCAACGTGATCGACGTGATCGACACGCGCACGGGTGCGATCGTCGGACGCGTTCCGTCGGGCGACTCGCCGCACGAGAACAACTTCTCCGAGGACGGAAAGCTGATCTTCCACGCGAGCATCGGGTTCGTCTACACCGTCGCCGACGACCCCTCGCAAGATGCGACCAAGGGGACGCGCGTATTCGAGGTGATCGACGCCCGCACGCTCCAGGTCCTGAGGACGATCAACATGGGCCAGAAGCTCGCCGAGGCCGGATACCCGGGCATGAGCTCGGCCGTGCGTCCGATGGCGATCAGCCCGAGTGAGCGCTACGTCTACTTCCAGGTCTCGTTCTTCTTCGGGATCGTCAAGTACGACTTGAAGCAGGACAGGGTCGCGGACGTCCTCGACCTGCCGCTCGCGGATGCCGAGGGGCTCCCGCGGACGGAGTTCCTGCTCGACTCGGCCCACCACGGCCTCGCGATCGATCCCGACGGGAAGAAGCTCTGCGTCGCCGGAACGATGTCGGGCTATGCGGCCCTCGTGACCACGAAGCCGTTCAGGTTGCAGCGCACGACCCACGTCGGTGAGGGGCCCTATTGGTCCGCCTCGAGCGAGGACGGCAAGTACTGCTTCGTCTCGGTCGCCGGCAACGATCGGGTCGCGGTGATCTCCTTTGCGACCGGCCGCGAGGTCGCGCGGATCAAGGTCGGCAACCACCCGCAGCGGATGCGCACAGGCGTGATCAAGGCCGCTTATCTGGAGCGCCCATAGCCGGAACCACGGAAGGGGAGTCAGATGCAGTCAGGCGACTCAGGTCGTACGAGCTACTCGGGCTGGGCCGCTTTTGCCGGCGTCGTCATGTTCATGGTCGGCTCGCTCAGCGCCCTCTGGGGCCTCGGGGGAATCCTCAACGACGACGTCGTGGTGGTCGGCGGCCACGGCGCGCTCATCGCCGACATCACGACCTGGGGCTGGGTCCATCTGATCCTCGGCTCGATCGTCGCGCTGACGGGGGCCGGATTGCTGGCCGGCAACGAGTCCGCTCGCGTGGTCGGGATCCTCGTCGTCGCCCTGCAGGCGATCGCTCAGATCGTCTGGTTTCCGGCGGCTCCCCTGTGGGCGTTCCTGATCATCGTCCTGGACGTGACGATCATCTACCAGCTCACTGTGCGCTGGGAAAGGCAATCCACGTTCGGCTGAGGCTCCGCCGCGGGCCGCGATGAATTTCGGCGAGCGGGCCGGTCTGCTTAGGTGTGGAGACGCCTATCGAGGAGGGAGTTCAATGCCTGAGCACAAGACCGCAAACCGAGAGGAATGGCAGGCGGCGCGCGACGAGCTCGCCAAGCTCGAGGCCGAGGCGGCCGAGCGACAGCGGGAGGCAACGAGGAAACGCCGCGAGCTTCCCTGGGTGCCGGTGGAGAAGGAGTACGTGTTCGAGACCCAGGACGGAAAGAAGACGCTGGCAGAGCTCTTCGACGGCCGCTCGCAGCTGCTCGCCTACAACGTCATGTACGGGCCCGATTACTCGATCGGGGCCTGCCGGGGTGCACGAGCCTGGGCGACGAGTTCTCCGGCGGGCTGATCCATCTCAACCAGCACGACGTCACCTTCGTCTGCTTCTCGCGCGCGCCGATCGACCGGCTGACCGCCTACAAGGAGCGGATGGGCTGGGAGTTCCCGTACGTGTCGACCTACGACACGGACTTTCCCTGGGACTTCGGGCTGGCGCTGACCGAGGAACAGGCGCAGCAGATCCCCGAGGTCCAGGAGATGCTCAACGATCCGCCGGAGTGGCTTCAGTTCTGGAGCGAGCAGGTCGGCGCCGAGCTCAAGGACGGGCTCCGCGAGAACCCGAGCTACATCGCGTTCGCCAAGGACAACGGGACCGTCTACTTCACCTACATGGTCTCGGCGCCGGACCCGTTCGTCCAGCCGCACATCAGCTTCCTGCTCGACCGGACGCCGAAGGAACAGCCCGAGGAGCCGCGCGCGTTCCGCAAGGACGAGTACCCGGACTGATGCCCTAGGTCAAACCGAGCCGACCGGCCAGCGCCACCACCGGTGGATGGAGGTCGCGCAGGCCGTCGACGTCGCCAACCCCAGCCGGGCGGTGACAAGGCCGACGATCGCGGCGAGCAGGGCCTCGACCGCGAAGCGGTCCTCCTCGGAGCCGCCGGCGAGCTCGGCGAGCGCGCGGGCGAGCCCGGACTGCAGCTCGAGGCGACGCGTGATCGCCTGTGGGCCGGCGGCATAGACCTCGATCAGGAACACTCGGGCGATCTCGGGCTCGGCGGCGAGGGCCTCCAGGTAGTCGCGAAAGACGCGCGAGAATCGCTCGCTCGACCGGGCCGCGATCGCTCGGCAGTCGGCGTGACCGCGTCGAGGATATGCGCGTAGGCCTGCTCGAAGGCGCTCATGAAGCAGTCCTGCTTGGAGTCGAAGAGCTCGTAGAACGTCTCGCGGGAGACCCGGGCCCGGCGCAGGATGTCCGCGACCGAGGTGCGCGCGTAGCCCTTCTCGGCCATCACCTCCGCCATCGCGCGCATCAGGCGCAGGCGCTGCGAGGCCTCGACCTGCTCGCGGCTCAACCCGTGCCGGCCGCGCGGCAGGGGCGTCATCCCCGTCGTCATCAGAGCCGACGCGCGATCGCCGTGAACCGATCGTTGACGAGGCGCATCACGAGCGCGTACCCCGTCTCGAAGCGGCGCTGAACGAAGTGCGCGACCCGGATGTCCCGGGACGTGTAAACCCAGTAGCGGTTGCGCTCGACCCCGTCGATGATCCGCGCCGCCGCCTGCTCGGGCGTGGCGGCGTGGCGGCGAAAGCGCGCCCGGTAACTTCTCCATCGCCGGGCTGGTTGTCGTCACGCCGGCGATCTCGACGGTGTTCACCAGGCCCGTGTCGACCGCGCCCGGGCACACCAGGCTGACGCCGATCCCGTGGCGGCGCAGGTCGAAGCGCAACACCTCCGAGACGCCGCGAAGCCCGAACTTGGTCCGCGCTGTACGGCGCGTGCCAGGGAAGGCCGAAGAGACCGGCGGCCGACGACACGTTGACCAGCTGCCCGCCGCGGCCGGCGGCGATCATCGCCGGCACGAACGACTCGATCACGTGGATGGGGCCCATCAGGTTGACGTCGATCACGCGGCGCCACTGCTCGTGCGAGAGCGTCTCGACCGTTCCCCAGATGGCGATCCCGGCGATGTTCATGACCACGTCGAGGCTGCCGTGCTCGGCGTGGATCTCGTCCGCCATCGCGGCGACCGCCGCGTGGTCGGAGATGTCGAGCGCCCTCACGTAGGGAGCGCTGCCGCCGGCATTGCGGATCTGGCTCGGCGACCGCCTCGAGCGCCTCCGCGTTTACGTCGGTGAGGAATACCTGCGCTCCCTTGGCCGCCGCGGCGACCGCGGTCGCTCGGCCGATGCCGCTGCCGGCGCCGGTGACCAGGACGCGCTTGCCGGCGACCGTCTTCGGTGGCATCTATCGGCGTCCTCGCGCCGCTGCCCGCTGCAGCATCCGGGCCAGGCCCGACGGGGGCTCGGTCGGCAGCGGGTCCGGTTCGACTGCCAGGGCGTTCAGGGTCATCGCCAGCATCTCGTAGTGGCCAACCAGCAGGCAGAGCTCGATCAGCTCGTCGTCGGTGAGCAACGGCCGCAGCTCCGCCCAGAGCGAGTCCGAGAGCGTGCGGTCGGCGTGGAGCTCGTCGGTCGCCCGCAGCAAGAGCGCCTGGCGCTCGCTCCACACCGGGGCCTCGGCTCCGTCCCGGACGGCTGCGATCTGCTCGGCGGTCAGCCCGGCCGCGGCGCCGAGCCGCTCGTGGTGGCGCCACTCGTAGTCCGAGCCGCAGTTGTGGGCGACCCGGAGGATCACCAGCTCGGAGTCCACGCGAGGGAGGACTCCACCCGGCATCAGCGCGCCGGCAAAGCGCAGCCAGCGACGAAAGATCCGCCGGTGGCGGGCGATGGTGGTGAACACGTGCGGCGGTCCGCCGCCCGAGGCGGCGCCGATCAGGCGAGCGAGCGCGTAGTTGAGGTGCCGGTCTCGGCGGGTCCGCCCGGCGGGATCCGCGGTGCGGGCGCGGTCGTCTGCGGCTCTCCTCCCATTCGCCGGGAACCTATCCCTCTATGAACAAGAGTGTTCGTAGAAGCTAGGCCGGCTGTCCGAGGGCCCGCCGCATCGAGCGGCGGGCGCGCGCGAACACCTCCGGGTCGCGCGAGAGCTGGAAGCCGTAGCTCGCGGCGGCGGCGAGGGCGTTCAGCTCGAAGGCGACGTCGGCCGGCTCGAGGTCCGCCGGAAGGTCGCCCGCGCGGATGCCCTTGGCGACCTCGTCGGCGAGCAGCCCGAGCCAGCGGTCCATGGTCTCGCGGACGGCGTCGCGCAGCGGCCCGGGGCGGGCGTCGAACTCCACGGTGGCGGTGGTCAGGAAGCAGCCTCCCGGCATCGCCTCGCGCCGGTGATAGTCGAGCCAGCTTTCGCAGAGCGCCAGCAGCCTCGCCAGCCCTGGCTCACGATCGGCCACCGGTCCCCAGACCTCTCGCCGGAAGTGCTCGATCGCCGCCTCGAGCGTCGCGAGCTGCAGGTCCCGCTTGCTGCCGAAGAGGCTGAAGAGGCTGCTCTTTCGCATCTCGACCTCGTCGGCCAGGCCCCCGATCGTCAACCCCTCGAGGCCCTCGATCGAGGCGCGGTCGACCGCGATCTCGGTCACGGCGGCGCGGGTCGAGGCGACGGCTGCGGCTGAGCGGCGGGGCATGCGGCGACCATGATACCGTACGCTCGTCCGATAAAAAGGAGAGAGCGGAATGAAGGTTCGTTGGCTGGGATGGGCGGGAGTCGAGATCGAGTCCGATGGGGCGGCGCTGGTGATCGACCCGCTCGCCGACCCCGGCGCCACGTTCGCCGCGCTCGGCGAGCGGGCCGCGGAGACCGAGCTGCCGACGGTTGTCGGCGCCGGCGGCCTCGGGAAAGGCGGTGGCCGGCCTCGTCAGCCACCTGCACCGCGACCACGCCGACGCCGGCGCCCTCGCGGGGGCCCTCGCCGCCGGCGGCGTCGGTGCACGAGCCGGTCTGGCCCGGCGGATCGGAGGTCGAGAACCTCGCCCTGGCGCAGGCGAACACGGAGCTCGAGCGGGCGGGGCTGAGCCGGCGTCAGGTGCGGACATGGGAGCGGAGCGAGGTCGGGCCGTTCGCGATCAGCGCGCTGCCGGCGGTCGACGGCCTCGGCGACCCGCAGGTCTCATGGCTGGTCGAGGCGGAGGGCGTCCGCCTCCTTCACCTCGGCGACACGGTCTTTCACGGCTACTGGTGGCGGATGGCGCGGCGCCACGGGCCGTTCGACGTCGTCTTCGCCCCGATCAACGGCGCCGTGGTCGACTTCCCGCACCTGCGGCCGCCGAGCCCGCTCGTCGCCGCGATGGAGCCCGAGCAGGCCGCGCTCGCCGCGGAGCTGCTCGGCGCCGGAACGGCGGTCCCGATGCACTACGCGGGGTTTGCGATCGACCCCTGGTACCGCCCGATCGCCGACGCCGCCGAGCGCTTCACCGCGGCCGCCGCCGGCCGCCCGTACGAGACCCGGACGCCGGCCCCCGGAGAGACGCTCGGCTGAGGGGCAGATACGGTTAGCGCCGTGAGCGCGACCGACGTCGTACGTCGGCGCGGAGCGGACAACCGACTTGGGCTTCGCGCATTGGTGGCCGTGCGCCGCTTCATCCTCTGCGTCTACTTCGGGTCGCTGGTCATCGTGGATCGGCCGCTACGGGTTCCCGGCCCAGCGCGAGCTCGTGATCGCCTGGACCTGCGGCGCGCTCGCCTGCGCCTCGCTCGGCCGCCACCCGCGGGAGATCCTCCAGCTCGTCCGCGACTGGCTGCCGATCGTCGTCGTGTTCGCCGCCTACGACCTCACCCGCGGCGCCGCCGACTCGCTCGGGATCGGCGTCCACGCGCAGGCGATGATCGACTTCGACCGCTTCGTCTTCTTCGGCGAGACGCCCACCGAATGGCTCCAGGCCCACCTGTATGAGCCCGAAGAGGTGAACTGGTGGAACGTCGCCTTCACGCTCACCTACACCTCGTACTTCATCGTCCCCTTCGCGGTCGCCGGCCTGCTCTGGGTTCGAGACAGGCTCGCCTTCCTGCGCTACAGGCGGCGCGTGCTGACCCTCGCCTTCGCCGCCGTCGCCACCTACGTCGCCTTCCCCGCGGCCCCGCCCTGGATGGCGTCCGACGTGGGACTGCTCGGACGAGGTCCATCGCACCACCGCGGAGGGCTGGGAGCTGATCGGCGGGAACACCGCCGGCTCTGTTCGACAAGGGCCAGACGAGCGTCAACCTGGTCGCCGCCGTCCCCTCGCTGCACGCCGCCCTCACCGCGCTGGTGGCGATGTTCCTCTGGAGCCGCGTCCGCCCTGGCCTGCGACCGCTGCTGGCGCTCTATCCGCTGGCGATGGCGCTGACGCTGATCGCAACCGGCGAGCACTACGTCTTCGACATCCTGCTCGGGTGGCTGTACGCCGGCGCGGTGATGGCGGCATGGGGCTGGTGGGAGCGCCGCCGGGCCTCGAGGTTGCTGGCCTCCGGCGAGCCGTCGTTCGAGACCGCCAGCGGATAGCCGTCGGGCCTGGCGAGCAGAGCGCCGCCGGGGCCGAGGCCGAGGGCGCGCGCGGCGATCGCGTCGAGCCGCTCCACGGCAATCGCGGCCCCGCCGTGTTCCCCGCCGGGCGCGGCGCCGTCGTGCTCCGGTCCGACGAAGAGCGTCAGGCCGTCGCCGAGCAGGTCGATGGTGGAGACCAGGCCGCCGTCGCGCTCCACCCAGACGTGGGCGACGCGGCCGCCGATGTCGGCGGCGAGGCCGGCCGTGTTGCCGAGGATCGAGCCGTCGGAGCGCGTCGAGCGCATGGTGTTGTGCTCGGCCACCGGGCGGCGCTCGCGCTCGTAGCTTTCGAGCAGCGCCTCGTCCGCCCAGCCCCGGAGCACCCAGCCGAGCTTCCAGCCGAGGTCGAAGCCGTCGCGGATCGCCGTGTTGATGCCGGTGCCGCCGCGTGGCGTCACCCGGTGGGCGGCGTCGCCGATCAGGAACGCGCTGCCGGCTCGGAATCGCTCCGCCAGGGCGATGCCGAAGGTGACCGGCATCGTCCGCTCGATCTCGACCGGCAGGCTCGGGTCGCCGGCGGCGTGGCGGACCCAGCTCGATCGCCTCGGCCCGCGCCGCGGCGCCTCGGCGCTGTCGGTGGCGAACCCCAGCGGTCGGGCCTGCCGGCCGGGATGAAGGTCTTGCCCTCCTGCTCGGAGGTGATGAAGTAGATCCCGTAGCGGTGCTCGCCGACCAGGTCCCAGAGCGGGGCGCGGAAGCAGCATCCCCCACCGGGTCTCGAGGTCCTCGGTGCCGTCGGTGGCGATCCCGAGCTGGCCGCGGACCCTGCTTCGGATGCCGTCGGCCCCGATCACGTACCCCGCGCGCACCAGGCGGCGGCGCCGCGCCGGATCCTCGAGGGTCAGCATGTGGCCGCCGTCGTCGGCGCGCTCGAGCGAGACGAGCTCGACCCCGCGCTCGACCCGCACGCTCGGGAGCGATCCGAGGTGGCGTCTCGAGCAGCGGCTCGAGCTCGTCCTGACCGAGGCACGCCGGCCTCGTGGGGCTGACCAGGGCCGCCTGGGCGCGGGTCGGCAGCCCGACCTCGATCGCCTCGCCGTCGCCGGCCCTGGCGAGGGTCGGGCACGCCCAGGCCTGCCACTCGACCTCGAGCGAGCGCTCCCAGGTCGCCTCCTCGAGTCCCCACCGGCGAAGCAGCTCCATGGTCGCGGTGCTCGCCGACCGTCGCCCGGGGCAGGACGGAGGCCGCCGGCCGCCGGTCCATCACCAGGGTCTCGACGCCGTAGGCGCCCAGGGTCGCGGCGCTCGCCAGGCCGGCCGGCCCGGCCCCGACGACAACCACCTCGAATTCCTCGATCGCAGCCGACACGCGGCCTCTCCTTTCATCGGACATCATGTTTGGCGAATATATCATTTCATCGGACAATATGTCTGACGAAGTAGAATGACCCGCGATGGCGACGCGTTCCTACGAGCAGCGGGCCCGCGCCGAGGAGGCCGAGCGCACCCGGGCGCGGATCATCGAGGCGGTCTTCGCGCGCCTCGCCGAGGCGCCGGCCGAGCGGGTCTCGATCGACCGGATCGCCCGCATGGCCGGGGTGGCGCGGTCGACCGTCTACGCGATCTTCGGCTCGCGCTCGGGCCTGTTCGACGCGGTCGCTCGCGAGTTGGCGGCCCGCTCCGGCTACGAGTTGCTCCTCGACGCCAAGCACCAGCCGGACGCCCGTGAGCACCTGCGCGCCGGCTTCCGGGCGGGGAGCGAGATGTTCGCCGCCAACCGCGACATCTACCGCGCCCTGCGCTCGATGGCGCAGCTCGACGAGCAGGCGGTCGGCGGCGCCGTGAGGCGGATGGACGAGGAGCGGGCTCGGGGGATGGCCCGGCTGGTGGGGCGGCTCGCCGAACAGGGCGTCCTGCGCGAGGGCCTGAGCGTCGAGGACGCCGAACACCTGCTCTGGACGCTGACGAGCTTCGAGAGCTTCGATGCGCTCTACACGGGCCGCGGCCTTTCGCTCGATCGCGTCGTCGGACTGCTGGTCGAAACGGCCGAGCGAACCCTGTACGCCGAGCCACTGGGGCGCAGCACCTAGGGGTTGGCACCGTAGACGGAAGTCCGATTCCTGCGGCTTGTAGTACTCCGATCGCGCGGTCGTTCGATGAATCGGCTGAGACCGTGGCGATCGAGGACGGGATAACGGAGGCGGCCAGGCTTCGGCTGGCGGAGCTGCGGCGGGCGATCGCCGCGGGTGAGTACGCCCCCAACTCGCAACTGGTCGCCGGCGAGATCCTGGCCAAGGTGCGGATCGTCGGTCGGGTGCGCAGGCGGATCGAGGCGCTCGACGGACCGCGGTTCGAGCCCGAGGCGAGGCCGCCGGCCCGGCGCTTCGCGCCCCGTACGCACGCGCCTTGGACGCGCGCGGCGAGCACCTAGCGGGGCCTCTCCAACGTTCCACCCGAAATGACGGGCCCAGATCGCCGCCATCCTGCGTCCTCGGTCGCCCGAATAGCGCTGCTATTCGGGCTCCCTGCGTCCTTGGCTGACGGCGCCTGGGCCACGTCATTTCCGGGCGAACGTTACGAGACACCGCACTAGCCTCCCGGCGAGCGAGAATGGCGGGCGTGGCTCGCGCGGAGGCCGACCGAGAGGCGCCGCTGGTTCGCCCCGGTACGGGCGAGACCATCACCCACCGGGCCGGGCGCCAGGTGGTGATGCTGGCCGCCCACGATTCGCTGACGCTCACCTGGTACCGGATCGCGCCCGGCGAGCGTGGGCCGGACCCGCACATCCACCGCCGACACGTCGACTCGTTCTTCGTGCTCGACGGCGAGCTCACGCTGCCGCTCGGGCCGGAGCGCGAGCCGGTCCGGATGACGGCCGGCGGCCTGGTGAGCGCTCCGCCCGGGGTGATCCACACGTTCGCCAACGAGAGCGACGCCGAGGTCAGCTTCCTGAACCTGCACACGCCCGACGGGGGCTTTGCGGCCTTCATGCGGGCGCGCCGCGATGGCGACGAGGAGGCAAGCTTCGACAGCTTCGAGCCGCCGGCGGACGGCGGGCGGCCGCTGAGCGACGCGGTCACGTCCGGGCCGGGCGAGGGCGAGCGGCTGGTGTCTGGCACCAGGGTCGCGCTGCTGAAGGCGGCGCTGCCCGAGCTCTGCTTCGCGGAGTTCGAGATCGACGGTCCCTACGACGGACCGGACCCACATGTCCACGATGCGGAGGTCGACTCGTTCTACGTCCTCGAGGGCGAGCTCGAGTTCAGCGTCGAGGACGGCCGGCACGTCGGCGGCCCCGAGGCGCTCGCCTCGATCCCGCCGGGTGTCGGGCACACCTTCGCCAAACCCGGCCGCGCGAGGGCGCGGTTCCTCAACCTCCACACGCCCGATGCCGGGTTCGCCGACTTCCTGCGCAGGGTCTCCGACTAGTGGGGCGCTCGAAACGCGTTCAGTACTCGTCGTGGCGGCGGAGCCAATGCGGCGCCCCGGTCGCCGGCTCGTCGCGGCCCTTCGGCACCCGGTCGAGGATCGGGTAGTAGGTCATCATCATCTCGAGGCCCCGGGCCCCGGTGTGGTAGGTCTGGTAGACGGTCCCGTCCTCGAGTGCGAACACGCTCATCGCCGGTGCCTCGGCCAGGTACCCCAAGACGTCGGTCCCGCTGCGCTCGGCCATCTGGCTGACGACCGCCGGCGGGTTCTCGAGCATCGGCCCCATGTGCTCGCGCACCTGCTCCTCGGTGGCCGAGACGCCGAAATCGAAGTTGAAGTCGCTGTCGGCCGACGAGACCCAGGGGATGTCCCATCCCAGGCGTCGCTTGTACGCCTGGATCCTCTCCAGCGGCGCCCGGGAGACGTAGACCACGGTGACGTCGCGCGCGTTCAAGTGCGGGAGAACTCCGTTCACGGAGTCGCCGTTCGACGAGCAGGCGATGCAGCCCGCCTCGTAGCTGGGGCCGAACATGAAGTGGTAGATGAGCAGCTGGGAGCGGCCGTCGAAGAGCTCGACGAGGGTCTTCGGGCCGTCGTCGGTCTCGAACCGGTACTCCTTTTCGATCTCGAGCCACGGAAGCTCGCGCCGCGCCTGGGCCAGCGCGTCGCCTTCCCTCGTGTGCTCCTTCTCCCGGCGCAGCAGCTTTTCGCGCGCGGCCTGCCATTCCTCACGGTCCGCCGTCCTCTGTTCAGCCATCGTCTCTCCTCGAATCCGGATCTTCCGGCCCCTTACCATGACAGCGTGCCCGACCGGCTCTTCTTCACCGACTCCGACGAGGCCAACGCGCTGATCGCGTCCGACCCGATGGCGCTGCTGATCGGCTTCGCGCTCGATCAGCAGGTGACGGTGCAGAAGGCGTTCATGGGGCCGCTGGTGTTGCGAGAGCGCATCGGCACCCTGGATGCGAGCGAGCTCGCCGAAGCCGATCTCGAGCCTGCCTTTCGCGCCAAGCCGGCGCTTCACCGCTACCCCGGGGCGATGGCCGAGCGGGTCGGAGAGCTTGCCGCACACGTCCGCGACCGGTACGAAGGCGACGCGGCCCGCGTCTGGACCGACGCCGCCGACGCCAACGAGCTGCGGGCGAACATCGCGGCGCTCCCGGGCTTCGGCGAGATGAAGGTCAAGTCGCTCGGCGCCGTGCTCGCCAACCGCTTCGGCGTCGAGGCCGCCCGCGACCTGGTGCCGCCGCACCCGACCCTGGGCGACGTCGACTCGTCGCAGGCGCTGGCCGACTACCAGGCGGCCAAGCGCATCCACAAGGCCGAGTGGACGAAGGCGCCCGCGGGCGCCGAGTGACATCCAACCGGCGTATATCGACGGTGGGATGACAGTCGGCGCCGGCCGGCGCCGCATTGCCACAATGGGCGTCGTGGCGCAATCCGTCCTCTGTCCGGTGATGGTGCGGCGTGAGGAGCCGCTGGCAGCGCTCGAGGACGCGCTGCTCGAGAGCCGGCGCGGGCACGGGCGCCTGGTGGTGGTCTCGGGCGAGGCCGGGATCGGCAAGACCCGCCTGGCGACGGAGCTCGCCCGGCAGGCGCGGCGCCTCGGCTCGGCGGTGCTCACCGGCGGCTGCAGCGAGGCCGAGCTGGCGCTTCCATACCTGCCGTTCGTCGAGGCGATCGGCAACTACCTCGCGGACGCGGACATGGCGGCGCTGCGGGAGCGGCTCGGGGCATCGAGCGCCGAGCTGTCGCAGCTGTTCCCGCAGTTCGCCGACGGCTCGGGCGCCGCGGGCGAGGGCGACCCGGGTCAGGCGCAACTGCGGCTGTTCGAGGCGCTGCTCTCGCTGCTCGCGGTCCCGGCCGCCGATCAGGCCCTGCTGCTCGTGATCGAGGACGTTCACTGGGCCGATTCCACCTCGCGCCACCTGCTCGAGCACATCTCCCGCCGGTTGTCCGGGATGCGCGCGCTGGTGCTCGTCACCTACCGCAGCGACGAGCTTCATCGTCGCCACCCGTTCACGCCGTTGCTGCGCGCCTGGCGCCGCTCGGGGTTGGCCGAGATCATCGATCTCGATCCGTTGCCGCAGGCCGGCATCGCCGAGATGGTGGCCTCGATGACCGGCGACGACACGCTCGAGCCCGAGCTCATCGAGCTGCTCTACGAGCGCACCGAGGGAAACCCGTTCTTCGTCGAGGAGATGCTCACCGACGCCGTGACCGGCCTGGCTCCGGGAACGACGCTCGGGCGGGCCGCGCTCGACGAGGTCGGGATCCCGGAGACGGTGCGCGAGACCATCCTCCAGCGGCTGGCTCGGCTCGACCCCGAGCCGGTGGCGATCCTCGAGGCGGCCGCGGTGCTCGGCCGCGACTTCGATTACCCGACCCTGCTCGCGGTCTCCGGCGCCGGCGAGGCCGCGGTGCAGTCCGCGCTCGAGCAGGCGATCGCCGAACAGCTCGTCTCCGATCACCCCGAGGTCGCCGGCCGCTACCGCTGGCGTCATGCGCTCACGCAGGAGGCGATCTACGACGGCATCGTCGTCCCGCGCCGGCAGGCGGTCCACTCGCGGGCCGCCGACGTGCTCGCCGCCGCCGAGTCGAGTCGCTCCGTCGACGTCGCCAACCACCTGCTGGGCGCGGCGCGGTTCGAGGAGGCGGTGCCGATCTGCCTCGAGAGCGCTGAGGACGCCGAGCGCACGGCCGCGTTCCGGGAGGCCGCCGCGCTGCTCGAGCGGATCCTTCCGCACGTCTCCGATCCGCTGCAGGAGGCGCAGATCGTCTGCCGGATCGGCCACGACTACGCGCTCAACGGCGAGCCCGCGGCCGCGGAGGGCCTGCTCCAGGACGGAGTCGAGAAGCTCGAGCAACTCGACGAGCCGCTGACGGCCGCGCGCTACCGCGTGGTCCTCGGGCGCTGCATGTGGGAGCGCTCGCGGCCCGATCTGGCGCGGATCGAGTACGAGCGGGCCCGCGACGTGCTCGAGCGGGCGGGGCCGTCCGCCGAGCTGGCGATGGCCTACGTCCGGCTCGCCGGCCTGCACGCGTTCGAGCTCGACTACCAGGGCTGCCTCGAGGCCTCGCAGCGGGCGGCCGAGATCGCCGACGCCGCCGGGGCCGACCTCGAGCGCGTCCACGCGATCGGATTCCTCGCGCTCGGCTACCTGGACTCGGGCGAGCCGCTGCGGGGCTTCGAGCTCATGGACGAGTGCTTCCGGCAGGCGGCCGCGAAGGGTTACTGGCACATCGTTCAGAACGTGACCTGGAACGACATCTGGTCTCGGATCCACATGCTCAAGGGAGGGCTCGAGGAGCGCCTGGAGCGGTTCGACGCGATGCCGGCGGTGCCGCTGATCGACGGCAGCCTCGCCAGCGCCCGCGGCTACGTCAACAAGGCCCGCGGCGACGTTCACGCCGCCCGCGAGGACGCCGAGCTCGGCGTCGGCCTCTACGAGCGCTTCGCCTACCGGAAGATGGTCTGGCGCTGTCGCGTCCACCTCGCCGACGTGCTGACCGAGCTCGGGCTCTACCAGGAGTCGCAGGCGGTGCTGCCCCCGGTGTCGACGAGGACCGAGCTTCAGGACATCGTCTACGACGCCGCGGCGCAGATCCGCACCAGGCTGGCGAACGGGGAGGTCGACGGCGCGCTCGAGCTCGCGCGTGAGATCGCCGACGCGAGCGAGACGCTGGTCCCGTATCTGGAACCGACGGCGCTCGCGGTCGAGGCCTTCCTGGCCGCCGACGAGGTCGACGAGGCGCGGGCGCTGGTTGACGGCTCCGAGGTCGCCCCCTCGGACCCGGGCGCGGCGTTCGTCGACGAGGCCATGGCGCGCGTGCTGCTCGCGGAGGGGCAACCGGAGGCGGCCGCCGAGGCCGTGCGGAGGTCGATCGACGCCGCCGAGCGCGAGGGCTACCCGCTGGTCGCGCTGCGGGCGCGAGTGGTCCTCGCCCGCGCCCTGGGAGCGGGTGGAGACCTCGACGCCGCAGCCTCAGAGCTTGCCGAGGTCTTCCGCGAGGCCGGCGACCTCGACGCCCGGCTCATCGTCGACGAGGCCCGCGCGGCGGCCGAAGCGCTCGGGGTCCCGGTTCCCGAGATCGCTCTCGAGGCCGTCGGCCGCAGCGCCGCGCCCGAGATCGTGCCGGCCGGTGAGCGGCTGGTGACCTCCCTGTTCGCCGACGTCCGCGGTTACACGGACCTGAGCGCCGCCGACGCGCCGGCCGAGGTCGCGGAGCGGATGGCGGCGCTCTACCGGTTTGCGAAGACGACCGTCGAGCGGCATGGCGGGATCGTCGACAAGTTCGCCGGCGACGCGGTGATGGCCTCGTTCAACATCGCCGGCACGAGCGTCGACCACGTCGTCGACGCGGTCGAGGCGGCGCTCACGCTGCGCGACAAGGCGGCGCTGATGGAACTGCCGGTCGGCATCGGGATCGCCACCGGAGCCGCGATCCTGGGGCGCGGCGCGGGCAGCGACAACGTCGCCGTCACCGGGGTGGCCACCAACCTCGCGGCCCGGCTCCAGGCCGCCGCCGACGCCGGGGAGATCCTGCTGAGCGCGGAGGCCCAGCGCCGAGCCGGGCCTTGGCTCGCCGAGCGAGGAATCCGGCTCGAGCCGGAGGACCTCGACCTGAAGGGCTTCGACACCGCCCAGGCCACCTACCGGATCCCGGCCCCGGCGCCGGTCGCGACCGCGTCCGGCTGAAACGGCTCAGCCGCGCGCTTCTCCGGTGAGCTCCTCGAACGCGGCGCCGAGCGTCGGGTGCAGGGTGGCGACCTTGTCGATGGCGACCAGGCGGAACACCTCGGCGACGTGCGTGCCCTCGCCGACCACCAGGTGCAGGGCCAGCTGGCGACGCTCGAGGCCGCCGGCCAGGTCGAACAGCATCCGCACGCCGGCGCTGTCGACGTAGTGGACCTCGCTCAGGTCGATGACCAGGCCCAGCTCGTGGTTGGAGACGAACTCGTCGATCCGCTGCCGGATCGAATCGGCGTTCGAGGCGTCGACCTCGCCGCGCAGGCGGGCGACGGGCTGGCCCGAGTGGTTCTCGAGAGTGAGGTCGGCGAGCTCGCTCACAGATTCTCCTGCCCCAGGCGTCTCGACATCCGAACGGTGGTACCCGTCTCCCCGGAAAGGACCTCGACCTGGTCCATCGCCGCCCGCATCAGCTCGAGGCCGCGACCGCGGTTCGCCCCGCGCGGCTCGCGCCAGCGCCCGCAGTCGCGCACCGTGACCTCGACCGTGCGGTCGCGCCGTTCGGCATGGAGCTCGAAGGTCGCCTCGCTGAGGCCGTAGGCGTGCTCGATCGCGTTCGAGCAGGCCTCGCTGGCGGCCAGCACGGTCGCCGAGACATCGGCCGAGGTGACGCCGCCGTCCTGAAGCCAGCGGCGGATCGCGCGGCGGACGACCACCAGCTGCTCGGCGCGGGCGTTGAGCACCAGGGACAGCCCGCCGTTCACCAGGGCCGTGTTCTGCATCGTCAGCAGGGCGACGTCGTCGGGCGCGCCGGCGGACAGCGACTCGATCACCCTCGAGGCCAACAGCTCGGCATCGAGCGGCGCCGCGGCGGCGGCCGCGATGAGCGCCTCCTGCCCCTCGGTGAGCAGGCGACCACGGCGCTCGATCAACCCGTCGGTGTAGAGCAGGAGAATCCCGCCGGGCTCGACCTCGAGCTCGGTTTCCTCATAGGCGTGCTCCGTCTTGGCGCCGAGCGGCGGCCCGCCCCGGTGCTCGAGAAACCGCGCGCCGGCGGACGTCACCAGGGCCGGCGGAGGGTGACCGGCGCTGGCCAGGCTCAAACTCGAGCTCTCGGGGTCGAATGTCGCATAGGCGCACGTGGCCATCGATTCGATCCCGCGCGCGGTGACAAACCGCGCCAGCTTGCGCATCGCCTCGCCTGGCCGCCCGTACTCGAGAGCGTAGACGCGCATCGCGGTGCGCAGCTCGCCCATCAGCGAGGCCGCGGTGATGCCGTGGCCGACGACGTCTCCGATCGCCAGCGCCACCCTCCCGTCGGGGAGCTGGAAGACGTCGTACCAGTCGCCGCCCACCGTGGTGGCCTGCGTCGCCGGGATGTAACGGACGGCGAAGCCGAGGCCGGGGATTTGCGGGAGCCGCTCCGGCAGCAGGCGCCGCTGGAGGCTCTCGGCGATCCGATACTGGACCACGAGCCGGTCGTGGTCGATTGCCATCGCCGCCCGGTCGGCGACCGTCTGGAGCAGGTGGACGTCGTCGCCGGTGAACGACCTTGGGGTCAGCGATCCCACGTGCATGACGCCGACCAGCCGGCGCCCGACCACCATCGGCACGCCGACCAGCGAGCGCACGCCGCGCTCGCGGAAGATCGGGCTGACGACCTCGACCGGCGAGTGGTCGATGTCCTCGATCACGAGCGGGGCGAGCGTCTCCGCGACCCGGCCCGCGAACCCGGCGCCCACCTCGAGCTTGAAGCCGCGCTCCACTTCCGCCTCGAGGCCCTTGGCCGCCCGCGCCGCGAGGGTTCTCCCGTCCTCCTCGAGCAGCAGGATCGTCGACGTGTCGGCCACGAGGACCTCGACGGCTCGCTCGAGCAGCTCGCTCAGCAGGTCGTCGAGGTTGAGGTACGCGAGCGTCGCGTCGGTGACCCGCTGAAGTCCCGCTGCGACCCTCGTCGCCCGTTGCTCGCCGCCGGGGCGCAGAGGCTCCATCGGCGAAATTATCCTCAGGTTCGCCGCGGCCCGGCGCAGCTGATCGTCATGCTGCAGGTCCGTGGCCGAGATCCGCGACAACGCCGACGAGCGCCGCTACGAGATTCACTCGGACGGCCGGCTCGCCGGCTACCTCCGCTACGGCTCGCGGCCGAAGCTGATCGCCCTCGTGCACACCGAGACCCTGCCCGAGTTCGAAGGCAAGGGGCTCGGCAGCAAGCTGGTCCGCGGAGCGCTCGACGACGCCCGCTCGCGCGACATGGGAGTGCTGCCGTTCTGCCCCTTCGTCAACGGCTGGATCGAGCGCCATCCCGAGTACGGCGACCTGGTCCCGGACTGCGAGCGCGAGCACTTCGGGCTCTGAACCGACGATTGGAGGAACGGTGAGCTTCGAGACCCTTCTCTACGAGGTCGAGGACGGGATCGCGACGATCACGCTCAACCGGCCCCAGCGCCTGAACGCGATCGCGCCGCCGATGCCGGACGAGCTCGAGGCGGCGGTCCACGAGGCGGTCGCCGACCGCGAGGCGAAGGTGATCGTGCTGCGCGGCGCCGGCCGCGCGTTCTGCGCCGGCTTCGACTTCTCCGGGGGATTTCGCCATTACGCCGACCTGCTGGAGACCGACGGCGAGTGGGACCCGGGCAAGGACATGATCGGGGCGACCGCGCCGAGCCTCGCCCCGGTACCGAAGTTCATGAGCCTCTGGCGCTCGCCGAAGCCGGTGATCGCCCAGGTCCACGGCTGGTGCGTCGGCGGCGGCAGCGACATGGCGCTCTGCGCCGATCTCGTGGTCGCCTCCGACGACGCGCGCATCGGGACGCCGTACTCACGCGCCTGGGGCGCCTACCTGACCGGAATGTGGATCTACCGGCTCGGGCTCGCGAAGGCGAAGGAGCACGCGCTGACCGGAAAGCCGCTCTCGGGCAGCGACGCCGCGCAGTGCGGGCTGATCAACGCATCGGTGCCGTTCGATCGCCTCGAGGACGACGTCGCCGAGCGGGCTCGGCAGCTCGCCTCCCTGCCGGCCGCCCAGCTGGCGGCGATGAAGCTGATCGTCAACCAGGCCTACGAGAACATGGGGCTGGCCAGCACCCAGCTCCTCGGCCCGATCCTCGACGGCTACATGCGCAACATCCCCGAGGGCAGGCGGTTCGTCGACGAGGCCGACCGCGAGGGCGTCCCCGCCGTCGTCGCCCGGCGCGACGGGCCGTTCGGCGACTACGCGTCGGCGCCTCCCGACGAGCAGCCCGACCCCAGCCACGTGATCGAGCCCTAGTGGGGCCCCGCTAGCGGCATTTGAGGAGTGCGCGAGTCCGGTCGATGACCGGTTTGTGAGTGATCACCCCCGGAAGGGCCGTGCCTACGGCCTGCTGCTGGCCCTCGTGGTCGTCGTTCTGTTCGGGCTCGCGGGCCTTGCCGCCTCGATCGGGCTGGACGAAGACGGTGCGGGCGAGGCGGTGTTCTACGTCGCCGGCGTCGTCTTCCTCGCTCTCGGGGTCGCCGCATGGCGCGA
>CAWCBM010000008.1:0-33845 GCA_963793775.1 uncultured Solirubrobacterales bacterium
CCAGCCCGATGCCACCTTCGTGGTCGATGCGGCAACGCTGGAGGTGCTGCGGCGGATCCCGGTCGGGGGCTACCTCGGCGGGCTCTCGCCCGACGGGCGCAGTGGTGGCCCTCGGCGCCCCAAACGGAGGCGTCTCCATCCTCGATCTCCGCTCGGGCGAGCTGCGGACGCTGAAGGGCCGGCACGAGGACCGGGTTCACGGCCTCGTGTTCACGCCTGACGGCCGCACCCTGATGACCAGAAGTGACGACGGCAAAGTGCTGGTCTGGGACGTCGAGTCGGGGCGGGTCCGGGAAACCCTGACGGGGCATACCGGCCCCGTTCCCACTTTCACGCTCGACGAGGACGGGCGCACGCTCTACACCGGTGGGTTGGACGACCGGATCATCGTCTGGGATATCGCCGGCGATCGCCGGCTCGCACGCCCGTTCGCAGAGCCGTTCCGGCGATCCGGGCTGTTGCTCGATTACCCGCCGCCGCTCGCGGTCAGCCCGTCCGGCGAGACGGTTGCCGCCGGGCTCCCGGATGGCGGCATCCGCCTGCACGACGCCCGCACGCTGCGTCGCCTGCCCGACCTGCCGGGGCTCGAGGATGAGCCCGTTTGGGCTGTCGAGTTCAGCCCCGACGGTGAGAAGATCGCCGTCACCGGCGAGAGCGGCACCATGGAGCTGCGCGACGCGGAGAGCGGCCGACGGGTGCGCCCGCCGCTGCCCGGCTTCGACGCGCCCGTTCAGGCGATGGCGTTCTCACCGGACGGCGGTCGCCTCGGCGTTGCGGATCTCGACCGCAACCTGCGAGTGCTCGATCTGGAAACCGGCGATGTGGAGCGGACGGAGGCCCCCAGCTTCCCGATCAGCATGTCCTTCAGCCCCGACGGCGCGCTACTGGCGATCGGGCTCAGGGACGCCGGCACTGAGCTGCGCGAAGCTGATTCGCTGGAGGTCGTGGACCGCCTCGAGAACCCCACAGGCGACGTCGATCGCTGGGTCCGGTTCTCGCCCGACGGCAGCTTGCTCGCCGTCAGCAGCGATGCGGGCTATACGCAGCTATGGGACGTGTCCAGCCGCGAGCCGATCGGCGCTCCGCTGGCCGGCCACGAGGGCTGGGTGCTCAACGCGGAGTTCTCACCCGACGGACGGATGTTGGCGACAAGCGGCGACGACGGCACGGTGATCCTCTGGGACGTCGAGTCGCGTCGCGCGGTTGGGACCCTCCCCGGGCGCTTCGGGGGGGTGTCCTCCCGTTTCTCCCCCGACGGTCGCCGGCGTGTTCGTGCTGCACGACACGGGAGCGGCGGAGCGCTGGGATGTGAACCCGGACGTGTGGTCGCAGTACGCGTGCAGCGTCGCTGGGCGGGAGTTGACCGAAGCGGAGTGGGAAGAGCTGGTCCCGGATTTGGACTACCAGCCGGTCTGCTCCACCTAGCCCTCTTCCGACTCGCTCGCTCGCAGTTGCGTCAGCGACACGGCGCCGCGCCGCAGCGCCTCGTTGGCGAGCCGGGCACGGCGGTGCGAGTCGCCGGCCGGAACCCCGAACTTGTCGTAGAGGTTGGCGAGGTGCTGCTTGACGGCGGCCTGGGTGATGACGAGCTCGTCGGCGATCGAGCGAGTCGAGGCTGGCTCGGTGAACATGTCGCGGTCGAGCAGCGGGCGGCAGAGGGCAACCAGGACGTCGAGCTCGCGCGTCGTCAGCCCGGGAGGCGCCTCCTCGGCCTCGGTTGCGGTGCCGCCGGAGCTCAGGGGATCCCGGAAGATGAGGCGGGTCTGGCCCACCCGGATCTCGTCACCGTGGCGGAGCCGATGCGAGGACCAGATGCGCTCGCCGTTGACCCACGTGCCGTTGGACGAGCCGAGGTCGGTAACGCACCAGGCCGCCGGGAACCGCTCGACGACGGCGTGGAGGTGGCTGGTCGTGGGATCGTGCTCGAGCGCGACGTCGTTCTCGGCCGCCTTGCCGACGGTCGTCCGGTCGGCCTCCAACGAGAAGCGCCAGCTCTGGGCGCCGGACATGACCTCGATCTGCGGGTGCACGCGCCAAAGCCTAAGGCCGTCCAGCCACGCGTAGCTCGCGAGCCCCGTTTACACAATGGCCCCGGGGCAAGGTTGACCTTCCACGCAGTCAGGGTGCTGGCCCCTGACCGCCCATGGCGCGCGCGCTCACCCGGGCGGATGCTCGGACATCACCTACGCAAGGAGGCACGATGCCCATCACCACCAAGACAACAACAAGCTCGTTCCGGCTGGGGGCCGTCGCGTCAATCGCGGCGCTGGCGTTGAGTGCGGGGTCCACCGCGTCGGCGGGGTCCGATCAGCCGCGCTGCTTCGGCAAGAAGGCGACGATCACGGGCTCGGGCACGATCAACGGCACAGGGGGCGCGGACGTGATCGTTGGCTCGGCTGCCGACGACGTCGTCGGCGGTCTGGGCGGCAACGACCTCATCTGCGGCCTTGCAGGAGTGGATCAACTCGTCGGCGGGCTGGGCAACGACCAGGTGGACGCCGGCACTGAGGATGATCTTGTCGTCGGTGACGTCTTCGCAGAAAGCGGGGACGTTGTTGGCGGCGGTAACGACCGGCTTTTCGGCGGCGACGGCGCGGACAACCTCACCGGCGACTCGCGCACCCATTCCGGGAACGCCACGGGTGGCGGGAATGACGAGATCTTCGGCGGCGACGGCAACGACGAGCGGATGCAGGGTGACAGCATCACCCTCGGCGGCGGCGACGCCACGGGCGGCGGAAGCGACTATTTGAACGGCGGCGACGGCGACGACGGTCCGATCGGCGACTCGGTCGCTCCCTTCGAAGGCGCTGCCACGGGCGCGGGCAACGACGTGATCTTGGGCGGTCCGGGTCGCTTCGACTTCCTCATCGGCGACAGCGAGGGCGTTGCAGCTGCAAGTGGAAGCGGCAACGACGTTCTCGACATGGGCGCCGACGGCGGAATCGTGGCGATCGGAGACCACAACATCACTGCTGAAGATGGTGGGCCCGCCATCGGCGCAGGCAACGACACGATCATCGGCGGCGACAACCCGTTCGAATACCTCTACGGCGATAGCTCCGTGCCCGACGCGAGCATCACGTTCGCCGGGAGCGACTCCGTCCGCGGCCACGGCGGCGACGACACGATCTTCGGGGACACCGTGAATTTCAACGGTGATGCCAGTGTCGGGACGGCAGGAGGCAACGACTCGCTCGACGCCGGGGACGGTGCCGACTTCGTGAGGGGCGGGCCCAGGAACGACTCTCTCGATGGGGGGGCCGGCAGTCCTGACGACTGCGACGGCGAGGCCGGGAACGACCACGCGTCAGGGTGCGAGATCCTGGCCGGCGTCCCGTAGTGCCAGGGTCCCATTCGAGGGCCCAATCTGCACGTAACTCGGCGGCAGTCGGCTGATCTGCACACGCCTGCGCAGGCGTCGAACCAACCCGACGACACTGTATCCACGGGTAGCGCACCCGGCTGGGGGCCGGGCGGTCGCTGGTTCAAATCCAGTCGCCCCGATCTCACGAACGCGGCTCCGTGGGGCTACCCGGTGGGCGGCGCGGGGATCCTGGCGCCGTTGCCTTGACGCCGCCGGCCGGACACGCGAGCCTTACGCCCGTCGGTGAACCTCTTCGCGCTCGCCGGGATCATCATCGGGGTGGCTGCAGTCGCTTGCGGCATGCTGTGGTTGGCCCGGCGTAACCCGCTGAACGAGCGCTTCTCGTCGCAGCTCGGCGAGCACGGCAGGGCATTCGACTTCCTCGGTATCGCCTTCGCAATCCTGCTCGGATTCGTGGTGCTCCAGGCGTACGACAGCTACAACGACGCGAAGAGAGGCGCGGAGCTGGAGGCCCAGGCAGTCCTGGAACTCACCCGCACAGCCTCGGCGTTCACGCCGGTGGAACACGCCCGCCTGGAGGGGACGTTGGTCTGCTATGGGCGGGCGGTAATCGAGCAGGGATGGCCGGCGATGCAGGAGGGCGAGGATAGCCCGGTGGTGACCGACTGGGGGAGCCGCTTCAGGGAAGCGGCGTTCGAGGTCCGTGTCCGCTCGCTGGTGGATGAGGCTGCGTTCCGGCAGCTTCTGGAGGAACAGGACGGTCGCATCGAAGGCCGGCGTATGAGGCTTGCCGAGGCCGTCCGCGTGACGCCGCCCCCGTTGTGGTTCGTGCTGATCATGGGGGCGTTGCTGACGGTCGGATGGATCGTGCTGGGCGCCGATCGCCGGGGCAGCTTCGTCGTCCAGGCCGGCGCGGTGGCTTCCGTCGCCGCGATGGCGACGGCGACGCTGCTGCTGGTGTGGTTCCTTGACCACCCCTTCGCGAATGAGAGCGGAAGCATCAGGCCAATCGAGATGGAGGAGGTGCTCAGGGTCATCGAGGAAGAGTCACACGCTGAGGGCGTAGTGGTGACTCATCCCTGCACAGAAGACGGCGATCCCCTGTCCGCCTAACCTTGCGTCCAGAACTTCCACGGCGGTGGACGGTGGGGACGCGGGGGACGCTCCGGGACGCATCTACACCAACCGCCGGCTGGGGCCGGGCGGTCGCTGGTTCGAATCCAGTTAGCGCATCTGGTCCTCGCATCGGCTGCGCCACGGTGACGAGATCCGGCTGCCGCACTCTTCTGCGCGATCGGTTCACATGTTCTTAACGTCTGGTCGCTCCGGGATAGCGAGGCTCAATCCAACGTTGCATCGAGGAGCCGCCGTATGGATCCAGAACGACTCGCGGGTTTGCCGCTGTTCGCCGAGCTTGACGACAGCGAGCGTGCCGCGGTGGCTGCCTGCACACGCGAGGTCACGATCGAGCCGGGCGCCACGGTCGCCACAGAGGGCGACAACGCCTATGAGTTCTTCGTGATCGAGGCCGGTGAGGCCGAGGTGCGCAAAGGCGGGGAGGTGATCCGGTCTGTTCGACGGGGCGATGTGGTCGGCGAGATCGGCCTGCTCGCCACTGGTACCCGCACGGCGTCCGTTGTCGCCACGACGCGGATGAGCCTCGTGGCGATGTTCTCGCACGAGTTCAAGGAGATCGAGACGCGCATGCCGGCGATCGCGAAGAGCCTGCGGGCGACAATGCGCGAGCGCGTGGCTCGCACATCGTTCTAGCGCCCCCGCCGGGCCTTGCCTGCACGACTCGGGCCCTGCGGCGAATCCGTATGAAGCCGTATCCGCTGACCGACTAGACTCTCAGCACCGCTCGCTGCGTGCTGATCATTCTTGGCGCCGGTCGGGCCCGTTCATTTCCATGGGGGAAGCGACGGCGACGTCAGAGCGTGGTGGTCGAGCGGCCGAGCAAGGTAAGGAGACCGAATGATCTCAACCGCGTCGCCCATCAGAAGGGTCCACGGGATCCTCGAGCCAGTCGGTACCCACCCGCGCCGAGTATTCTCTCTCGGCGTCGGGCTCGCGCTGGCGGTGAGCGCGCTGCTCGTCATGGGCGGCTCGCCGAGCCTCGCGAATCAGCGGGCGCCCGCCTGCACCGTCAACCAGCAGCAGGGCACCCTGTGCGTGACGGTGAGCGACACCCCGGACCCGGTGGCCTACTCGGGCTTCGACGGAAACAGCGCCTGGCTCTTGTACAAGGCGGTGGTCACGAATGCGAGCAGGAGCTCATCGCTTTCCCACGTCGAGCTGAGCGAGGCTCTGCCGACGGGAACCAGATTCGTACGCGTAACGTCCTCGAGGGGCAGTTGCACCGGCTTCGCTCGGTCCGTCGCCTGCACGATCGGATCCCTGAAGAAGGGCCAAAGCGCGACGGTCGACGTCGTCGTCACGTCCCCAGCGACCTCGCACCCGAATCCGCCCGAGACGACGATCGCCAACACGGTCACGGCTTCGTTCGATGAGAGGTTCAACGACCAGGGGAACAACGGGAAGCAAGACAGCGTGACCGACGTCGAGCCGACCATGGTCAGCAAGGCCGCCGGGCAAGCCTACGTTCCCAACGGACGCTCGGGCAAGGTCGGCACCGACCCGGCCAACACTCAGTACGCGAGCTCCTCGATCCCGAACGCCTCCACCGATGTGCTCGCGGCGATCCGGGTGGCCCCGAGAGACGACTTCTGCCGCTCCGGAACGGTCACGATCAAGAACAAGACGTACATCTGTCGTACCGGCGGCTTCGTCGATGCATCGGTGACGAACGCGGTCACCGGGGCGACCTACGTCAACTCACAGAGCCCGCTGGTGTTCCACCTCAGGTGGGATGGATCGCTCGTCTCGCACAAGCAGACGGTGAGGAACTTCGTCGTCTTCTACCAGTTGTCCGCCACCGCGCCGATCCAGGTGTTCGACACGCCATGCAACGCGGCGGCGTCCAACACGCCGTGCCTGAAGAACGTCACCCCGCTCGAAGACGGCGGGATCGAAGCCGACCTGGTCAAGGTCGACAACGGTCGCATGCGTTGAGGTCTCCAACCTGCCCCGCCGGTTGAGGGGCCGGGCGGGTCAGCTCAGGAACTCGGTTCATTGGACAACGACCAGCCCCACAGCTCCGAAGGGGGAAGAGTCTGTCCGATCTGCGGGGAGGTGAGCGCGGAATCCTTCCGCTTCTGCGGCTTTTGCGGAGCGGCCTTTCCCGAGGCCCCCTCCTCGACGCAGGTGCGTAAGCCGGTCACGATCGTCTTCTGCGACCTCGAAGGGTCCACCTCGCTGGGCGAGACGGTCGACTCGGAGACGCTGGGGGAGATCATGTCGACGTACTTCCGGGAGATGCGCGATGCGATCGAGGAGCACGGCGGGACGATTGAAAAGTTCATCGGTGACGCCGTGATGGCCGTGTTCGGGGTCCCGCAGGTTCACGAGGACGACGCCCTGAGGGCGGCGCGTGCGGCAATGGCGATGAAGCAGCGACTCGCGACGCTCAACCTGGACCTGGAGCGCCGCTCGGGGGTGCGACTGGCGAACCGCACGGGGATCAACACGGGGGAGCTGGTTGCGCGAGATGAGGTCGGCGGCGAGCAACTGGTCATCGGAGATCCGGTCAACGTCGCGGCGCGGCTCGAGCAGGCGGCGCCGACGAACGACATCCTGATCGGGGAGCGGACCTTCCAGCTCTTGCGTGACGCCGTGGAGGTCGAGAAGGTCCCTCCGCTCACGCTGAAGGGCAAGGCGGATCCGGTACAGGCATATCGGCTGATCGGCGTGAAGCACGTTGAGGCGATCGCGCGCCACCACGACCGGCCGGTGGTCGGCCGCGAGGATGAGCTCGCGCTGCTCCAGCGCGCCTTTACGTCCATTTCCCGCGACCGGGCTCGCCTGGTGACGGTGGTCGGCCCAGCGGGGATCGGCAAGTCACGCGTCACCGAGGAGTTTGTGCGATCGATCGAGTCCAAGGCGCGGGTCCTGCGTGGACGGTGCCTGCCGTACGGCCGGGGCATCACCTTCTGGCCGTTGCTCGAGATCATTCGCCAGGGAGCCTCGATCGAGGAGAGCGATCCTCCCGATGTCGGGCTCGCAAAGCTCACCGCCGTGGCCGGCGACCGTGCCGTCGCGGAGCGCGTGGCCTCGGTCGCCGGCCTCGGGCAGGCGCAATTCTCGGTTGAGGAGATTCGCTGGGGGACCCGCAAGCTCCTCGAACGACTGGCCGGCGAGCGGCCACTCGTGGTCGTGTTCGACGACATCCACTGGGCAGAGCCAACCTTTCTGGACCTGATTCGCCACGTCACCGACTCGGCCCGGGCGTCGCTGCTGGTGCTCTGCCCGGCCCGCAACGATCTGCTCGAGCTCCAGCCGGACTGGCCAGACTCGCCCGGGGCGCCGCTGATCTCCCTCGAGCCTCTCTCGGACGAGGCAATGGGGCGGATCGTCGACAACCTCCTCGGTCGCGGCGACGCGACCGAGCAGGTGCGCGCACGGATCGTCGACGCGGCGGCCGGCAACCCCTTGTTCGTTGAGCAGATGCTGACGATGCTGATGGAGGACGGAACCCTTCGCCTCGAGGACGGGCGGTGGCGGCCGACGATTCCGCTGTCGGAGGTCAATGTGCCGCCGACGATTCAGGCATTGCTCACCGCGCGGGTCGAACAGCTCGAGCACGACGAGCGTGTCGTGATCGCGCCCGCATCGGTCGCCGGCTTCCGCTTCGCCCAGGACGCCGTCGAGTCGATCGCGGACGAACCGCTCAGCTCCGAGCTAGTCGTGCGCCTCCGCTCGCTCACCACCAAGCAGCTGGTTCATCCCGACCCGGCCGGGCCTTTCGGAGCGGACGGCTACCGATTCGAGCACATGCTGATCCGCGACGCCACCTATAACCGGCTGCTCAAGCGAACCCGGGCGACGTTGCACGAGCGTTTCGCGGACTGGGCCGACAAACTGAACCGCGAACGCGGGCGCGAAGCCGAGTTTCAGGAGATCCTCGGGTATCACCTCGAGCAGGCGTACGGCTATCTCTCCGACCTGGGCCCGCTCGACGACCACGGCCGGGAGCTCGGTCGCCGGGCGGCGGCCCGGCTCGCAGAGGCCGGACAGCGGGCGTTCAGTCGTGGCGACATGCCTGCGGCCTCCAGCCTGCTGCAGCGTGCGGCCGACCTGATGCCGGTCGGCGAGGCTGCCCGGCTCGAGCTGCTCCCGGCGCTTGGAGAGGCGCTCGTCGACTCCGGGGCGTTCTCGGCTGCGGAGGCGTTCCTCAAGGAGGCGATCGAGGGGGCCGAGGCAATCGGAAACGCGCCTCTTCGGGCTCGGGCGCAGGTGGTGGCTTGGCATCTCGGGGGATCCGTCGGCGATCCCGAGAGCTGGGCGGAGCGGGCAGTCAAGGGAGCGGGGGAGGTTCTGCCCGTGTTCGAACGCGCGGGTGATGACGTGGGTCTCGCGGCCGCGTACCGCCTGCTCGCCTGGGCTCGCGGCACGGCCTGTCAGTTCGGCGAGGTCGCGATGGCGGCGGGGCGCGCCGTGGAGCACGCCCGGCACGCCGGGGACGAACGCCAGCGCCGGTGGGCTGAGGCGCAGTACGCAATGGCAGTCGTCTGGGGTCCGACGCCGGTCCCGGAGGCAATCGCGCGCTGCGAGGAGATCGTGGTGGAGGCGGGCGACGACCGGCGCACGGTAGGGCTGGTCAAAAGCCTCCTCGGCCGGCTCGAGGCGATGCGTGGGGACTTCCCCCGCGCCCGCACCCTCGCTCGCGAGGCCCGGGCGACCCTCGAAGACATGGGCAAGAGCGTCATCGCCGCCTCCACTTCACTCGACTCCTGCGGCGTCGAGATGTTGGCGGGAGACCTGGCTGCGGCCGAGCGTGACCTCCGGCGCGACTTCGAGGCCCTGGAGGAGATGGGCGAGAGGTATCTTCGCTCGACGGTTGCCGCGGAGCTCGCCAACGTGCTTGTCGAGAGGGATTGCAATGACGAGGCGGAGAGATATACCCGCGTTGCCGAGGAGCTCGCGGCCGACGACGACCTGACCAGCCAAGCGCTGTGGCGCTGGGTCCGCGCGAAAGCGCTGGCGCGGCGCGGTGAGATCGAGCAGGCCCTCGCTCTAGCCCGCGAGGCGACCCGCATGCTGAGCCAGACCGATTCGCTCGTGGCTCGGGCCGACGCGCTAGTCGCGCTCAGCGAGGTTGCCGCAGTCGCCGGGCGCGCGGCCGAGGCAGCCCCCGGCGCCGAGCGGGCAGTCGGGTTGTACGAGCGTAAGGGGGATCTGGTCTCCGCGGAGAAGACGCGGACGCTGCTGGCGGGGCTCTCCCAGTTCCCGGATGAAACCAACCGACGTGGCGATGAGCCACATGTGGCTGCGGGACCGCCGCAAACTTGACGCCGATGTTTCTCCGCGGTCGCGGTCGGAACCGATGGATCAGCGACTGGCAACGAGGCTGTCAAACGACGAGTCAACCCGCCTTCCGGCAGATCACGAGGGCCTCGATGTAGTCCCGGCGGTAACGGTCCGGGTCCTCCGCCACGCGCTCCTCAAGCTCGGCCAGGAACTCAGAGAGAAGACCGCGGGCGCGGTCCTCGCCCTCGAGCGCGAACGCACGGAGCAAGAGCGGCTCGCCCCATGCGGTGACGCTGTGGACGTAGCGCCGCGCGAACCTGGCGGGATCGTCATCCCAGTAAGGATTGTCGAGGCGGAAGAGCTCGGCGCTCTCAAGCTCGAGGCCGGCGAAGCGCCCGCGGCGCGCCTCGAAGGGGGCCCGGATCTCGTCGAGCGTGCGCATCCACACGGGAACGACGACCGCGGCGACGGTGGGGGCGTCGATGCGCCCCTCGCGGCACCAGTCGGAGAGGATCCGGTTCATATGCCCGATGATCTCCACGTACGGTCCCGTCCGCTCGGGGTCTGGAGCGGGGGAGGCCGGGAGCGCCGCGATCAGCCGGCCGCCCGGGGCGAGCTCGATCGCGCGCATCTCGAGCAGCCGCTCCCACTGCCGTGCCGCGGCCACGCGCCAGGCTCGCCGCTCCGCCTCGTCTTCGTGGCCCGGGTAGCCCGGGAAGACCGACCCGGTTGAGGCGAGGCCGGCCGCTTCCGCGACCCAGTGCATCGCCGTACCGCTGACCGCGACGTGGACGCTGCCCGGCGGCAGGCAGGGGGCCTGCTCAAGGGGGATGCCCGCCAAGCTGATGACAGCGGTCGGGGGCGGACTGTGCTCGAGCGCTCGGCGGCACGCCTCGCCGTGGGCCTCGGGCGATGCCCAATGGGCCCCGGTACCGACGTCGGCCACCCCCGTGCCGCTCTTTCCGTGCTCCGGGATGACGAAGACCCCGGGCCCGTCCGCCGTTCCGCCGAAGGCGTGCCGCAGGTGATCGGCGGCGACCGCCCATGCGTTCGTCGGCAGATCGACGAGCGCGTAGATCAGGGGCCGGCCGGTGCGCTCCTCGATGACGTCGCGGATGAGGCCGTGGGAGTTGACTCCGTCGGCGGCGCCGAGATCGACCACACAGAGGACCGGTTCGTCCGCAAGCAGCCGGGCGGTGGCCAAAACGGCCGGGTGGGTTGCCTCGAACGCTGCGCGCTGCGAGAGCGCATACCGCGCGTAGTTGTCCGCCATGCTCGATAGCTCGGGGCGATCTGACGGCGTGGCGCACTCCTTCCGGAAGCAGCGCCCGGTTCCGCGCTGCCACGAGCATCGTCGCACAGCTCTGCATCGACTCCGAGGGCTGCTCCGCTCGCTCCTTTCCGCAGCGCCAGCCACCGACTCGCCGGCTCTACCCGACCGCTCGCGCGGCTAAGCACCGGGTGGTAGGTTGGTGGCAAGCACCGCGCAGGACGCAGCAGCACGCCCACGGGAGGAGCACTGTGATTTCAGGCCGGGTACGCACCGCCGAGAGGTCGAAGGCGTCCCGTCGAGTCGCGCCGCTTGTGCTCGGGGCGGCGCTCATGCTTCCCGCCGCCGCCGCGGCCCACCTCGAGCGGCCGTCCTACTGGCCCGACCCGGCGCCGGACACCTCGGTCAACCCGCCGGCGGGCGGGGAGGTCCCGGACGCCCGCGGGTTGCCCTCCGCGGTGACCGGCAAAGGGCCGGGCAAGGTCCGGGTGGTCTGCGAGGGAGAGAACGGCTCGAGCTCGCTCCGGTTGCTGCGCAAGTCGCTCGAGCGGGCGACCGGCAAGGGCTTCTACATCCGGCCGAGCCAACCGAAGTACGTGCTCAGCGACAAGCGGGCCGAGAAGCTGACCCGAATCAACAGCGACCTGGCGGAAAAGTGCAAGTACGACTCGATTCAGGAGGCGGTCTTCGATTCGCGCAACAACGATCGCGTGGTGATCATGCCCGGGCGCTACACGGAGCCGGAGTCGCGCCAGGCGCCACTCAACGATCCACGGTGCAACCCCTCGCTGCTGCAGGAGGACGCGAGCGGGGACCTCACTCCGAGCTACGAGTACCAGGTCACCTGCCCGAACGACCAGAACCTGATCTACGTCCAGGGTCGCAAGGTCGTCGGCAAGCCGCCGGCGCCGCCGCTTTCCGACCGCCATGGGATTCCCGCACAGGAGCTCGGCAAGTGCGTGCGCTGCAACCTGCAGATCGAGGGCTCTGGCGCACAGCCCACCGACGTGATCATCGACGGCGGCCGCGCGTACAACTCCAAGAACCCCGAGGCAAAGCCGGGTGAGCTGGTCAAGGACGTGATCATCCGGGCCGACCGTGCCGACGGTTTCGTCGTCCGCAACCTCACCACGCGCGGAGCGCTCGAGCACGGGATCTACGTCGAGGAGGCAGACGGCTACCGGATCGAGCGCACGAAGATGTTCTGGGCCGCCGACTACGGCAACCTCACGTTCACCTCCGACCACGGCCTGTACAAGAACTGCGACGGGTTCGGATCCGGCGACGCCGTGCTCTATCCGGGGGCGGCCCCGGAGACCGGCTCGCAGGCGACGAGCTTCTACCCGGACGCGCCGCGGGCCAACACGGTGCTCAAGAAGTGCGACATGCGCGGCAGCGCGCCTCGGCTACTCGGGCTCGATGGGCAACGCGGTCCGGATCACCAACAACGAGATCTACGGCAATACAACCGGGATCGCGAGCGACACGCTTTCGGCCGGCGGGCCATCCCGGATTTCCGGCCGACAGCTCGGAGATCGACAACAACCTGATCTACTCGAACAACCTCGACCTGTACCGCGACGACGCGCCGGTCGACATCCTCGTGCCGGTGCCGATCGGGACCGGGGTCTTCTATCCGGGCATGAACGATGCCCGCGTCCACGACAACTGGATCTTCGACAACTGGCGCGACGGGGTCACCTGTTCACAGTCCCGGACGCGCTCACCAACGGCGGCGGCGCCGAGGGCGACATCGACCCGGGCGTCTCGTGCCCGGGCGCGCCCGAGAACGGGATCTCGACCTCGTGCGGCAATCAGTTCTACTCGAATCACATGGGCCAGGCGCCGAAGGGATTCGAGTTCCCGAAGGCGCTCGACCAGTTCGGCGCCCCACACGGCGAGACCGCCGGCGGCAACCGCAAGAGCACGCTGCCGAACGGCAACGACTTCTGGTGGCACGAGTGGGCGGGCAACACCGGCAACTGCTGGTTCGACAACACCGGGCCCGACGGCACCGCCGCGAGCGTCACCGGCCCCGGAGGCCACGGAACGCCGCCCGACGTGTTGCCCTCCGACTGCGCCACCAGCGTCGGCCCCGGTGACAACGCGAAGACCTTCTACCTGATCGACTGCAGCGACGGTCCCGACGAGGAAACCGGTCCACTCGACTGCGACTGGTGGCAGGCGCCGCCGCAGCCGGGCAGCGCGGCTGCCGTCCGCCAGCAGCGCTGCACCGCGTCGGCGGTGGAGCGGTGGGAGGCGTCGGTCGAGGCCGAGGCGCTGCGCGACCGGATCGCCGAGCTTGGCTACGGGCAGTGACCCGAGACGCCGCCTGAGGCACTCCGTGCCGGCGCTGCTCGCCGCCACGGCGCTCACCCTCGGCGCCTGCGGCGAGGGCGACTCCGGCGATGCGGCCGGCGCCGCCGGCGGCCGGCAGGTGGCCGGCGTCGGGCCAGTGCGCGCGAACTCGACCGCCCAGTTCGCGAGCTGCAGCGACTGGCGGCGGGGATCGGAGGACCAGCGCTACGCGACGATCGCGGACATCCGCGGCCAGCTGACTCCGCAGACCGCGACCAACCCCGACTCGGGCCTGCCCGACGAGGCCGCATACGGGATCTTCGAGAAGGTCTGCGCAAACGACTACGCGACATCGCTGCGGCTCTACAAGCTCTACGCCCGCGCCCAGGCCTACGCGCCGTTGCGCACCGACCTGGAGCAGTAGGGGGCCGGGGGCGGCCGGGACGGTCCTGCGGGCGAGCGAATGGGGGCTCCCGGCGCTCTGGGAATTCAGAAAGGTCGTGGAACCAACCGTTCGGCTCGCTGGCGCGCTCTCCGCCTAAGGGGCGGCTCCTTTCGACCGGCTCTGAGTGAGCTCGGATGCATGTCGCGGACCGAGGGCGAAACTTCGCCGTGGTACCACTTTGGTACCGACTGCTACGTCCTATGCGTCCAGATCGTTCGCCGGCGGGGACGATGGGGACGCCCGGGACGCGTAGGGACGCATCGACGCTGATCGAGCCTCGGCTGGGGGCCGAAAGGTGGCTGGTTCAAATCCAGTCGCCCCGATCGAGATCAACGTCTAGGAGCCCGAGCGCGCCGCGGCGGACCTCCGCGACGCGCTCCGTTAGGTGTCGCCCGCCTACCGCGTCTGGAAAGCGCCGGACGACAGCGTCTGATTGCCGCTGCGCTCGATCGCCAGCACCTCCCAGGCGTACTTGGTGTGGGGCTCGAGGAATCCGTCCGGGATCTTGATCTCCGTCACCTGCGGCGATAGGTACATGCTCAGGCCGAACTTCCCGATCATGTGCCTGTGCGGATCGACGTCCTTCTCGATGATCAGCTGGTAGGCAATGATTTTCACCGGCTCGCCGGTGATCGTTTTGCTCACCGGCTTCCACCTGGCGACCTGACCGGTGGTGGGGACCGTCGCGTCCTCGGCGGGCTTGACGAGCTTCGGGCCCTTCGGGATGTCGTGCGTCAGCAGCGCCTTCCCCGAGGTCTGGCCCATGCTCACGCCGTTCTCCTGCGCTGGCCCGGAGATCGTGTAGTTGCCCTCCGGGAGCTTGGCGAGCATTTCTTTGATCGGCACGTCCGCGTTCGCGGGTTCGACCGTCTCGAAGAACAGCTCGGTCAGGCCGAGTTGGCTGAGCGATCCCCGGCCCTCGAACGTCAGGACCTGGCCGCTGGGGCCGGTGACGTCGAGGCGCTGCCAGCCCTCGCTGTCGATGGCTCCCTGAAAGCCGGTGTCCTGGTCGGTCGCATTGTGCTCGATGTTGAGCTTGGCTTCCTTGAGCGGGATGTCCGGGGCCTGCGCCCGCGTCCGCTCGACGGCGAGCGCGACGGTGACGATGAGCCCCGCCGCGCCCATCGCGGCGAACAGCAACAACGGAAACGGACGGGTGGGATGCCTCATGACTCTCTCCCTTGGTCGGTTCACTTGTGCGACCGACGCTAGGGTCGGAGGATGAAAGGCCCGTGACACACGAGCGAGAAGGAGGAGAGAGCGACGATCGGGTAGAGCAGGGGGTGGCGCAGTTCAAGGAGACCGCGGGCGGCGAGGCGTTTCGGCTCCAGAACTTGGAGCTGCTGAGGGTCGAGTTGGCGGACGACGAGACCCAATCCCGGTATCGGCGCGGGGGCGCGGGCCGAGGGAGGTGTTGGCAGGACTCAGCCCGCCGGCGTCAGGACGACCACCGGGATCTCGCGCTTCTACGGAATGGAGCCTCTGAAAACGACGGTGCGGCTAAACGTCGTGCCGTCGATCTGCACCCCGTAACAGCCGGAGGCGCGGATGAGGACGCCCGACGGATGACAGCGTCTCCCGGGCGGCTGCCGTCGCCACTCGAAGTTTTGCCGGGTCTGAGACGCAGCTCGCGCGAGTCGACGCGGTTCAAGCGCAGGCCCTCCGGGCCGTCGAGCCGGTGTCCCCGGATCAGCACACGGCCGCGATAACGGGGCTTCACGTACCAGAAGACCTTGCCCCCGAACCAGGGTCCGTAGGTCCCGTCGCTCGTTGTGCTGAGAACTCCGTCCGACCCGCCGAGCCCGGGATAAACGGGTCCGCGTCCGATTCCAGAGCCACCGAAGATGTTGGCGCTCTCCCAATCGACACGCCGATCGACTGGACTCACAGGACAGACTTGACCGGGTGCGACTTTCGGAAGCTCGAGTCGCCGATGCAGCTTGCGCCACGGGCCGTCTGCGCTTGCCGGCTGAGCGAGCGCCAGCGCAGCACGAGGAATGAACCCGAAAGTCGCACAGCGCCTTATCTCCCGCAGGAGTGCTGCTTACCACATGCGAAGCGGAACTTCTTCGTGGTACCACTTTGGTACCGACTGCTACGTCCGATGCGTCCAGATCGTTCGCCGGCGGGGACGATGGGGACGCGGGGACGCGTAGGGACGCATCGAAAGCCACCGCCTGTCGGCTGGGGGCCGAAAGGTCGCTGGTTCAAATCCAGTCGCCCCGACCAAAACCTCCTGCTAGGACGGGGTTGCCTCGCCCGGCAGATCCTCGGGCCGCTTCTTCGCGAGTTTGCCCTTGAGCAGCCCCGTGGACTGGCCGACCTCGATCAGGTAGCCGTCGGGGTCCCGCATGTAACAGCGAATCTCAGCACCGCGATCGATCGGCGGCGTCACGAACTCGGCCCCTCTCGAGCTCCACTCCTCGTAGCACGCCTGGATGTCGGCTACGCGCAGGTTCATGAAGGTGGAGACCGTATCGTCAAACTCGTAGTCGACGACCGAGATGTCCGGCTTGTCGGGGGTGGGGCCACCGCCCGGGTTCATGATCACCCACGAGTTGGAGAGTTTGACCATGCACGGGTTCTCCTCCAGCACAACCTGGCCGCCGAGAACCTCGGAGTAGAAGGCACGGGACCGAGCAACGCTTCGCACGGTGATGAATTGCGTAACGAGGAAGCCCTCGCTCGGCGCGGGCAAGTGTTCGAAGTCGATGTAGGGCGTCTGCTCGGTCACGGTTACCCTCCTTGCCGAAGCTGCGTCCGGGCTCTGAATAGGCGGGAACCCCCCTTTTGGGTGTAGTTGAGGCACGCGCATCGTATGCCTCGTGCGAGGCGCGGGGCGCTCGGCTCGCGGCTACTGACCTATGCGTCGCGGCCGAGCGGGTCTCACGATCGCCCTGGCCATGCAAGGGTGTCGGGACTGCCGACGACACGCACGAGGAGAAGGCTGATGGGCACGATCACCACGAATGACGGCACCGAGATCTTCTACAAGGACTGGGGCTCGGGCCAACCGGTCGTTTTCAGCCATGGCTGGCCGCTTTCGGCCGACGACTGGGACACCCAAATGCTGTTCTTCCTCCAGCAGGGCTACCGCGTCATCGCCCATGACCGGCGTGGACACGGACGCTCCACGCAGACCGGCGACGGTCACGACATGGACCACTACGCCGACGACCTGGCTGCGCTGACTGACCATCTCGATCTCCAGGACGCCGTCCACGTTGGACACTCCACCGGTGGCGGCGAAGTCGTGCACTACATCGCCCGACACGGTGAGAGCCGCGTGGCGAAAGCGGTGTTGATCAGTGCGGTGCCGCCGCTCATGGTGCAGACCGACGCCAACCCTGGCGGCCTGCCGAAGAGCGCGTTCGACGACCTCCAGGCCCAGCTTGCCGCCAACCGGTCCGAGTTCTACCGAGCCCTGCCGTCGGGCCCCTTCTATGGCTATAACCGGCCCGGCGTCGAATCCTCGGAAGCGATCATCGAGAACTGGTGGCGCCAGGGAATGATGGGCGGGGCGAAGGCGCACTACGACGGCATCGTCGCCTTCTCCCAGACCGATTTCACCGAGGACCTCAAGCAGATCACGGTGCCGGTGCTGGTGATGCACGGCGACGATGACCAGATCGTTCCCTACGCCGACTCCGGACCGCTCTCCGCGCAACTCGTGCAAAACGGGACGCTGAAGACATACGAAGGATTCCCGCACGGCATGCCGACCACCGAGGCCGAGACGATCAACGCCGACCTGCTGGCCTTCCTGCAGTCCTGACCACTCGAGTCGTCAGTTCGTGAACAGGCCGCCGGCGTCCTCGTTGCACTCGATGCTGGGCGGCTCCTCGCCGGGGAAGGCGAGCAGCTCGTTGGACGTTTCCGTGTTAGAGAGTGCACACGCTTCATGGGCTCGCCCCTAGCCGCCCACAGCCAACTTCTCTTTCGGCGGAGCGTACACCCGCCACCTTGGGCGTCGAGTCCAAGGCGGGTTGGCGCTGATAACCGCGATATGTTCGCGCGAGACCGGGCTGCGTGAGGAGAGCGGCGTGACCTCAGCGAGAATCCCGCAACGAAAGGCAGCGAGCCTTGGAGCACTCGTTGTGTCACTCGTGGCGTCGGCTGCGTTGATGCTTCCAGCGGTCGGGATCGCGGCAGAGGCGCCGGGGCCCGGGTCCCCGTGCGCCGGCTCTGCCAACCCCTGGTGCAATACGTCGCTTTCGCCCGACGAGCGGGCTCAGCTCGTGCTGGCCGCCATGACCCAGGCGGAGAAGTTCGACTTCATGGCGGGGGAGGGCCTTCTCGGCCTCGGCGGGCACACGGGCCGCAACGCCGGGATCCCGCGTCTCGGCGTGCCCGAGGTCGACCAGACCGACGCCTCAGCCGGCGTGCGCCAGGGCGAGGCGACGGCGATGCCGGCGCCGATCGCGCTCGCCGCGACCTTCGACCAGGATTTGGCCCGTCGCTACGGAGCGCTGGTCGCGAACGAGGCGAAGAACAGGGGCAACGACATCCTCCTCGGCCCGGGCGTGAACATCATGCGCATTCCCGGCAACGGTCGTAACTTCGAGTACTTCTCCGAGGACCCCGAGCTCGCCGCCGAGGTCGCGGTCGCCTACATCGAGGGGACCCAGGGGGAGGGGGTGATCGCGGACGTAAAGCACTACGCCCTCAATAACCAGGAGGGCCTTCCCGGGCCGGTCGGAAGCCGCCACCTCGTGAACGCCATCGTCGACGAGCGCACCTTGCGCGAGATCTACCTGCCCGCCTTCGAGGCCGCTGTCAAGGACGCGGACGTGGGCACGGTGATGGAGGCCTACAACAGGGTCAACGGCGCGTACATGACCGAGAACTGCCCGCTCGTCGTCGACGTGCTGAAGGGCGACTGGGACTTTGCCGGCTTCGCGATCAGCGACTACTTCGTCGCCCAGCAAAGCACCGTCGATTCGGCCAACTGTGGCAACGACCTGGAAGAGCCCTCGCCGGTGCACTACACGCCCGAGCTCCTCGGCGCCGCGGTCGCATCCGGGCAGGTGAGCCAGGCGACCATCGACGACCACGTCCTGCGCCAGCTGCGAACGATGTTCGCCTTCGGCCTCTTTGACCGCGCCCCGTTCCCCGAGGCCGGCGCGATCGACTTCGCCGGCCACGGCGCAACGGCGCGCAAGGTCGCAGGGCGGGCGATGACGCTGCTCAAGAACCGGGGCGGGCGGCTGCCGCTCGACCCCGGAAGCGTCGAACGGATCGCCCTGATCGGCGAGGCCGCCGACGAGTACGCGGTCGGCGCCGGCAGCTCCCAGGTCGACCCGATCCACGCCCCGGTGACGCCGCTCGACGGGATCCGCTCGCGCGCCGCGGCGGCCGGTATCACCGTCGTGTACGACGACGGCACCGACCCTGCGCGGGCGGCTCAGGTGGCCGCGGCGGCGGACGTCGCAATCGTCGTCGCCGCCACGCACGAGGGCGAGGGCGCGGGCGGCGACAGGCCCTGCCTCAGCCTGGCGCCGGCCTGCAATCCGCCGCCGCCGATCGACCTCGACGGGCCCGGTCCGCTCTACGGCGATCAAGATGCCGTGATCGCGGCGGTTGGGGCCGCGCAGAAGGACACCGTCGTCGTCCTGGAGAGCGGCACCCCGGTCTTGATGCCCTGGCTGCGCCGCGTCAAGGCCGTGCTCGAGGCGTGGTATCCGGGCCAGGAGGGTGGCGACGCGATCGCCGCGGTGCTGTTCGGCGCAGTCAACCCCGCGGGGAGGCTTCCCGTGACCTTCCCCAAGAGCGAGGCCGACACCCCGTTTGCCGGTCACCCCGAGCGCTACCCCGGGATCAACGACACCGCCACCTACTCGGAGGGCGTCTTCATGGGCTATCGCCACTACGACCAGCACAGGATCAAGCCGCTGTTCGCGTTCGGCCACGGCCTCTCCTACACCCAGTTTCGCTTCTCCGACCTTCGCGTTCAGCGCGCACCGGGCAAACGTGGCGGGGCGTTCGCCAAGGTGAGCCTCGCGGTTACCAACACCGGCGATCGCCGGGGCGTCGCCGTGCCGCAGCTCTACCTCGGACTGCCATCACGCCCCGGAGTTCGGCAACCGCCGAAGGCGCTCAAGGGATTCAACCCAATCGAACTGGCCCGCGATCAAGCCCGCCGAGTTCGATTCAAGCTGGACCGCCGGGCGGTCTCGTACTGGGACGCCGAAGCTCACGAGTGGCGACTCGCGAGCGGATGCGTGCGGGTGCTCGTCGGACGGTCCTCGCGAAAGACCCCGCTGGAGGGGACTTTGGCCGTGAACTCAAAGTCCGGCCAAGCGACATGCACTTGAGGACGCGAGTCCTCGGCCGAACGAGCTGAAGATCGAGAACCTAGCCGCGCGCGATCGAGAGCGAGCGCCTCTGGGAGGGCGACGAGCTGGATTGTCCGGGCCATCGACGATCGGATAGGCTGCCGCCGACTTGAGCGAGCGAAACGGACTTCGTCGGAGGGAGTTCCTCGTCGCGGGGGCGGCTTCGGGGCTGGCGCTCGCGGGCCCGATCAATTACGCAGCGCTGGCGCGCCAGAAGCGACTGCCGTTCGCCAAGGGCGGCAGGTTCGCGCACGGCGTCTCCTCGGGCTTTCCCTCGCCGAAGGCGATTACGGTCTGGACACGGGTCTCCGAACTCGATCGCAGCTCGAAGCTGATGGTCGAGGTCGCGACCGACAAGGGGTTCGGCAACGTGGTCGAGTCGGTGGGTGTGCGCGCCGAGAAGAACCGCGACTACACCGTCCATCACCGGATCAAGGAGCTGGAACCCGGCGAGCAGTACTTCTACCGCTTCCACACCGAGGGCAAGGAGAGCCATGTCGGCAAGTTCCGCACCGCGCCGCCCGCCGACTCGAAGGAGACCATCCGGATCGGCTTCTTTTCCTGTCAGAACTGGAACGCCGGCTACTACAACGCCCAGGCCGGGCTGGCGAAGGAGAAGGACCTCGACCTCGTCCTCTGCCTCGGCGACTACATCTACGAGAAGGGGACCTACACCGGGCCGCGCACGGATACCACCGGCGTCAACGGCGACGGCGACGTGCAGACGCTCGACGAGTACCGCCAGAAGTACCGCCTCTACCAGAGCGACAAGAGCCTCCAGGACATGCACGCGGCACATCCGTTCGTGATGGTCTGGGATGACCACGAGGTCGAGGACAACTACGCCGGCTCCCAGGACCTCGACAACGGCGGCGACGTCCGCCGGGTCCCCTTCGAGGAGCGGCGCAAGAACGCCTACAAGGCGTTCTTCGAGGCGATGCCGAAGATCAAGGTCAAGGGGGACCCGACCCGCATCTACGGCTCGGCCAGGCTCGGCGGCGCGGCGGAGGTCTTCTTCACCGACCAGCGCCAGTACCGCGACCCGCAGCCGTGCGACGACGCGATCCTCGAGCCCTGTCCCGACGCCGACGACCCCGGGCGCACCCTGCTCGGCGCCGAGCAGAAGGCCTGGTTCAAGCAGGCGGTGGCGAAGTCGAAGGCGAACTGGAAGCTCTGGGGCTCGGAGGTGATGGTGATGAGCCTCGACCTGCCGAAGGGCCAGCCTGCCTTGGTCGACGCCTGGGATGGCTATGCGGCCGAGCGCAAGGAGGTCCTCGAGCACCTCATCGCCTCCGGGGTCGACAACCTGGTCGCGCTGACCGGCGACATCCACACGTTCATCGCCGGCAACGTGACGACGACCGGGCGTGACGACGGCGTTCCCGCCGGCGTCGAGCTGGTCGGCGGCTCGGCCACGTCGCTCGGGCTCCCCGAGTTCGTGGGCGTGCCGAGCTCGACGCTCTACCCGCTCGCGGGGCCCAACGACCCGCACGTCAAGTACGTCGACTTCGACCGCCGCGGCTACGCCGTGGTCACGGCGACGAAGAAGGACCTCACCTGCGAGTTCAGGGCCGTCGACGCGCTCACCGAGGGCAGCCGGCCTACGACGCTGAAGTCCTTCCGGGTCGCCGACGGCGTGCCGTCGGTGCAGGTCCTCTAGGCATTACCGCGCCTCAGGGCCTCGAGTCGGCGCCTGTACCGGATGCAATCAGCGACCCGTCCCGCATCGGGGTCGTCGCCTCGCTCGGCGCGCGGCGGGTCGGAGGAGGCGCTGACGCATGACGATCGATCGCCGTGGTCGCGTCTACGACTGCCGGAGGGCTCCCGCCGCGGACCACGGGTCAGGCCGGGGCCGCCCTCGGCGAGGGCGCGGGTCCGGGCTGCGTCGTCGGCAGGTTGCCGGTAAAGGCCAGGCCGAGCAAAGCGAACAGTGCCAGCGCGGAGATCGCGACGCGCAGGCCGTCGATCCGGCTCTGCTCGTTCTCCGAGACGATCGCGTCGGCGACGTCCTCGGGGACGCCCGCTTCGGCGAGGCCGGATTGCAGCTGGTCGTTGGAGACGAACGGAACGCCTCCCGCGAGCTCGGTTTCGGCTTGGGTGACGACGCTCTCCGGCACCGCGGGGTTGTTTTGGATGCCGGAAAAGAAGGACGCCGTGAGCGCCGAGATCAGCAGCGCGCCGGCCAGGGCGGTGCCCAGCGACGAGCCCAGCTGGGTGCCGGTGTTCTGCAGCCCGCCGACCTCGCCGCTCTTCTCGTCGGGTACCGCCGAGACGGTCGCCGCGCCGAGCTGCGAGGCCGTCGCGCCCAGTCCCGCTCCGACGAGGAGCATCGGCCAGGTGATGACCTCCGCGCCGGCGCCGGCGTCAAGCAGGGCGACGAGCAGCACGAGCCCGGCGAACACCAACAGGAAGCCGGCCCGCACGACACGCCTGGGAGGGGCGTCTGGGCGCAGTCGCGGCACGAGCGTTGCGAAGACGAGCAGCGACAGCGACAGCGGCAGCAGCCGTACTCCGGTCTCGATCGCCGACAGCCCGAGCGCGATCGAGAGGAACAGTGGCACCACGAAGAAGGTCCCGGCGAGGGCCAGGTACATGAACATGAACGAGATCACCCCGCTGCGCAACTGGAGGTTGCGCAGCATCGACAGGTCGATCAGGACCGCCTGGCCGCGCGCCGTGCGCCGGCTCTCCCAGGCACCGAACAGCGCCAGCATCGCGCCGCCAGCCAGCATCAACCAGATCGAGGGCGACAGCCCGAGCCACTCCGGCGCGCCGGGCTTCGGCTGCACGAACCCCCACGCCCCGGCGCGCAGGATCCCGAACACCGCCATCCCGAGGCCGAGCGCCGACAGCGCCGTGCCGCCGAGGTCCAGGCGGACGCCTTCCTCGGGTGGCGTGTCCTTCATTCTTCGGGCCAAGACCAGGATCGCCAGCACGATCAGGACCTCACCGGCGAAGACCCACCGCCACGAGGCGTAGGTGGTGAAGGCGCCGCCGATCACGGGCCCGAGCGCGGCGGCGATGGCGCCTGCGGCCGCGATCAGACCGTAGGCCCGGGGACGCCCGGAGGGGCCGACGTTCGAGGCAACCAGGCCGACGATCGCAGGCATGATCAGTACGGCGCCCAGGCCTTCGAGCAGCGACCAGCCGAACAGCAGGACGCCGAGGCTCGGGGAGATGGCGGTCGTGAACGAGCCACACGCATAGATCACGCAGCCGATGGAGAACGCGCGCTTGCGGCCGAGGATCTGGCCGAGCTTGCCGCCGGTGATCATCAGCGAAGCCATGACCAGCGTGTAGAGCGTGATCGCGGTCTGGATCCCGGTCACGGTGGTGCCGAGGTCGTCGGCGACGGTGGCGATCGCGGTGTTCATCACCGTCGAGTCCAGTGCCATCACGAACTGTCCGACGGCGAGGGTCGCGAGCACGATCCCGGCTGCACCGGCCGCCCGATTGTCCGCCTCGTTCACCGTTCCCCTCTCCTGCTCGGCCATCGTCGCTGCCGACGAACCCTAAGCCAACGAGCTCGCAGAGCCTGGGAATTTCGCGGCCGACCGGGTGAGGATCGCCCGCAGGGTTGATAGGTTCCCGGCCACGGTGAGGCCCCTTCGGAGTGCGATGGCCCTCCTGGCCTGCGGGGTTGCCGGCGCGGTCGCCGCGCCGTCCGCATCCGCTGCCGACGTCTACCACTACGCCAACGGCTGTCACGTCCTCCGCGACGCGACCACGGGGCGTTACGTCGTCCGCGACGCGCTCGGCTACTCGGCCACGGCGGGAAGCGTCGGCGCCGCGACGCCGTTTCGGATGCAGGCGACGGCGCTCGGGCGCTACCTGCTCTACGGCCCCGACGGTCGGATGCCGTCCACGGCCCCTCTCAACCTGGTCGGATTCACCTCAACGCCCGGGCCGCCGGCGGACTGGCGTCTCGAGGACGTCTCCGGCCGGCTGCGGCTCGTCAGCGTGTCCACGGGCAGACAGCTCGGAGTCGGCCTGACCGGGCGGCTCGTCCAGACGGGCGCGGCCCCCGCCCGCTGGACGTTCGTCCCCGCGCAAGGGTGCTCGACGTTTCCCGAGGTGGAGGTGAACGTCACCGGCCAGCCGTTCAAGGGCTCGAGCCCGACGGCCCGGGTGCGCGGGTTCCTCGACGACCACATCCATCTCGGCGCGTTCGAGTTCCTCGGCGGGCGCTTTCACTGCGGCCGGCCGTGGAGCCCGTACGGGGTGACGGTCGCGCTCAGGGATTGCCCGGACCACTTCCCCAACGGCGCCGGCGCGGTGGTCGAGAACTTCATCAGCACCGGCAGCCCCGTGGGCACGCACAGCACCGAGGGCTGGCCGACCTTCGCGGGCTGGCCGCGCGACGAGTCGCAGTCCCACGAGGGCACCTACTGGAAGTGGATCGAGCGCGCCTGGCGCTCCGGGCTGCGGCTGATGGTCACCGACCTGGTCGAGAACCGCGCCCTCTGCGAGCTGTACCCCCTCAAGCAGAACAGCTGCAACGAGATGGCGAGCGCCTACAAGCAGGCCGAGGACATGCGCGCGCTTCAGGACTACATCGACGCGCAGTTCGGCGGGCCCGGCAAGGGCTTCTTCCGGATCGTCGGCAGCTCGGCCGAGGCCCGCCGGGTGATCAACGACGGCAAGCTCGCGGTGGTGCTCGGGATCGAGGTCTCCGAGGTGCTCGACTGCGGGCAGTTCAACGGCACGCCCAAGTGCGACGCCGCCCAGATCGATCGCGAGCTCGACCGGCTGCACTCCGCCGGCGTCCGCTCGATGTTCCCGGTGCACAAGTTCGACAACGCCCTCGGCGGCACGAAGTTCGACAGCGGCGCCACCGGCGTGCTCGTCAACACCGGGAACAAGTACGCCACCGGCCAGTTCTGGACCGCCGACCACTGCGACGACCCCGATCACGACAACACGCCGACTCCGATCGGCAACAACGAGGCCGCGCTGATGGCCACCCTCTTCGGCCCCGTGATCACCAACCCGCTGTTCGCCGGCCAGCTCCCGGTCTATCCGCCCGGGCCGCACTGCAACCCGAAGGGCCTGACGGCGCTCGGCGAGCACGTGATCCGCTCGATGATGCGCAAGGGGATGATCGTCGAGACCGACCACCTGAGCATGAAGGCGCGGCGCCAGGTGCTCACGATCCTCGAGGCCGAGGGCTACCCCGGCGTGATCTCCAGCCATTCATGGGGCGATCCCGGCAGCCAGCGGCGCCTGCAGGCGCTCGGCGGGATCGTCGGCCCGATCTCGACCGTCGCCACGCAGTTCGTGCAGGAATGGCAGTTCGCACGCGCCAACCGCGATCCGCGCTTCTTCTTCGGCACCGCCTTCGGCTCTGACATCAACGGGCTGCACAGCCAGCCCCCGCCGAGGCCCGGAGCCGCGCAGAACCCGGTCCGCTACCCGTTCCGCTCCTTCGACGGCGGCAGCCTGATCCACCGCCAGCGCTCCGGGAGCCGGGTCTATGACGTCAACGTCGACGGGGTGGACCACTACGGCCTCTATCCGGACTGGATCGAGGACCTCCGCATGGTCGGCGGCAACCAGATCGTCGCCGACATGGCGAACGGCGCCGAGGCGTACCTGCAGATGTGGGCGCGCGCCGAGGCCGCCGCGGGTCCCTAGCCGGCGCGGCGGTCGCACCTCGCCGCCCGCGGTCTTGTGAGGCCTTGCCGACCGGTTTAGCATGGTTCCCAGCGCATGACAGATGGTCTTCCCAGACCGGGGCGGCGCACGACGTTGAGGGGGCGGGCTAGGGAGTGCAGGCTCCTGGATGCGTTGCTCTCCGCAATGCGAACCGGCGAGAGCCGGTCGCTGGTGCTGCGCGGCGAGGCCGGGATCGGGAAGACGGCGCTGCTGGACTACCTGCTCGAGTCCGCGTCGGACATGACGATCGTCCAGGCGGAAGGCGTGGAGTCGGAGATGGAGCTCGCCTTCGCCACCCTGCACCAGCTGTGCGCGCCACTCCTCGAACGGCTCGACAGGCTTCCGGCTCCGCAGTCCGAGGCGCTCGAGATCGCATTCGGTGAGCGTGCCGGTGCGCCGCCGGATCGGTTCCTCGTCGGGCTCGCGGTGCTGAGCCTGTTCTCCGAGGCGGCCGAGGAGCGTCCCGTCCTGTGCGTCGTCGATGACGCGCAGTGGGTGGACCAGGCGTCAGCGCTGACGCTCGCCTTCGTGGCCCGGCGCCTGCTGGCGGAGCCGGTTGGGATCGTGTTCGCCGCGCGTGCGCCGGGCGACGAGCTCGGGCACCTCCCCGACCTCGAGGTGCGCGGCCTGCGCAACGGCGACGCACGCGCCGTGCTGGCCTCGGAGATGCCGTCCCTGCTCGACGAGCGGGTGCGCGACCGGATCGTCGCGGAGATGCGGGGCAATCCGCTCGCGTTGCTCGAGCTGCCCCGAGGTTTGACGGCGACGGAGTTGGCCGGCGGCTTCGGGATGTCCGGGACGCATGCGCTCTCCGGAAGGATCGAGGAGAGCTACATCAGGCGACTCGAGACTCTCCCCGAGGGCGCGCGGCTTCAGCTTCTGGTCGCCGCGGCCGAACCGGTCGGCGATCCGCTGCTCCTGATGCGCGCATCCGAGCGGCTCGGCATCGAGGGCTCTGCGGTTGACGCCACGGACGGGCTGCTGGACCTCGGCGAGCGGGTGACCTTCCGTCATCCGCTGGTGCGCTCGGCCGCGTACCGGTCCGCGGAGGCGTCCGAGCGCCGAGCGGCGCATCTGGCCCTGGCCGAGGTCACGAATCGAGACGCCGATCCGGATCGTCGCGCCTGGCATCTGGCCGCTGCCGCGGCGGGCCCCGACGAGGAGGTCGCCCTGGAGCTGGAGCATTCCGCCGGCCGGGCGGAGGCACGCGGCGGGCTCGCCGCCGCGGCGGCATTTCTCCAGCGGGCGGTCGCGCTGACCGGCGATCCCGCCCGCCGCGTCGACCGGGCGCTCACTGCGGCCCAGGCCTGCTTGGAGGTTGGCGCGTTTGATGCGGCCCTCGGGCTGCTGGCGACGGCGGAGGCGGGGTCGCTGGACGAGCTCCAGCGCGCCCGCCTGAACCTGCTCCGCGCCGAGGCCGCATACGCCGAGAGCCGCGGCAGCGAGGCTCCGGGCCTGCTCCTACGCGCCGCGAAGGCCCTGGAGCCGCTCGATCCGCAGCTCGCTCGCGAGACGTATCTCGATGCGTGGAGCTCGGCGCTCTTCGCCGGGCAGCTCGCGAGCATCACCAGCCTGCACGAGGTCTCGCGCGAGGCTCTGGCGGCCCCACGCCCCGCCGCGGATCTCCGTCCGTCCGATCTGCTCCTGGAGGGCTTTTCGCTGGCGTTCACGGATGGACGCCCCGCAGCCGCTCCCGTCCTCGAGCGGGCGGCGGCCGCCTTTGCCGGCGAAGAGGTCTCGGCCGAGGAGGTGCTCCGGTGGGGGTGGCTCGCCACCGCGGCAGCGGTGATGGTGTGGGACTACGAGACCTGCGTCGCGGTCGCCGGGCGCGGGGCCCAGCTCGCTCGTGACTCCGGAGCGCTGACCGTGCTGGCGGTGAGCGTCAACGTGCTCGGCCAAGCCGTGGCGCTGGGCGGAGACTTCGGGAAGGTGGCGATGCTGGTCTCCGAGGCCGACGGCGTCACGGAGGCCACGGGCACCCACGTCGCTCCGTACGGCGCCCTCGTACTCGCCGGCCTTCGGGGACGCGAGGCCGAGGCGACCAGGCTGATCGACGCAACCATCAAGGACGCCACGGCCGATGGCCAGGGAACCGCGGTCCAATACGCGCGCTGGGCGCACGCACTCCTCCTCAACGGCCTCGGCCGCTATCCGGAGGCGCTGACCGCAGCCAAGGAGGCGAGCGACGATACGCCGGAGCTGTTCGTCTCCGTCTGGGCCGCGAGCGAACTGCTCGAGTCGGCAGCCAGGGCCGACGAGGCGGAGCTGGCGCGCGGCGCTCTAGAACGCATCGTCGCTGCCACCGACGTCGCCGGGAACGACTGGGCACTCGGAGTCCAGGCACGGTCGCGTGCGCTGTTGAGCGACGGCGAGGCCGCCGAGCGCCTCTATCGCGAGGCGATCGAGCGATTGGGCCGCACCCGGCTACGGCCCGACCTGGCTCGCGCGCACCTGCTCTACGGCGAGTGGCTGCGCCGCGAGAATCGCCGGGTCGACGCCCGTGCGCAGCTCCGCACCGCCCACGACCAACTCGCGGCGATCGGCATGGAGGCGTTCGCCGAGCGCGCCGGCGCCGAGCTGCTCGCCACGGGCGAGACGGTGCGCAAGCGGACGGTCGAGACGCGCGATGAGCTGACTCCGCAGGAGCGGCAGATCGCGGCGCTCGCCCGTGACGGGCTCACCAACCCGGAGATCGGCGCGCGGCTCTTCCTGAGCCCGCGCACCGTCGAGTGGCACCTGCACAAGGTTTTCGCGAAGCTGGGGATCCACTCCCGCCGGGGAACGCGCTGCCCGTCCGATCGAGCTCGTCCCGACTGACCTCAGGCCTCGGCCGCGCCGACCGGAGACGCTCGAGGTCGCTGTCGTGTTGAGCCCGAGCGCCTGAGCTGCATGGCCTGCTGCCGGGCGCGAACGGTAAGTGACGGCGGAAGCTCGCTGTCGGCCGGCAGCGTCACCTGGTCGACGTACGACTTCGTGCGCGCGATCGCGTCGTGATCGAAGCCCGCGAGCCGTAGGGCGATCGCCCCGACCTCGTCGTCGAGCCGATCGTCGCCGATCACCCGGTTGACGTACCCATACTGCTCCGCCCGCGGGCCGTCGAGATCGTCCGCGACGAGGAGGATCTCGAGCGCCCGGCCGCGACCGACCAGGCGGGAGAGCCTCGCCATCGGGCCGCCACCCGGGACAACGCCTATCCCGACCTCGAACTGGCCGAGCAGCGTGTTCTCGCGCGAAGCGAACCGCAGGTCGCAGGCGAGCACGAACTCGCTTCCGGCGCCGCGGGCTCGTCCCCGGATCGCGGCGATGCTGACCGCCGGCGCACGGGACAGACGGACGAGGACATCGATCCACGCCGGCATTCCGGTCGGACCGACTCCCAGCGCCGCGGTCCTGCCCGGGTCGTTCTCCGCCTCGTAGTGGGCCAGATAGAAATCGGGGTTGGCGCTGTCGAAGACGACGACGTTGAGGTCGGGATCCTGCTCGATCAGGTCGACGAGCTCGGCGAGCTCGGCGACGGTCGTGGCGGTGATCGTGTTGATGGGAGGGTGGGCGAAGGTGACTCGGCAGTAAGCGGCGCTGCGGCGATCGACGCTTATATGCGTCCACGGCCGAGACCACGCGTCGGAGCCCGAGCCATTACTCGAAGGGCTGGCGTGGACCGTGCTCATCGCGACGCCACCACGCCCTTGACCTCGGCCATGTAGCGGTCCGCGGCCGCCTCGGCGTCCCCGGAATCACTGCCGCCCTGGCGGGCGTCCATATACGCGGCGTACCAGTCCCACCAGTCGTGCGGCGGAGCGGCCTTCTCGAACGCGTCGTGGTGTTCGGCCGCCTCGTGCAGCAGGTCGGCGAGCTCCGCGACGTCCATCGTCACTCCTCCCACACCCGGCCCGGGAGCCGATCCGTGACCTCCTGCAGGAGGTACCCGTTGCCATCGGGATCGCTGAACGTGGCGTAGCTGTTGTACGACGTGCGCTCCGGGTCCAGGCCGGGCTCGAATCCGGACTCGCCGCGGTGGAAGAAGTCGCTGACCTCGACGCCGCGGCCGGTGAGGAATGCACGCGCCGCCTCGATGTCGGAGACGACCATCTCCAAGCGCTCGATGGAACCCGGCTCGCCCTTGATGAAGCCGTTGCCGAAGGCGATGGAGCACTCCGAGTGGGGAGGCGTGAACTGCACGACCCGCACGCCGCCCCCGAGTTCGAAGTCGGCGTCGAGTCGCCATCCCAGGTTCTCGTAGAAGCTCTTGGCGCGATCGACGTCGGAGACCGGGATCGCTACGACCTCGAGCTTCATGTCGATCGTCCCGGTCGCGGGGCTGTCAGCCGATGTTTCCGCGGTCGTGTCAGTGGTGCTCATGCTGACCTCCTTTGGGTGGATTGCCGGCTCCAGCCTCCCGCTCGCGCGGCCCCGTCGCGCCCGTGATGTCCCTGGTCGGTGCCCTGGTGAGAGGATGCGACCAGGGGCGTGACCAGGGATCACACGGGCGCGACCTGCCCACCCGGCGCGCGAGCCTTTTATCCACCACTGACCGACGGAGGCACGGATGGGCAATAGCGACTACGACGTCATCATTCTCGGCGGCGGTTCGCCCGGTGAGCACTGCGCAGGCGCCCTGGCGGAAGGCGGCGTTCGGGTCGCCCTCGTCGAGCGCGAGCTCGTCGGCGGCGAGTGCTCTTACTACGCCTGCATCCCGTCCAAGACCCTGCTGCGACCGGGCGAGGCCGTCCACGAGGCGCGTGAGGCCGAGGCGACCGCGGAGGTCGACGTCGAGAGGGCGCTCGCCTGGCGTGACTTCATGGTCTCGAACTACTCCGACGCCGGCCAGGAGCGCTGGCTGGCCGAAAACGGCATCGACCTGCTGCGCGGCACGGGGAAGCTGGCGGGGCCCGGGACCGTCGAGGTCAACGGCGCTCGCCACACCGCCGATCACATCGTGCTCGCGAACGGCGCCGACCCGATCATCCCGCCGGTCCCGGCCTGCGCGAGCTCGACGGCGTCTGGACGAATCGCGAGGTCACCGGCATGAAGGCCGTGCCGAGCCGCCTGCTCATCCTTGGCGGCGGCCCGGTCGGCGTCGAGATGGCCCAGGCCGTCCGTCGCCTCGGCGGCGAAACGGTGCTGATCGAGGGCGCCGAGCATCTGCTGCCGCGCGAGCCGGCGCCGCTGGGCGAAGCCCTCGCCGAGGCCCTGAGCCGCGACGGCATCGAGCTGGTCCTCGGCGTTCACGCGGCCGCGGCCCGCCGCGATGGAGACGACTACGTCCTCGAGCTCGACGACGGTCGCGAGCTGCGCGGCGACCGCGTCCTGGTCGCGACCGGCCGGCGCCCGCGGGTCGATTCGATCGGTCTGGAGACCATCGGCGTCGAGGCGAACCCGCGAGGTATCCCGGTCGACGCGAGCTGTCGCGTCGCCGAGGGCGTCTGGGCGATCGGGGACGTCAATGGCATCTGGCCGCTGACGCACGTCGGCAAATACGAGGGCGAGGTCGTCGCCTCGAACATCCTCGGCCAGCCGCGGCAGGCGAACTACGAGGCGGTCCCCCGGACTGTCTTCACCGACCCCCAGGCCGCCTCGGTCGGCGAGCCGGAGGCAGCGTTCAGCGCCACCGCCGCGATCTCGGAGGTGCCCAAGATGGAGACCTACACCCGCGCCTACGCGGAGAGCAACGGGTTCCTGACCCTGCTCAGCGACGGCGAGCGGCTGACCGGCGCCTACGCGCTCGGACCGGAGGCGGGCGAATGGCTGCAGCAGGCGACGCTGGCGATCCGTGCCCGCGTTGCGCTCGAGGTGGTCACCGACACGATCCAGCCGTTCCCGACCTTCTCGGAGATCTACATCGCGGCCCTCCACGCGCTCCGGGGCACGGTGCGTGAACCGGTCCGGCCGTGACTCGGGAGCCTCAGCTCGACGGGTAGACGGTCAGGAGACCGGGGGCAGACCGGGGCATTCACGGGCGCGACGGGCAGGCCGGGCGATCAGGCTTCATGCCGTCAGAGAAACCAAGGAGGAGCCACACATGCCCGCCACGACCAAAAAGTCAGCGGACGCCACAGCGATCCGGCCGCTCGAGGGGGAGACCCCCCAGAAGGATCTCGATGACCTGCGTGCGCGCATCCTGGCCACGCGCTGGCCCAGAAGGAGACCGTCGACGATCTCTCGCAGGGCCCGCGGCTCGCGACGATGCAGGCGCTCGCACGCTACTGGGCGGAGGAGTACGACTGGAGCAAGTGCGAGGAGAAACTGGACGCCCTGCCGCACTTCATCACCGAGATCGATGGACTGGACATCCATTTCATCCACGTTCGCTCGGAGCATGAAGACGCGCTGCCGCTCATCGTCACGCACGGATGGCCGGGCTCGATCGTCGAGCAGCTGAAGATCATCGATCCACTGACCAATCCGACCGCAGACGGCGCAAGCGCAGCGGACGCGTTTCATCTGGTGATTCCGTCGCTGCCGGGCTATGGCTTCTCCGGCAAGCCGACAACCACCGGCTGGGACGCCGTGCGCATCGCAAGTGCCTGGACAGAGCTGATGAGGCGCCTTGGATACACGCGCTTCGCGGCGCGGGGGGCGATTCCGGTGGGATTGTCGTTGACCAGATGGCGTCCAGGCCCTCCGGAGCTGATCGGCATCCACACCAACATGCCCGGCGCGGTTCCAGCCGACGTTCATGCGGCGGTCCTGTCAGGCGGCCCGGCGCCAGCCGGTCTCACCGACGAGGAAACCCGCGTCTTCGAGAACATGAAGGTCTTCTTCGCGACAGACATCGGCTACGCACAGGAGTTGGGGACCCACCCACAGACGCTGTACGGAATTGCGGATTCACCCGTCGGCCTGGCCGCCTGGATGATCGACCACGACGCGGCCAGCATGGAAGGCATCTCGCGCGTGTTCGACGGGGATGACGACGGCTGGGGCCTCACACGAGACGACGTGCTCGACAACATCACCCTGTATTGGTTGACGAACACGGGGATTTCGTTGGGACGCATCTATCGGGAGAACAAGCTCGCCTTCTTCGACGTGAAGGGCGTGTCCGTCCCGGTGGCCGTGAGCATCTTCCCTGACGAAATCGACGCGGCTCCACGAAGTTGGGTGGAGCAGGCCTATCCCAAGCTCATCCATTACAACCAGCTCGAGAAGGGTGGGGGGTATTCTTTGCCGCCTGGCAGGTCCCCGAGTTGTTCGTCCCCGAGGTCCGCACGGGGTTGCGGTCGCTTCGGTAGCGAGCCGAGGTGCGTTGTGGCGGCGTCCAGCCGTCTATTCGGCGGCGGGACGGCTTCGTTGCCCGTCGAGAGTCGCCTGCCCGGCTTCGAGGGCGCGGCGGGCTGGCTCAAGATTCCAAGCCGCGCCGACGGAGGCGGACCTGCGCGGCAAGTGGTCATCGTCTTCTTATTGGACCTACACCTGCATCAACTGGCTGCGAACGCTCGGCTACGTCCGCGCCTGGGCCGACAAGTACGACGATCAGGGATTGGTCGTCCGTCGGCGTCCACACGCCCGAGTTCCCGTTCGAACGAGATGCCGACAACGTTCGCTGGGCCGCGCGCGACATGGACGTCCGGTATCCCTATCGCGCTCGACCCCGACTACGCGGTCCTGGACGCATTCGCCAACCGGTACTGGCCCGCCGTCTACATCGCCGACGCAGAGGGGCGGATACGGCATCACCAGTTTGGCGAGGGCGGATACGAGGAGTGCGAACTGGTCATCCAGCAACTTGCTGCGCCAGGCCGGACGCGACGATGTCGTCGGCGACCTGGTCGCCGTCACCCCCGACGGCTCGGAGGCGCAAGCCGACTGGGCTCAGTCTCCGGACTCCAGAGACCTATCTCAACGTGCCCCGCAGGCATGTCGCGGCGGACCGGCTGAAGCTCAACGACTGGTCTCTATCGGGCGACTGGACGGTCGAGAGTCGCGCGAGCGTGCTGAATCGAGCGGGCGGGAGCATCGCCTTTCGCTTCCACGCACGCGACGTGCACCTGGTCATGGGACCTCGTCCACGCGATGCGTCCGTGCCGTTTCGGGTGCTCCATCGACGGAGAGCCTCCCGGCGACGCTCACGGGCTCGACGTCGATGAGCAAGGGCCGCGGAGCGGTGGCGGAACAGCGCGGCTTAATCAGTTCGTTCGGCAACCGGGA
>CAWCBM010000009.1:0-15764 GCA_963793775.1 uncultured Solirubrobacterales bacterium
TACGTCGAGATCGGCGACAACCTGATCCCGGGCTGGAGCCTCTCGGCCCTGGCCCTGTGCCTGCTCCTGCCGGCTCTTGTCGCCGCTCTCGACGGCTGCGCGCGCGCCTCCCGGCGCGACCACGCGCTCGGCCCCGCCCTCGGCTGGGCGGCGACTCGGGCCCTGCCGGCCGTCGGTGCGTTGACGATGATCTACGCGCTCGCCCTGGTCGGCGTCATCCCCCGTCCCGGGTTTCCGTTCGACCCCGGCCTGCACCCGCTGGGCTCCAGGGCCGAGGTCGCGCTGGCCCTGGTCGCGCTCGCCGCCGTCGCCAGCGCGGTGGTGCTGCGGCGGCTGCGATCACCGGCTCGACGGCCCCCGAGGGCGTCGTCCCGGCACTCGGCGCGATCTCGGCGGCGGCCGCGCTCGTTCTCTGGCTCGCCAACCCGTACCTCGCGTTGCTGGCCCTACCGGTCGCGCACCTGTGGCTGCTCGGCGAGTCGCGGCGGCGCCGCGCTCGGGGCGTGGCGGTGACGCTGCTCGCGGTGCTCGCCTGCGTGCCGGTGGTCGCGGCGCTGGTGGCGGTGTCCAGCGCGCTCGAGCTCGGGGTCGACGCTCCCTGGACGCTGACGATCATGGTCGCCGACGGCCAGCTCGGGCTGGCGACGATGGCGTCCGCGTGCTTTCTGGTCGGCGGTCTCCTCGGCACGGTGGCGCTCGCCACCGTGGGCCGGCGCGATTCCCCGGCTCGCCTCTAGGGTCGAGCCCCCGGTCGCCGCTCAGGGCCCGCCCCCGAGCGCTCGAACGAGCGTCGAGTTCGGCCCGTTCCGATCGCGCGAGGTTTGAGATCCACCGATTCGGCCCATTGAACAGGCGCAAGGATGCGCACCCAAAGCGTGAGATTCGAGCAGTTGAAGCGAGAAGTCGCCCTGCACCAGTACGACGTGGACGCCGCCGAGGTGGCGGACGCGATCCTGCGGAAGCTGCGCCTCGTCAGGCGCGGCCGCGAGGCCCTGACGAACTCCGCAGCTGATCGAACCCCAGCCGATCAACCGGCACCCCGTCGGGCGAGCTGACCAGCACACCCCTCGCCCTCGACGACGCGGCCGATCCGGGTCAGCGCGACGTTTAAGTCCGAGAGCGCCCGCACGGCCTCGTCGAGGTCCGGCTCGGCCAGGGTCGCGAGCAGCTCGTAGTCCTCACCCCCGGCGGCGACCAGCTCCGCGGGGCGTTCGCCTCCGGCCTCGGCGACCTGCTCGACCCCCGCCTGCACGGGCGCGCGCGCGAGGTCGATCTCGAGCCGCGCCCCGCTGGCGGCCGCGACGTGGCCGGCGTCCGCGGCGAGCCCGTCGCTGATGTCGATCATCGCCCGGGCCCCAGCGCGGGCGAGCGCGAGCCCGGCGTCGAGGCGCGGTCGGGGTTCGAGCTGGCGCGCCCGCAGGGCGTCCGCGAGGGTCGGCTCGATCGCGCCGGCGAGCTGTGGCCCCTCGAGCAGCATCAGCCCGGCCGCCGCGCCGCCGAGCTCACCGGTGACGACGACGAGGTCTCCGGGTCGCGCGCCGGCGCGGCGCACGATCTCGGCCTCGCTCGGGGCAGCGCCGATCACGGTGGTGGCGATGAACAGGACCGGCGAGCGGTCAGGTCGCCGCCCGCGACGACGACGCCGTGCTCGGCGGCCACCGAGCCGATGCCGTCGGCGAGCTCGAGGCACTCCGCCTCGCCGAGGTCGGGCGGAACGCCGAGCTGAACGTACGCCTCGCTCGCGCCGGCGCCCATCGCCGCCAGGTCCGAGAGCGCGGCCGCGAGCGCCTTCGCGCCGGCGCGCCGGTGATCGAAGGGCGGGATCCGGAAGTGGATGCCCTCGACGGCGGCGTCGACGCTGGTGACCCGAGCACCCGAGTCGACGCTGATCGCCGCGTCGTCACCCGAGCCGAGCCGCAGGCTCGGCGAGCCCTCGGGAGCGCCCGCGCCTCGCAGGCGCTCCCGGATCGCCTCGATCAGCTCGAACTCGCCCGGGTGGCTGGGGTCTGAAGCCTTCGGGCCGGACAATCGGTGCCCAGAATCCTTCAGGCCGACCTAGCCGCCGACCCCGCCGCTGCCCCCGCCGCCCGCGCCGCTGCCGTCGCCGCCGGACGGAGTCGGGATCGGCTCCTGGCCGGCGCCTGGCGCGTAGAGGTCGGGGTCGTAGTTGCCGGTGTCGGTACCGGCGGCACCATCACCGCCGTTCGTGTCGGTGGTGTCGTCCGTGGTCGTGTCCGTCGAGCTGTCCGTGTCGTAGCTGGAGCTGCTCGAGCTCGAAGCGGTGTGAGAGCTGTAGAAGCTCGTGCCGGAGAACGGGTTCTCGGGCTCGGGGAAGTCGTCGCAGTAGTCGCCGATCGCGTTCAGCATGTACTCCTGCCAGATCGGCGCCGCGTAGCTGCCGCCGAACGCACCCGAGCCCATCGACGTGCGGGAGTTCGGGTAGCCCACCCAGACCGCGGTCGAGATCCGCGGCGTGTAGCCGACGAACCAGGCGTCGGTCTGGTCGTCGGTCGTCCCCGTCTTCCCGGCCGCCGGGCAGGGCAAGTCGTTGCCGGCGGCGGTGCCGGAGTCGAGCACGGTCTTCAGCAGCGTGGTCACCTCATAGGCGACCCCGTCGGTGAGCACGCGCTCGCCCTCGGGCTCGGCGAAGTCGTCGACCTTGCCCGGGTCGCCCTCGTCGTCAGAGGGGAACTCGACCCGCGAGATCGCGCTGACGTCGTGGTGGACGCCCGCCGTCGGCGAAGCTCGCGAAGGCGTCCGCCATCTCGAGCGGCGAGACACCCACCCTCAGGCCGCCGATCGCCTCGGCCGGAACCGCGTCGAGCGGGCTCGGTGATCCCCAGCGAGTGAGCGGTCTTGTCGAAGTTCTCGGGCCCGACGTCCATGCCGAGTTGCGCGTAGACCACGTTGACCGAGCCCGTGGTCGCGCTGGCGATGCTCATCGTGCCGCCGCCGCCGCCCTCGGCGTTGTTGACCACCCACGGCTCGCAGTACTCGCACAGCGAGAGCGTCTTCGGGCTCGATCCGTCGTAGTAGGTGCTGTTGGGGTCGATGCCCTGCTTGAGCGCGGTCGCCAGCACGAACGGCTTGAACGAGGAGCCCGGCTGGCGGTGGGCGTTGGCGGCGAGGTTGTTCTGCGAATCCTCGTAGTTGCCGTAGGAGGCCATCGCCAGGATGTGCCCGGTTGCGGCGTCGACCGACGCGAGGGCAGAGGACGGCCCGCCCGGCGAGCAGTAGGCGCAGTTCTGGACCGCGGCCTGCGCGTAGCCCTGCAGCGTCGGGTTGATCGTCGTGTACACCTTGAGCCCGCCCTCGCGCACCTGCTGGACGCCGTAGCGCTCGATCAGCTCCTGGGTGACGAAGTCGAAGAAGTACGGCTCGCGGATGGTCTCGTACTTGTTCCCGGCGTCGAGACCGAGCCCGTCGTTCTTGGCCTTCTGGTAGTCGGCCCGCTCGATGTACCCCTGCTCGTACATCTTCTCCAGCACCTCGTTGCGCCGGAGCTTCGCCTGGTGCGGATTTCCGAACGGGTTGTACTGCGAGGGCGCCTGCGGCAGGCCCGCGAGCAGCGCCGACTCGTCGAGGTCGAGATTGGAGACGTCCTTGTCGAAGTAGACCTCGGCCGCCGCCTTGACCCCGACCGCGGTGCGGCCGTCGTTGGTGCCGTAGGAGGCGGTGTTCAGGTACTCGTTGAGGATCCAGGGCTTGGAGTGCTCCTCCTCGAGCTCCATCGCCAGCTTCGCCTCGCGGATCTTGCGCTCGAGCGTCTCCTGCGGATCGTGGATGTAGAGGTTCTTCACCAGCTGCTGGGTGATCGTCGAACCGCCCTGCTTGGCCTCGAACCCGGCCTCGGCGTTCTCGACCGCCGCTCGCACGACCGCCCCCCAGTCGACCCCGTCGTGGGTCATGAAGTGCTCGTCCTCGATCGCGACCGTGGCTTCCTTTAAGTCGTGCGGGACCTTGTCGAAGTCGACCGGCTCGCGGACGATGCTGGCCTGGATCGTGCCGAGGAACGACCCGTCCGAGGCGTAGACCTTCGACGTCTGGCCGCGCTCGATCGGCTTTAACTCGTCGATCGAGGGGGTGTCGGCGAGGATGCTCTCCACCCAGAGTCCGACGCTCGCGAGCGCGATTCCCACCGCGGCGAGCACGACCGAGAAGCCAAGCATGATCTTCTTGCCGATCGAGCCCCGCGACCGCTCATGGCGGCGTCTACGTGCTCGTGCACCCATGAGTTCAGGTAAGGGTACCGAGGCGCGAGAGCAGTCCTGCCTCGCGCAGGGCGCGGTGGGCGCGCTCGCGCAGCGCCGCCTCCTCGCCCGAAACTCCGGTGCCGCCCGCGCGGCGAGGGCCGTGGACCTCGATCCTGACCCCCTCCGGCGTCAGCTCGGCGACTTCGACCTGCGACGGCTCCAGCGCTTCGAGCGCCTCGCGCGCTTTGGCCAGGTCGGCGTCGGGCGGCACCCAGACCGAGGCCATCGCCGGCGCGCTGGCATCGCCGGTGGAGCGGTTGACGACCACGTTCCCGACCACCTGCTCGTTCGGGACGATCACCAGCCGGCCGTCGCCGGTGTCGATGAAGGTGTAGGACAGCGTGAGGTCGTCGACCCGCCCGGTCTCGTCGGCGATCGTGACCATGTCGCCGATCCGGATCGGCTGCGAGATCGCGAGCAGGATGCCGGCCAGCGGGTTCGCGAGCACCTGGCGGGCCGCGAGCCCCAGCACCAGGCCGAGCACGGCGCTCGAGGCCAGGATCCCGGTCGCGAGCTTGTTCAGCTTCGTGAACTGGCTGAGCGCGATCGCGACCCCGATCACGATGATCGTCGCGAAGACCAGGCGCCTGATCACCCGCAGCCGGGTCATCGCTGCGCGCGAGACGGTGACGTCGCCGCCGACGCGCTGGGCGACGCGGGTCGCCCGCCGGATCACGAATCGGTCGACAGCGAACGCGAAGGCGAAGGCGACGATCAGCGAGATCGCCGCGGAGATCCACTCGCCGTTGGCTTCCCAGAAGGTCTCGTCGGCGAGCACGATCGGCGGCACGGACACCGATCCTGCCAGGCTTGGCGGCGCGATGACGCGGAGTACCAGGGCCGTGTTGCTCGACGCGCTCGGGACCGTGATCGAGCTGCGGATCGAAGCCGACGAGGCGTTGAGGGCGGTCTTTCCCGCCGAGATGGCGTATTACCGCGACCATGCCCACGAGGCCGGCGACGCCGGCTCGCTCGCCGAGCTGCGCCGGCGGTCCGCCGAGTTGCTCTCACACGAGGCCGGCCGGCCGGTGTCGGTGGAGGAAATGATGGCCGCGATCCGGTTCCGCGCCTACGCCGATGCGGCGCCGGCGCTGGACGCGCTGCGGGCCCGGGGGCTGAGGCTGGCGTGCGTCTCCAACTGGGACTACGCGCTGGCAGAGGTGCTCGAGCGCTGCGGCCTCGGCGACCGCTTCGACGCGGTCGTCACCTCGGCCGGCGTCGGCGCGCGCAAACCCGATCCGAGGATCTTCGCGGCCGCGCTCGAGGCGGTTGACTGCGATCCCGCCGAGGCGCTGCACATTGGCGACACGCCCGCGGAGGACATCGAGGGAGCGCGCGCGGCCGGGATCCCGGCGCTCCTGCTCGACCGTTCGGGAGGCGGGGACATCGCCTCGCTGGACGAGGTCGAGGGGCAGGTGGAGTAACAAGCGGCCTGAACAGCGGCGCGGCTACGCTGCCCGCTCCATGAGCTCGATTCCGCCCCCCGCACCGGCGCCCGGAACCCCCGAGCCCGCGGCCGCGAGCTGGGGCCCGGCCCGAACGCTGGGCGGTCTGGCGATCTTCCTCGTCATCCTCGTCTTCGAGGCCGGAGTGATCAGCGCCTTCGACTCGGACCTCGACTCGCTGGCGGCGAAGCTCTCCCTGCAGGCCCTGCTCGCCGTCACGCTGGTCGGGGTCGCCTTCGCCGCCGCGAATAACAACGGCGTCGCCCCCGCTGAGGCGCTCGGCCTGCGGCGCCCGCTGCGGCCGTACATCGGTCCCACCTTCGCCGCCTACGGGGTCTACATCGCCTGCGCCGTCGTGCTCGCGGCGCTGATCCAGCCCGAGCAGGAGGACATCACCCGCGAGCTCGGCTTCGACGAGAGCACCCTCGGCGCGATCGCCGCCGGCCTCCTGATCGTGATCGCCGCGCCGATCAGCGAGGAGGTCTTCTTTCGCGGCTTCATGTTCGCCGGCTTCCGCCGGCGGGCCCCGTTCGTCGTCGCCGCGGTCTGCTCGGCCGCGGTCTGGGGGCTCTTCCACTACACCGGCCCCGACTCCTGGGGCGTCTGCCTGCAGCTGGCGATCTTCGGCGTCGTGCTCGCCTGGCTCTATGAGCGCACCGGCTCGATCCTGCCGACGATCGCCGTGCACATGTTCAACAACGCGCTCGCCTTCGCGATCCTCGCCTCGTGAGGACGGGGGGTCCGGCGGTCGAGGCCCGCGGGCTGCGCAAGTCCTACGGCGAGCGGGTCGCCGTCAGCGGCATCGACTTCACGGTCGAGTCCGGGATCTGCTTCGGCTTCCTGGGCCCGAACGGCGCGGGCAAGACGACCACGATGAAGATGATCTACGGGCTCGCCTCGGTCGACGGCGGCGAGCTGCGGGTGCTCGGCCTCGACGCGCTCACCGAGCGCCGGCGGATCAAGGAGCGCCTCGGCGTGGTCCCGCAGGAGACCAACCTCGACGGCGAGCTCACCGTGCGCGAGAACCTCGTCTTCCAAGCCGGCTACTTCGGGCTCGACGGCCGGGCCGTGTCGGACCGGATCGAGGAGCTGCTCGACTTCGCGCTGCTGCGCGAGCGCGCCGACGAGGTGCCCTGGAACCTCTCCGGCGGCATGAAGCGCCGCCTGCTGATCGCCCGCGCGCTCGTCAACGATCCCGAGCTGGTGGTGCTGGACGAGCCCACCACCGGCCTCGATCCGCAGGCGCGCCTGGCGGTCTGGAGGGCGCTCGACTCGCTGCGCTCCCGCGGAGTGACGCTGCTGCTGACCACCCACTACATGGAGGAGGCGGCGCGCCTGTGCGACCGCCTGCTGATCATGGACGAGGGCGAGATCATCACCGAGGGGACGCCGGACGACCTGATCCGTGAGCACGTCGGCGAGGGCACCCTGGAGGACGTCTTCCTCGAGCTCACGGGCCACGCGCTGCGGGAGGGCGAGTGAAGGACGCCTATGTGCCCGTCCCGCGCTATGCCTGGGCCGTCTGGAAGCGGAACGCCAGGGTGTTCTCGAAGCTCTGGAAGGGCGCGCTCTGGCCGCAGTTCCTGGACCCGCTCTTCTACCTGCTGGCGCTCGGCTTCGGGCTCGGGACCTACGTGGCGACGATCAACGGCGTCCCCTACAAGGAGTTCATCGGCCCGGGACTGATCGCCTCGGCGGCGATGTGGGCGGCGTCGTTCGAGACCACCTACAACGTCTACCTGCGGATGAGCGAGACCCGGCTCTACGACAACACCCTCTCCACGCCGGTCGAGGTCCCGGACCTGGTCGCCGGCGACCTCGCCTGGAGCTCGACCCGGGCGGCGCTCTATGGGACCAGCTTTCTGATCATCGTCACCGCCTTCGGGCTCGTGAGCTCGTGGTGGGCGCTGCTGATCCCGCCGCTGGTGCTGGCCGGCGGCCTCTGCTTCTCGGTGATCGGCTACGCGTTCACGTCCCTGATCCCGAAGATCGACCTCTACTCGTACTTCTTCACCCTCGGGATCACGCCGATGTTCCTGTTCTCGGGGCTCTTCTTCCCCTTCGACCAGCTGCCGGGCTGGGCGGAGGTGGTCGCTTGGTGCTTGCCGCTCTACCACCTGGTCGAGATCACCCGCGGGCTGGCGACCGGCCCTGAGCTGTGGTCGATCGTCGGCAACCTCGCCTGGCTGCTGATCGTGAGCGTGGCGCTGTTCGCGATCCCGGTCCGCGCGCTTCGCCGGCGTCTGGTCGCCTGACGGCGTGTCAGAATTGCGCGCGATGAACGTCACCACCCGAGTCGCCGCGGGGGTGCTGGCGACGACCGCCACGCTCCTCGTCCCTTCGTTCGCCACCGCGCAGTCCGGCGGCGAGCAGCCGCCCCAGCAGCAGGCGAAGATCAAGGTCAAGGTCAACGGCCTTGCGGCTGGGAAGGCGAAGGTCGGCGACCGCGTCGAGGCGATCGTTACGGTGAGCCCGTTCGTCGGGCACCAGCGCGTCGAGATCCGCCTGCAGAACGGCGGCGACACGGTCGACAAGGCGACGCCCTACATCCGTCAGGTGAAGGGCAAGAGCTTCGGGCGCGCGAAGGTCCGTACGAAGCCGTTGGTCGAGGCGGGCGACTACCGGATCCGCGTCACCAAGGCGCCCACCGCCGCGCAGTCGGGCGGGAGCGCGAAGTCGAAGAAGTTCGGGCTCAAGTACCCGGACCTCGACCCGGGTGACCGCGGGCCGGCGGTGCAGCTGTTCAACCAGCTGCTTCGCCAGCAGGCCTACTACAACACCGACGGCCACAACTACGGCTCGCACACGGAGCGCGCGGTGATGGCGTTCCGCAAGGTCAACGGCATGGCGCGCAACTACAACGCCACGCCCGAGATCTTCAAGACCCTGGCCGAGGGCAAGGGCGGCTTCAAGCTCGAGTACCCGAACGCCGGCCACCACGTCGAAGTCGACATGTCGCGCCAGGTGATGGCGCTGGCCGACGGCGGTGAGGCCAAGCACGTGTTCATGGTCTCGACCGGTACGGCCGCGACCCCGTCCGACCCCGGCGGCTTCACCTTCTACAGCAAGGACCCGGGCTTCAACTCGGTGGGGATGTACTACTCGGTCTACTACAACCGCGGCGAGGCGACCCACGGCTACCACTCGGTGCCGCCGTACCCCGCGAGCCACGGCTGCATCCGCAACCCGATCCCCGACTCGATCTTCATCTACAACTGGATCGACCTCGGGGACAAGATGTTTGTCTACGGCTGAGGCGCGCCAGACGCTCGTCGCCGAGCTGCGCGAGCACGCGCTGGTGATCGGTGAGGTCACGCTCTCGAGCGGCGCCAAGGCCTCCTATTACGTGGATGCTCGCCGGGCCCTGCTTCGACCGGCGGGGTTTAAGGCCGCGGGCGAGTTGATCGCCGACGCCGCGACGCGGATGGGGGCCGAGGCGGTGGGCGGCCCCGTGATGGCGGCGATCCCGCTCGCCTGCGCGGCGATCGCGGTTCCCGGCGGCGCCGGTCTGCGCGGCTTCTTCGTCCGCAAGGAGCGCAAGGAGCACGGCCTGCAGCGGTGGGTTGAGGGCCCGGTCGAGGCGGGCACGAGGTGCCTGGTCGTCGAGGACACGGTGACCACCGGCGGCTCTACCGTCTCGGCGATCGACCGCATGCGCGAGGAGGGGCTCGAGATCGTCGGCGGCGTCTGCGTCGTCGACCGCCTCGCGGGCGGCGCCGAGAGGATCGCCGAGGCAGCGGGCGCGCCGTTCGAGCCGCTGCTGACGATCGACGACGTCTACCCCGACCGCCCCGACCGCGGCTAGCCGAACGTCTCAGCCTTCGGTGCGACCACGATGCCCACGGACCCGGCGTCGCCCCGACAGGGCCGACGGAACGGCACCTGCGAGCGCCCGAGCACCTCGCCGAAGGCGTCGAGCGCCACGGCGCGGAAGCGCTTTGCCTTGACGCAGCCCCGTACCAGCGACTCGAACACGCCGAAGGGCTCGTCCTCGTGAATCGCGTCGAGCAGCTCGCCGCTCACCTGGGCGATCGTCGCCTTCGCGCGCTCGCGTTCGCCGTCTCGCCGGAAGCTGATCACGACCGAGGCGACGTCCGGCCGCAGGAACCCCGAGATCCCGGACCACCCGCCCGGATCGCTCGCGTACTCCCAGCGGTTGGCGAAGACCGCCTTGCCCTCCGGCGGCAGCGGCTCGTTGCCACCGCAGCTCCCCGAGCTGCCGTCGCGCCGGTCGAAGTCGAGGCAGAGGCCGATGCGCGAGTGGTAGGCGACGATCTCGGTGGGGCCGTTGAAGTGGTGGCCGATGCCGATCACCACGGCGTCCGTGCAGGGACGAATGAGCTTCAGGCAGCGGTCGGGATCCCGGCTCGGGGGACCGCCGATCTCGCCGCCGCCGGCACTCGCGGTCGAGACCGCGGCGAGTAACCCGAGCCCCGCCAGCGTCACGATCCGCAAACGCCGCATGGCCGCAGGTTAACCCGACGGTGGGCGGCTCCGGAGCGTTGCGACCACCTCGCGGGCGAGCCGCTCCGACGGGCGGGCGCGCCGGTCGGCGTTGGCGGCGATCACGACCGTGAACGTGACCACGTGGTCGCGGCGGATGACGATCAGGGAGACCCGCTCCTTGACGCCGCTCTCGGCGTCCTTGGCGTCGAGCGTCGACTGGACCGCGTTGTAGCGGTGCTTGTAGGGCTTGGGATCGGACGGTTCGGCAGCGCCCTGGAGGCCGGGCAGCGCGGCCGTCGCGCGGGCGGCGAACTGGTCGAGGTCGATGCCGAGGGCCGCGTCGGTTCGATCCGGGGAGATCGAGATCGCGACCAGGCGATCGTTGGAGCGGATCAGCGAGGTCGGACCGCGGTCGCGATCCGACGCCTTCCATCCCGGGGGCAGCCCGACGACGAAGCCGCCGGGCCGGTTCTCGTAGCGCTCCCACCGGTCCGGCAGCCTCGGAAGCTTGTCGCCGGTCTCGACCCGCTCGTCGGGCGGCGGTGGCGGTTGCGTCTCGTCGTCGCCGCCGCATCCGACCGCGGCCACGGCGGCCGTGATCAGAGTCACGGCCACGCGCCGCGCGCTCGACCCGGTCAGCCGCGCGGCTGGCGTCCGCGCCCCCTGGCTCGGTCGCCGATCCGGCGCAGCGGATGGACGAACCGGTTCACCTCCTCGAGGTGTGGCTCGACCCGATCGATGCTGGATCGCAGCTCGACGACGTCGCCGCCCATCGAGTCGACGCGGGCGCGCATCAGGCGGACCTCCTCGTCGAGCGTCTCGACCCGCGCCTCGATCGCGGTCATCGATTCCTCTTTCGCTTCAGCGAGTGGACCGCGATGTCTCGCGGTACCCCCTTCGCTCGGAAGAGCAGCTTCTTCTTCGCGGAGTAGTCGTCGGTGTCGAGCTCGGAGAGCGTCGCCCCCGAGACCAGGAGCTCGTCCGCCGAGGCAGCGTCGGCCACGCGGGCGGCGACGTTGACGTCGACGCCGAAGAAGTCCTCGCCGAGACGCTTCGGCTCTCCGAGGTGCATCCCGGCCCGCATGCGCGGACGGTAGCCGCCGGCCTCGACGGACTCGAGCCGGTCGAAGGCCTCGAAGGTCGCCGCGGCGGCCTCGCCGGGCTCCGCGAACGCGGCCATCATCCCGTCTCCCAGCCGTTTGACGACCACGCCGCCGCGCGCCTTGACCGGGGGCTCGATCGCCTCGCCGACGTCTCGCAGCAGCTCGACCGCGGCATCGTCGCCGACCTCCAGCGCCCAGTCGGAGAACCCGACCAGGTCGGTGAACACGATCACGGTCTCGTCGCTGCCCCGCTGGCGGCCGGCGCTCTGCGCCACCGCATCCCACACCTGAAGCGCCGACAGCCCGGCCTCCTTCAGCACCCCGGGGCGCTCGGAGGCGAGCTCGCCGAGCTGGCGTCCCGCCTGGCGGCTCGGAGCGTTGCCGGCGGTCGAAAGGGGGTCGCCGTAGCGACTGTCGCCCGGGAGCAGCTCCCGGGCCAGCTTCAGCGCGGTCATCAGCTTGACCGCGCGCGAGGTCGGCTCCCCGGCCTCGGCCGCCTCGGTGTCGTCGGGTTCGACCACGGGACACACGGTTTACACCACGAAGGCGCGGAGTGTTACATCACCGCGTGTAAAGGTCCGGCCTAGCGCCGGCGGCGGCCGTCTGCGATCAGGGCGTCCGCTCCGGCGAGGTCGAAGTCGCCGTAATCGCTGCCGAGACCGCCGGCGACCAGCGCCGCCGCCGCGCTGCCGAGCTCGGCAGCCGCGCGCCGGTCGCGACCCAGCGAGAGGCCGCGCAGAAAGCCGGCCGAGAACGCATCGCCGCAGCCGGTGGTGTCGATGACCTCGACCTCGAACGCAGGCACCGCCTCGGCGCCGGCGGCGTCGACGATCAGCGCTCCCTCGGCGCCGCGGGTGGCGACCACGCAGCCGACGCCGCGCCCGACCAGCGCCCGCGACGCGGCCTCGAGGTCGTCGGAGCCGATGAACCCCAGCACCTGCTCGTCGTTGGGCAGGAGGTAGTCGAGCTCGGCGAGCGCCGGCGCGATCCACTCGAGCAGACCGGGGTCGCCCGGGGCGAGGACGTCGGCCGAGGTAACCGCGCCGCGCGCTCGGGCCTCGGCGAGGATCTGGGCGGCCGCCTCGCCGCCCATGAACTCGGGACCCCCGAGGTGCAGATGGGTGAGCTCGCCGATCGCCTGCCAGTCGACGTCACCCGGCCCGTAGGTGGCGTTGGCGCCGACGACGTGAAACGCGGGTCGCTCGCCGGTCGGTCGGATCGGCAGCACGCTGGCCGAGGTCTGGATCTCGCCGCGGCGAACGAGCAGCGAGGTGTCAATGCCCCCGCGCTCGAGCAGCCCGACGAGCATCTCGCCCACCGCGTCGGTGCCGATCGCGCCGGCACTCCGGACGTCGGCGCCGAGCTTGGCGAGCGTCAGCGCCGCCCCGCCGGCAGAGCCGGCGGCGGTGATCCGGATCTCGTCGACGAGCTGGCCGCCCTGCCCCTCGGGGATCTCCTCGACCGGACGCACCAGAACGTCGAGGACGTGGACGCCCATGGTCACTGCGCGCATCGTGGCGGTCATTCCGTTGCCGCCGGCCTGGTGCGGCCGTAATCGCGCGCGATCGCGGCCTCGATCACGGCCCGCTGTTGATCGGCGTCGAGCGTCCGCGGCTCGCCGACCGCCGCCGCCCGCGCGTAGACGTCGCACGCCCACTCGAGTAGCAGGCTGAGTTCGACCGCCGCCTCGAGGTCGCCGGCGTGGGTGACCGCGCCATGGTTTGCGAGCAGCGCGGCGGTGCGCTCGGCAAGGGCGCCGAGCGCCGACTCGGCGAGCTCCGTCGTGCCGAAGGTCCGGTACGGCGCGACGCGGACGCTGCCGCCGAACAGGAGCATCGAGTAGTGAACGCAGGGAAGCTCGTCGATCACGCACGAGAGCGCGGTCGAGGCGGGGGCGTGGGTGTGGACGACGGCGCCCGCGCCGAAGCGCTCGTAGAGGCCGAGGTGAAGGCCGAGCTCCGAGGTCGGCTCGAGCTCGCCGTCGACCAGGGCACCGGCGAGGTCGACGACGCTCACCTGCTCCGGCTCGAGCGAGCCGAGCTCGGCGCCGGTCGGGGTGACCGCGACCAACTCGCCGTCGCGGGCGCTGACGTTCCCCGAGGTCCCGATCACCAGGCCCGCCGCGGCGAGGCGCCGGCACGCGTCGGCCACAGCCTGCCGCTGCTCGGAGAGTCTCATCGGCGGATCGTATTTCCGAGCCGAGGTGAGATGATTCTCGCCGGTGGAGGACCGTCCGAACGAGAGCGGAATCTCGCGCCGGCGGCTGTTCGGCGCCGGCGCCGCGGCGACCGCCGGCACGGCGCTCTCGCGCGCGCCCGGGCTCGGGGCGAAGCCGCACCGCCGTCAGAGGCGCCGCACCGACGTCGCCATCGTCGGCGCGGGGTTCGCGGGGCTGACGGCGGCCCGGGAGATCGAACGCGCCGGACGCTCGGCGATCGTGCTCGAAGCGCGCAACCGGGTCGGCGGCCGGGCGCTCAACGCCGACATCGGCAACGGGGAGATCACCGAACGCGGCGGCACCTTCATCGGCCCGACGCAGGACCACATCCTCGCGCTGGCGCAGAAGATGAAGGTGGGAACCTTCCCGACCTACAACAGCGGCGACAACCTCTACATCGCCGAGGGCACCCGGCTTCGCTACCCGGCGTCGGGCCCGCTTGGGATCGCTCCGCCCGACCCGGTGATCCTGCCGGACCTGGCGATCTTCGTCACCCGGCTCGACGAGATGGCGGCCCAGATCCCCGTCGACGCCCCCTGGCAGGCCGCGAACGCCGCCGCCTGGGACTCGCAGACGCTGCAGCAGTTCATCGACCAGAACACCCAGGCGCCACGGTTCCGCACGCTGGCCTCGGTCGCCACCCGGCCGATCTTCGGCGCCGAGCCGCGCGAGCTCTCACTGCTGTTCGCGCTCTTCTACATCGCCGCGTCGGGCAACGAGCAGAACGTCGGCACCTTCGAGCGCAACTTCCTCACCGCCGGCGGCGCTCAGGAGTCGCGGTTCTTCGGCGGCTCGCAGCTGATCTGCGAGCGAATGGCCAAGAAGCTCGGGCGGCGGGTGGTGCTGAGGACGCCGGTGCACCGGATCATCCGGCACCGCGGCGGCGTCACCGTCCGGTCCGCGCGCCTCGACGTCGAGGCCAAGCGCGTGATCGTCGCGATTCCCCCGGTGCTCACCGGCCGGATCGACTACGAGCCCGACCTGCCCGACCGGCGGCTCGAGCTGATCGAGCGCTTCCCGCAGGGCAACCTGACCAAGGTGACCGCGGTCTACGACCGCCCGTTCTGGCGCGACGACGGGTTCAGCGGCCAGGTGATCTCCGACAGGGGACCGATCAACGTCACCTTCGACGACTCGCCCGAGGACGGCAGCAAGGGGGTCGTGTTCGGGTTTGTCGGCGGCGACCAGGCGCGCGCGTTCGCGAGCCTCGACGGGCCCGCGCGCCGGTCGGCAGCGCTGGCCAACTACGTCGACTTCTTCGGCGCTCAGGCGGCGAACCCGGTCGAGTACATCGAGACGATCTGGAAGCAGCAGAAGTTCACCCGGGGATGTCCGGTCGGGATCCTGGGCCCGGGGACGCTGACCGCCCACGGCCCGGCAATCCGCAAGCCGGTCGGCCGCATCCACTGGGCAGGGACCGAGACCTCGACCTACTGGAACGGCTACATGGACGGGGCGGTGCGCTCGGGCGAGCGCGCCGCCGCCGAGGTGCTCGAGCGCCTTTAGGCGGCCTTGTCCTCGGGCTCCGCCGCGACCTGGGACCAGACCTCGTAGCCGCCGCTGACCTCCCAGATCGTGGTCAGCGCGCTCTCCAACGCTTCGCGCTCGCCGGGTTCGAGGCCGGCGAGGAGCTCTGACTCGACCCCGTCCATGACCTCAGCGACCCTGTCGATCACCGCGACGCCCTCGTCGGTCGCCTCGACCAGGTGGCGGCGGCGATCCTGGGGGTCGCGGCGACGAATGGCGTAGCCGCGCTGCTCGAGGTCGTTGAGGATCGCGACCAGGTTGGTGGGGTCGAGGTGAAGCGCCCCCGAGAGGGCCTGCTGGGTGAGCCCGCCGCTGTCGCGGAGCTCGATCAGCGCCGCCACGTGGCGCGGGCGGACGCCGAACGGCTCAAGCGCCTCGGTGAAGCGGTACATCGTGATCCGGCCGAGCTTGATCATCAGCAGCGCGGGCCAGCGCTTGGCGATCCCGACCATCTCGGTGCTGCTCGTGTCCTTTGTCACGCTCCCAAGGTTACCACGTTTGCGCAAACGCTTTGTATAAGCAAACGATCTGCTATCGTCATGGAACGTGCGGCGCGCATTGACCCCAAGCCCGCGGATCATCCTCGCGGTCCTCTCTCTCGGCGGTATCTCCTACGCCCTGCTCCAGTCGCTGGTCGTCCCCGCGCTCCCGCAGATTCAGGACTCGCTCCACACCACCGAGAGCGCCGTCGGCTGGGTGCTGACCGCGTACCTGCTCAGCGCCTCGGTGGCGACCCCGATCATCGGCCGGCTCGGCGACATGTACGGAAAGG